>JAGTRS010000009.1 GCA_018262195.1 Pseudomonadota bacterium | reverse complement strand
GGTGACCGGGATCATTTCGCTGGTCGCGTTCAGCTTCATGGTGCAGGAGCCGAGCGAGATCATCGAGTGGTCGAGGGCCAGATCCTTGTTCTGCAGCGACTTCAGGTAGCGCAGCATCTCGTGTTCGGTGTGGTGCGTGTTGAACACTGGGTGCTGGAGCACGGCATCGCTGCGGATCAGCGCGTCCGGCAGTGCGGAGTCGGCGGCTGCAACCTGAGCGTCGATGGCTTCCATGTCGAGCGTGACCTGGGCAATCAGCTTGAACAGGGTGGCGACATCGTTACGGGTGGTCGTTTCGTCGAAGGAAATGCCGAGTACGCCAGCCGAGACCCGGCGCAGGTTGTAGCCTGCAGCCAGTGCGTCAAGATAGACCGTTTCAGCGCGGGCGCCGAGGTCAAGATGCACGGTGTCGTAGAACTGTTTGGTCAGCAGCGTGACGCCGGCGCGCTTCAGGCCTTCAGCCAGAATCGCGGTCAGGCGATGGATGCGGCCGGCGATGGTGCGCAGGCCTTCGGCGCCGTGATAGACGGCGTACATACCGGCCATGTTGGCCAGCAGCACCTGCGAGGTACAGATGTTGGAGTTGGCCTTCTCGCGGCGGATGTGCTGCTCACGCGTCTGCAGTGCCATGCGGTAAGCGGTGTTACCACGGGCATCCTTGGACAGGCCGATGATACGGCCCGGCATCGAGCGGACAAAGGCTTCGCGGGTGGCGAAGAAGGCGGCGTGCGGGCCGCCGAAACCCATAGGGATACCGAAGCGCTGGCTGGAACCGAGCGCAATGTCGGCGCCCATGGCACCCGGCGACTTGAGGAGGAGCAAGGCCATCAGATCAGAAGCGACGGCAACCGTCGTGCCCTTGGCCTTGAGGCCGGCGATGAGATCGGTCAGGTCGCGGACTTCACCATTGTCACCGGGGTACTGGAGCAGGGCGCCGAAAAAGTCGCCGTCCTTGTGGTCGTCGAGCTTGCCGATGACCAGTTCGAAGCCAAAATATTTGGCCCGGGTGGTCACGACATCGACGGTCTGCGGAAAACAGTTGGCATCGACCAGAAAGCGGTTGGACTTGGACTTGGAAACGCGGCGGGCCATGGTCATGGCTTCGGCGGCAGCGGTGGCTTCGTCGAGCAGCGAGGCGTTGGCGATTTCCAGGCCGGTCAGGTCGACGACCATCTGCTGGAAATTCATCAGCGCTTCCAGGCGGCCCTGGGCGATTTCAGCCTGATAGGGCGTGTAGGCGGTGTACCAGCCCGGGTTTTCCATGACGTTGCGCAGGATGACCTTGGGCGTCAGCGTGTCGTAATAGCCCATGCCGATGCAGGACTTGTTCACGACATTCTTGCTGGCGATGGCCTTGAGATCAGCCAGTGCTTCGTGTTCGCGACGCGGCGCGGGCAGCGGCAGGTCGGCTGGCAGGCGGATAGCGGCAGGAACGGTATGGTCGATCAGCTGTTCCAGGCTGTCGGCACCGATGGCGGCCAGCATGGCGGTCATCTCGGTGGTGCAGGGGCCGATGTGACGACCGATGAACTCGTCGTGCTGTTCCAGCGCGGAGAGTGGTTGATTGAGCGGCATGGACAGTCCTTGCTTAGGCGGCGTCAGCAACGGCCTGGTAGGCGGCGGCGTCGAGCATCTTGTCGAGGTCGGCGGCGTTGTCCGGGGTCATCTTGAACAGCCAGGCGGCGTAGGCGTCCTGATTGACCGATTCCGGCGCATCGGCAGCAGCCTGATTGACTTCGGTGACAGTGCCGGCGATCGGGGCGTAAACGTCGGCAGCGGCCTTGACGGACTCAACCACAGCGATTTCCTTCTCGGCATCGTAATGGGCGCCGACTTCCGGCAGTTCGACGAAAACGAGGTCGCCAAGCGCTTCCTGGGCGTGATCGGTAATGCCGACGGTGACGGTGCCGTCAGCGTTGAGCAGCATCCATTCGTGGGAGGCGGCGTACTTGAGATTGGCGAGGACGTTGGACATGGTTTTCTCCTGAATGGGTTGAATTTACTGAACTGCTTTGCCGTTGCGGGCGAATACGGGTTTGGTGACCTTGGCCTTGAGTGCCTTGCCACGGATATCGACTTCGACTTCATCGCCGATCTGCACGCCGAGCGGCAGGCGGGCGAGGGCGATGGACTGCTGTAGCGTCGGCGAGAAGCTGCCGGAGGTGATTTCACCATCACCTTGCTTGGTCATGACCTTCTGGTGGCCGCGCAGCACGCCCTTGTCGAGCAGGACCAGACCGAGGAACTGCTTCTGCTGGCCATTGGCGACCAGCGCAGCCTTGCCGACGAAGTCGCGGTCGGTGTTCAGCGAAACCGTCCATGCCAGACCGGCGTCGAGCGGGGAAACCGTCTCGTCCATATCCTGGCCGTAAAGATTCATGCCGGCTTCGAGGCGCAGCGTATCGCGGGCGCCGAGGCCGCAGGGGGCGACGCCGGCGGCATTGAGCTTGTTCCACAGCGCTTCGGCTTCGCCGGCCGGCAGCATGATTTCGTAGCCGTCTTCACCGGTGTAGCCGGTGCTGGCGATGAAATACTGATCGACTTCCGCGGCGAAGAAGGGCTTCAGGTCGGCAATTGCGGCCTTGGCCTGGGGCAGTACTTCCCAGACCTTGGTGCGGGCGTTCGGGCCCTGCACGGCGATGATGCCGAGGTTGTTGGCGCCATCGCGGCGCTGGGTGATGGTCACGTCGAGCTTCCATTCGGCGACCTTGGTCTGCATCCAGGCCAGATCCTTTTCGGCAGTGCCGGCATTGACCACGATGCGGAAGCAGGTATCGGTCAGGTAATAGATGATCAGATCGTCGATGACGCCGCCGGCCTCATTGAGCATGGCGGCGTAGAGCGCCTTGCCGGAAACCTTGAGCTTGGCGACATCGTTGGCGACGAGGCGGGACAGGAAAGTGCGGCAATCGGGGCCGACGACATCAACCGGGCACATGTGCGAAACGTCGAACATGCCGCAATTGTTGCGGACTGCGTTGTGCTCCTCGATCTGCGAACCGTAGTTCACCGGCATGTCCCAACCACCGAAATCGACCATCCGGGCGTTCATCGCACGGTGAGCGGAATTCAAAACCGTTTTCTTCAGCATATCAGTCCTTTACAGGCTTTATTTAAAGCCATTTCTGGAAACGAAAAAGGGGTGAAACGAAAGATACACATCTTGCGTTTCACCCCTCTGTCCTCGATACCTGAGAGATTTGCCCCATCGGTGGGCGCTGTTAACGCCGCTCTCCAGAGTTTCGAAATGGCAAGCCATTTCGGTTCCGCGGTCCTTTTGCCTGAGCGTTTTCGGGTGAAATTGCGCCTTCGGCGGCAGACGGATCTGCGCTCTCCCACGGAACGGGAGGCACTATAGCGGGATGCACCGGTCTAATCAACCTGCTGCACTGCACAAGGGAGTCCGGGCCATGGCCTCCTTCGTGCTAAACTCTTCGTTTGCCTTCAATCGCTTGCCTGTGATACCTGCCAATTTCGACTTTCATTGCCATTCCATCGTTTCCGACGGCTTGCTGCCGCCCGAAGTGGTGGCTAGACGCGCGGCAGAGAATGGTGTCGATCTGTGGGCACTGACCGATCACGATGATATCGGTGGTCTGGCCACGGCCAGAGCGACTGCTGAAGAAGTCGGCATGAGCTTCATCAATGGTGTCGAAATCTCCATTGAGTGGCGCGGTACTCCGATCCATATTGTCGGCCTCGGTTTCGATGCGGCCAATGCAGCACTGACCGGCGGCCTTGATGAGCTTCGTGTTGGGCGTGTCGAGCGGGCGAAACGCATGGGTGATGCCCTGGCGGCGATTGGCATTCCCGGTGTTTATGAAGGCGCTTTGTGCTTCGTGACTAACCCCAGCCTGATTTCTCGGGCGCATTTCGGGCGTTACATGGTTTCGATCGGCATCGCCAAGGATATGTCCGGTGTCTTTCAGCATTATCTGACGCCCGGCAAGCCGGGCTACGTTGATCATCGCTGGGCAACGCTCGAAGAAGCCGTCAATTGGATCACCGGTGCCGGTGGTGTGGCCGTCGTCGCCCATCCTGGGCGCTACAAGATGTCCGGCGCCGACATGCGTCGCTTCCTCGATGATTTCAAGGATGTCGGCGGGCGCGGTATCGAAGTGACCTGCGGCAGCCATTCACCGGATCACGTGATGCATTTTGCCCGCCTGGCGCGTCATTATGAGTTCCATGCGTCGCGCGGCTCTGATTTCCATGGTCCGGAAGAGAGTTATGTTGATCTTGGTAAACTTCCTCAATTGCCTGAAGACCTGAAACCGGTCTGGCGCCTGGTGTTCTAACATGGCACGTGTTGTCAATATTCATCCTGAATCTCCGCAGCAACGTCTGCTCGTCCAGGCGGCTGAATTCATTCGCAATGGTGCTATTGTCGCCTTGCCCACTGACTCCTGCTACGCTCTGGGTTGCCATCTTGGTGACAAGGAAGCCCTGGACAGGATTCGCTTGATTCGTCAGATGGACGATCGCCACCACCTGACGCTGATGGTCCGCGATCTTTCTGAAATTGCCCATTTTGCCCGGGTCGATAACGCGCAATACCGTCTACTCAAGGCTGCGACGCCTGGCAGCTATACCTTTATCCTGGAAGGCTCCAAGGAATTGCCACGCCGGGTAATGCATCCGAAACGCAAGACCATCGGTCTGCGTGTGCCCGATCATCCCGTGGCGCTTGCCTTGCTTCAGGAATTGAATGAGCCCCTGTTGACGACCACGCTGCAGTTGCCGGGCGACGAGTTTCCGTTGACCGAAGGATGGGAAATTCAGGATCGTCTTGAGGATCAACTGGAACTGATTCTCGATGCAGGTCCCTGTGGTACCGAGCCAACGTCCGTCATCGACCTGACCGGTTCGGCGCCGGAATTGATCCGCGCCGGGCGTGGTCCGCTCGAAGTCTTCGGTCTGAGCTAAAGAGGACTATGCTCGAAAGCCTGATCCAGACGTTGGCGATATCTGCGCTGCCGGTGATTTTCGCAATCACCTTGCATGAAGCGGCTCACGGTTACGCGGCACGCCATTTCGGTGATCCGACGGCCTGGATGCAGGGGCGCATCAGCCTGAACCCGCTACGGCACATCGATCTGGTCGGTACCATCATTATCCCCATCGCGATCCTGCTGTTTTCAGGGGGCACCTTCCTGTTCGGTTACGCCAAGCCGGTTCCGGTCGATTTCAGCCGCCTGCGCAAACCCAAACAGGACATGTTCTGGGTGGCTGCCGCCGGTCCCGGGGCGAATCTTTTCATGGCTTTCGCCTGGGCTGCTCTGCTCAAGCTGGCTTGGTTGCTGCCAAGTAGCGAATTTACGCTGCCGCTCACTGAGATGAGCAAGATCGGCATCATGGTCAATTGCGTACTGATGGTGCTCAATCTGTTGCCCTTGCCGCCACTTGACGGTGGTCGCATTGCAGTTAGCCTGCTGCCACATCAGATGGCATGGAAGTTTGCCCAGCTCGAACGCTGGGGGTTTCCGATTTTGCTGCTCCTGTTATTCACCGGTATCCTCGGTGCTGTGATGAACCCGCTGGTTGTTTTGTCAGCCCGGGCGATCGAGTTAATTTTTGGCCTCTACTAAATAATCTATGTACGCAGAACGTGTTCTCTCTGGCATGCGCCCAACCGGGTCGCTGCATCTCGGCCACTATCACGGTGTTCTCAAGAACTGGGTCAAGCTCCAGCATGAGTACCCCTGCCTGTTCTTTGTCGCTGACTGGCATGCGCTGACCACCCAGTACGACAATCCGCTGGGTATAGAGAAGTCCTCGATGGACATGGTCATCGACTGGCTGGCGGCTGGCGTCGATCCGAATCAGGCGACGCTGTTCATTCAGTCAAAGGTGCCGGAGCACGCTGAATTGCATCTGCTGATGTCAATGATGACGCCGCTGAGCTGGCTGGAGCGAGTGCCGACCTACAAGGACCAGCAGGAAAAGCTGGCAGGCAAGGATCTGACGACCTACGGCTTCCTCGGCTATCCGCTACTGATGAGCGCGGACATCCTGATTTATCGCGCCGACAAGGTGCCGGTGGGCGAAGACCAGATCCCGCACGTTGAATTCACCCGTGAGCTGGCCCGCCGCTTCAATCATATGTATGGCCGTGAGCCGGGTTTCGAAGACAAGGCCCGCGAAGCCGTCAAGAAGCTGGGTAGCAAGAAGGCACGTCTGTACGAAGAACTGCGTACCCGTTTTCAGCAGAACGGCGACAAGGAAGCTGTCGAGCAGGCTAAGGCCATGCTCAATGAAATCCAGCACATGTCGGCGATCGACCGTGAGCGCCTGTTCGGTTTCCTCGAAGGTACCGGCAAGATGATCTTGGTCGAACCGGGCTATTTGCTGACCGAGGAATCCAAGATGCCCGGCCTGGATGGACAGAAGATGTCCAAGTCGTATCACAACACCATCACCATGCGCGAATCCGAGGAATCGGTCGCCAAGAAGGTGAAGAGCATGCCGACCGATACTAATCGCGTGCGTCGCACCGACCCGGGTGATCCGGCGCGCTGCCCGGTCTGGCAACTGCATCAGGTCTACTCTGATGACAGCACCAAGGAATGGGTGCAGCAGGGTTGCAAGACCGCTGGTATTGGATGCATTGAGTGCAAGCAGCCGGTCATCGATGGCATCCTGAAAGAACAGGTACCGATGCGCGAGCGGGCGCAGATTTATCTGGACGATCCGACGCTGGTCAAGAACATCATTGCTGATGGTTGCGAAAAAGCGCGTGAATATGCCCGTGAAACCATGCGCGATGTCCGTGAGTCGATGGGGCTGGAATACAACTGATGTTCGGTTACGACTGGGAAGCGCTGATCTGGATCGCCATCGGTTTTGGCGGACAGGGGCTATTCATGATGCGCTTTCTTGTCCAGTGGTGGTCAAGTGAGAAGGCCAAGCAAGTCGTTGTGCCGGTCGCTTTCTGGTATTTCAGTATTCTCGGCGGCCTGGTGCTGACAGTGTATGCCATCCATCGCAACGATCCGGTCTTCATCTTCGGACAGGGGCTTGGCTTGATTATTTATTTCCGCAATCTGCATCTGCACTACAAGGGCAAGGGCCGCGCCGCGGCCTCGTGAGATGATCGCTGATGCAGAAACGCTCGAAATCGGTCTGACGGCGCCCCTTTTCGAGCCGGTAGCCCGTATCTATGGCGAACCCATGGAGCAGATGCCGCTTGACCTGTACATCCCGCCGGATGCGCTGGCCATCATGCTCGATGCCTTCGAGGGGCCGCTCGACCTTCTGCTGTACATGATCCGTCGTGCCAACATCAATATCCTCGACATTCCGATGGCGCCGCTGACCCGGCAATATCTCGATTACGTCGAAGCGATGCGGGCCACCAATCTCGAGTTGGCCGCCGATTATCTCGTGATGGCTGCGGTGCTGATTGAAATCAAGTCGCGCATGCTCTTGCCACGGCCGAAGCAGGGGGAGGGCGACGATGCCGAGGATCCGCGCGCCGAGCTGGTCCGCCGGCTGATGGAATATGAGCAGATCAAGCTGGCCGGCCAGAAACTGAACGAAATGCCGCAGGCCGAGCGCGAGTTCTTCTGGGTTGAAACCCTGGTCGAGAAATCCTTGCTGGCACGGCAGCCCGACGTGTCAGTCGACGATCTCAAGGAAGCATGGATGGCGGTGGTCCGCCAGGCTGGCCTAAAGAAGCATCACAAAATTGGTCGCGAGGAGTTGTCGGTGCGTGAGCACATGGGCATCATCCTGCGCGCCTTGCAGGAAAAGGGCGGCTTCGTTCAGTTCGAAACCCTGTTTGATCCGGAAATGGGCGTGCCAGGGCTGGTTGTCCATTTCATTGCCATGCTTGAACTGGGGCGCGAAAAACTGATAGAAATTACCCAAGCCGAAGCCTTTCAACCGATTTACGTCCGAGTGCATCAAGGTGGAACCGAGTCAAGTCAAGAGAGTGCTTGAGGCAGCATTGCTCGCGGCTCGCGAGCCGATGACGCCCAGCGACATGAAAAAAATGTTCGACGAAGAATTGTCGACCGATACCTTGCGCAAGCTGCTCGACGAGCTCCGCGAGGATTGGGCCGAGCGGCCGGCCGAGCTGATTCAGCTTGCTTCTGGCTGGCGCTTCCGGACGCGGGCCGAATACCTGCCATATATTGAGCGCTTGAACCCCGAGCGGCCGCCAAAATACTCGCGTGCCGTCCTTGAAACCTTGGCCATCATCGCCTATCGTCAGCCGGTAACACGGGGTGATATCGAAGAAATTCGTGGCGTCGCGGTTAACACAAACGTTGTCAAAACCCTTGAAGAGCGTGGCTGGATCGACGTTGTTGGTCATCGCGACACGCCTGGCCGGCCGGCACTGTTTGCCACGACCAAACAATTTCTCGATGATCTCGGTCTCAGAAGCGTCAGCGAACTGCCGCCGTTAGAACAAATCAGCCAGACACTGGAGCTGGAACAATGAAAACAAAACGCACACCTTTCCGTCAATCGAACAAACCAGAGGGGGCTTCCGAGCACCGATCAGAAGAAAGCAGTCGTCGTGATGCCTCGCCACCACGCGGTCGCACTGCGCAGCGCGATCAGCCGCCGGGTGAAGCGCAGGCAGCCAAACCTGCGCCGCGCAGGAAGCCGGCGCCCAATACCGGTGGGCGAGCTAATCGCGGCAATGTTGCCCGTGACGGGCGGCCGCTTGCTGAGGCCAAACCAGTGCGTTTACAGAAGGTACTGGCTGAGGCGGGAGTTGGTTCGCGTCGCGAAATGGAAGAGTGGATTGCTGCTGGCAAGGTCAGCGTCAATGGCGTTGTTGCTACGATTGGCCAATCTGTCGTGAATTCCGACAAGGTCAAGATTGGTGGCCGCCTGATCAATATCCGGTTTACTGGGAGCACCCGTCCGCCTCGCGTCCTGATGTATCACAAGCCAGAAGGCGAGATCGTCTCGCGCGATGACCCGGATGGTCGTCCGTCGGTGTTTGCGGCGCTACCCCGTATGCGCGGTGGGCGCTGGATCAATGTCGGTCGTCTCGACTTCAATACCTCTGGCCTGTTGCTATTCACCACCTCCGGTGAGCTGGCCAATAGATTGATGCATCCGAGCTCCGAGCTGGTTCGCGAATATGCCGTGCGTGTGCTTGGCGAACTGACCATGGAGGCCCAGCAGAAATTGCTGCACGGCGTCGAACTGGAAGATGGTCGGGCCAATTTTGGTACCTTGCACGATGGTGGTGGCGAGGGCGCAAATCACTGGTATCGAGTGACGATCTCCGAGGGGCGTAACCGCGAGGTCCGTCGCATGTTCGAGGCGGTCGGTTGTACGGTCAGCCGATTGATCCGTGTTCGCTATGGCCCGTTCGTCCTGCCACCGCAATTGAAACGTGGCATGGCTCGCGAGTTGAAAGACGTGGAAGTAAAAATGCTGATGCGCGAACTTGAAAACATGCCATCGGCGCAGCGAAAAGGCCCTGAAAGCACGTAAATCGATTTACTGAGAGGAATAAACTCGTTATAATTCACGGGTTTGTTCCTCCCGTTGTTTCTGGCGGGCATCTTTTATTGTGATGTGGGCGTTTCGCCCATTTTTTATTTGTGGCTATGGATTTAAACACGCTGCTTGAAACAACTGTTGTTGGTCTGGGTTATGAACTCGTTGATGTCGAGATGTCGCCGCGCGGTCGTACGATTCGCGTCTTCATCGATGCGCCGGCGAAAGAAACCGGTATTGATGTTGAAGATTGTGCCAAGGTCTCCAATCAGCTGACGCGTGTTTTTGAAGTCGAGAATTTCGATTTCGATCGTCTTGAAATCTCTTCGCCGGGGCTCGATCGAGTCGTCAAGAAGGCTGAAGATTTTGAGCGATTTTCCGGCCAGGATATTCAAATCAAGGTCCGTATTCCTCAAGGCGGACGCCGCAATTTCCAGGGTGAGCTGCTCGGCTTCAAAGACGGCAAGGTTGGTTTGCGCCTGGAAAAAGATGATGTGGAACTGGAATTCACCAATATCGAGAAGGCACGTCTGGTGCCTCGTTTCGACTGAAGGACTAGGAGGTTTTAGCCCATGAGCCGTGAAATTTTGCTGCTGGTCGATGCTCTGGCCCGCGAAAAGAACGTCAGCAAGGACATCGTCTTTGGTGCCCTTGAACTGGCCCTCGCGTCAGCGACCAAAAAGCGTATCCATGACGAGGCCGATGTTCGTATCTCAATCGATCGCGATACTGGTAGTTTCGAATCCTTCCGTCGCTGGCAGGTTGTGCCGGATAACGAATACGTCAACGAATTCCTGGAAATTCCGCTGTCCGAGGCTCAGAAGGCTGATCCGGAAATCGAGTCCGGTGACTCTCTGGAAGAGCCATTGGAGCCGATCGACTTCGGCCGTATCGGTGCCCAGGCCGCCAAGCAGGTGATTCTGCAGAAGATCCGTGACGCTGAGCGCGAGCAGATTCTGGCCGACTTCCTGAGTCGCGGCGAACATGTTGTTTCCGGTACCATCAAGCGCATGGAGCGTGGCAACGCCATCATCGAAGCTGGCAAGATCGAAGCCATGCTGCCGCGTGACCAGATGATTCCAAAGGAAAATCTGCGTATTGGCGACCGTGTTCGTGCCTATCTGCTGCGTATTGATCGCAATGCGCGTGGTCCGCAAATTATCCTGTCACGCACCGCTCCGGAATTTGTCATCAAGCTGTTCGATATGGAAGTGCCGGAAATCTCCGATGGTCTGATGGAACTGAAGGCTTGTGCCCGCGATCCCGGCCTGCGTGCCAAGATTGCCGTCAAGTCGAACGATCCGCGTGTCGATCCGATCGGTACCTGTGTCGGCCTGCGCGGTTCCCGCGTCACGGCAGTCCGCAACGAAATCGGCGGCGAGAATATCGATATCGTGCTGTGGTCTGCCGATCCGGCTCAGTTCGTCATCGGTGCACTGTCGCCGGCTGAGGTTTCTTCCATCGTGGTCGATGAGGAAAAGCATGCGATGGATGTGGTGGTGGATGAGGATAACCTCGCCATCGCCATCGGTCGCAACGGCCAGAATGTTCGTCTGGCCTCAGAGCTGACTGGCTGGACCATCAATTTGATGACGCAGGACGAGTCGGCCAAGAAGTCGGAAGCAGAGCATGCAGAGACGCGCGTCGTCTTCATGGAAAAGCTGGATATTGACGAAGAACTCGCCGACCTGCTGATCGAAGAGGGCTTCTCGTCGCTGGAAGAAGTGGCCTACGTGCCGCTGGCAGAAATGCTGGAAATCGATGGTCTGGATGAGGAAATCGTTAACGAGCTGCGCAATCGTGCTCGTAATGTCCTGCTGACAGAGGCTATCGCGACTGAAGAAAAACTGGAAAATGTGTCCGAGGACCTGATTGGTCTTGAAGGCATGAGCAAGGAACTGGCCGCCAAACTGGCCGGACACGATGTCAAGACGCGTGACGATCTCGCGGAATTGGCAGTTGATGAATTGACGGAAATGACCGGCATTGACGATGAGCGTGCCAAGGATCTTATCCTGAAGGCACGGGCTCACTGGTTCGAGTGAGCGGGAGGTAGCAAGTATGTCCGCAACAACAGTTTCACAATTTGCCGTTGAACTAAAGATGCCGGTCGCGGCCCTGCTCGAGCAATTGGGCAAGGCTGGCGTTGGCAAGTCCGATGCCGGCGATTCGCTGACCGATCAGGATAAGACCCGGCTGCTCGATTACCTGCGCCGTGCGCATGGTGACGAGTCACAGACCAAGATTACCCTGACTCGCAAGCAGACTTCCGAAATCAAGGCGACTGACTCGCATGGTCGCGCCCGTACCGTTCAGGTTGAGGTGCGCAAGAAGCGCGTGCTGGTCAAGCGCGAACTCGGCGAGCATGCGCCAGAGGCCGAGCTGGAAGTTTCCAGTGCGCTGCCTGAAGAGATTAATGCACCTGAAGTGGTTCCTGAGCCGGTGGTCGAGATCATTCCGGAACCGGTTGTCGAAGTGATCCCCGAGCCGGTGGTCGAAGTTGTTCCCGAGCCGGTGGTGGAAGCTCCAGTCGAGCCTTCCGTAGAGGTTGTCGTTGAGATGGCTGCGCCGGTTGCGCCGCCGACCCGTGCCTCGATCATTGGCGAGAAAGAATTGAAGGCGCGTGAGGAAGAGTCACGTCGTTACAACCAGCTGCGCGAGATTCAGGAGCGCGAGCTGCGTGAAAAGCAGGCCCGTGAAGCCCAGTTGGTTCAGATGCGCCAGCAGGCTGAAGCAGCCGCTGCAGCTGCCAAGGCGGCCGAACTGGCAAAGAACCAGGTTGCTGCGCAGGTGAAATCCGGTGAGGGTGCTGAAAAAGGCACGCTGCATAAAAAGCCGGAGACCCCGGGCAAGAAGGGTGAGAAGGGCGGTCGTGCAGCTGATGACGGCAAGAAGAAGGGCGCCATCAAGACGCGGGGCTCGGATTCTGGCAGCGGCTGGAAAGACAATCGCCACGGCCACAAGAAATCACACAAGGTTGACGATGGCCAGGGCAGCTTCCAGGCACCGACCGAGCCGGTGGTGCGTGAAGTCCATATTCCTGAAACCATTTCCGTGTCCGATCTGGCTCACAAGATGGCTATCAAGGCCACCGAGATCATCAAGGCCATGATGAAGATGGGTTCGATGGTCACCATCAATCAGGTGCTTGATCAGGAAACGGCCATGATCGTGGTCGAGGAAATGGGCCACAAGGCGCTTGCCGCCAAGCTTGATGACCCGGATGCCTTCCTGGAAGAGCATGCCGAGCACAAGGATGTGCCGCTCGAACATCGCGCCCCGGTCGTTACCGTCATGGGTCACGTCGACCACGGCAAGACTTCGCTGCTCGACTACATTCGTCGTGCCAAGGTTGCTTCCGGTGAAGCCGGCGGCATTACCCAGCATATTGGTGCCTACCACGTCGAAACTGACCGTGGCATGGTCACCTTCCTCGATACCCCGGGTCACGAAGCTTTCACGGCAATGCGTGCACGTGGTGCCAAGGCAACCGACATCGTTATCCTGGTGGTCGCAGCAGACGACGGCGTGATGCCGCAGACCAAGGAAGCGATCCATCACGCCAAGGCGGCCGGTGTGCCGCTGGTTGTGGCGGTCAACAAGATCGACAAGCCGGATGCCAACCCGGATCGCGTCAAGCAGGAGCTGGTTGCCGAAGGCGTTATTCCTGAAGAATACGGCGGCGACTCGCCCTTCGTATCAGTTTCAGCCAAGAAGGGTACCGGTATCGACGAACTCCTCGAACAGGTTCTGCTGCAAGCTGAAGTTCTTGAACTGACGGCGCAGAAAGATGCTCCGGCCAAGGGTCTGATCATTGAAGCACGTCTCGACAAGGGCCGTGGTGCGGTGGCGACCATGCTGGTTCAGTCTGGTACCTTGAAGCGTGGCGATATCGTGTTGGCTGGCCAGGTCTTTGGTCGTGTCCGCGCCATGCTTGATGAGAATGGCAAGCCGATCAATGAAGCTGGTCCGTCGATTCCGGTTGAAATTCTCGGCCTTTCCGACGTGCCTGCTGCCGGTGAAGAAGCCATCGTGCTCGCCGACGAAAAGAAGGCCCGTGAAATTGCCCTGTTCCGTCAGGGTAAGTTCCGCGACGTCAAGCTTGCCAAGCAGCAAGCCGCCAAGCTGGAAAACATGTTCCAGCAGATGGAAGAGGGCGAGATCAAGACCCTGCCGCTGATCGTCAAGGCAGACGTGCAAGGTTCGCAGGAAGCTCTGGTTCAGACGCTGTCCAAGCTGTCGAACGAGGAAGTTCGAGTTCAGATCATTCACGGCGCAGTCGGCGCAATCAGCGAATCCGACGTCAATCTGGCTCAGGCCTCTGGTGCAGTCATTATCGGCTTCAACATTCGTGCCGATGCCGGTTCGCGCAAGCTGGCCGAGAGCTTCGGCGTCGATATCCGTTATTACAACGTGATTTACGATGCTGTTGATGAAGTCAAGGCTGCGTTGTCCGGCATGCTGTCGCCTGAAAAGCGCGAGCAGATTACCGGTATGGTCGAAATTCGCCAGGTCTTCCTTGTTTCCAAGGTTGGTGCCATCGCTGGCTGCTATGTGCTGGAAGGCTTCGTCAAACGCAATTCCCGCGTCCGCCTGCTGCGCAACCACGTGGTTCAGTGGGATGGCGAGCTGGATTCGCTCAAGCGCTTCAAGGACGACGTCAAGGAAGTCCGTTCGAATTTCGAGTGTGGTCTGTCGCTGCGTGGCAATAACGACATTCAGGTCGGCGATCAGCTCGAAGTGTACGAAATCCAGGAAGTGGCGCGTTCCCTGTAATGAAGAAAAAGGGTTTTCAGCGTAGTGATCGGGTCGCGGAGCAAGTGCGCCGCGACCTGGCCGATTTGATTCGCACGGAGCTTAAAGATCCGCGTGTTGGGATGGTCAGCCTGACAGCTGTTGAGCTAACACCTGATTATGCACATGCAAAGATCTTCTTCGCGACCTTGAATTCAGAGCACCTGGAAGAGATCGAACGTGGTCTGAAGCGGGCAGCAGGTTTCCTGCGCCGCGAACTAGGCAAGCGTATACATATCCATACCCTGCCGGAGCTGCATTTCGTCTACGACAGCTCTATCGAGCGTGGTACCAGCCTGTCGTTGCTGATTGATCAAGCCAACGCGCTCAGCGACCAGACGCCGGAAGAGTAATTCCCCGATGCAATTCAAAAGGACCTGGAAACAGGTCGATGGCGTTCTCTTGCTCGACAAGCCGCTGGGCATGACCTCCAACGATGCCTTGCAAAAGGCGCGTCGCCTTTTTTCGGCTGCTAAGGGGGGTCATACCGGTACGCTGGATCCTCTGGCTACCGGCCTGCTCCCATTGTGTTTCGGTGAGGCAACCAAGTTTTCCGCCGATCTGCTTGATGCCGACAAGACCTATGAAGCCGTTGTCAAGCTTGGCATTACGACTGATTCAGGTGACGCCGAGGGGCAGGTGACGTCGACAGCTGCTGTCGATGTCCAATTGGGGCAGATTTCTGAAGTGCTGCCCCAATTTATTGGTGACATTCAGCAGATCCCACCCATGCACTCTGCCTTGAAGCGAAATGGTCGGCCACTCTATGAATTGGCACGACAGGGAATCGAAGTTGAGCGCGAGCCGAGAGCAGTGACTATTTTTGCCATCGATTGCCTCGATTTTGCGGGTGATTCGCTGACGTTGCGCGTTGCCTGCAGCAAGGGCACCTACATTCGTGTGCTGGCGGCTGATATTGGCAAGGCATTGGGGTGTGGAGCGCATCTGGCCGCGCTGCGTCGAACCGTGGTGGGCGATATTCGCCTCGATAGGGCGGTTACGCTGGCTGACCTCGAATCACAGGATGAAGTGGCTCGAATGGCGTGTCTATTACCTGTAGACGCCCTGCTGCAATCTTTGCCGATTGTTTCTGTTGAGGGGCCGGAGGCTGAACGCTTCCGTCATGGTAATCCAGTTAGCTTGCCGGCAGGGTTGGCTGGAAAAATTCGCGTCTACGCCGAGGGCCGATTGATCGGTGTTGGCGAGCCGGGTCATGGTGATTTGCTTTGGCCAAAAAGGCTGGTTCAACTGGCTGATTAAACTGTTATAATCTTTTGCTTTCCGTTTTTGACGGAATTTTCTAACTGGCGCCGGCTCTATCAAACTGGGGCAGCGTCGCATCAATGAAAGAGAGTTTGAAATGGCATTGACCACCGAAAACAAGGCGTCCATCGTCGCCGATTACGCTCAGTCCAAGGGTGACACCGGTTCTCCGGAAGTGCAAGTTGCGCTGCTGACCGCACGCATTAACGACCTGACTCCGCACTTCAAAGAGCATTCCAAGGATCATCACTCCCGTCGTGGTCTGCTGCACCTGGTTTCCCAGCGTCGCAAGCTGCTTGACTACCTGAAGGGCAAGGATGTCGAGCGTTATCGCACCCTGATTACCCGCCTCGGTCTGCGGAAGTAAGCTAGACCGTAGCCAAGGAAGAGCGGCCCGGAAATCTCCCGGCCGCTTTTTTGCTTTTGTTGTTCCGTTGTTCTTTGTTGATATCGTAAGCTATTGTTATTGTTGTTAATTGTGATGAGAGAGAAAGGAAGCTATGTTTAACGTCGTTAAAAAGACCTTCGCCTATGGAGACCATCAAGTCACCATCGAAACCGGCGAAGTCGCCCGCCAGGCTGGTGGTGCTGTACTCGTTTCCATGGAAGAAACCGTGGTTCTGGTTACCGTCGTGGCTGCCAAGAACGCCAAGCCGGGTCAGGATTTCTTCCCGCTGACCGTTGATTATCAGGAAAAGACCTACGCTGCTGGCCGTATCCCTGGAGGTTTCTTCAAGCGCGAAGGCCGTCCTTCCGAAAAGGAAACGCTGACCTGCCGTCTGATCGACCGTCCGATCCGCCCGCTGTTCCCAGATGGCTTCTACAATGAAGTCCAGGTCATCGCTACCGTGATGTCCCTGAACCCGGAAATTGATTCCGATATCCCTGCCCTGATCGGCGCTTCCGCCGCCTTGGCCATCTCCGGCGTCCCGTTCAATGGCCCGATTGGCGCTGCTCGCGTTGGTTACATCGACGGTCAGTACGTCCTCTGCCCGACCCTGAGCCAGCTCAAGACCAGCCAGCTCGACCTCGTTGTTGCAGGCACTGAGTCGGCTGTGTTGATGGTTGAGTCCGAAGCCGATCAGTTGTCTGAAGAAATCATGCTCGGTGCCGTTGTTTTCGGCCATACCGAATCGCAGAAGGCGATCAACGCCATCAACGAACTGGTTGAAGAAGCCGGCAAGCCGGAATGGGATTGGCAAGCTGCACCGAAGGACGAAGCGCTGGTTGCCAGCTTGTCGGCCCTGGTTGCTGCCAAGCTCGAAGAAGCCTACAACATCACCGTCAAGCAGACGCGTAGCCAAGCCGTCAAGGTCATCCGCGCCGAAGCCGTTGCTGCGCTGTGTACCGGTGCTGAAGGCGCCCCGGACGAAAACACCGTCGGCAACCTGTTCCACGAAATCGAAGCTTCCATCGTGCGTGGCCGCATCCTTTCCGGTGCTCCGCGTATCGACGGTCGCGACACGCGTACCGTGCGTCCGATCACCATGCGTTCTGGCGTTCTGCCGCGTACCCACGGTTCGGCCCTGTTCACCCGCGGCGAAACCCAGGCGCTGGCTGTTGCCACGCTCGGTACCAACCGCGACGAGCAGATCATCGACGCGCTGGCTGGTGAATACCGTGACCGCTTCATGCTGCACTACAACATGCCCCCGTATGCGACCGGCGAATGCGGTCGTGTCGGTACGCCGAAGCGTCGCGAGATTGGTCACGGCCGTCTGGCCAAGCGCGCGCTGCTCGCCGTGCTGCCGAAGCCCGAAGATTTCTCCTACTCGATGCGTCTGGTCTCGGAAATCACCGAATCCAATGGTTCTTCCTCAATGGCATCTGTTTGCGGCGGCTGTCTGGCCCTGCTTGACGCCGGTGTGCCGCTCAAGGCGCACGTCGCCGGTATCGCCATGGGTTTGATCAAGGACGGCAATCGTTTCGCCGTGCTGACCGATATTCTCGGTGACGAAGATCACCTCGGTGACATGGACTTCAAGGTGGCCGGTTCGACGACTGGTATCACCGCGCTGCAGATGGATATCAAGATCCAGGGCATCACCAAGGAAATCATGCAGGTTGCACTGGCCCAGGCTAAGGAAGCTCGTATCCACATCCTGAACCTGATGCAGGAATCGGCTGCCGGTCCGCGTGAAGAGATGTCTGCTTACGCCCCGCGTCTGTACACTTTCAAGATCAATCCGGAAAAGATCCGTGACGTCATCGGCAAGGGCGGTGCTGTTATCCGCGCCCTGACCGAAGAAACCGGCACGACAATCGATATCCAGGATGACGGCACGATCACCATTGCTGCGACCAGCGGCGAGGCTGCTGCTGCCGCCCGCTCGCGTATCGATGCGATCACGGCTGAAGTCGAGATCGGTAAGATCTACGAAGGTACCGTTCTGAAGATTCTAGACTTCGGTGCGATCGTTTCCGTGCTGCCGGGCAAGGATGGTCTGCTGCACATCTCCCAGATCGCTCAGGAGCGCGTCAACAAGGTCGAAGACTACGTCAAGGAAGGACAGGTTGTTCGCGTCAAGGTTCTTGAGACCGATGACCGCGGTCGCGTCAAGTTGTCGATGAAGGCTGCAGCAGCAGAAGAGGGTACGGTTGCCCAGCCGGCTGCTGCGCCGGAAGCCGCTGTGCAACAACAGCAACAGCAGCAGTAATCAGTTTCGTCTGAATGCACAAAGGGCGCCGGAAGGCGCCCTTTGTATTTGTGCAACCGATCCGAAAATCGGTTGCTAAACGAAATGGCAAGTTACTTCGCCATCTGCTTTTCCTTGAGCTCGTCCAGCGTCTTGCAATCGATGCACAGGGTAGCCGTCGGGCGAGCTTCCAGGCGCTTGATGCCGATCTCGACTCCGCACTTGTTGCAGAAGCCATAATCGCCACTCTCAATGCTGGCAAGCGTTTCATCAATCTTCTTGATCAACTTGCGTTCGCGGTCGCGGTTACGCAGTTCAATTGCCATGTCAGTTTCCTGGCTGGCCCGGTCGTTCGGGTCGGCGAAAACCGTAGCTTCATCCTGCATGGTATGAACCGTGCGATCGATATCTTCACTCAATTCCTTCTTGAGCGTTTCGAGAATCTTGCGGAAATGCGTTAGTTGCTTGGCGCTCATGTAATCCTCGCCAGCCTTAGGCTGGTAGGGAGCGAAATGTTTGTGGAGCAGTTCTTCTGCCATTTTTTTGTGCGTCCTAGTGACGAGAAAAGCGATTAAATATCATGAAGACCGCCATCAGGCAAGGATTCTTTATTTCAAAAAGATAGTCGCTTGATCTGGTGCGGTTTTTCAGGCGGTGCTAGAATGCGGGCTCTCGTGTCGGGGCGTAGCGCAGTCTGGTAGCGCATCTGCTTTGGGAGCAGAGGGTCGTGAGTTCGAATCCCACCGCCCCGACCAATCCCTCCTAGTTTCACCCTCAAGTGCCCGTAGCTCAACTGGATAGAGCAGCTGCCTTCTAAGCAGCAGGTCGGGGGTTCGAGTCCCTCCGGGCACACCAATAACCTGAAACGGCATCGATTGCTTAGTTGCACTATGGCTGCAATTGTTTAGGTAGTTTCTTCCGAATCTTGGCAATTCTAGGTAGCAGTATTTTTCTGCGTCAAACCAATCCAGGCTTTTCTGGCGAGGTGTGGTATCAGAAGATACCAAGGCATTTTCATCCAGTGTGAGTGCGCCAGTAGCGCATGTGCCATCAGGTTTCCCAAAAGCTGACCGGGCTTGAGCGGGCTTTGGGCGGCGACCGCCAAGCAGCGGCCGCGCAGGGAGTGCTTGACGGTTTGGTGACGCGGTCGCACATGCTTTCCAAAAATAATCTCGGAGGCTTCGAGCGCAGCCATGAGCAGTTGTTCGAGACCCAATTGACCAGCTCTGACTAAAAGTTCCTCAGGTCGGGGTTGGTCAGGATAGTGCTGTTTCATCAGGCAGGTGATATCGTAAATATCCCGCAATGCCTTTGTGGGAACACCTTCAAGAAAAGCATGGACTGAGCTGTGAATGATCCGGTCGGCTGGACTTAGTATGAACACACCCGGGAGTATTTCGATGGCCGCCGCTATCAGTTGCTGGGCAGGGAATGCAAAGCGCGACACTATAGGAATGATGGCGTGGTGCAAATCGACCGTGGTGCGTCGTCGGACGTGTTCCATGGGGGGGATTTCATGCATCCATTCGCGGTAGTATTTTTGGTCATATGCGCTGACTTGGGACGGTTTCCAGCCCCCTGAAATCAGTGCCGACTCGACTTTCTCAAGATGGTCGGCGTCTACCATCAGGTCAATGTCAGAGAACATTCGCCCTGCCGCATTGCGATCATTGGCTAGCGCATAGGCGCAGCCTTTAAGAACGATGATTGGTATCTCCGAAGGAATCAGCTTGCGAATATTTCGGACCTCCCAAAGAGCTGCCTCGTTGCGTCGTCGCGCGGTCGTCAGCTCAAGGTTGAAAGCGCGCTGGATTCGCCAATGAAGCGTTTCTTTTTTTTGGGTTTCCATAACAGCCGAGCCAAGCTGTCCCAATAGATCAGTCTGTCGTGCTGTGCGGATTACCGAATTCCATCCTGCCTCGTCCAGTGTCGCTGAGGTGTTGGGGGTTCTGAGGAGGTCGGCTAGGGTTTGACTAGGCATTCTGAATTTAGCCAAGGCAGGAGGTCGTCAAAGCTGCTGTAAGTAATTTCAAAGCATGCGGCATTGGCAATAGCCTTTGCCGTATCAACAAATCCTTCCTTGCCAAGAAGCCCGACGTTGAAGGTATTCTCAAGCAATTTGGCCAATGCGAAAGCGTTTGTTGTGGGAATGATTTCTAGCGTTGCGCCAGCGCGGTATTTGGGGAACAGAATTGTTCCAATGGGGGCTGGCTGATTGGCTTTCTGGACTGCGTCGTCGTGTGGCTTTGCGTAGGCAATATCGCCTTTGCGAGTCTCGCTGATCGGTTCGGTCATTTGCACATTGGCAAAGCGCGACTGAATCAATCTGATCGATTTGTCTTTCAGGCTGATCGGGCGGGGTACAGAGCGCACAGTCAAGGTCTGGCGGTCAATGATGGTTAGTTCATCGGAGAGCAATCTCCAGTCGGACAAGGCAAGCGCAGCACATAGCGTGCTTTTCCCGGCTCCTGGATCGCCTGGTAGAACGAGTGCAAATCCATTCTTTTCGACCACTGCTGCGTGAATAACGACATCGTTGCCAGAAAGCGTGGCAATTGCCCAATTCAGTCCCCACTCGAAGAGCGGGTGTGTTTGCGAAAATGGCAGGGCGGGAAATGGCGATTTCCCTTCCCAAAGGAATTCAACTTGGCGGTTAAAAGGGTGTCCGGTGCGTCTCAGGCTGACCTCAAAGTCGACAAGAATGTCGGGGGATAGACTTGCTGGATATGCCGAATAGAGCTGATGAAGAGGGCTAGAGAGTAATCCCGTGTCGCTGGTGATTCGACACAGAAATGGCCCGACCGCAATGCAAACCCCTTGCCCCTGCAGGCTAGTTTCGATCTTGCTAGGGGCGAGTTCGCCGAGTGGCGGAAAAATCATGCCGCAATTCTATAGGCAAATTGAGGGGAGATGGGCGACTAACTATCGCTGTCTGCACCAAGGTGGCGCAATGTTTCCTGAAGTATCAGCGTGCAAGGAGGTTTGTCTTTTCTCCCTGCTGCTAAACCTGATACCGACTCTTTCGAGGCGAGCATGATATCGCCGGAGAATGGCAAAAAGACGGTCGATTCATCTTCGCCAGAAAAACTTACAGCAACGAAATCGCCTTTTTCGAAAACTTCAAGCACGCTTGGCAGTTCCGTTGCTGGGGTGAGCGGTTCGGAAAATGTCAGTTTTTATGACCAAGTTTGCTCAAGGAACATCTTGGCTTCAGTCCAGTCGGTTGCGCGTCCGCCAAGGGTGCCATTGCTACCGGTGGTTCCATATAGTGTAGCTACCTCGCCAGTCGTCAATGCGTAAGTAGGATTAGTTGCTGCATTCAGATAGGCTGCGCAGTAGTACTTCAGCTTTTGGTCAGTGCCATACAAAATCACCTTGATCGTTTTGGTCGAATAGAACGGCAAGGTTTGGTTTTTATAAGAACTGGTATTGATGACGCTCGTCCAATAGTTCGGATTCTTACCCAAAGAGTTGCAACCGACTGCATGTGACACGTTAATCGCTGCCTGGCCTTTGTTCGGGTGTGCGGAAATCCATGCCATTGGAGAGAGGCCGCATTTATCGGTGTCAGGGTTGCAGGCCAGTGCCGAGCGGCCGGAAACAAGAAGAACCGGGGCTACGGAGGCGCCTTGGATCAGTCTACGTCGACCGGGGGAGTGAGTCTGTTCAGTTGCCATATCGGCATTCTGCACGGTCTCTTGATCATGTTTTGTGGATTTGGTCACGTTAGACTCCTGAAGCATTGATGTGGCGTACTCATAACGCCAGTTTTGAGTTTACTTAAGCAAGAACCGTGCCGCTGGTGATTATTGTTAGTTAAAACAGCTGGTTAAATTCACCTGTTATCTTGAAAGTGAGATGGGTGTAAAGAAAACCGACAAAGTACTTGTATGCAAAGTGCTATCTTTTTCCTGAAACAGATCGAATCAACTCATTCAGATAAGCCGAAGGAATGGCATAACTAATTCCCGAGGGTTGTGCCAAGACACTCTCTTTGACACCCTTGATGAACACCATGTTGATGACGCCAATCACATCGCCGGTTTCTGTATCAAATACCGGACTGCCGCTATTTCCAGGATAGGCGGTGGCGTCGAGTTGGAATATTTTAAATGTTCCGCGTTTCAATTGATGGATCAGTTTTTCGTTCAACTGATTCGAGTTCCCACTGGGAATTGCAATGGGGGTGATTGAAGAAATTGTTCCCCGGTGCGTAACCGGTGAGAAGCCTAAGGCTCCGCCGATCGGAAAACCGGTGAAGGCGATTGATTGCCCCTCGCGGACCGGGTCGGAGTTGCTGATGCGTACCGGCAAGAGTGGAGGGCCGTCGAACGCCAGCAACGCCAAGTCGTGATCCCGATCTCGTGCGATGACGTTGGCAATGCGCAGTTTTGAACTGTCGCGAGATTCGGTGGGGGAGAGAAAGGCGATTCGAGTGGCTGAATCAAGTGTTTCGGGAGCGACGTGAGCGTTTGTCGCGACCATGTTGCCCGGAGCAACTATGAACCCAGTGCCGCGCATCTGGAATTGCGGGCTGCTTGTTCTGTTGAAGACACCGACGACGACGATGCTGGGCTTGACGCGGTCAATGCTTTCCATGAGGTCCGCTACCGCCAGACCTGAATAAACTGCCGTCAGGGCGAGCGTGATTCTGAGTATGGCGTTAAAGCTCACATCAACCTGTTCTTGGTGATTTTTTGCCATTCCGGTGATGGCGAGGTGACCTTCGCATCGAAGGGATGCTCATCACGCTGGAACAGTTCAAGAATCCGTTTTACATAGCCTTTTGTTTCGGCGTAGGGTGGAATGCCGGCATAGCGATTAACAGCACCTTCCCCTGCGTTATAGGCTGCGGCAACCAAAGCGATGTCGCCTTTAAAGTAGGCGAGCAGCCAGCGTAGATAGGCAAGGCCTCCCCGAATGTTCTGTTCAGGATCGAACGGTTTCTTTACATTGAAGCGTTCGGCAGTTTCTGGAATTAGTTGCATCAGCCCCTGTGCATTTTTCGGTGAAACAGCGGCAGCGTTGAAGTTGGACTCGGTGCGGATAACCGCCATTGCGAGCCTGGGATAGATGCCGTACTCGGGGGCGAGCTTTGTCACCAGATCGAGGATTCTCCGTTGATCAGGGGGGGTTCTCGAAACGATGTCATTGCCTTCTGTATCGAACAAGCAGGAGGGGGGCGAGGCTGCAGGGTCGCCAACTTGTCTCAGCATTCGCTGAGCAAGTGGATCACCCTGTTTGGCTGCCATGGTGAAAAAATAGGCAGCGGTTGCGTCGTCCCTGGGTATGCCACGCCCATTGGCGAGCATCCATCCCAGATTGTACTGGGCCTCCACATCACCTAATCGTGCCGCCTCGCAATAGAGCTCGACGGCTTTCTCTGGGTTACGGGCGATGCCATTTTCACCGTGTTCGAGATTTCGGGCATTAATGCGCAGAACACTGGCTCGCTCGGCCTGATTGTTGTTTTCCACTGCCGCAACAGGGGGGGGGGAAATAATTGAAACGCCCACTACCCAAGTTAATTGGGTCAATATTCGGAATTGAGACAGTGAGCGCTTCATGAAAGCTCCTTACAGGCGCCAGAGCGAAATGCCCGAATCTGAAAACTCAGAAGGGTTGAACATGCTCTTGACGTCGGAAATCACTCCACCCTTTTCCAGTTTAGACAAGATTTCGCTGGTTGTCCTTGCCTTGAATTCGCGATGACTTACGGCCAATACGATGGCGGCAGCTTTCGGCAGATCTTCCCAGGATACGAGATCAACTCCGTATTCATGACGCGCTTCTTTGGCTTCGGCAACTGGATCATGAACTATGACTTTGGCTCCGTAGGATTCCAATTCCTGAATGACGTCTATTACTCGTGAATTACGCAAATCAGGACAGTCCTCCTTGAAGGTCAGACCGAGAACGATGATAGGCATGTCCTTGACCGGGTGTCCGTTGCGAACCATTTGTTTGATGGTTTTTTCGGCAACGAATTTGCCCATGCCGTCATTGATGCGTCGGCCAGCCAAAATGACTTCCGGGTGATAACCGAGTTTCTGGGCCTTGTGGGTCAGGTAATAGGGGTCAACTCCGATGCAGTGGCCACCGACGAGGCCCGGCCTGAATGGCAGGAAGTTCCACTTGGTGCCAGCGGCCTGGAGAACTTCCAGCGTGTTGATGTCCATCTTGTCGAAGATGATGGCGAGCTCGTTCATCAGCGCAATGTTGAGGTCGCGCTGGGTGTTTTCGATAACCTTGGCTGCCTCAGCCACTTTGATACTGGAAGCGGGATAGACGCCAGCGGTGATAACAGCGCCATAGATTTCCTGAACCTTAGCCAAAGTTTCTGGTGTGTCACCAGAAACTACCTTGACGATTTTGGTGACTGTTCTTTCCTTGTCACCCGGGTTAATCCGCTCCGGCGAGTACCCAACGAAGAAGTCCTGCTTCCATCGTTTTCCAGACTCTTTCTCAATAATCGGAATGCATATTTCTTCGGTTGCGCCTGGGTAGACTGTCGATTCGAAAACCACGATGGCACCCTGTTTCAGGTTCCGCCCGACTGAGGTTGATGAGCCCACCAACGGGGAGAAATCGGGCTGGCGGGCATCGTCGACCGGGGTCGGAACGGCGACGACGATGAAATCAGCGTCCTTGAGTGCGGATGGATCCGTCCCAACTTCCAGGAGTGTTGCTGCTTTAAGTTCTTCGGAGCTCACTTCGCCAGTTGGGTCGTAGTGCTTTTTGTAGCAGGCGATTTTTTCCGGCGAGAGGTCAAGGCCGATCGTACGGTATTTTTTGCCAAATTCGACGGCAAGCGGCAGACCAACGTAACCCAAACCTACGACAGCAATGGTTGTCATTCTTTGTTCCTATGATTTATTGAAGTAGCGTTCAAAATATTGCGGATTATAGATTTTTCAAAAGTTGCGCGACCTCGGCATGCCCAGAGAATTTTTCTCCTAGCTTGGATAAAGCATCCAGTTCTTTGCGTGCATCTTCTTTATTGCCGGCCCCGATCAATACTTTGGCTAGGTTCAGCTGGATGGCTGCAGATTGCGGTGCAATGTCCAGAGCGCTTCTTAGTATGGCGATGGCTTTCTTGGTCTCGCCTTTGTCTGCAAGAAGCATGGCAAGCGTATCCATGAACGCAGGTTGATTCGGTGCCAGTTGATTGGCTTTCTCTGCAAAATCAATCGCTTTTGGCGACTTTGTTTGTCCGGTTGCCCAAGCCATGTTGTTGAGAATCAGTGCGTTCTGTGGTTGAAGATTGAGTGCGCTTTGGTAATGAACAACAGCCAATGGGAAGTTTTTTGCACTTGATGCAAGGTCGCCCATATACATTCGGAATGCGACATCTTTCGGATGATCTTTTAGCCAGCTAGCTGCTTGCTTTTCCGCTTCCGTCGCATTTCCGGAGCTAAGCATGGCGCCGTGCAGCCTCATCGCCAATTCAGGCGCCGGAGCTTCCTTCAGGCCATTTCGGAACGCGCCGATTGCCTCGTTCCACGCTTTGTTGGCAGCGTATACCGTTCCTTCTAGCAGATAACCGGAGGCTTCCTTTGGCCGTTGTTTCTGTACTGTTTTGGCGATGTTCAATGCCTCGGTAGTGTTTTTGTTCTCAATCGCCACCTGAATAAGCGCGCGCTGAGCATCCAGAAGATCAGGTTTGATTTCAAGAGCTTTTCTAAGACTCTTGATACCTTCGTCTTTGTTCTTGTTGGCAAACTGGACTTCTGCCAGTCGAAGCAATGGAACCGGTGAGGCCGGCTGGAGCACTGCCATTTTTCCGTAGGTTGTCGAGGCTTGATTTAGGTCGCCTGACAGTTGTTGGACGCGTCCCAATGCCTCCAGAATTTCCGGTTTTTCCGGCATGGCCGACAAAGCTTCGTTGGCAGCGGAAAGTGCTTTCTTATTATCCTTGCTTTTCAAGTGATACTGAATCAAGGCTAATCGTGGGGGCGCATCACTGGGCGCAGCATTGATGGCTTTTCCGATTAAGGCGATCACTTCATCAGATTTTCCGCTTTCGGCAGATGCCATTTCAGCGAGCGCGAGCAGGGCTTGAGTGTTCTTTGGGTCCGCTGCGAGCAGGGCTTCGAACCGCTTGCGTGCTTCTTCTGGTTTTTTGTCGAGTAAATCAAGCCCTGCCAAGCTGGCTACAGCAGGATAGAAGGTGGGCTTGAGTGCAATGGCTCTCTCGAAACTCTTCCGGGCTCCTGAAATGTCCTTTTTTGCAAGCAGGGCACGGGCGCGCAAATTGTGCGTTGCCGGGTTGTCGGGTTGCTTCTTTTCAAGGGCATCGATTGCCAGAAGCGCTTTGTCCATTTGGTTGTTTTTCAGATGTGCAGTAATCAGCGCCAGGTCAGCAGTGATACCTTTGTCCGCCGCAGAAATCTTCTCGAGTTCCTGGAAACCGGACTCGAAATTCCCTTGGGCGAGGTGCGCCAAGGCAAGCGAGGTTTTCTTTGAGGGATTTTCTGGTTCCAATTTGGCGGCCTTGGAGAAGTATTCAGCGGCCTTGTTAGGCTCGCCATTCTGAAGATAGGCTTCGCCGGCCAAGGTAAGAAACGCCGAATCTTTGTCGATGGTATTCAAAACAGGCTGAATTGCTTCGATAGCCTTGACGGGCTGTCCCGCGCGCAGATGGCTTGCAACCAGCAAGCGCCTAGCCATCTGGAGTTGGGGGTCGGATTGCAAGGCTCTGGCGAGGTAGGTTTCGGCCTGCAAGTAGGCGCCCAGCTGGTATTCAATGGCACCAGCGATCTGTAGGCTGTTCGGGTTGTTCGGTGACATGCGCAACAATTGCTGGGCTGACTCGCGGGCGGTTTTGTATTCTTTACGCTGGTAATTGACCTGGGCATCCAGGAAATAGGTCTGCGGGTTCTTGGGCGCAACTTTTTTTAGCGCCTCAAGCTGCTTAACGGCTTCATCGGACTTGTTGGTTTGTAACAGGGCAAAGATTATTGCTGCATGGGCAGGCAGGAAACCGGGTTTTGTTTCAATGGTTTTTTTATACTGGGCGAGCGCTCCTTCTGCATCGCCATCTAGTGCCAAAAGCCCACCTTTGATAAACAGAGCTTCTGGATTAGCAGGTTGTTGAGCCAGCAGCGCATCTGTTTTTGATTTTGCTGTTGCTGCATCGCGGGCTGCGATGGCCTCACGAATCTCGGCGAGGCGAGCGGGGATGTAGTCAGGACTGCTTTTTAGTGCTTCGGCAAGCAATGCTTTTGCCATGTCTGGTTTCCCGAGGCCGGCATATGCTGCGCTCAGCGAGGTATTCAGGGCTGCCTGTGGTACCCCGCCTGAAAGTGTAGTCTTTCCGAATTCGTCAATCAGTTTTTTTGCTTGGCCTCTGCCCAGCAAGGAGCGGGCGAGTAGCGGCACTACAGCGTCGGCAGAGTGCTTGAGTTCCAATGCCTTGCGCAATTCGAGTTCGGCTCCCGAAAGGTCACCGTTTTCGAGCAGCGCCGAACCAAGGAGAAAGCGTGCTTCACCGAGGTTGGGATTTTGCTGTAGCGCATTTTTGAGTTGAATAATCGCTGCCTTGGTATCGTTCTTGGCTAGGTAGCCTTTGCTTGATGCGATGAGGCTTTCTGGCGATTCGCCGCCACAAGCACTGAGAACCAGTGCCAGCAACAACGTTGAAACGGTCTTTGATAATATCGGGCGTGAGATTTTCATGGTTTGTCTCTTTTCAGAAGTACTGTTATTTCAAGCCAAGTCGATGCATCAAATCATAGAGGGTGGGGCGACTTATTCCCAGAATCTCGGCAGTTTTCAGAAGATTGCCGTTTGCCCGGCCCAGTGCAGTGACGATTGCCTGACGCTCGGCATCATCTCGTACCTTCCGCAAGTCGATGAACTCGATCTCATCTTCAGCGTTACTGTCTAGCCCAATATCCTCTCGCGTAATGCGGGAACTATCTGCCATGATGACTGCTCGTTTGACGCAGTTCTCCAATTCTCGGACATTTCCAGGCCATCGATGGGCTTCGATGGCGCGAACAGCATCTTCACCGAGTGCCATACTGCCGCGTTTTTGTTCACCGGCAAACTTGTGCACGAAGGCGTGTGCTAGTAGCGCCGGGTCGCCTAGGCGCTCACGTAGCGGGGGGATCGGGATGACGATTTCGGCAAGGCGGTAAAATAAATCTTCCCGAAAACGCCCGTCGCTGATCTGGGTTTTCAAATCCTGATGGGTAGCACAGACAATGCGAACGTCGACGGGAATTTCCTGCCGTCCGCCAAGGCGTTCTACTACCCGCTCTTGCAAGAATCGAAGCAGCTTAGATTGGAGCGGTAGGGGGAGATCTCCGATTTCGTCCAACATCAGCGTGCCGCCGTTCGCTGTTTCAATTTTGCCTGGCGTGGTCTTGGCGGCACCGGTGAAGGCACCTTTCTCATAGCCGAACAACTCACTTTCCAAAAGATTCTCGGGAATTGCAGCGCAGTTGATGGCGACGAAGCGTTCTTTCGCTCGTGGCGATGATTCATGCAGGCCTCGGGCCAGAAGCTCCTTGCCTGTACCGCTCTCGCCAAGCAGAAGAACAGTGGCGTTGCTGTTGGCGACCTTTTCAATGGTCCGGCAAACGCGTTGCATTCCGGCGTCGCGTGTCAACAGGCCGCCGAGCGCAGTTGGGTGCTGAGAGGCATGGAGGCGCCGGTTTTCCTGCTGCAAGTCATGGAGGCGGAAGGCGCGATCGATGGTCAGTGCCAGCAATTCGGGTTCGAACGGCTTGGCAAAAAAGTCGTAGGCGCCGAGCGCAATGGCGCGCAAGGCATTCGTGCGATCATTCTGGCCAGTCAGGACGATGACTTTTGTGTCTGGGGCTGATGCAAGTATTTGTTCCAGAAGGCGAAATCCTTCTGAAACCGAGTCGGCATCCGGAGGAAGCCCGAGGTCCATGGTTACTACCGGGGGGGCATGTCGATGGATCTGCGTCAGAGCACTCTCGCGGTCGGCCGCAGTCAGTGTCTCGTATTGGTCAAATGACCAACGAAGCTGTTTTTGCAACGCGAGGTCATCTTCAACGATGAGCAGGGGGCGAGGCCGTTCAGTAGTCACGCAACTTCTCTTTCTCTTAGATCGGATTCAGTACGAATGACAAACAAGGGTAGGTAAATCGTGATGCGAGTTCCTTGACCAAGCTCGCTATCAACAAGCATCTCGCCACCCAGCTCGCGAATATACTGGGCGCTTTCGTAAGCACCGATACCCATTCCCGCTTCTTTTGTACTTTGGAATGGCTTGAAAAGGCGGTCACGAATGAACTCCTTCGACATTCCATGACCATTGTCGCCAACTTCGACAGCTGCCTTGTCGTTCTTTCGTTCCACACTGATCCAGACTTTACCGTCCGGTGGTGAGGCATCAAGGGCATTTTGTACGAGATGCCCAAGAACGCGCTCCAGTCGCTCATCATGGCCTCGAGCGATCAACTGATCGTCGATACGGACTTCCAGCGACCGTCCTTGGCTAATTTTGTCTTTTTGAATCCGCTGAATGACTTCGGCAAGATTGACTCCACAGATACCGCCTGGAGGCTTTGCGCCTTCACGTAGTTGCAACATGAGCTGGCGCATACGCTCAACCGCATGATCTACGGTCATCAGCATATCTTGCTGGAACTCCGGATTGCCGGAATGGCGCTCTGCATTCTTAAGCATCAAAGAAAGCTGCGTAACGATATTTTTGAGGTCATGGACGACAAATGCTGACATCTTGTTAAAGGCATCGAATTTTCGAACCTCAAGTAATGCCTCTGTTGCCTGCATTTTTGCCAGGAAACTCGCAGCTTGGCAGCCTGCTGTTCGCAAGAGATCGTTGACCTCCCAGTTCACGTTGATTGGCGTACGTGAACTGGCGAGGATGACGAAGCCTTGTATTTCGCTTCCGACCATCAACGGGACAATCAGCCAGGCATTGGGAAGCTCTGAGAGCCACTCCGGAATTTCAAGGCCGTTATAGCGGGCCGGGAAGCAACGATACTCTTCCAGATTAATGACCCATCCGCTTGCAATCAGGAATTGGCACAAGGAGGAGTTAACCAGTTCCTTGCCTGTGCATTCAGGAAGGTTCCAGCTGGCATTTTGGTAGAAATAGTCCTGAGTTGAGTTTCGGAGCCACAAGGCTCCTGCCGGGCTTTCCACCATGTTTGCCAAGCCCCTTATTACATGCTCCCCCATTGATTGCGGAGAGTCCAGAGTGGTAAGCGTTTGGGTGAAGCGAAGCCATTCTTCACGATAATCGTAACGGTACCGAAAAAAATGCTTGCCCACTAGCACCTTAAGCTTGGCTTGCATTGAGCCAGAAACCAACAAGATACCCAAGACGAGCATGCCAACAACGAATAGAGCCAGTTGGAATGCATGTCCCCATTCGCCACCAAAATAGCGGACGTAATATCCGACGCCTGCCATAAACAACAGGTACACGCCAGAAAAGAGAAGCGTAACGGAATGGAAGGCAGCTTTTTGTGACAGGCGGATTTTTGACGTCCAGTCCTTGCTTCGTTCCGTAGAAAGCATGAGCAGAGGAACGGTTGTCGCGTGAACAAATCCGCGTACTGTTAGGGCGTCTCCGTCGATTCGGTTAAACATCACCGCATCTGAAAATAGATAGATGTCAAAACCGAATTGGAATAACAAGGCCAAGCAAAGTGGCTTGATATTCCAGCGAGAGTCTTCAGCCACTGTTCGAAACAGATGCTCAATCAGGATTAGGCCAACGACGGCCTCTGCTAATCCGTGGAAAATCAGTGTACGCAACCATTCTTGCGGCAATAACCATCCGGTGGCGAGGGCAAACTGCATGAATATCCCGGCCCCAACCAATACCCAGCAGGTGTTCGGGAGCCACGGAGCTATCACCGATTTCGTTTCAATCGAAGCTGTCTTGGGTGCCAGGATCGATATTAAGAATGCGTACCAAGCTCCGTATCGAAGGACATCGAGCAATGAGGAGGTTAGCACCATCAATGACTGCGAACCTTGTGCAGCAAGAAAGGCTGATGCTGCCCAGATGGTGGAAAGGCCGGCCGCAATAACTATACGGCGAGCCCAGATACTTGCGCGCCAATCCCTGCCGAATGAAAAAAGGTAGGCAGAAAGCGACAGGTAAGCAAGAGCGGCTAACCCAAAACTCCAGGAAATGAGAGAGTTATTTACGATATCCATGAACTGGATCAGGTGGGTTGCGGATAGCTACGATACGGGGGTTAATGGGCGCCTTTACCGGTCAGCACGACACCGATGGTTTCGAAAAGAACGACAATGTCCAAAAACAGAGAATGGTTCTTTACATAGTAAAGGTCATACTGCAGCTTTTCAGCAGAGTCCTCGACAGTCGCACCATAGTGATAGCGTACCTGAGCCCATCCAGTAACGCCGGGTTTTACGCTGTGCCGAACTGCATAGAAAGGGATTTCTTTGGTTAGCTGGTCAACGAAAAACGGACGTTCCGGACGGGGGCCAACCAGACTCATGTCACCTTTCAAAACACTAAATAGCTGTGGCAGCTCGTCAATGCGGAGTTTGCGAATCACTTGGCCAATCCGGGTTACGCGATTATCTTTTGCCTGGGCCCAGATGGGTTTCCCATCTTTTTCGGCATCGCGACGCATGCTGCGGAATTTGATGACATTGAACAGCCTCCCGTTGAGTCCGACACGTTCTTGACGGTAGAGCAGGGGAAAACCATCTTCCAGCACAATCAACAGTGCGGCAATCAACATGATTGGCAAAGCAAGGACGATCAGGACGCTTGCGCAAAGAATGTCGAATAAGCGTTTGACACCGGTTCGTATCGCACCTTGCCGAAATCCGTCACCAAATATAAGCCAGCCGGCATAAAGTGAGTCAAGCCGGATTTGGCCAAGCGTTTGTTCAAAGTGACTGGCCAAGTCCAAAACACGGATGCCCTGCAGCTTGCAATCCAGCAATTCGCGCAAGGGCATTGAACCCCCTCGGCGTTCGGTTAGTGCTACGACAATCTCATCCACATTGAGGTTGCGCGCCGTGTCTGTAAGCGAGTGCTCCCGACTGAGGATCATTTGTGCCGCCACCTGGGCGCTGTCTTCGTTAGCGCCTGGGTAAAAACCGATGATCTCCGTTGCCGGGTCAGAGCGCTCCAGCGCCTGCTTTACTGCAAGTGCCTGGAATCCGGTACCGAACACAAGGATGCGGCGGCGAAGCATTTTCGTCGTCGGAGTATGGGCCGCGCCCACTCGAGTTACCAACATTCCAAAGACAGCCGACATGGCTGATAGCTGGATCAAGTCACGATTTACGGTGGCTACCGGCAGCAGCGTGTACAAGCCATAGGCTACAGGTACTGCGAGGTACAGCGAGAGCACGCCTCGGGCGCGATTGTCAGAAAACGGACGGGTTGTCGTGCGTTGATAGAAGCCAAGGAGCAAATTGATCGAAAGCATCGCAATGGCGAACATTGATGCATAAATGAGCAACTGTTTTGTATTAATGGGCAAGCCGCTGTTTACCCACATAAAGATTATGAGCAGGCTAACAATGAGGAAGGAAAAGTCGAACAGAACTCCGGCTAAGCTACGCCACGAGAACCAATGATTAAACACCCTGATCATGATTGTTTCGCTCCATCCTAACTAGGATGGTGCCGGTCCGGTTGGACCAAGGCACCACCATTTTTCCTGCGTTGCGTCTAACCAGCTTTGGGTCAAAGCAGATCAAAACGGATTTACTTGTTGTAAGAACGAGTTCTTCTCGAACCGTACTTTATGAATTTTGAAACATCTTAGATATGCACTATTTCACGCTGAAGAATATTCTTTTTGACTGCCGGTTATTTGGTGGTCTAGATTTTGTAGAGTTGCCGAATATTTTTCGAATAAGCTGGAAAAGTGTCGGGTTTATTAGGCTTTAGAGGAGTCGGTTAGCGCAAATGCATATGCAAAAGTTCTATTGTAACGGAACCGGCAAATGGCTGCCTTGGGGGAGGGTGTGATTCTAATTTTCCGCCCGCAGTCTCGGCTATTTCCTTGAACTGTCTCAGACTTGCTTTCTGACCACTCAGCCTAGCTTTGAAGGAGATTTAGCTCTCTATCACACCATTGGATTCGGAATGATAATTTTCAAAATCAGCAGCAGTAGATGCTTCCGCATGATTTCCGAAACTAAATCAAAATTTCAATTACTCCAGGATGTCCGAGAAAGCCTTGAGGACTGGCACTAGCCCCATATGCGCCGGACTGAAAAATCACAACCAAGTCTCCAGGGCGTGCGGCAGGCAGGCGCATACGGTCAGCCAAGATGTCCAGTGGGGTGCACAAAGGACCGACGACGCTAACAATTTCGTCGTCAGTGGAATTCATTCGGTTGCCAATAGTGACAGGATAGTTTTTTCGGATGATCTGCCCGAAGTTTCCGGAGGCGGAGAGGTGGTGGTTGAGCCCCCCGTCGACGATCAGATAAGTCTGTCCCCGCGAAATCTTGCGGTCCAAGATCTTGGTGACATAGATACCCGCTTCACCAACCAAGTAGCGTCCAAGCTCGATGACCAGTGACGCCTGAGGAAATTCGAGTTTTGCCCGATCAGCCAGTTGTTTGAGATTTTCGCCGATCGAAGATAAATCCAGCCTCTGCTCACCAGGGAAGTAGGGAATACCAAATCCGCCGCCCAGGTTGAGAAATAACACCGGAGAAGGGGCGTGCTGAGCAAGGGCGAGAGCGAGTTCATACGATTTCTGCTGGGCTTCGCAAATGGATTCCGCCTTGAGGTTCTGGGAGCCGGCGAAAAGATGAAAGCCTTCGAATGAGAGTCCGCGTTCGCCGATGCGAGCCAGAAGTTCGGGAACTTGCTCTGCGTCGACGCCAAATTGCTTGGGGCCGCCACCCATTTTCATGCCGGATCCCTTGAGTTCGAAATCCGGATTGACGCGTACGGCAACTCGCGCTGGCAGTTTCAATTCATTGGAAATTTCGGCCAGGACATCGATTTCACGAAAAGACTCGATATTGATCAGGATGCCGGCAGCCACCGCCTTTCTCAGTTCTGAATCTTGTTTTCCCGGACCGGCGAAGCTGATTTCCTGTGGGTTTGTACCGGCATCAAGGGCGATCTTCAGTTCGCCGCCCGAAGCAACATCAATCCCATCCACCAATCCTGCCATGAAACCAACCAGGGCGGGCATTGGGTTTGCCTTCATCGCAAAGTGAAGTTTGACGGTGTCAGGCAGGGCTGAGCGCAATTCCGCGATGCGTGAATGAATAGCGCCTCGGTCATAGGCGTAGAAAGGAGTTTGGCCTACCCTTGCTGCCAGACGCTCAAGCGGCATACCTGCGACGATTAGCTGGTTTGCTTCCGCATGAAACTGGTTCATAGCGGCATGAGATGGCGCTGTATTACTTTGCGTCGTCATTCAGAATTTTCCATTGCAAGCGACTTATTGGTTTTTCTGCTCAATCCACGCTGTGGACAAGGTTTTTCGGTCGATTTTACCGTTTGGATTCCGTGGTAGCGGGCCTTCACGGACATCAATGCCTGCCGGGATCATATAGGCGGGCATTCGTGTTCTGCATTCGGCTTGTAGCGCAGCAACATCCAGTTTCCGGTCTAGCGGTGGCGTAACGATGACCTGGATAGCCTGACCCAGGCGGTCATCGTCGATGCCGAAGGCGACGCACTCGCCAACCATCTTTGTGGCGTAGAGTATTTCTTCGACTTCGGTGGGGCTGACGCGATAGCCCGATGTCTTCATCATTTCATCACGACGGCCGATGAAATAGAGGAACCCGTCATCGTCCTGACGTACGGTATCACCTGAAAAAACAGCGATTTCAGGTAACACCAGTCCGGCTTCACGCCCTGGCGCGTGGATCGGGAGAGGTTTGTAGCGTTCGGCCGTTTTTTCCACGTCGTTCCAATAACCCATGCCCACCAACGCGCCGCGATGGACAAGTTCGCCGGGTTCGTTGGGAGCGCAAGGTGTTCCATCTTCACGCAACACCAAAATTTCAGCATTGGGGATAGCTTTGCCGATAGAGTCCGGGCGGCGGTCAACCTCTTCCGGGGGGAGAAAGGTCGAGCGGAATGCTTCGGTCAATCCGTACATCAGGAAGGGGTTTGATTTGGGTAGGTGCCTGCGGAGCGCTTCCAGAGTCTCGCGCGGCATCCGGCCACCGGTGTTGGCGAAATAGCGCAGGTGCTCCGTCACCGACGCTGGCCACTGCAGTTGAGTGAGTTGTATGTAAAGCGGCGGAACGGCAGTCAATCCGGTCACTTTTTCACGCTCAATCGCCTTGAGTACATCTCGTGGCAGCAGATAGTTGAGCAGGACGACTCGCGCACCTACATGGAAGGCGGTGGTCAATTGGCTGAATCCGGCATCAAAGGACAGGGGAAGGGCAGCCAGCAGCGTATCTTCGGCATTGTTTTCGAGATAACTTGAAACGCTCTTGGCGCCGGAAACCATGTTGCGGTGTGAAAGCACCACGCCCTTTGGCTTTCCTGTGCTGCCAGAGGTATACAAAATGCCCAGCATATCGGTGTCGATGACCCGATGGCCGGTTGCCAGGGGCGCATTGAGCAAATCACGCCAGCGGACGATATTCAATCCTGAAATCGACGGTATCTGGGTGCTCGAATCGAGTATCACCAAATGACGCAGATCGTGGCATTCGGGCAGGGTTTCCTGCAGTAGTGCCAAACGCTCGGGAGAGGTGACAAGTACCCGGACGTTGCAGTCACGCAGGATATAACCGACTTGCTCAGGCTTGAGCAAGGGGTTGAGCGGGACAAACACGCCGCCCGCTGCCGGTGCGCCAAAACTTGCAATCACCGTTTCGAAGCGCTTTTCGAGATAGATTGCAACGCGCTCGCCGCGAGCCAGGCCCAAATTGATCAGGCCGCTGGAAAATTGGGTGACAGCCTGCTGCAGTTCGCCGTAGCTAAGTGCCTCTTTACCATAGCTTAATGCAATGGCGCTATCGTTGCGCTCGGCCGAGCGCGAGATGAGTTCGTGTAGAAGTATGGAGTCTTTCATGATTGGGAAGCTTGCCATGAAGCAGCATATGACAGCGTGGAGTATCTCACAGTCGTGCCGGCAATCTCGGCCTATAATCCGCCATCCCCATCGTGCTGTTGAAGGAGCATGGTTTGAATACCCAAAAAGAAATCTTGTCCTTGCTGGATGAAATACTGAGTCTGAATGGTCGGTCGGCCTCATTTTCCGTCGATACTCCCCTTCTGGGCGCTATCCCCGAACTTGATTCAATGGCCGTTGTTGCCTTGATTACCGGCCTCGAGGAACGCTTCGGCTTCGTCGTTGAGGACGACGATATCGAAGGTCGCACGTTTGCGACCGTCGGGTCGCTGGTCGAATTCGTCGACACCAAGCTCGCTGGCTGATTTATAGCCCTGGCCGTGCAGCCTTTTTTCATTTCTACCCGCAACGGCCAGCGCTTTTGCATGTTCCATCCGGCAAAAGATGGTCATTCGCGCGGAGCGGTGCTTTACGTACATCCCTTTGCCGAGGAGACAAACAAGTCGCGAAGGATGGCGGCTCTTCAGTGCAGAGCGATGGCGGCGGCAGGCTATGATCTTCTGCAGATTGACTTGCAGGGGTGCGGGGATAGCGGCGGTGATTTTGGCGATGCTACCTGGCAGGCCTGGCTTGAGGATCTGCTTGAAGGTTATTCCTGCCTGAGAAAGCTCAGTCAGGCTCCCCTGATCCTTTGGGGGTTGCGAGCAGGATGCCTTCTTGCTAGCGAACTCGCGGCCAAGTTACCGGAGCGGGTCAATTTCGTTTTCTGGCAGCCTGTTGTTGCAGGCAAGCCGCATTGGCAACAATTCATGCGTCTGGGAATGGCTAGTGAACTTGCCTCCGGCCAAGCCAAGGCAATCGGCGAGAAACTGCGTACCGCCCTTGCTAGTGGTAAGTCGATTGAAATTGCCGGCTATACCGTTTCACCTGCCTTGGTCGAAGGCTTGGAATCTGCCGAGTTGGCACCGCCTCTTGGTGGGCAAGGGACAGTCTTATGGTTTGAGACTTCGCTACGTGATGAAGCATCCATAGCGCCGGTCTCAGAACGGTTTATCGATCGTTGGCGGGGTGCAGGATACGTCGTTCAGCCGCAGCTTGTTCGCGCTCCGGCCTTCTGGTTGACGACCGAAATTGAGGATGCTCCCGAGCTTCTCGATGCCACTTTGATGGCGCTCGGTGAATTGTCATGAGCATCATCGAACAAGCATTCTGTTTCTCCTGTAACGAAGAGGAACTGCTCGGTATCGTTGCTACGTCGGAAAAGATGGGAAAAACAGGAGTCTTGATCGTTGTCGGTGGACCTCAATATCGTGTCGGGAGCCACCGCCAATTTTTGTTGCTCTCTCGTTATCTGGCGTTGTGTGGCTATCCGACCATGCGCTTTGACTACCGGGGAATGGGCGATAGCAGCGGCAACCTGCAGGGTTTTGAAAGCATTACCGAAGACATTGCCGCAGCAATCGAAGCATTTCTCATCCACTGCCCGCAACTTGAACGGATCGTTCTGTGGGGACTATGCGATGCAGCTTCAGCCTGTCTGATGTACCAGTGGGCAAAGCATGATGTGCAAATCGGTGGTGTCGTGCTACTGAACCCTTGGGTGCGCTCCGAGGCAACATTGGCGCAAACGCACATAAAACACTATTACGCTGAACGTCTGTTACAGATGGATTTTTGGCGCAAGCTCCTCAGTGGCAAGCTTGGGATCGTGCGCGCCATCACCGGATTTCTTCGTAGTCTCAGAGCGGCGCGGCTTGGTGCTGCAGGTGCCGCCACAAATGCTGGGGTACCGTCCTTTCAGGAACAAATGCTCGATGTGCTGGATGGAACCCAGTGTCCGGTGCTTCTCGTTCTAAGCGGCAATGATTATGTTGCCAAGGAGTTCCTTGAATTTGCTGCCTCCTCGGACAGGCTCTCGGCAATATTGCGGCACCCAAAAATCACGCGTCGGGACATCGAAGAAGCAGACCATACGTTTTCACGCGCTGAATGGCGTAGTGCGGTTGAAAAAGCGACAGAAGCCTGGCTCAAGGTGATTGACCTTCCATCATGAGCAGCCAAGCGACACGTGTGTTGAATAGCCAACAGGACGAGCTTGATTCCTCCGAAGTGGCCGAAAGGGAACTCTGTTTTCGCGCATTTGACGCAAGAAATTGCCAGTTTCCTGCGCCTAGAGTACCGCTCCTGCCGCGATTGACCAGTGTCTCGATTGGGCTTTCGACAAACCGGACATTCTTCCCAATCGTGGCGGATACGCCATATCGCTTCTATAGTCGGGGGCGCTACGCCCTCCATGAAGCTTATTCCAGGGCGGGCGTTGGGGCACAGGGGGCTCTGCTGGTTCCGGCTTATCACTGTCGAACCATGCTCGACCCGGCCATTCGTTTGAATGGGAGGGTGATCCTCTACCCGCTTGATGAAAGACTGGCACCAAGAATTTCATCGCTAGCAAGGCTAATCGAACGGAGCAAAACGCCGGTTCGCGCCCTGCTGCTGACTCATTATTTCGGTTTCCCGCAAAATTCCGGAGAGCTTCATTCCTTTTGTCAGGAGAGGGGGATTACGCTGATCGAAGATTGCTCCCATGCCTATTTTCGTCACCAAAACGACGGTAATCTGGGAAAGGTTGGTCGCTTCGTCGTCGCAAGTCCTTATAAGTTCTCTCCAGCGGAAGATGGTGGTGTCCTGATTGCCAATCAAGGCGCGACCGATTTGCCCGAGTCGCCAGAGATGCGCGGCTTTAGCGAACAGCTCCGCAGCGTGGCGCGGGTAGTCAGAAAAAACCTTCAAGACAGATTCCAGCCCGACAGCCATGCTGTTGACGGCAAGCTGGCGAAAAGCGGCCCCATCGACTTCGCTCAGGGGACAGAATCGCTGCTGCAAGCTCATCAAATTTCCGCAATGTATGAGCCATGGGTTGAAAACAAATCGGGACTGCTGTTATCCCGATTAATTGTCCAAATGAGCGATGCCGACCGGATTGCCGAGATCAGGCGAGCCAACTTCAAGCATTGGCTGCATGCCGTTCGTGGACTACCTCATTGCAGGCCGCTGTTTGACGAATTGCCCGAACATGTCGTGCCGTATATGTTCCCGCTCTACATCGAGCATCACGCTCCACATTTTTCCGCGCTCAAAATGCTAGGGATGCCGATATACCGATGGGACGAGATGGCGGTTTCCGAATGTCCTGTTTCCCAAGACTATCGTCTGCATTTGTTGCACCTTCCTTGTCATCAATCACTTGGCCAAGCTGAAATGGACTGGATGACGGGCTTGGTTACCAAAGTCATGATGGAAATTCAAGAATCATGACTACAAAGAGTGCGTGGGAGGCTATTCCTCTGGCGAAAACCCTGGCGGGGTATACGCCGGAATGGGATCGCCTCAATCAGCGGTTGTTTGATGGCCACCCCATGTTTGACAGCCGCTTCGTTGATTGCTTGCTGAAATACTTTGGAGATGGCAGGGAACAATTGTTGCGCCTCAAGAGCGAAGGTGGCGCCGACGAGGGACTATGTCTTCTTCATCCCGGTCACATGGGGATTTGGGGGAGTTTTTTTCCTGCCCAGACACAGGCAGCCCCCGTGCTCCTGAAAACAGATACTGACCTGATGGGGGTCTTTGGCGTGCTGCCAAGAACCGTTAATCAGATCGATTTTCTTGGGCAGGATCCCGACTATTCGCCAGTAAAAGACTCGCTGACCAAGCCGCGAGAGTCGATCGATCATGCCAAGACGATCAGCATTAAATTGTCAGGTAGCTTTGAGAGTTATTGGAATGAGCGTTCCAAGAATTTAACAAAAAACATAAAGCGCTATCGCAATAGAATCGAGCAATCCGGAGCCGCCTATTCTTTTGTGAGTATTGAGTCGGCTGGAGAGATGGAAGCAGCGGTTACGCGTTACGGACACCTGGAAACGTCCAGCTGGAAAGGAAGGGAAGGGACCGCTGTTGCCCCTGACAATCAACAAGGTGAATTCTATGCAGAAATGATGCAGAGGTTTGCCGGGTCGGGAAACGCCATTGTTTACGAATTGTGGATTGATGATCGACTGGCGGCATCTAGGTTGGTAATCAGTAGCAGTCAAATGCTGATTATCTTGAAGACTGCCTACGATGAGTCGATGTCTTCTTTTGCACCCGGACGTTTGCTGCTGTACGAGGTGATCCGTGATTCATTCAATCGAATTCCCGGTGGCACGATCGAGTTCTATACCAACGCGACCCAGGATCAGCTGGCCTGGGCAACGCATCATCGGGTTATCGCCCATCAAACCGTGTTCCGGAACGAGGCTTATGCCTTGTTGCGGCAGGCAATCAAGTTTTCAAAGCGCTTGCTGGGAAGGATGCCAGCAGCCGATCTGTCACACTTGGCCGTCGAATCATTCGAGATTGATGGAAAGTCGCCGACCGAGCCATTTTCCGGCCTTTTCGCCGATGGAGAGAAACTGGCTTTTGACGCAGGCTGGCCATGGTTTGAAAATCTGGCGGCGACGGTTTCTCTGGAGGGATACCTGGCAAGGATTTACGGTGCCAGTCACGAGGGGCAACCGAGAGCCGTGCTGCCCGTGGCGGTGCCATCTGCCAGCCGGGATCGTCGGATTGAGGCGCTTGGCAACTTCTACACGACGCTTTATCAGCCACTTGTCTCGACTGATTCGTCAGCTGAGGACGTTCAGCAAATTGTTGCGACGATAGCGAGCGATTTTCCATCAGTGGCCGAAATGCGCTTTGCTCCCCTCGACCCCGAGGCGCGTTCGACGATCCTGTTGAGAAATGCCCTGCAGGCTGCCGGTTGGGTTACCTTCAATTTTTTCTGCTTTGGCAATTGGTATCTTCCTGTTGCCGGAACCTGGCGCGACTACCTTGAAACGCGGAGCGGTGAGTTAAGGAGCACGATTCATCGGATGGGTAGAAAGCTCGGGGCGAATGGTGGACGCCTTGAAATTGTGACTGGCGGAGATCGTCTGGAGCCGGCGATTCAGGCATTCGCAAAGGTCTACGCAGCGAGTTGGAAAAAGCCCGAGCCACACTCGATATTTGTCCCAGGCTTGATCCGGATGCTTGCGGCGACGAATCGCCTTCGCCTTGGCGTCTACTGGCTGGAAGAGGAGGCCATCGCCGCACAAATATGGATCGTTAATAACGGCAAAGCCAGTATTTACAAGCTTGCCTATGATGAACGGTTCGCCAGTTACTCCCCGGGGACGGTGCTCGCTGCGGGTTTGATGGAATGTGTCATTGATCGCGACAGGGTGCATGAGGTCGATTATTTGATTGGTGACGATCCATACAAGAAAACCTGGATGACACATCGCCGGGAGCGCTGGGGGATTGTGGCCTATCGGGCATTCAGCCTTCGCGGATCGATCCTGTTTGCTCAGGAGTGTTTGACGAGGGCCGCAAAAGGGCTGTTGTGGAATAGGGATGGCAATATCCCTGGCACGCACCCGAATTCAGCCAATTTGTCGAATATTCCCGAAAGAAAGCAATAGCCGGCCATGAAAAAAGCTTCAATTGCTTCGTCATCCAATTCAATCGCCAGCGCGAGGAAGACACCCAGGCTGGCTGAATTGGACGCACTCCGTGGAGTCGCAGCAGTTCTGGTTATGTTTTTTCATTTCACGACACGCTACGACCAGTTGTTTGAGCATGCTTCGTCGCCGTTGTTTTCCTTGCCCTGGGGACACTACGGGGTCAACCTCTTCTTCATGATCAGCGGTTTTGTCATTTTTTTGACGCTGCACCGCATTCAACAACCCATGGATTTTCTGGTTTCTCGCTTCAGTCGTCTCTATCCGGCGTTTTGGGTAGCCGTTTTGGTAACGTTTCTGCTGACCCATTGGCTTGAGTTACCCGGAAAAACAGTTGGTTTTGCCACCGCTGTACTAAATTTTCTGATGTTTCACGGGTTGTTCAAGATCCCAAGTGTCGACAGTGTCTACTGGACGCTTGAGATAGAGCTGCTCTTCTATTTCTGGGCGATTGTTGTGTACCGGATCGGCTTGCTGGATCGTATCCATAGCGCCTTGCTGTTGCTTTTCGCCATGCGGCTCGGCTATTTCGTGGCGAGCAAGTTTTGGGGTATCGAATTCTCTTATACCTTGTCGCATCTTCTGATCCTCCCATATATCGCCTGGTTCGGATGCGGAATCATGATTTACCGCCGCACCTATTTGCCGAGCCAGTCTCCCCGCCTTGATCTGTTCCTGCTGATCGCAGCCTGGTTGTTGCTGGCGATTGTCGAAGGTGTGGGCACCGGGTTCCTTGCCATGGGGCTCTCCGTTCTGCTCTATTTCACTGCACTTGGTCGCTTGCCTGTCCTGGCCAACCCGGTGCTTGTCTGGCTGGGGGCCATCTCGTATACGCTCTATCTGCTGCACGAGAATATTGGTTGGGGGGTGATTCTTCAGGCCCAGCGATATGGCATCGAAGTGAATATCTCGATTGCGTTGGCGATAGTCATCTCGTTGGTTATGGCCACATTGCTCTCCCGTTTGGTAGAACGTCCAGCCATGCGCTGGCTCAGGGATCGCTACAAGCAACATCTTTCCCGCCGGGAGCAGATGGGTGGGGCGAAGTGATCGTATGGTTCAGGCCAGAAAAGTGCTGATCGTGCTAATGGGAGGGCTCGTGTTGCTTGCGCTGGCTTTCATTTGGCATCGTTCGCTTCCGGTTTGTTCGGCGCTCTCTGACCGGCTTGCTTCTATTTACCCTGCGGAAGACGGTTCGGTCGTCCCTTGCCCATGGGAAATAGGCGATCGACCACTGATGATTCTGGTTTTAGGGCAGTCGAATGCTGGTAATCATGGCGCTACGCCGGCACATGATACATCTCCGGCTTTGTTTTTTTATCAGGGCAGATGTTATCTGACTGCAGGGCCTGCGCCTGGTGCGACCGGGAAGGGGGGAAACATCTGGACCTATTTGTCGCCCCTGTTGAGCACTGAATTGCAAAGGCCTGTCGTGTTTTCGGTTTTGGCAGTGGATGCCACCTCAATCACAGAGTGGACGGCCGAGAGTGCGCTTCGTGAACTTGTTGTCAAGACGATTCGCCAGGGAAAGGCGCATGGCTTCATACCCGAGTTGGTGCTTTGGCAACAAGGAGAGGCAGATGCGAGAAGCGGAATGTCAGGGGCTGAGTATCGTCAGAAATTGGACAAGCTTCGAGCATCCATTCGGAACGAACTTGAGAGGGGCGCGATGATCGTTGCCCAATCTACGCGCTGTCGCAATGAAGGAAGCGAGGACATACGTAGAGTGCTGGGTGAAGCCGCCGAGGGAAGATCGGGGGTTATTCTTGGTCCTGATACTGACGCCTTGCAAGGAGACTTTCGGCTTGATGGCTGTCACTTCTCGTTGTCTGGACTTAAAGCGGCATCTTCGTTGTGGGCATCGGTTATTGTTTCGGCTTTGGTTGCCCCGGGGGAGAGGGGCCATCCTCTATCTGCTTCAAAACCGGTAGGGGCAATCTGAGTATTTCGACGAACACGGGGCAAATCGTTAAGAGGTGGTTCGATGGTGGTAGTGGTTTTGAAAAAAATGAATCCATGTGTGAATTGGCTGAGGTCGCTATTACTGGCAGGCGGGTTGGTGTGTCTTGCCCTTCCTGCACAGGCCGGGAAACCCAATGACATGACCGAGGCCGAATTGGCAATGCTTCCGGCCTATTGCCGCGATACGATGGGTTTTGCCGGCTATGGCGATGCCAGCACCAATACTTCGCCCAGGGCGAATCACTGGATTGCCTTGATGGGAAAAAATTTCTGGAACATGCACCACTATTGCTGGGCGCAGGTTAATCGCATGAGAGCCATGCGTAGCGGCGTCCGGTTGGAGGTTCGCAAGGGAATGCTGGAGAGCGTCGTCGGGGATTATGTGTATTCGATCGACAAGGCCCCCAAAGACTTCATTCTGGCACCGGAGATATTGACCCGTTTAGGCGAGGTTTACGTGATGCTTGGCCGGATCGAGATGGCCGACAAGGTCTTTTCGCAAGCCCGTGAGCGGAAGCTGGACTATTGGCCTGCTTATTCCAGATGGGCCGAACACCTCATGGTTTCCGGAAGGCGGGCTGAGGCAAAGGCGCTGGTCAAGTCCGGGTTGGAGTACTCGCCAACGGCGAAAGTCCTGCAGGAGCAATACCGCATACTCGGTGGCAAACTATCTGAGATCGTACCCAAACCGATGCCAACGCAGAATTCGGACGACTCCTCGGATGAGGAAGGCAAGGCAAAAGAATCGAGCGAAGGTGATAAAGCGGCAAGCGAGACCCCGGCAGGTGACACCCCGGGGATCAGCGAGAAGGGGATGTAATTGGCCTGCTTCACTTCGTTAGCCACGAAATCTGAAGGGAAACCATGAGCTCGGTTCGTCGTTCCCTTCTCTTTTCGCTGACAGAAAATTATCTGGGGATGGTGCTGCAGCTTGCGTCGTCGCTGGTGATTGCCCGCTTATTGACGCCGACCGAGATCGGCATTTTTGCAGTGGCGGCCGTTCTGTCTGCCTTGGCGAGCACTTTCCGCGACTTTGGTGTTGCTGAATATCTGATTCAGGAAAAAAACCTGACGCGCGACAAGATTCGTGCGGCTTTTGCAGCGAACCTGGCGGTCTCGTGGCTGATGGCGGCAGGAATGTTTTTTGGTAGCTCCGTTGTCGGCGAGTTTTATCGACAGGACGGCGTTGCCGAGGTGATGCGTGTTCAGTCCATCAGTTTTCTGCTGATTCCTTTCGGGGCGGTCACGATGGCCTATTTCCGAAGGGAGCTCAATTACCAGCCCATTCTTGTTGCCGGTGTCTTTTCCAATGTGGTTGCTTTCGCAGTGGCTGTTGGGGGGGCATGGCTGGGATTCAGTTACATGAGTCTTGCCTGGTCGTCTTTGGCCGGGGTTGTGGCCATGGTTGCTGTTTCAGTATTCATGCGCCCCAAGGATTTTCCGCGCTGGCCTGGACTCAAAGGCATTCGCGAGGTTGTTCATTTTGGTAAGCATGCGAGCGGAATATATCTTTTTGGGCAGTTGGGCCGGAATGCGCCAGAGGCAGTAATCGGTAAAGTTCTGGATATGGCATCCGTTGCATTCTTCAGCCGTGCGAATGGCTTGCTCGAGTTGTTTAACAGGACGGTTTTGCGCGCGGTAACGCCAGTATGCTTACCTTACTTTTCGCAAGCGGCGCGAGCCGGGATTCCGGTGCGAGAGGGCTATCTCAAGGCGGTTGCGCTGATCACAGGTATTGGCTGGCCGTTTTTTGTGGCGATGGGTTTTTCAGCCTATTCGGTCATTCTGTTTATCTACGGCGACCAATGGATGACCTCTGTTCCGTTTGCGCAGATACTTTGCTTGGCTGCGATGATCGAATTGCCGTTTTATTTGGCTACGGAAGTGATCATTGCCGAGGGGCGTATCGATGAAAGCAACCGCTTGCAGTTTTTCGTTCAGTTGATTCGAGTTTGCAGCCTTGTTCTGGTCATTCCGTTCGGTTTGTTGGGGGCGAGTTGGGGTTTGGTCGGGGGGGCGCTGCTTGGTGCGTTTGTTGCACAGCTCTTTTTGCTTCGATTGATTGGCATGCATGTTTCCCAGTTGTTTCGTGCCTGCATTCCAAGTCTTCGCGTTACCTTGAGTGTGGCGATTCCGGAAGCGGTCTTGTTTTTCTCCTTTGAGCAGACGCAATCGAACTTCCTTTATTTCCTGTTGGCTTTCGGCTCGATGACGGTGGTGGTTTGGCTTGCGGCGCTCAAATATTGGCGGCATCCGTTCTGGGATGAAATACGGAGAATATGGCTACAAGTCAGGGGGCGCTTCAGTGCCTAGTCTCAGCGCAAGCAGTCGGGTCGGCGATCCCATGCACCTGTTTGATAGCGCGATATTTTCGATGAGACGGAGCGACTAGCTGATGGCTACAAACGGCATTCATCAAAAAGGGCCGCATTGGGGTGCGCGAGCGCTCATGGTCGGGCTTGCCTTCTGCGCCTTGCTTCCGGGTGGCGTCATTGCCGTGAATCACCCGTCGGGGCTCTTGGTGTTATTCGGATTCTTCCTGCCTTTTGTGGCGCTGGCGGCCTATTCACCTGTGCTCATTTTGATGCTTCCGCTAGCGCTTCTGCCCATCATCGACCTAGCGCCCTGGTCTGGTTGGCTGGCATTTGAAGAGTTCGATCTGCTTGTCTTGGCGATGGCCGGAGGAGCTTATTTACGCCTGGCCCTGTCTTCGAATGGGGGATTGAAAATAGGCGGACTTCCTCATTTCAGGATCGAGCCATCCCTGCAGCAAGCGGCACTTGATGCCCCGAACTCCTCTGATGAAGCTCCCAAGAGTGCTCGTTCGGTTTCTAGTGGGGGAGGGCAAAGATCAACGCAATGGGGATGGGGGGGCATTTTGCTGGTGATTTATGCCATTTCGCTGATGATCTCGATTTCTCGTGGCGTTGTCGATGCTGGTGGTTTTGAGTTCGGCTGGTTTCAGGGCTATGACGGCCCGATGAATTCGATTCGGGTCGGCAAGGCATTTTTTCTTGCCGCGTTGCTGATTCCGGCAATGCTCCATTTTTTGAAGCGAGATGAATTCCGCTTCATTCGTTTTGTCGGGTGGGGGATTGCTGCAGGGTTGGGAACTGCATCCTTGGCTGCGTTTATCGAGCGTCTGGCCTATACCGGGCTTCTCAATTTTTCAACCGATTACCGGACGACGGCATTGTTTTGGGAGATGCATGTGGGTGGCGCAGCGCTGGATGGCTGGTTGATACTAACATTTCCATTTGCCATCTGGGCATATCAAAGCGCAGAAGGGAGAGTCCAGCGGCTGGTCGCCCTGGGCATCCTTGCTTTGGCTGCCTATGCAGCGTTGACCACGTTTTCCCGCGGGGTTTACCTTGGTTTGGCGATTTCGATGATCGTTCTGGGATTCCTGCTGTGGAAAAAGCATTCCACAAATTCCGAGAATCGCCTGCCGAAGGTGGTTTTTGCGGGTTGGGGTGTGGCTCTTTCGGGGCTTTCTCTTCTGGTCTATTTTGCCTTTGTCAGTGCGGGATATCGAGGGTTGATCGCGCTTCTGGGACTGATCTTTGTGATGCTGTCGCTGCCTTCTGTTTTGCGGATTCTTCCCTTCGTGCAGTTTGTATTCGCCTCGGCTTTCAGCCTGTTCGTCGGATGCATGTTGGTGGTCGGGTCGAATTTTCTGCCCAAGGGGCCTTATTTGCTCTATGCGATACTTTTCGTATCGACCCTTTATTTGCTTCATGGGTGTCACTGGCGTTCGGTAACCACCGGGGCTGCGGTTTCTTGGGGCGGGTATCTTTGTCTGCTCCTGTCGGCCATCAATGTTGCCGGTTACTGGGGCGGTGTTGAGGCATTGCCGGCATTTTCCATTGCCGTCCTGTTGCTCGGAGTGCCTTTGCTGGCATCTGTTTTTTCGAAGCGAGCCTTGTGGCCTGTTGAATTGAAGGTGCATGTTCGCATGATGATGGTCGCGATTGCCGTGAGTGGCGTTGGAGCGCTGTTTCTTGGTGGAACCTACATGGGAGCTCGATTTAGTACGTCGGAGCGAGATTTTGCCAATCGTATCTCGCACTGGGCACTGGCGTTGTCCACCTTGCACTCCCCTTCGGATTTAATTTTTGGCAAGGGTGTTGGGCGTTTTCCTTCCAGCTTTCATTTTGGAGGGCCAAGGGAAAAAGTTGCAGGGTCTTACGGGATCAATGTTGAAGGGGGTAACGAGATTCTTTCTCTGGTCAGCGCGAATCACTCAATGAGCGAAGGCGATATTTTGCGAGTATCACAACGCCTTAGCATGAGCGAGAGCGGTGGATTTGAGGTCGAACTCAAGGGACGCTCGTCAATGCCGGCAAGGGTGCATCTGGAGGTTTGCGAGAAGCACCTGCTGTATGAGGCGGCCTGTCAATTTGGATCGGTTATTGTCCAGCCAGGAGGAACTGGCTGGAATCGATATCGCGCGAAACTTGTCGGGAAACCGTTGAATAATGAACTGTTGGGAAGCCTGCGCTTCAAGGTTTTTTCGATGGGTCTGGTGACGCATTCGGCCAAGGTCGACATTGATGACGTTGTAATTTATGCTGCCAGCGGTGCCAGCTCGTTAGCCAATGGCGATTTTTCAGACAATATGGCCCACTGGTTTATGACCAGTGATCGTGATCACATGCCATGGCATGCCAAGAGCCTTCCGGTAAATCTTCTGGTTGACCAAGGGATTGTCGGATTGGGGATATTTATGTTTCTGACGGTGCTGGCTTTGGGAAAAATGGTCGTCGCCAGCTTTCAAGCTAATTCCGGGATTGCGCCATACGCACTGGCTGGTGCGGTTGGTTTCTGGGTCGTCGGATTGTTCGATAGTTTGCTGGACGTGCCGCGGCTATCCTTTGTTTATTATTTCTTGCTTATCTTTTGCTATTTGGTTTTCTTTCCAATTGCTGAAAAACCAGTCAGTCGAGAGCGTGCACGATGAACCGGTTGGTTGCAGTTTACGCATGGATCATGATCAGCCTGGTGTTTTCGGGCAAAGCGTTGGCGGCAGTGATCCGGGTAGGTCCAGAGGGCGATGTGCGTTCCATAGCCGAGGCTTCACAACGAGCCCAAAGTGGCGATGTCATTGAAATTTCGTCGGGTGATTGGCATGGTGACGTGGCGCTCTGGGATAAAAAAGATTTAATCATTCGCGGCGTTGGAGCCCGCCCTGTCCTGCATGCCGATGGGAAGGACATGGAGGGCAAGGCGATCTGGGTTTTCAGGCGCGGAACCTACATTGTGGAGAATATTGAGTTTCGCGGGGCGAGGGTGACTGACGGAAATGGGGCTGGCATTCGCTTTGAGAGCGGGAAGCTTCGGGTCAGCAATTGCAGTTTTGTGGATAACGAAAACGGGATATTGACCGGCAATAGCAAAGAGGCCGAATTGGAGATCGAGAATAGTCTTTTCGCCGACGCTCCGCGCAAGGAAAGTCCGCTTCCACACCTGCTTTATATCGGCAGGATTGCTTCGGTGAAGGTATCTGGCAGTCGTTTCCAGTCCGGCTATGCCGGGCACCTGATCAAATCGCGAGCCAGGATCACTGATATTTCGTATAACCTGATTGTCGATGGCCCCAGCGGTTCTGCATCATATGAAGTTGAGTTTCCGAATGGCGGGAACGTCAAGTTGATCGGGAATGTTATCGGGCAGAGCAGCAACACGCGCAACCCCATCTTGGTAGCCTACGGCGCAGAGGGGGCGGACGGGGAGGGGCACAGTCTCACCCTGTCACACAATACGTTCTTGAGTGAAGGCCTTCGCCCCGCGTGGTTTATCAGGGTGTGGAAAAACAGGGTGCCCCGTGAATTTAAAATGCTTGCAGTGAACAATCTCTATTCCGGTCTGGGCATCTTCAATTACGGGATTTCCGGGATATTCGATGGAAACTGGTTGGTTCCACACTCTTCCTTCCTGTCGTGGGACACGCTCGATTTTCGGCTGGTCGAGGATTCAGTATATCGGCAGGCCATGTTTGCGGCTTCGGACATCGACGATGCTCTCGTTCCCAAGCGCGAGTTCAAATTACCCTTGGGAACGGAACGAATTGGACAATACGGCAGGATGAAACCCGGAGCGTTTCAATGAAACCGGTCAATGTTTACATCACCATTGATGCGGAATTCAATATCAATGATTCGCTGGAGAATCCGGAGCAGCGCTCACCTATCGGTTTTCCGTCGATGGCGCGCATCGATAACGGTCGTTCGCATGGCTTGGGTTTCATTCTCGATACACTCAACGCCGCCGGGTTGCCTGGGACTTTCTTCGTCGAGGTGTTTTCTGCCCACTATTTTGGCATTGATGAAGTCAAGAAAATGGTTCGTCAGATCGAGTCTGCCGGTGACCACGATGTGCAACTGCACGCACACCCTTGTTGGCGCTATTTTCTTGATCCCGAATGGCGGCAGACGATCAAAAGTATCCAGAAAAATGACTCTTGGGCTGGCCGCGGAGAAAGCGCCCTTGACTTGCTGAAAGAGGCTGTCGAACTCTTTGAGGCGATCACAGGCCGGGCACCGAAAGTTTTTCGCAGCGGAAATCTTCACGTAGACGCAGATGTCCATCGAGCCTTGTCAGCCGCAGGAGTTCCGGTTTCATCGTCAGTCGGGCTCGGTCTTCACGTACCGGCATCGCCGGCGCTGCGGCGCTGGATGAGGCCAATCTTGTCTCATGGTGTCCTTGAGTTGCCTGTCACTGCATACAGCGAACCCAATCTGTTTGGTGGTGAGCGGGTCAAATGCCTTACCGTGATCGGAACCTCTTGGCCGGTCATGAAATCGCTGCTTGAGTGGGCCTATCAGGAGCAGTCCGCTCCGGTCGTTTTGTTGACCCATGCCAGCGAGTTTTCCGCCGAGCGACCAGGGTTGCCCAATGAACCGAAATATCAGGCCAATACAAAGAATCAGCGACGTTTTCAGTTGCTTTGCCAGTATTTGCAAACAGAACGGCATCGCTTCTGCGTAAAGCGGTTTTCCGATATCTCTCCAGGTGCCTATCCGCATGGCATTGTGGAGAAAACGCATTACACAGCGCCCCGGCTGGCCGGTATTTCGCGGGCCATCGGCAACCTCTGGAGCAGGTTTTAGATCAATATATTTTCAACGACATACTATCTGGCGTCGACACAATCGAAATCCATGAATACAACCTTCATCAAATCTAACGACCTGCTTCTCGGAAGTCCTCTTTTTACCAAGCGTGATGATGCTCAGCGAGCTGAGCAGCAAGGCCAGCACGTGGCTTGGTCTCAAGGGATTAGCGAGAAGGGGCGGGCATTCCTGAGTGATGTGACTGGTGATTTTGCGGTTGGGATCAACCTGCCGGGTGATGGCGTATTCCTCGCCGTCGACCGGTTTGCAATACGCAGCTTGTGCTATCGAGAGGTGGAAGGTCGCTTGCTCTTCGCCGAGCGGGCCGATGCCTTGGCAGACGACTCGACCGAAATCGATCCACAGGCGATTTTCGATTATCTCTTTGCCCATGCCATCCCCTCGCCACGGACGATTTTCAAAGGAATCTATCGTCTGCCGCCAGCGCATTGCGCGATATTCGAAAATGGCAAATTGTCCGTAAAGCCATACTGGGCTGCGCACTTTGAAGAAAACGCACCGGCTTCATTTGGTGACTTGCGAGCCGAATTCAGGAAACTGCTTGCTGATGCTGTCGCCAAGGAGGTCGCGGGTTATGCTCCGGAAAAGATTGGCTGCTTCCTGAGTGGTGGAACCGATAGTTCGACGGTTTCCGGCATGGTTGGGCAGGTAACGGGCAAGCCGGCCGAAACCTATTCGATAGGTTTTGAGGCGGATGGTTACGATGAAATGGAATTCGCGCGAATTGCTGCGCGCCATTTCAGGACCAATCACCACGAATACTACGTCACGCCAGATGATCTCGTGAGCAGTATTCCGGATGTAGCCGCCTATTACGATCAACCGTTCGGTAACTCTTCCGCACTTCCTGCCTATTATTGCGCCCGGATTGCCAAGGAAAACGGCATCGAAAAGATGCTCGCAGGTGACGGCGGCGATGAATTGTTCGGTGGCAACTCGCGCTATGCCAAGCAGCGCGTCTTTGATCTTTATGGCTATCTGCCGCAAGTTGTTCGATCCGGGTTGATGGAGCCCTTGTTTGAACAAGGGATACTTGGCAGCCTGCCAATCGGCCGAAAAGCGAAAAGCTATATCGAGCAGGCAAAGGTCCCGATGCCCGATCGGGCTCATATGTATAACTTGTTGTTGCGCTTGGGAGTTACCGAAGTCCTGACCGCCGACTTTCTCAGGCAAGTCGATCCTGAGTCCGTCGCTCGCCAACAGCGCGAGGTCTGGCAGCAGGCCGATGCCAAGGCCGCCATTAACCAGACGCTGGCGTTTGAATGGCGCTACACCTTGGCTGAAAGCGATTTGCCCAAGGTGTGTGGAACGACAAATCTGGCCGGTGTTGCAGTTGGGTTCCCGATGCTGGATCAGCAATTGGTTGATTTCTCTGCGAAGCTTCCACCGGATTACAAACTGAAAGGGTTGAAGCTGCGCTGGTTCTTCAAGGAGGCGCTGCGCGGTTTCCTGCCGGATGAAATTTTGACCAAGAAAAAACAGGGATTTGGCTTGCCATTTGGCGTCTGGATGACGAGTCACGTAAAGTTGCGGGAATTGGCGGTTGATTCTTTGCAGAGCCTCGCTGGGCGGGGCATCGTCAAACGCGACTTCATTAATGATTTACTGAGCACCCGATTGATGGAGCATCCAGGGTATTACGGGGAGATGGTTTGGATATTGATGATGCTTGAGCAATGGCTTCAGGCCCATCGTCCGACTTATCGATTGGCTTGAACGGGGACCGTTGATGAGTACTGCAAAAGAATTCCAGCACCATATTCATGTATTCCGTGGTGTGGCGATCATGCTGATCGTTTGTGCTCATACGGTCCCTTCGCTGGATTGGACGGAAAACCCGATTACGGGCCGTGTGATTGATGCTATCGCCAATGAGTCGTCAATCTTCTTTTTCTTCATTGCGGGCTATCTGTTTCAGCATCTTAGCGCCCGCTTTCGTTTCAGCTCATATCTCAAGCAGAAGCTGAAAACTGTCATTGTTCCCTATCTGCTTCTGTCGATTCCAGCATTGGTCATTTTTACGGTATTCGTACAGCGTGAAAACATGTGGCCGTGGTTTTACACGATTCCAGTATGGGAGCAGGTCGCCATGTTTCTGCTCACCGGAAAGCATCTGGCTCCCCTCTGGTTCGTTCCGACCATATCTCTTTTTTATCTTGCGGCGCCTCTGCTGCTTGGCATTGACCGAAGGGCGCCGCGACTATATTGGCTGATTCTGCCTTTGCTGGTGCTTTCGATCTATCTGGGGCGTAACGGACCATACGGGCCAATTGACAAAGCAATCTATCTGCTACCGACCTATATGCTGGGCATGGCCTTCTCGCATTTTCAGGAACAGGCTGAGTCGCTGGCCAAGCGTTTCTGGATTCCACTGTTGATGATCACTGCGACTGGTATGGCAGGTCATATTTTAGAATGGCAAGAGCCGCCATATTATTTGATGATCATGAAGGCTCCGATGGCTTTGTTGTTGACCATCGCGTTGCTCAAGTGGCATCACCTGTTCGGAAAACGATTGGACTATATTGCCCATATTAGTTTTGGTATCTTCTTTATTCATGCCTATTTCATTTCTGCGCTAAAAGTATTCACAGTCTATTTGCTGCACGGAAAACTCTATGCGGGTGATGGTGCTGCCGATCTTTCCGGGACGCTATCGATATTTCTTGCTTACGCTTTGGTGGTGTTGCTGATCTCGGTGCTGGTAATCCGCCTTGCCCAGAATGTGCTTGGAAAGAACAGCAGGATTGTTATCGGTGCGTAATATTTTTTTTAAAATTCTTCGAGATTGTAATAACGAGATGCAATTTAAATTTTCAGGCGGATATAAATAGTGCTGTCTAAATTATACAAATACCTTAGATTTATCCGGAGGAAAATTTTCCGGATAGAAAAGCATGAAGTTTTCGTCGCTGAAGCGTTCAATGTTAAGCATCAAAAATGGCTTCCAGAAGAAAAGGCTTCGATAATTACAGGTGATATTGAAATTGAAGATGCCTTGTACCAAGCTCTGATTTACTACTCTCCGGATAATAGAGAATTCATTGAGGCATTACGGCGTCGGGAAGTGGATGGGCTTTTTGTCCATGTCAATGAAAAGCTTGTTCATTATGCCTTTCTTATTAGATGCAACAAAACAACACGGCTGATAGGTTTTGATAAAAAAACAGCATTGATTGGGAATATGTACACGGCCTTCGATTATCGAGGAAAAGGTTGTCAAAAACGTGCTACATCAGCGCTTCTGAATTTTGCATTTAATTCAGGGGTGCGGCGTGTTATTGCAGAAACATCATATACAAACGATGCGTCTCAGCATGGCTTGAAAAACGGAGGAATGCATCCGTTCGGAAAAGTTGAGTTATTGGTTCTTCTTAATTTTTTCGTAATTCGGTATAGGCGACCAAGCGATCAAGTTTCGTTGGTGGAAGCCATATTTTAATTATTCGTTATTAATTTGATTGGTTTTTTTAATAACTATATAGCTTATATATTCGGATTAATTTGCGCAGTGCTGTTTAACTCTTTTGGTTTTTTGCTTGTTTTTTTCCCGATCTGCGTTCTTGGATTCTTCGGGTTGGCTCGTTATTTTGGCCATTTCAGTGCCGCCTGCTGGCTGGCCATCGCATCCATCATTTTCTACGGCTGGTGGGATTATCGCTACGTTCCGCTTCTGTTGGCTTCGATTGCTGCGAACTATTATTGTGGTTTTCACATTGGGCGGGCAGAAAGAAATAGCGCAAAGAAATTCTGGCTGGTCATTGCCGTAATATCCAATTTGGCGTTGCTTGCCTACTATAAGTACGCGGATTTCTTCCTGCTAAGTATGAATGGGTTGGTCGGAAGCGAGTTTCAGCCATTGAATATTGTTTTGCCGATCGGGATTTCGTTTTTTACTTTCACTCAAATAGCCTTTTTGGTCGACACCTATCAGGGAAAGGTGCGGGAGTACCGTTTTGTTCACTATGTTCTTTTCGTAACTTATTTCCCCCACCTGATTGCCGGCCCGGTCTTGCATCACAAGGAAATGATGCCGCAATTTGCCGATATGGCAACATACAAAGCCATGGCCGAAAACTTTGCAGTTGGGCTGACGATATTTTTTATCGGGTTGGCCAAGAAGGTACTTATTGCTGACAATCTCTCGCCTTATGCAAATGGCCTGTTTGACGCACCGGAATCACCGTCGTTTTTTATTGCTTGGGGTGGTGTTCTGGCTTATGCCTTCCAGCTCTATTTCGATTTTTCTGGCTATTCAGACATGGCTATCGGGCTGTCCCGCATCTTCGGGATTCATTTGCCATTGAATTTCAGTTCGCCATACAAGGCGGAGAACATTAGCGAGTTTTGGCGGCGCTGGCATATGACTTTGTCGCGTTTTTTGCGCGACTACCTTTACGTTGCTCTCGGTGGCAATCGCCACGGACGCATTCGTCGCTACATTAACCTGATGCTAACCATGGTGCTTGGTGGTTTATGGCACGGTGCGGGCTGGAATTTTGCGATTTGGGGTGGATTGCATGGTGCCTATCTGGTCATTAACCATGCTTGGGCGGCCTTTGCCCAGAAAATGCGTTTGCCGGTTGGTACGAGGCTATGGCGAGCTACGGCTACGCTACTGACCTTCCTGGCAGTTTGCTTGGCCTGGGTCTTCTTCAGAGCGGCCGACTTGCCAACGGCTTTAAGAATTGTTGATGGGCTGATTGGCCTGCAGGGCATTTCCTTGCCAGATGCAATCGGCAACCGACTCGGGCAGCTGGCTCCGCTGCTTGAGCAGGCGGGCATCAGTTTCTTCCTTGGCGGAGGCTCCAGGTTTATCGAGACCTGGGCATGGGTTGGTATTGCTGCTCTTATCGCCTTCGCTTGTCCCAATACTCAGGAAATCATGCGCCACTATCGACCCGCCCTCGATTATTCGCCAACACATAACAGCTCAACGTCCGGTCGCATGGCCTGGTATCCATCCTCCAGAGTGGGCATTGCATTGGGGGTTCTTGCTGCTCTTTCCTTGCTTGCGCTGAATCGGCCGAGCGAGTTCCTTTATTTTCAATTTTGACGGTGGCAATGGCTTTGAGCAATAAACATCGCTCCGCAAGTTACCTTCGTTATTTGGCCGCTTCGTTAATTGTCACATTAACTGGCGCCGTCGCCTTGGTCGTCCTGATTGATCCTTACCGGCTCTATCGGCTGATTGAGATTGAGGGCGTCAATTCCGTCAAACCAAGGCCTACCCGCTATCAAAACGAAATCAAGGTAAGCCATGCGATTCGCCTCCGCCCCAGTGCACTGATCGTCGGAAATTCGCGTGCTGAAATCGGTTTTGATCCATTGGCACCGGCGTTTTCCGGGCGTGGCCTGTCGGCCTTCAATCTGGCTATTCCCGGCTCCGGAATTGCAACAGCGCGGAGCCAACTTGAATATCTGGATCAGCATGGACTGAGGCCGAAATTGATTGTTATCGGCGTTGAGTTTCTCGATTTCATCGATATGCGCAGGGAGTCTCTTGCGGCTGCCCATGCCAAACCGGCACAAGGGACTCATCCTGTCGAAGGTTATTTCTGGCGCTTCGATAGCCTGCTATCTTTAACATCAATCGGTGACGCGTTGCGCACCTTACCTCTCCAATATGCCAGCGATCCGGAAAGTACGAGCGCCCGTGGCTTTAATCCACTTATGGAATATCGTGCGATTGCCCGCCGCGAGGGGTACGAACGGTTATTCAGACAGCGGGCTCAGGAAAACGCGCGGGTTTTTTTGAAGAAGTCACAAGGCACCCCGAGCCTTGATGATTATGCGCATCTGGAAGCAGTTGTTGAAAATGCAGCACGTTCAGATCTCGAACTGGCATTGGTTATCTATCCTTACCATGCGCAGATACTTGCCTTGTTTGAGGCTAGCGGGTTGTGGCCGACTTTTGAGGCATGGAAGCAAAAGATTGTGTCGGTCGTCGAAACCGCCGGCCAACGCTTCCCAAATAGCCGTATCGCACTCTATGACTTCAGTGGCTATGCCGAATATCAATGTGAAAAAATACCAGCGGCAGGTGATCTGAAATCTGTAACCCAGTGGTATTGGGAGGGCGGACACTTCAAAAATACGCTTGGTGATCTAGTTCTGGATCGCGTGCTTTCAAGTCAGGCATTGATGCCAGACAATTCGCACGCTGTTTTTGGCTACCGCCTGTCTGCGGATAGCCTCGTCGGAAACGCCTTACGCATTGCCCAAGAACGACAGCGTTGTTTGCAGAGTTCCCCGGAGATGTTTAGTAATGCCTTGGCTGTTGTTGGTAGCTTGCTTAAAGCAAATCCAGGCGTGGCAGGGGAGAGTTCCCGTCCACACTAAGGCGTTCCGGAGCGAGGAGCATTATTCACCTGTGTTCGATTGAGCTGTTGCGTTACTCAATTGGCTTTGATTTTCCGGATCAACTGCTTAATGTGCTTTTTGACCCCCACTCGATCGAGCGCGGCGCCGATCATCGATGAGAGGCTTGAAAGCCCGTAATGCAGCGAGGTAACCAGATAATTACGCAGCGTCGAACGGAACAAGTAGGTGTCGACAAATTCCCGCCTATGGGTGGCAAACATTGACTTGTACTGTGCTTCTCCAGGGCCGAAATCGAAGATGTTGGCCCCTCCATCCTTGAAAACGTTTTCCAGAATGAGGTAGAGCAGGACTGTGCCTGGTGACATATTTGCGCATTCCGGCAAGTAACCAATGGTGTCGTAGACCATGGTTTTTCCTTTTCGCCGGCACCATGCAAAGGCGATGGCGCGATCTCCGTCACGTAACAGGTAGCCGCGTGCATTGCCTTGTTCGGCCAAGGAAATCATGCGCTTTAGAAAATCTGGACTGGCTGGGAGCCCTGAGTCGAGAAGCAATGTCTGGTAAGTCTCTTTTGAAATGGCTGAAGCCTCCGCCTGAAAGCGGTGCATCTCCGATGGCGACGTAAAGATTTCGCAAGCATTGCTGCCAGGGGTACGTTCAATAAAGCGGCGGACGGATCGCGAGAGGTTTTGGCGTGTTTTGGCTGAGAATTTCTTCAGGTAACTATCAAAATTACCCGTAAGTTCTACGTAATAGAGCACGTCGCGATAGCGGATATAGCGGATGAAATTGCCGTATCTGCCGATTCCTGGGCGAAAGCGGTTCGCTTCGACCTTGCGACAGAGAAACCCGTCGGCCGTTGCCGGAAGTGCTGCGTGAAGAACCTCAGGGGGGTCTGGCCAGCCAGGGGTACCAAAATCCTGCGGATCAGCTACCACTAACTGCGGTCGCCAACTGCCGAGCAGGAGCTCACCCAACAGGAATTTCAGTTGTACCGGTTGAAGATTTGCTTCTGCAGTTTCGATGACTGTCATTGTGCGAAATTCTTCGCCAGACGTGCGGCGAAGCGGAATTTTGTCCGGTCCCACGGCGTGAAACGAGGTAGCTGGAATAGATCGCTCGTGGACTTGGCGGCACCATAGGTGGTTGATACCGCTGCATCAAAGCCCAGCGAACTGACGAGACGCGTTTGTTCTGGCAAATAGTCGGTGCCGGGCCTTCCATTCGGGTAGGCAAAGAGTCCGATGCGCTCTTTTAGTAGTGTCACAAGAAAATCACGACTGCCTGCAATTTCGTCGGCTACTTCGGATTCCGATTGTTTCGCGAGGATGGGGTGAGAAACCGTATGCGCCCCAATTTGCATTCCGGCTTGATGCAACTCGATCACTTGCCGGGATGTCATCATCAGATCGGTAGGAGGGGTAACAGCGGAAAGCTCCGTAAGTTGCTCGGTGATGGCAAGTCGTTCTGATACCGGCAGGTATTTTATTTTTCCGATGATTTTTTCAATGGTGTGGCGTTTCTTTTCCGGATTGTCCACGCTTTGCGTACCCAGCTGCAGGAAACCGAGATTGATTTCGTTGTATGGCGTTGAGCGAATGGATTCGATGACCGTGTCGTTCCACATGCGGCCACCGTCAAGAAACCCGGTGGCAATGAAAAATGTGGCACTCAACTCGTGTTTTTTCAGGATGGGGAGGGCAACGGTATAGTTGTCGGCATAGCCATCGTCAAACGTAATGGCTGCTGCACGGCTAGGCAAGGAACCGGCCTTCAATGCGCTTGCGGCAGCATCTAGCGGTAGCACATTGAACCAGGATTTGACCCACTCCATCATTTGATCGAAGCGCGCAGCTTCTGGCTCATCGGGGAAAATTGGATCCTTTTCCGGAAGAACGCGATGAAATATAAAGATGGTCAGGCGACCATGCTTCCCGCTGGGCGAAAGCAGATTGAATGCGGTCTTTATCATGTGTTGGTTGGTAATTTAGGCGCAAGCCCGGGGATACGTATCCAGCCTTTTTTATAGATTGGTTCGTGTTCCCAGGATTTCTTAACGACCCACACCCGTGTCAATACTATTATGACCATCAGGTAATAAGGCAGGTCGAAGTAGGCGAGGCTCAAAAAAGCACCACCTACCATGTACCCGGCCAACGAGACCTGCACCATGCTGGCCAGATCAAAACACCATTGGGTGGCAGGCAGCTTCGGCGTGTTTTTCCGAATCCAGCTGGCGCTTTGCCAAGTTGTTAGAAGAATCAGGAGAAAGACGCCCAACCCGATGAAGCCATGATTGCCGAGTACTTGGAAGTAGATACTGTGGGCGGCGTGCACGAAAGTCGGGTATGGGGAATAAATCGCAAACAGATCGGCTCGTGCAGGATTGAATCCGACGCCAAAAGGGAAGGACCATGCCAGATTCCATGCGGTCCACCAAGCGCTGATCCGCCCCATTGCGGAGCGGTCTTGTTCATAGTCGGCGATGGTATCCATGCGAGAGAACCAGCTTTCGGGCATGAAGGCCAGGATAGCCAGTCCGGCGGCGCCAATGACAACGGCGGTACTTACTTTGTTTTTGCCTCGCCACCAAAGCAGGGATGCCATGCTGACGATTGCCAGAAGAGCTCCCCGCGAATGGCTGCCGATGGCCGATGCGGCACACAGCAACATGATCGCGGTAAGCAGGTGTTTGCCTTTTTCGCTTTGCAGTTGAAGTTGAAGAAAACGCAGCAAAGGGATGGTCATGATGATGGCCAAGGCAAATTCATTGTTGTCTTCAATGAAAGAGCCGGGGGGGCCCCAGACCAGATGATTTCCGCCACTCTTGATGGTGAATAGACCGCCTTTGGCTCCGAGTAGCGCAATCGATGCAGTTGCTACCCAGGTCAGCGCGTAGATATGCTCCTTCGTTCTCAAGGCAACCAGGGCTAGGAGGACCATCAGGTCGATTTTCAGAATCTTGACCCACTGGGCGTAATCGCCGTCGACATCCAGACCAAAGAGCCAGGAAAGGGTCATCCATATTATGAAAAGCAGCAGCCAGACGACCGGAGGCCCTTTGAAAGGGGAGTCCTTTTCGGCAGAAAAGACCAGCCCGAGCATCGTGCAGCCGGCAGCTAGCGCGGCGAAGGGAAAGTGGTAGGCGATGCCGTAGGTAAAGCGATGGGGATTCATGATGCTGAGCCAAACCCACATCATGATGCCGATCCACGGCCGGCGGAGCGCTAACAGGCATCCAGGGATGGCGATGGCAAGAATTAATATGTCACGCATCAGTTTGGCTGGCTTTGTGTGGCATGGCTGACAATGTAGCGGTACTTGCCGGATTTCTCTGGGCTGATTTCGGCCACTTTTTCGATTGTTATATCGACATCATCACCGAGGCGTTGCTTGAATCCCTTGACGATGGCTTGGTCCGATTCTTCCCGGTAATGCGGTTCTACCACAAGCTGGACACGCGTCTGGGCGATCGATTCCTGAATGACCTTGAAGGCCTTGACGCCAGGAAGGTCACGCAAGATGTAGATTAGTGCCAGACCATGCATGACGGTGCCGTCAGCGGCAATGACAAAATCCGTGCTGCGTCCCTGAATTTCCTTGAGAAGCGGCAGGCCCCGGCCGCAGGGGCACTGCTCTGTGCCCAGTGTGCCGATGTCGCCGGTGCGATAGCGGATGAAAGGAAAATCGGCTGTCGCCAAGTGGGTGACGACAATTTCTCCTGATGATCCGGCTGGAAGAACATTGCCGGCTTCGTCAATGATCTCGACAATAATGTCCTCGGCAGTCAAGTGCATGTTGCCGCTCGGGCATTCGTGGGCAATGAAGCCGGCATCTCGGCCCCCGTAGCCGTTGGCGACCGGGCAACCAAAGGCTTGGGAAATCGTGGCTCGCTGATGGTCGTATAGCCGCTCCGAGGTGCAGAACACTACCTTGACACCAAGTTGGTCCAAAGCGATCCCTTTCTTTTGGGCATGTCCAGCAATGTGGCTGATGGCCGAAGGGTAACCAAAAAGCATTTTTGGCCGCCTTTCGACGATCCTGGCGACGAAACGATCCAGGTTTTCTTCGTTCATCGCAAATGCCGGCATCAGCTCAGTGCGCATCAGTCGATCACGCAGTCCCCGCAGTTTGTCCTGCGTACCAAGCTCAATCGGCGAGCCCCAGACAACGATTTCCGGGTCGCCAATATCCACGCCCCACCAGCGCGTCGCCCGCCATTTGGCGGCAACGTCATGGGTCACCCGTTCAGTGCCGATAAAGAAGATCAAGGGCTCGCCAGACGAGCCACCGGTATTGAAACGTGCTAAGCCCTGCGCAATGTCCGATTTCATGCGATCACCCTCGGCCCGGATGACGGCTTTAGTCAGAAACGGGAGCTTCTGGAGATCATTGGTGCTTTGGATGATGCGCGGGTCAAAACCCAGTTTGGCAAACGTGTCGCGATAATAGGGGACGTGTTGTCCCACTTTTTCGAGCATGGTGCGCAGACGCTTTATCTGAAAGGCTTTCAGTTGCTCTGCAGACCACCATTGCGACTCTTCCATTGCTTGGCGGATAGTCACACTTTGATGCTTTTTTAGTTTTTCCTGTAGAGGAAATATCAGTTTACTAATGCACTCTGTATATAGGGAGTTGCTCATATCCGCTTGCCTGTATGTAAATTATCGTAGATAGTCGACAAGGCATCGACCATGCGCTCAATTCCATATCGGAGTTCGCAAGTTTCAGCTGCAACTTGCCCAAGCTGTTCCCTAAGTTGAGGATTCAGGGCTAGCTGATCAAGTGCGCTAGCCAGAGCATTCGCGTCTTGAGGGGGGATGAGAATCCCGTTGATGTTGTCATCAATGACCTCGGGCATCGCACCAACCCTAGTTACGACGACTGGTAGTTGCGCAGCCATCGCCTCAAGTAACGCCATTGGCAACCCTTCTGCCAAGGAAGGAAGAACAAATCCATCTGCTTCTTTAAGTAATTTGTTTTTTGCTTCTCCGACGACAGGGCCGAGTAGCGATACTCGATTAGCTAGTTTCCTCTGGGCGATTTGGTCTTGTGTCCAAGATGAAAATCCGGGCTCTTCTTCTCCGCCTGCTAGCTCGAGTTTCCATGCTGTTTGGGACTTCTCTGTGGCTTCTAGGAGTATGTCAACACCTTTTCGCCGACAGAGATTTCCGAGAAATAGAAAAGTTGGGGCTGTCGAATTAGCATTCTTTCTTGTTCCAGGTAGCCGCGGAACGCCATTTGCGACAACCTTGAGATTTGCTTCAGGTAACCGTTCTGAAAGACGGACTTTCCAATCCTCAGAGAGTACGACTACCACGTCAGCCTGAGTAGTTAGCCAGTGAACAATCCATTTTTTTACAAAACCTAGATTATCAAGAAATGAGTCAAAGCGAGCACCATGAATATGGAGCACCGTTGATGCACCTCGGATCTTGGCAAGTATTAACAGCACCCCATCCAAGAAGAAGGTAAATCCACTGCATGTGTGAATATGAGCGATAGGGTGTGAAGCATGCCCAATTATTTTCCACCAGCGCCAGAGTAGATTTAGGCGATTAACAACCCCAACCACGAATGGACGATTATCGGGGGTGGTCTTTCCTGTTTCAAATAGCTCAAGCTTAACGCGTTTGGGGAGTGAGGAATCGCTAAGAGCACCTAAGACTGAAGCCATGCCACCTACTGCAGGTGGGAGCGGCCCTGTCATTACCACGATTTTTTGCCTAAGTTGGTTCATTTGATGGTTAGTTGTTCGTAGACCGCTTGATAGTTATTCACGCTGTTTCGCCAGTTGCGAGTTTCTTCGACAAAACGTCTGCCGTTAAGTTTGAGTTCGTCCCAAAGTTGCCTACGGCCGAGGAGGTCGGTGATAGCCTTTGCCAGCTCATCTTTGTCTCCGGCCTTGAAGATGATGCCGGTTTTTTCATGATCAATGAGTTCCTTGTGTCCGCCGACGTCCGAGGCGACGAAGAGTTGGCCTTGGGCCATTGCCTCAAGCGGTTTGAGCGGGGTGACAAGCTCGGTAAGGCGCATCGAATGTCGCGGATAGGCCAGGATGTCGATCAGGTCGTAATAGCGATTGACTTCGCTGTGCGGAACGCGGCCGGTGAAGATGACCTTGTCCGCGATGCCAAGCCGGGCTGCTTGCTGTTTGAGATTGCTTTCCTGAGGGCCGCCGCCGACCAGCAATAGCCGGGTCTCCGGGTTGTTCTTCAGGATCGTCGGCATGGCATCGAGCAGCAGATCGAGGCCTTCGTAGGCATAGAACGAGCCGATGAAGCCGATCACCGTTTTCCCGGTGATTTGGTGTTTTTCCTGGAGCGCTGGATCTGCCGGCTGGGCCAGATTGAAAGCGTCAATATCGACGGCATTGGGGATAACGGTGACTTTATCTGCCGCAATGCCACGCCCGACGATATCGGCCCGTAAACCTTCGCAGATGGTGAAAACGTGGTCGGCTGTCCGGATGGCGCGGGTTTCGAGGCCGCGCGTGATCCGGTAGCGCAAGCTGCCTTCCGTGGTCGTGCCGTGATCGACCGCTGCGTCTTCCCAAAAGGCGCGAATTTCATACACGACCGGAATGCCGAGTTTTCGGGCGACCTTGATCGCGGGAAGCGCGTTCAGGACTGGCGAGTGGGCGTGAATGACGTCAGGTTTGATCTCTTTGGCGACTTGTTGGATACGCGCTTCAATCTGCTTCATGAGCATGATTTCGCGAGCGATCGGAAGCTTGGCCAGCGTTCCGCTGGCCGGTGTCGTGCGGTAGAAGCCGAGACCGTCGACTTCTTCGTAAGGAACCGCAACAACACCCTGTTTCGGCGAAGTCAGGTGGAAGGTTTCCCAGCCGCGCGCCCTTTGTTCGCGCAGAAGGGCTGCTGTGCGAAAGGTGTAGCCGCTGTGCAGCGGAATAGAGTGATCGAGGATGTGAAGGATACGGGTCATGCGTGTTTCGCCTATTCCATGACAGTGCGCAAGAAGGTTTCGAACATCAGGAGCGTCCAGATCGAGGCGCTATAGTCCCGGCTGCCATTGGCATGGGCATTCAGAAGATGCTCAAGGTAGCCGGTGTTGAACCAGCCGGTTTCGGCCAGTCGCGAGCCGAGCAGGGATTCGTGAACCCGTTGTTTCAGCGGCCCACGGAACCAGCGGGCAAGCGGAACGGCAAAACCCATCTTGGGACGATAAAGTACGTCGTTCGGCAAGTAGGGCTCCATCGCCTTTTTCAGCAGATATTTGCCTTCGTTGCCATGAATTTTATGCGGTGTGCGCAGGCTGGCCATCCACTCGACAAGTTCGTGGTCCATCAATGGTTCGCGAACTTCAAGGGAGTGCGCCATGCTGGCGCGGTCGACCTTGGTATTGATGTCGCCGACCAGATAGGTCTTGAGATCAAGGTACTGGATCAAGGCCAGCGGATCGTCGGTCTTTGCCTTTGCTGCATGGTTCTTGAACACCTCGATGCCATCGTAGCCGCCAAGCTCGGACTTGAAGCGCTCGGTAAACAGCTGATCACGCATCGGGCCGCGCAGTATCGATACAGCGTGGAAGTAGGCTTCAACGGACGACCGGGACATTGCCTCGAAGGTGGTCTTGGCGCGAAATACGCGTGGCGCCCAGTCCGCCTTCGGATAGAGCTTGCCGAGCAAGCCAAAAACCGGGCGGCGCAGACCATAGGGCAGTGCGACACGCATCTTTTCTTCCATCAGATGCTGACGATAGCGACGATAACCGCCGAAACTTTCGTCACCGCCATCGCCGGACAAGGCGACGGTGACATGCTTTCTGGCCAGCTGGCAGACCCGGTAGGTGGGAATCGCTGAGCTGTCGGCATAGGGCTCGTCGTAGAGCCGCCCCAATGTGTCGATCAGATCGAAGTCATCGCTTTCGACGACGTCGAGATGGTGATTGGTTTGGTAGCGGTCAGCCACCATCTGGGCGAATTCGGATTCGTTGAACGAGGGGTCAGAGAAGCCGATTGAGCAGGTGTTGACCGGGGCCTTTGAAAGGCCGGCCATCATGGCTACCACCGCACTTGAGTCGACACCACCGGAAAGGAAGGCGCCGAGCGGCACCTCGGCGATCATTCTGAGGCGGATCGATTCTTCCAGGCGATGCGTCAGCTCGGCTCTGGCATCCATGTCGCTGATCGGGTTGTCCAGAGTAAAACGGACATCCCAGTATTCGCGCGGCTCACCGACAGGCATGCCGCGGCGCAGGAGTAGCGTGTGTCCCGGTGGCAGTTTTCTTGCTTGTTTGAAGATGGCGCGCGGTTCGGCGACGTAGCCCAAGGCGAAATATTCCTCGACGGCGCAGGGATCGATCTCCCGCTTTAGGCCACCGTGGGCGAGCAGGGATTTCAGTTCGGAGCCGAAAAGGAAAGTGCCATCCTCTAACAGGGCGTAAAAAAGCGGCTTTACGCCGAGACGGTCCCTGGCCAGAAAGAGCGTTTCCCGGTTGCGATCCCAGAGGGTAAAGGCGAACATGCCGCGGAAGCGGTTTACGCAGGCTTCGCCCCAGGCCTCCCAGGCGTGAACGATGACTTCGGTATCGCTTCGCGTGTGGAAAACGTGACCCAGAGCCTGCAACTCGGGAATCAGGTCCTGATAGTTGTAGATTTCGCCGTTGAAAACGACGCAGACGCTCTGATCCTCGTTGTACAGAGGTTGCTGGCCGGTCGATAGGTCAATGATCGAAAGCCGGCGATGGCCGAGGCCGACGCCGGGTTCGAGATGCAGTCCTCCTTCATCAGGGCCGCGATGAAACTGCGATTCGTTCATCCGGTGCAAAACTGCGCGTTCGATCTCGCGTTTGCCTCGGGTGTCAAAAATGCCGGTTATGCCGCACATGTCTCAGGTTCTACTCATGGCTCGGTGGCTCAACGAGGTATCGTAGAGCTGGCAGTACGCGTTGATCATGGCCTCAAGGCTGAATTTTTCCTCAACGGCAGAGCGTCCCCGTCGGCCCGCATCGGTTGCCATGTCGGGATGGTCCGCGTAGGCGATGATCGCAGCCGCCAAGGCTTGTGGATTGTTAGCAGGAACGAGTTTTCCCGAGCCGCCATCGGTGACCAGCTCCGGATTGCCGCCAACTGCGGTGGCGATGACCGGCAGGCCGGACGCCATCGCCTCCAGAATGGTGTTGGAAATGCCCTCGGAGCGCGATGGCAGCACGAAACAGTCGAAACCCTGAAGCAGTTGCGGAACATCGTGTCTCTCTCCGGGCAGCCAAGCCAGATCGGCAACACCGGCCTCCGACAGATAGTGCAGCACAGCCGGGCGTAACGGACCATCACCGATCATGACCAGGCGCAGACGATGGCGGAGATCGGGCCGGTTTTGCAGAGCCCCGACGAAAGCCGTTGCAAGGTTCATTTGATCCTTGACGGCGTGCATTCTGCCAATCGTTCCTATGATCCAGTGCCCGCTATCCTGAAACGGGCAGTTGGATATTTTTTGGCGAGTACCCGATGGGTGAAAACGCTTGCTGTCGACGCCGTTATAGATCTGGAACAATTTGTGATTTGGTATGCCGATGGACTTGGCAAGATATTGCGACAGGTCAGCTGACAATGCGAGGTAATTCGTCACGAATGGGCGATACAACTTTCGCATGAAACGATACTTCCAGTTGTTGGGGTCAAGGTCGGCACCTTCCCGTCCGTGCTCGCTGTGAATAACAGCCGGCACGCCTGCCGCCCAGGCTGGAACGGTAGCTTCAAGGGCGGCCAGATTCCGGGTATGGACGATGTCAGGGCGCAAATTGCGGAACAGCCTGAACAGGGCAGGGTAGAGCCAGATACCGTGTCCAGGCTTCTTGTGCAGGGAAACAAAGTTAACATCCGGTCGAATGATCCGGTTTTTAAACTCTGTAATCTCCGTGAGCGCGACGATGGTGTGCCGATACTTCTCGCGCGGAAGGTTGTTAACGAGGTTTACAACGCCGTTTTCGAGTCCGCCTGTATCAAAGCGATAAACGATGTGGGCGATATGTGGGCAGGCATGTGTCATCTGGCCTTGGCTTCATTCAGGGAGCGAAGGATTTCGCTGCCCATTTCATCAGTGAAGGCCGGTAGCATCTGGTTGGCGGTTGCCTTTGGGCTATAGAGAATGATGGTGGCCGAGTCATCCCCATTGCCACTGAGCATGGCCAGAGCAGTCAGCAATTTGGTCTTGATGTCGCTGGTCGTGGTGTGGCCGTTGATCCAATACCACTGCCAGACGATGTACCGATCATCCAGATTGCCTTGTCTTCTCAGCAACTCGGTCTGTCGGACATCTTGCTGCTTTCCTGCTATTAGGGCCGAAGCCGGAATGCTGCTGACGGTCTGCCAATCCGGATTGCCGGATTCGACCAAGGTATTGGTGGAGGTGACCAGTTTTCGTTCCTGGTTTTGATTCTTGTAATAGGCAACATACAGGCCAACCCATGCGCTGTCGTTGCGGTAAGTGGTATGCAGTTCTCCAGAGGATCTTGCATAACTGGGCTGCCAGTTGATAACTGGTACCGTACTTTGCCACGGGCCACTTGCCGTAGGCGCCACGAGTTTGATCGGTATTGCATCGTCACTTTGCTTAAGATGCGATTCCAGCAAGGGCCCGATGGCTATCAGGGAGGCTACAAGGGCAACAAACCACAGGCTGGAACGATAGTTTCCCGATTTGGTGGTAGTTTCTTGGGCTGTTTTTCTTGCCGGAGCAATCGGGTCGGCCCAGCGCATGCCAACGGAGAACATGATGGCTAGGACGGCGCCGAAAAAGACCCAGCCATAAATCAAATGGTCGACGCCGGCAGCCAGTTTATTGCCGGACAAATGCCCCAGCATCACGATGAGGTAAGCGCGCAACCAGTTGGCGAGGATGGGGATGAATAGCGAAACGAGAATGAACCCGATACGTTTTTTCAGCGACGTATAGGTCAGGTAGGCGTACAGCGTACCGACGGTCAGGGAGGCGATCAGGTAGCGGATGCCGCTGCAAGCCTCAACGACCGACCAGTGTCCACTCGGAATGACAAAATTCTGGCCTTCGCGGTAAACGGGAATGCCGGTCACTCGAAGCGCGAGGACGGTGAAGTCGGCCGTCCACTCCATCAGGCGAGGCATCAGGAAGTCGCCAATTGGCACCGCAAAAAAAAGGAAAAACAGCGGGAAGCCGATTTCCTTGCTGATCGACCGGCCAAGCAGTGCCATGGTTGCAAAGACCAGGATGCCGATCACCGAGAACTGGGCCAGCGCGTTCACGGCAGTCAGTTCGCCGAGCAGCCAGAAAAAAACAAAGGCGACGAGCGGAACGGCCGCCCAGAAAGCGATTTGCGGCTGAATTGTTGCCAGATCCTTCCTGCTGCGCCAGATTAGCCAGAGTGCGATGGGTGGTACGACCAAACCGTGGGTATAGGTTTCTGTTCGCCACCAGATATGTGCCATGCCGCTCAGGGTTTCAGCATAAAAAAAGCCGATGAATCCCAAAATAACCGCAACTGCGAGAAAGGGCGTTCTCCAGTCGATAGGTGTGGTATTCGAGACGATGCTCATGGGGCGACCGCGGAAATATCGGGTAGGTACTGATCGATTCCCGCCAAGTGCGCATCCCAACTGTAACGGGTGACAACGCGCTGGCGTGCGGCTTGCCCGATGGCGGCGCTACGGGCTTCATCATGCAACAGAGCTTCGATTTCCCTGACAAAGTCGGCAGGAGTTTCCGCTGTGATGAGTTCCTCTCCCTTGTCTGCGTCGACTGCGGCAGCGCATTCAACGGAGGCGACGACCGGCCGGCACATAGCCATGGCTTCCAGGATCTTGTTTTGTATGCCGCGGGCAATACGCAGTGGCGCCACGACAACTGCGGCATGCTGTAGGTAGGGACGTACATCGGGTACTGTACCCGTCACCTTGATCTGATCGTTGGCGAGCGCCAGGACTTCAGGAGTCGGGCTCCTGCCGACGATGTAAAAGCGCAGATTGGGGCGCTTTGCCGTCAAACTGGGCAAGATGTCGGCAGCGAACCAGCGTACGGCATCAATGTTCGGGTGGTAGTCCATGGCGCCGGTGAAAACGATAGGGATTTCCTCAGCAGGATAAGGCGAATCGCGCGTTGCATCGGGGGTGAAATAGTCTGCGTCGACTCCGTTGCAGATCGCCCCTACCCGAACTGCACATTCCGGGGCGTGCCTAGTAAATAGTCCCGCTTCGGCTTCTGTTACGAAGAAAGATCGGGTTGAACTGGCCGCAATCGTTCGTTCGTAGGCCAGGAGCAGCTTGCCTTCACGCCGATACAGCCAGGACATTGGCCAGCGGTGATTCGGGGCGTATTGTGTCCATTTTGCTGAATCGACATCGACAAAATCGATGATTTTCGGCAACCGGGGCATGGCTTCGACGTATTGAGCCATGGCAGAACAGAAGACAACTACTGCATCGATCCTTTCGCGGGCGCAGGTTTGTTCCACCCAGGTCTGCAATCCAGCGTCCCGGTAGTAGCGCAAGGTCAAAGGATCGCCGGCGATCAGTCCATTGAGGCTCCGGATCTTGGCGAATTTCGGATTGAGTTGGGCAACATGCAGGTCACGACAGAAACTACGAACGGTTTCGATGTATTGAAGGTCGTCCGGATCGTCAACAAAAGTACCAAGAAATACTCGGTGCTTGGCGGCCAAGTGTTTCAGTAGATGAAACGAACGAACCTTGTCTCCCTTATTGGGGGGGTAGGGCAGGCGATGAACGAGATAAAGGATATTGGCCATGCTTAACCAAGATTACGAACGATGTGCGGGCCGAGCAAATTGGCGAGCCCGATAGGCATGCGGCGCCAAGCCTCGATAAACAACTTGTATTTCGCGTTTGAGGGATTGTTCTGCGGAATACTGTCACGCTTGTAAAGGCAGTATTCGTAGTACAACTGCTGAGGCTCAAAACCCCAGTTTTTCTTGAAGGAATAGGGGCCGGTGCCCTTCTTGCTACGACCGTAATCGAAAACCCTCAGGCCGCGCTCGCAACTCCGACGCATCAACTCCCAATATTTGAAGTCGTTGGCAGCAAAATGACGGGCGCTTTCGTCATCGCCGGCGTAATACGGCAACACTTCATCACGGAAATAAAATGATAGGACGCTGCTCAGTGGCTGGCCGTCTTCGGTGGTGACGGTGAGTATCTCGCAATCTTTGCCAAAAACCCGGAGCAGGGTATCGAAATAGGACTTGGGCAGTGCCGGTGTCCCATGGCGGTGCACGTTATCGGCAAAGAGGGCAAAAAAACGATTGCTGTTGGTGTCGATGACGCTCTTCAGGGCATTATTGATGCCTTTTCTGACCATCGCCCGCTGCTTGCGCGGGATGGCCAGCATGTTGGCTTCGACATCGGGGTGAATTTCCTTGCGGAAAGTGACGTAGAGATCCTGACTTGGCCAGTCGACATGCCGTGGCTGAGTGTTACGAAACTCCATGTGGTCAACATCAAGTTTGCGGGCCAGAGCCTGCGCTTCCTGCTCCAGCACCGAGACTGACTCAGGGGAGTTCCCGAGAACCCCTCCGTAGACTGCAAATGGCAGTGCAATCAGCGAATTGCCAAATAGAAAACTTTTGATATGCGCTAATGGAAGTACGCCTTCTATTTCTCCATCCCTCTCAGTGTAGAGAAAATAGGTAGGGTGGCGAAAAACCTCGCGAATTACTTTTTGCCAGGCGGCACGATGGAAGAATGTCGCTTCTTTGGATGCATAAACGAAAGCATCCCATCGAGCCGCAGTTTCGGCATCGCTTGGGTCCAGCAGTTTTACGTGCATCCGGTTTCAGTCCTGCTTGAGGAAAAGGTGATCCATCCGACCCCAATCAAAATCGGCGATGAGGCGACGCAAGCGATTTTCCATGCGATGAATGTTGACGTAGTGACGAAATCGGGTTTTTGCGCTGATCCCTTGCACCCTAGGTTGCTCGACATCGAGTTCCCATGGATGGAAATAGAATACGGCGGGCATCTGATCTACACGGTTGATACGGTCAATCATCCAGCGAGACAAACCGTAAGGCATTAGGCGGAAATAGCCACCGCCACTGGCCGGCCAGTTTCGGTTGAGAAAACGCAGCGTCGTTGCCGGAATTTCGATCAGGCGACCAATGACATGGGCGTGACGGGGCGCATCGGGCATTCCATAGTGGTCATGGCGAATTGGGTAAATGCTTGAGCTGTATTTGTAGCCAGCTTTTTCCAGACACTCGAACGCCCAGAGGTTCTTTTCGCCAATCGAAAAGCTTGGCGCACGGTAACCTTTGACTTCGTGACCCGAGAGGTCTTCAAGGATCAGTTTGGCGACATTGATGTCGGCAAAGAAACTGTCCGGCGTTTGGTCGCTGGCGCGTTCGTGTCCGTAGCCATGACTGGCCAGTTCATGGCCATTTTCGATAATCCGGCGAACGACATTCGGGTAGCGTTCGGCAACCCATCCCAAGGTGAAGAAGGTCGCTTTGGTGCTATGATCATCAAGCATGGCAAGAATGCAGTCGACATTGCGCTCTACCCTGCACTCACGAATCGCCCACTCAGTCCGAGGAATGTGGGGGGCAAACGCAGAGACTTGAAAATAGTCTTCAACGTCGATAGTCAGTGCATTGCGCGGGGCTGCTGTGGGTCTCATTATCATTTGCCATCACAGGCGACTATGGCGCTCAAGCAACCAACCGGCAAGGTCGTCAGCGATCCGTTCGGCTGCATGGCCGTCCCAAAGTTCGGGTACCCGTCCGCTTTTGCCGCGCCCCGCCAGGATTTCTACTGCGTTATACCTGATTGATTCAATGTCGCGGCCGACCATGGTGTTGGTCCCTTGTTCGACCGTAATTGGCCGCTCGGTGTTTTCCCTCATCGTCAGGCAGGGCACACCAAGCGCTGTCGTTTCCTCCTGTAGCCCGCCCGAGTCGGTCAGTACAATACGGGCCGCGGACATAAGGCCGAGCATTTCAAGATAACCCTGCGGTGGAAGGACGATCATTCGTTGGTGATCGATCAAGTGGCCGAGGTTGAAGCGCTCGATATTTCCTTTTGTTCGGGGATGTAAGGCAAATACCAGCGGTATGGATGCCGATATCTCGCGCAAGATTCCCAGCAGTGCCCCCAGTACTTCAGGATGGTCGACATTGGACGGACGGTGCATCGTGACGATGCCGAATCCCTGTGCTCCTTGAATCAGCGCTGGATCGAAGCCAGCAGCCTGCAGCGTGATTGCCGGAGAGCGAGCATGTTCGAGATTGTTCAGCAGCGAATCGATCATCACATTGCCACAAAAGCGGATGCGTTCCTCGGCAATGCCCTCGCATTTCAGATTGTCGGCTGCGCTACGTTCCGTGGTGTAGAGGATGTCTGCTACCTGATCGGTCAGGACGCGATTGATTTCCTCTGGCATGGCGCGGTCGTAGCTACGGAGACCGGCTTCAACATGGACAACAGGAATGCTTTTCTTGACTCCAACAAGGGTGCAGGCCAGCGTCGAGTTGACGTCTCCGACAACGAGAACGCAGGAGGGCTTTTTTTCATCCAGAACTGGCTCGAAGCGTCGCATGACTTCGGCTGTTTGAACGGCATGGGAGCCCGAGCCAACTTCCAGATTGATGTCCGGGTGAGGCAGTCGCAGGTCTTCGAATAGCTTGTCGTTCATGTCCCGGTCATAGTGCTGTCCAGTATGAACCAACAGGGTCGGTATAGCCGGTTGGTGACTGGCAAAGGCGCGCAGGATGGGGGCCATTTTCATGAAATTTGGCCGCGCGCCAACAACGCAAACTACCGGACCAAGATCAGCCGGCCACACGTCAGATTTGTGCATTTTCTTTGCTCGGCTGGCTGTCAGGGGAAAAGGTTTCTTTTAAGAAGAGCTTTTGCATCAGACTCAAGGTGGCGCTATTGATCCGCTCGAGTTGAAGCAGACTCTTTTCAAGTCTGGCAAGACGCTCGGCGACATGCTCGGCACTCAACACTGCAATCAGTTCATGACGGGATTCCGCACAGTTTTCGGTGGTGTTAGATGAGAATTCAGGTGAATAACCATTAACGCTATTCAGGTTCATTGAACCTTGAAGGGGAATTTGTGTTGAGCCACCGATGGTTTCTTCGAAAATTTCGCGAGCGACTTCGTCAACATCTGGTGCATCAAAGCTTTTTTGATGATTCAGAAAACCAAACAACAGTAACCGATCGCACACGGAGTTGATTCGTCTTGGTATACCACTGCTGGCCTTGAAAATTGCCTCGAAGGCAGCAGACGAAATATTCAATGGCTCCCTGGCTCCGGCAAATTTGAGGCGGTGCTCAATATAGGCTTGTGTTTCTGTCACATCCAGTGGGCCGATGTGGCATGCAGCAATGACGCGTTGACGAAATTGCATCATGTGAGGACTTTGAAGAATCTGGCGGAATTCTGGCTGGCCGATCAGGAAGCTCTGCAATAAAGCTTGATTTCCGTACTGGAAGTTTGAAAGCATCCGTAGTTCTTCCACCGCGCGTGCTGTGAGGTTCTGAGCCTCATCAACCACGAGCAGGCAACGCTTTCCTTTGGTCGCCATACTGATCAGGAACGCCTCAAGTGACATCAGTACGTCCGATTTCGCGACATCCTTTGTCCGCAAACCAAATGCTGCACCGACTAAACGGAGCGTATCGTCTGCATCCAACTGAGTACTGACCAACTGAGCCGCAACGACTTTTTCAGCATCAAGGCTTTCTAGAAGGCCGCGTACGATGGTGGTTTTCCCAGCACCGACTTCACCGGTAACGACGATGAAACCTTCGTTTTGATGCATACCATACTCAAGATAGGCTTGAGCACGCCGGTGCTGTTTGCTGCCGAAGTAGAAAGCAGGGTCGGGATTTAACTGAAATGGCTTGCTGGACAAGCCGTAAAAAGATTCGTACATACGGTTAGAAGATGACCGAGATACTACCGATCAACGCGTTCTCGGTATAAGGGTTGCTGGTGCTGTCAAATTCGGTTCGGCGGGCACCGACTGTGCCAGTGGTCTTGGCACTGAGCTTTGAGATCAAATTTAACTGATAAAGCGTGGAGGTGGTCTTCAAGACGCTAACCCCAGTGCCAGTACTTTCCTGTCGTGATACTAGGAAATTAAGGCTGGAGACGGCGCTCAACTTGTGGGAAAGGTTTGCACTGAGGCCGCGTTGCTTGATGCTGGTTACATTGTTCAATGCGAAGTCATCATTGACGGCTTGTGAGGCCATAATAGTCTCGCTGTCGTTACGGGTAAGCATCAGCGTCAGGGTATTGCGTGCACCTTGCATCGCCAAGGCTAATTGCTGGCGGCGTTGCACGGTGGCACGTGAATTCAAGAAGCTACTAACAAACTGCGTGTTTGGCGCATACCCAAGTTTCGCGAGTTCCTGGATTGCACAGGTGTCTGGATCGGGATACGGGCTATCGGGAATTTGAGTGCACAGCTGTTTGAATAGATCAAAAAAGGTGCCTAAGCCCACGCTCGTGAACTGGTTGGGCAATACCGATACATCCCGTGTATCTGAATAACTGATGCTGCTGAGTGGGAAGCGGTGGCTGATGTTGATCCTATGGCCGTCTCCAAAGAAGCGCCGATCTTTGAACACAGAAAATTGCGTTCTTTCTGTAGGCGTCCAGTCAAATCCCGCTCCATAAGTATTATGGGTTAGCTGGTCGGCCGAGGCGTAGTTGTTCGATTCCTGGCCGCCGCTTGCAGAAATTCGGAATTGCGGAACGATCGTGTAGGTGGCTGTGGCGTTAATACGCTGCGCATCAGTTTTTCTGCCCAGGCTGTAATCTGCGTTCTGCTGACTCCCATCGATTGCCCACTTGAGACTTTGGAAAGCCGTGCTGCCTGATAGCTGTCCGGACCATTCGGATAAATCAATGTCAGAGACGCTGGCTGCACTGGCCTGCGTCGTCGACCGGTTGTAACGCAGGTTGTAATTGACGCCGATCGGCAACTGGCCTCGAATGTAGGGCGACAAGCGGTAGGTGGCTGTTTCGGTGCTGTTGTTGTTCTGGTAAGAGCTGTTTGGGGTTTGGGTGCCAAAGGCCGAAATGGCTTGTTGAGCAATAACGCCGCTAAAGTCGAGGAATAGCCAGTTTGTCACCGCTTCAAGCGTGCCGAACGTATTTAGCGCATTTTGGGTACGGCTATATCCCGACGGCTGCGTGTAATACTGACCAATTAAAGCGTAATCGAAATATGCACGGAGACGGGCTGTTCGGGCGTCGACATGAATGCCGGGCGCCAATTCGGTAATCAGACCGCTTTGTTTGTTGTTCTGTGTTCGTCCGATATCTACGTTGTCACTCCAAGTTTCAGTCAGTTTGACACGAGGAATGATGGTGAAAGCCCGCTTGGGTTCGATTTCCGGCTTGTCAGTATCCAGGTTTTGTGGAGATGGCGTGACTGTTGTCGACGGGTTGCTTGAAATCGCAGACCCGGTAATGGCTTGCTGCGAGAGTGCAGCGATTGAATAGGCACACAGGCAGGTACCAGCCAATAATTGAAGGTTCGCCAATCGGTTCGGTTTATTTTTTGTCATGTCCGTACCCGTATCCATAACCATAGCCGTAGCCTTCTGACTTGGTGGTCCGAATCTGATTGAGGACCATCATTTTTACCGGGCAGGATTCGATCGTCGCAATGGCTTGCTTGACGGCAGCTTGGACAGTATTTTCAGCATTGACCACGATGACAACCTGACCCATATGCGTGGCCAAGACACGTGCCTCGGTCGTAAGCAACAGTGGCGGAGAGTCGAATACGATAATCCGGTCGCTATATCTGCTGGCCATGTCATCAAGAAGGCGAATCATGGCATCGCTGGCTAGTAGTTCCGTGGCGCGCGGATGTGGTGTTCCGCTCGGGAGGATGGTGAGTTTTTCTATATTCGTTTTCAGCAATACGCCAGAAATGTCGAGAGAGTTATCCTGCAATACGTCCAGCAAACCTTTTGCCGGTGGAAGGCCAAGCATGTTCAATACTGATGGACGAGCTACGTCGGCATCGACCAGCATCACCGTGTTATCCAGTTCCATGGCAATGCTGATGGCAAGGTTAATGGCAGAAAAACTCTTCCCTTCGCCAGGTAAAGCGCTGGTGACCATGATCAGGTTGCCGTTGGGGATCGGCATCGAGCCTCGTCCCATGGCATTTGCAATAAGCGGCCGTTTGATAACGCGGAACTCATCGGCTAGTTGGCTGCGCGCAGCATTTGGAACAAGCAGTCCGGAAGCCGAGATGGTTTCGAGATTGAGCGCCACCTGCTGTTGCGGGAGTGTGCGTGCGTGGGGCTCTGGCTTTGCGGCCACCGGTGAAGCCAGAGCCGGGGATGGTGCCGGGGCCGCCGCTGTTACCTGGGTGGGGGGCGCAATGTCCTGCTTGGGCTGAATGGGAGGAGTTACAGTATGCGGGACATTGTCTTCCGGTATTTCAACACCGGCTTGCCGGAGTTGTTCAAGGCGCTTCGCCGCTTGTTCAATTAGACTCATTTTCAACCTCAAGTGGCTCGTTGGGAAAGGAATAAAAGCATTCCAATTCCTAGTCCATAAGCCAGAATTAAGCCTGCGGTCGCTCCGAGAAAACGGCGAAGACTGGCTTGCTCTTTCTTGCGGCGCGCATCATTTGGAATCAGGGATACAGTTCCCAGTACCGGCAAATCGGTGATGTCCCTGAGTGTTTTACTGTCGAAGAATACGGGACGAATCTGGCTTGCGGCAAAGGCAGTAAATAGTCCTCCGGCAATAGCCAGCAGTAAACCGAGCGGTAATAACATGAGTCTGTTGGGAGCAACCGGCTTGGACGAAGAGCGCGGCGGATCTATAAGTCTGAAATCGGCAATAGAACCGGCTGTATCTAGATCACCTGATAACTCAGCAGAGTCCCGCCGTGAAACCAACTGCTCGTAATTTTTCTTATCCAGATCATAGTCGCGGTTAAGTTGGGCAAATTCGGCTTCAAGTTGTGGCTGGGTTCTCATAAGTGCGGTGGTGCGCTTGTAGCGTTCCTCATATTCACTGACACGAGCACGCAGCGATGCTGTGTTTGCTTCGGCTTCAGCCAAAGATACTTTAAGTTGCTGAAATACAGGATTGTTGCTGACCGATGCTCCTGGGTTTGCTGCTGCAAATTTCTTGCGAGCCAAAATCTCTTGGCGCTTCTGTTCTTCCAAGTCTTTGATAAGGCGACGGGCACCGATGACATCCGGATGCTGGTCGGTGTACCGCTGGAGCAAGGTATCCAGATTTCGCTTTTGGACGTCAATTCGTCCATCAATTTCGGGAAGGGAGATGCTTGAGTCGCCACCAGTGGAGTCAGGCAGCAGAACAGGCTCTTCCCCGGCAATTTGACGGCGTAATGCATCTCTGGATTGTTCAGCCTCACGCAGCAAGAGTTTGGCATTGCTGAGTTGTGTAGAAAGGTCACCAAGACGATCCATACCGCTCTTTCCTTCAGCCGATGCGAGATCGATGTTTCTGAGCTTGAATTCCTTTAGGCGATTTTCCGCATCCTCAAGTTTTTTCTCGTAGTTGCGAATCTGTTCTTCAAGGAATTTTCTTGCAGAGTCGGTGTCTTGGCGTTTGTCACCTAGACTTGATTCAATAAATATTGAAACCAGTGCTTGAACGACTCTTTGAGCTTTTGCGGGGTCAGGGTCACGATAAGAAATTGTGTAAAGGTTGTCGCGACCAACGCCAAGTATTTTGAGCGAACTTGTCAGGTCCTCGATTAACGTTTCTTGCTGCGACTTGTTTTTTATATTTAAGTCAAGGTCAGCCATTCGAATCAATTTTTCAATGTTCGGGCGACTAATAAGTGTGCGGCTAAGCATCATGATTTGCTGTTCGATGTTCGGCTGAACAGCAAGTCCAGACATTAACGGTCTGAGAATTGACTGGGTGTCCACATAGATGCGTGCTGATGCTTCGTATTGATTTGGAATGCGTAGTATTACGCCTGCTGCAATCGCCCCGATAATCCAAGCTACAAGCATGCCTAGGCGCCGATGCTTCCAAGTGGCACGCAGGATAGTAAACGCCTGCCGTAGGATATCTTCCATCTATAAGCTCGTGAAAATAGCCGCTACTGCATAACTGCGGTAGCGGCTGAGTTGTTAAAAGACTAGTTAGAACCAGCTCTGCGGAATGATGACAACGTCGCCTGGCTTCATTTCAACGTTGGCAGAGACGTCGCCATTCTTAATTAGATCCTTGAGGCGAACGCCATATTGTTTGTTGTTTTCTGAGGTTCGAAGGATGGAGGCGCGGTTTCCGTCGGCAAAGTCGGTGATTCCTCCCACGGCGATCATGACATCAAGAATAGTCATCTTTTGCTTGTAGGCGAGAATCTGTGGTTTTGCGGCGGCCCCAACAACGCGAATCTGTTCGCTATATGGTCCAACAAAGGATGTAACGATTACGGTGACAACGGGGTCGCGGATAAATTTGGCAAGCTCTTTTTCTATGTCGCGAGCCAACGCGGTCGAGTCTTTACCCATTGCCGAAAGGTCATCAATCAGGGGGGCGGAGATCTTTCCATCCGGGCGAACTGGAACCGTCATGGACAGTTCAGGGTTGCGCCACACAACAATGTTCAAATTATCGCCTGGGCCGATTTTGTAACTGTAGTCGGAAGAAGCTGCGGCTGACGGTGCGGGCGGGTGGCTTGAGCAACCTGCAAATGCTATTGCTGCACATGCAGCAAAGAGAAATTGACGGCTTGACGAGAAAGCTGAACGAATCACAGACATTGTTATTTTCCTTCCTTAGGTCGCAGGTTTTTCCTGCCCAAGTCATTGATACACCATAATCATAACGGAAAGATGGCGAAAATAGCGTTAAAGAGTTCACGGGCGAGAGGTGCTTTCTTCGGTCTCTTGATCTTCTGTATAGCCGAACATGCGATCGTGGGCGCTCGCCCCGAAATACTTGTCTCTGGTAGCGACAACTGGTGTAAGTGCGTTGGGGGATATACCATTAGCAAAGGCTGGAGATGACTTTGTTGACTTGGCTGTTTGGTCTCACGATTGAATCCCGTTGGAGAGGTAGGAATTGAAACAATTTGCTTCTGACCTTGTGATTGCCTTACGGAATCTGAGGCGAAATCCACGGCGAACATTCGTCTCGACCATGACGGTTGCAGGCGGCATTCTGGCTTTCTCGCTGGCAAGCGGGTTTATCGCTTGGATATTTGTTGATATGCGAGATTCGACGGTTCGTTCGCAATTGGGCCATGTTCAGATTGTCAGGCCGGATTACTTTGACAAAGGCATCGCAGATCCCTATAGCTATCTGCTCGGTAGCGGTCGTGCTGAATTTGAAAAGCTGGCCAAGGTTGATGGTGTGGTCAGTGTGACACCGAGATTGGCTTTTAGCGGCTTGGCTAGTCTTGGAGATGCTACGGTATCGTTTATCGGCGAGGGGGTTTTCCCGGAGGGCGAGCTTCCGATCAGCGCACGTATCAATATTGATATTGGTCGGAATTTGAAAAGTGAGAACGAAGCAGCAGTGATTCTCGGTGAAGGACTGGCTGACAGCCTCGGCGCAAAGCTTGGTGATCGCATCGTTCTTCTCGCTACAACGGCCCAAGGAGGGGCAAGCGCAGTCGAAACAGAGGTTGTGGGGATATTCAATACGACCTCCAAGGAGTTTGACGATCATTCACTACGCTTACCCATTCAGCGGGCGCGTACCCTGATGCGAGTCGAAGGGGCAACGGCTTGGGTCATGTTGCTCGATAGCCATTTGCGAACGTCCGAAGTTATTGCGAAGCTGAAAAGTTGGCTACCGGCTAATGCATATCAGATTGTCCCTTGGTCGGATTTGGCGGATTTCTACAACAAAACGGTGACGCTATTTACTAGTCAGATTCAGGTTGTAAAGGTCATCATCGGCCTGATCATCGTGCTTTCCATTTCGAATACCCTGACAATGAGCGTTCTTGAGCGGACTACTGAAATCGGAACTGTGCTGGCATTGGGGCGGCGAAGACATAGCGTGATGCGTCTCTTTATCATAGAGGGGGTGCTGATTGGGCTGCTCGGTGGCGTTATGGGAGTGGCAATCGGATGGATTGCCGCGCAAGGGATTTCGGCGGTTGGTATCCCGATGCCTCCTGCTCCTGGTATGGCACATGGTTTTACTGGGGCGGTCCTTTTTACTCCGGAAATCGCTGCCGAATCAGTTGTCTTGGCAGTGACTACAACCCTTCTAGCCAGCCTCCTGCCGGCTCTACGGGCAAGCCGTCTCAACATTGTCGATTCGCTTCGTTATAACCAATGAAATCACGATTTCTGGAAAACCTTCTCTACGCATTGCGGAATGTCTTTCGGCAACGTGCTAGGGCGTTTGCCAATTTGTTGGCGATTGGTTTGGGGGTCGCCGGGTTGATTGTCGTGGGTGGGTTCGTGCAAGACATCTTCGTCCAGCTTGGCGAAGCGATCATTCACGGCCAGACGGGCCATATTCAGGTGACTCGCCAGGGATTTCAGAAGGGAGGACTGAGATCCCCCGATAAGTTCCTGATCGAGTATCCGGACACCATTCGCGCGCAGCTATCCGGTATGCAAGGTGTTTCTTCCGTGCTGTCGAGAATCAATTTCACAGGCACTCTGAATAACGGCAAGCGCGACCTAGGTGTCATCGGTGAGGGGATAGAGGCCGATCTGGAGAGTAGCCTGAGCGGGATTTATGTCAGGTACATCGGAGGGCGCGCCCTTAGCGACAAGGACAAATACGGCATCGTGATTGGTCAAGGAGTTGCCAAATCTTTGAATCTCGAACCCGGAGATCACATCGCCTTGGTTGTGAGTTTGGCCGAAGGTGCGGTCAATACGCTGGATTTCGAGATAGTTGGCGTGTTTCAGACCTTTTCGAAAGATTTCGATGCGCGTGCCGTACGGATACCGCTTTCGGCAGCCAGAGAACTCATGGGTAGCGATGCGGTGCACAAACTGGTCGTGGTACTAAAGCAAACAGAAACCAGCGATGCGATAGCCGAAAAAGTGACTGCTATGCTGAAAGGTAGCGGAAACGAGGTCACCCTTTGGAATGAATTGTCGGATTTTTATGCAAAAACCATCGATCTGTATGACCGTCAATTTGGTGTTTTGCGCCTGATCATTCTGATGATGGTGCTGCTCTCTGTTGCCAACACGATCAACATGACGCTTTTTGAGCGGACCCGCGAATTCGGCACGGCAATGGCCATTGGTGGTCGTCCCTCCTCGATATTTCGTCTGATTATCACTGAAGGGGTACTCATCGGCGCTTGCGGGGCGTTATTGGGTATTTTGTTGGGTGTTTCGGCGGCGTGGGTGATTTCGGCTATCGGGATTCCGATGCCGCCCCCACCCAATGCCAATCTCGGCTACACCGCCTATATTCGTGTTGAGCCATTTGCAATTGCCATTGCCGGGTTGATCGGCTGGCTGGCGACAATTCTGGCATCTATCCTGCCTGCGCGTAGGGCGTCGAAAATTTCGATTGTTGATGCTTTGCGCCATGGGCTCTGATCCAGGCTGACTGGGCTGGCGCTTTGATCTGATTTGGTGGGAAGACCGGCTAAAACTATGTGGGAGTAAGCATGGCTGACATTTCGCAGTTTTCATATGATGTTGCATTTTCCAGAAATATTGGCTGGGTGACCGAGGAAGAGCAAATCAGGCTCAAGAAATGCCGTGTCGCGGTTGGGGGGTTGGGAGGGGTCGGTGGAAGTCATTTGTTGACGCTGGCTCGGCTCGGGATTGGAGCTTTCTCGATCACTGACCTCGATACGTTTGACTGGCCGAATCTGAACCGTCAGGCCGGGGCGCTGGCTTCCACCATTGGCTTGCCTAAGCTCGATGTGATGGCGGAGCAGGTTCGCGGGATAAATCCCGATGTCGACCTACGCCTGTTGCCAAATGGCTTGACCCCCGAAAACGTGGATTACTTTCTCGAAGGTGTCGATCTGTACATGGATAGCCTCGACATCTTTTCGCTCGAAATCCGTCGTAAGGTTTTTGCTCGCTGCCATGAATTGGGTATCCCGGCGGTAACTGCTGCACCCATGGGGCTTGGCACGGCGTTACTCGTATTCGACCCGAAGGGCATGAGCTTTGAAGAGTACTTTGCTCTGGAAGGCTATGAATTTGAGGATCAGATTCTCAAGTTCATTGTTGGTGTTTCTCCGTCAATGCTGCAGCGTCATTATTTGTTGAACCGTGAGTCGGTCAACCTGTTCAAGAAAAAGGTTCCTTCGACAGCGATGGGTATCGAACTTGCCGCTGGCGTCGCATGCTCGGCTGCGCTGAAGGTGCTACTTGGACGGGGTGATGTTCGCTACGCCCCGAGGGGTTTGCACTTTGACGCCTACCAGAATCGTCTCGTCAAGACTTGGCGCCCGTTTGGCAACCGAAATCCGATTCAGCAATTGATGTTCCGTTATATCAGAGGTCTATTAAGAAAAAATGCATGACAATTTTTGCTTGGCTGATCGGTTCAGAATTTGCAATTGGAATGTCGGGAAAATTTACACAGACTACGAGTGACAAAATAAATTTCGTTTAAATTCAATTGGATAGTATTTTGGCATGGTTTCTGCTCTTATATCGCCGAGGCAAATGGAGTTGCCTGATGGTTTGATGATTCAGCCCTTACTGGAGAGCAAAATGAGAAATTCTTTTAAACTTAAGGCGCTTTGTGCTGCTCTTGCAGTGACTGCCGCGACCGCCGCTTCTGCGTCTCAGATTTATCTGGATGTGGGCACCAACTTCACCGGTGCAAATCAGACTGGCAAAGTAAATACCACAAGTACCGGCGTCAAGAACGAGATTCTTTACACCTATCAGTCGTCGACGACCATCACCGATTTGGATGGCAACGGCATTGATGCAGGCGACTTGGTTTCTACCAGCATCGGTCTGTTTGGTACGAACATCATTGACAATAACTACGCTACGGGCTTTACGCCGGGTCAGGGTTTTGGCTCTGCTTCGAACAATGGCTATGGTTCGCCTAATTGGGCTATCTCCTTCAAGGGCGAAAATCTGCTTGGTCAAGTAGCTGGTTTGAACGGTTCTGGCGATACGGCAATTCCGCTCCTGAGTTACGCAGCTGGTGGTTTGATCCAGATGTTGTTGACCTTTGATGGTACGAGCTTCAATAACTTTATGAATTTGCTGGTTGGTGGTGGCGGCGCAACGGGTGTCGGTACCGTTCTGTTCGGTATCCCCAATTTCACCGGAGTTGATGCTGGTTACAACAATCTGATTCATGCTGCGAATGGCGTGAATTGTGCCGGTGCAACTGGTATGCAGTCTTTGGTGAATTGTGTGCCTTCTCCGGTTACGGTTAATTGGGTTGCCAGCCAAGATACGAACGTTACACTTAGCCAGTTCGTCGATAACGGCGACGGTACTTTTACCGTTTCGACCAATCACGACGGTAGCCTGCGCTTTGATATTCCTGAACCGTCGATGCTACTCCTGATGGGTGGCGCACTGCTCGGTCTGGGCCTGACAGGTCGTCGTCGCGCCAATCGCCAAGCGTAATATTTAAACAGGCAATGAAAAGAGGGGGCTAGGCCCCCTCTTTTTTTCGTCTTGAATTTGTTTCTTTTTTCTAGCGCCCTTTGTATCGTGCCGAAGGTCTGTTTGGTTCTTTTGTGGCCTTGGTCTTGGGGTTCTTGGGTTTAAATTCGACGCGCAGTTTTGGATAGTGGTTGTGTCATAAATCCTGCTGCACTTCCAATTTGAATATGCCGTAACTTAGAAACTGTAGCGTATTTCGGAATACACCCGATCTTGCTGGTCGTAGCGGCCAAACATGCCCATGGCCGGACCTTTGAAAATATCGGCGCCGAGCAGGAGGCGCCAATTGCGCTCAAGATTCCAGGTGAGACGCGGGCGGAATAGCCAGTCGGATCGATTCAGACTGGAAATGAACAATGCTTGTGCTTCCCAGTCGTTGAAAAACTTTTTGTTGAGCAAGAGGCTGTAGCCGTTCTCTCGTTTGTCCGAGATGTTGTTGGCGTCGTAATTGAAGAATTGGCGCTGGAATACCTGAACATTGAAACGGGCATCGGCGGGCAGGGTGAAGTCAAGGCCGGCTGCCCAATCCAGCGTGTTCTGGTGAACGACGCCATCGCTGTCGGTGAAATCGAGTGTCGTAAAACTGCGGCCGCGCGTATAGACGCCTTCGGTCTTGAAGACAACATCGCCAAAATCCTTGGAGAGCGTGCCGCCGTACTGGTGGATGCGATCGTGTCTTGCTTGGTAGACAAAGGTGTTGGTGGGTGCCTCGAATTGCCGGTAGAACGTCTGGCTGACATCCGTGCTGCGATAGTAGAAGCCGGAGACGTCCCAGCCGTTTTTCAGGGTCGACAGGCGCAGGCCGTAATTCATGTTGTCCGAGTTGTATTCCGGGCGCTTTTCCTGCATGTAGCGCGTATTGAAGCCGGGCGGGGCGGGTTGGTAAGGGTAGAACTCAGACCCCGGCTTGCTAATGTTGTCGTAGCTTGCGACGGGTACCCAGAGCACCTCGGCATGAAAGTCATCGGCAAAGTATTCGGCACGGGCAGCCCATTGCGGCGTGCGCATCTGGTCGAATTCGGGCAGAATGAATTCACGCAAGTCACGGGCGGATACCACGTCGGCAAAGAAAAGGCCAACCATCTCACCCCAGACGACGTGTTGCTTACCGAGGCGGAAGTCCCAGTTGCCTCGGCTGAAATCGAGGTAATTTTCGCGAAGCTCGAAATTTCGGCGTTGGTTATTTGCGACGTCTGACGGATAGAAGTCATTGATCCCGTACACGAAGTCGTAGTCGAGCCGTGCGCCCAGTTTCCATTTGACCCCTTCGCCCAGCTTTCCCGAGCTACCGAGTTCGGTGCGGGCGCGGAGTTTTGACCAGTGTTCTGGGTCGGCGGTGGTGCGTGCTGCTTCGAACTGGACAAAGCCCTTGATGCCGCTGCCTGTTTCCCGGGGGCTTGCCGATGCCTTGGGCAGGTCGTCGCCAAATAGTGAGTCGCGACCAAGCGGGTCGTCTTCGGCTGCGTTGGCGCCAAGTGCCAGGCAACAGGCGGCAATGACGGTCAGGCGATGGTTAAATTTTGAGTTGGTCACGTGTATTTCCTGATGTTGCGGCGAGGCGGCATTATTCGGCGTCCGGATCCGGCAGGGTGCGAATTTTGGCCAGATTCCATGTTTTTTCACCTTCGTTGCGAACCCCGAAGGCTGTGATGTAGCCATCTTCCATTTGGACCAAACGGTCAGCGCGATCAATAACTTTTTGATCGTGGGTGGAGAAGATGAAGGTGGTTTTAAGGTGACGATTGATCTGTTTCATCAGCGTCAAAATTTCCCTTCCCGTCGCCTTGTCCAGATTGGCCGTCGGTTCGTCGGCAAGGACGATACTGGGCTTGATGACCAAGGCGCGGGCGATAGCGACCCGTTGTCTTTGGCCACCACTTAATTGATTGGGGCGATGGTCTGAAAATTTGCTCAAGCCGACCATGTCGAGAAAATAGTCGACCCGTTTTTGGCGTTCTTCGGCCGAGATATCAGGGCGACGAAGCAGGGGGTATTCGACATTTTCGGCGGCGGAAAGGACTGGGAGCAGATTGAATGTCTGGAAAATAAAGCCAATCGAGCGCGCTCTCAGGTCAGCTAACTCATTAGGGGATTTTTCCGAGACGTCTTCTTCGTTAATGAAAATCTTGCCGCGGGTCGGGGTATCGATACAGCCAATCAGGTTTAGCAGCGTGGTCTTTCCACTGCCTGATGGGCCTGATATAGCGAGAAAGACGCCGGCATCAATGGACCATGTAATATCATGGAGCGCCTGGACGGTTTGCTCGCCGAGTTGATAATCCTTAAAGACGTGTTCGACTCGGACAACACTCATGGTCGGTTACCGCGGACAGTGGTTATATCGGAATACGGAAGGAGAATAATCATGGTGCGTAAAGATAGTTCTCGAAATGGCAGATGGAGTCTTGCTCTCGCGTCTGGCCTTTTCTTCTTGCTCCAGTCATTGACTGCGTTGGCGCAAGACGCAGGTACCAGTTCTACGTCAGCTGATGATGCTCTCGCACGCAGTATAGTGGAAAAGGCGGACAAGGTTCGTTTCCCATCCGAAGGCTTTCAGGTTGACATTGTAATAAATTCATCTCGACCAGACAAAGACGCGGATATGCGCAAATTCCGGGTGCTTTCCAAAGGAAACGAGAACACAGTTGTCATGGTGACTGAGCCCGCTTCGGAGCGCGGGCAAATCATCCTGATGAAAGGTCGTGATCTTTGGGTCTTTATGCCGGAAGTTTCTCAGCCAGTTCGTATTTCGCTCGCCCAGCGTTTGACCGGACAGGTGGCGAATGGCGATTTGGCGCGAGCTAATTTTTCCGGTGATTACAATCCACGAATCTTGCGCAGTGAGACTATCGGCAACGACAGATTTCACGTGCTTGAATTGAATGCTGTTGATCGAAGTGTTACCTACCAACGCGTAGTTTATTGGGTTAATGAGAAATCGTCGTGGCCCTTGAAGGCTGAGTTCTATTCCCTATCCAATCGCCTGATGAAGAAATGCAGCTACGAGAACTTCCAGACCTTGGCTGGTCGGATTCGCCCGACTCGCTTGGTTATGGAGGATGCATTAAGGATTGGCGAAAAGTCAGTGCTTGAGTACAGTGAGATGAAATTGCGTGATTTGCCCGACAAAATTTTTACTAAAGATTATCTTAAGAAATTAGATTAAATAATTAATTTAATTAGATGAATTTAAATATGAATAAAGTAATTCCAGTTGTCCTTTCCGGTGGTTCTGGAACCCGTCTGTGGCCGTTGTCCCGAGAAAAATATCCCAAGCAGTTGTTGCCGCTGGTTGGTGATGATTCGATGTTGCAGGAGACGGTAGGGCGCCTTGATGGGCTAGCTGGATTGTCTGAGCCGCTTCTTGTCTGCAATGAAGAGCATCGGTTTGTGGTGGCTGAACAGCTTCGTGTGCTGGGAAAACATGGGCAGATATTGCTTGAGCCATTTGGTCGGAATACCGCACCGGCGCTCACGCTGGCTGCCTTGCTGGCTCGGGAAAATGGCGATGATCCCGTTCTGGTGGTCATGCCGGCTGATCATGTGATTCTGGAGAGGGATGTTTTCCGGGGCGCCGTTGCCAATGCGGTGAAACTCGCTGAACAAGGACTTGCCGTAACTTTCGGCATCACACCGGATTGCCCTGAGACAGGCTACGGCTACATCCAGCGTGGAACTGGTATAGCCAGTGAGGGCGAGGCATTCTCCCTCCGTCGGTTTGTCGAGAAGCCGGACCGTGAAACAGCTCAAACTTATCTGGATTCAGGTGACTATCTTTGGAATAGCGGCATTTTTGTGCTGCGGGCGTCGACTTGGTTGTCTGCGCTGGAGATTTGCCGGCCGGATATCCTGGCCGCCTGTACCAAGGCTTTGACTGGCGTTAGCCAGGACGGCGACTTTGTGCGGGTTGATCGTGCCGAGTTTGAGTGCTGTCCGTCGGATTCCATCGACTATGCGGTCATGGAGCGCCTATCTGGAGGGCAGGAAAACTTGCCGAAAAGTGCGGTCATCCCGCTTTCGGCCGGTTGGTCCGATGTGGGGGCCTGGGATGCGCTCTGGAAGGTGTTGCCCAAGTGCGGCGCTGGAAATGCGGTGCGGGGCGATGTGATGCTCGAGTCCTGTCAGAACACCTTGGCGTTTTCCGAAAGTCGCCTGGTGACCTGTATTGGTCTCAATGATCTGGTCGTCGTTGAAACCAACGATGCCGTACTGGTGGCCCACCATGACGCGACGCAGGATGTCAAAAAGATTGTTGATCGCCTGAAGGCTGAGAAGCGCTCGGTGGCGCAATGGCATCGCAAGATTCATCGGCCTTGGGGATGGTACGATGGGGTCGATTCAGGTCAGCGATTCCAGGTTAAACGGATCTGCGTGAAGCCCGGGGCGTCGTTGTCACTGCAGATGCACCACCATCGGGCCGAGCACTGGATCGTCGTCACCGGCACGGCGAAGGTGACCAAGGGTGATGAGGCGTTTCTGGTTTCTGAAAACCAGTCGACCTACATTCCGCTGGGTACCAAGCACCGTCTGGAGAATCCGGGGATCGTGCCGCTCGAAATGATCGAGGTTCAGTCAGGCAGCTATCTCGGCGAGGACGACATCGTCCGCTTCGAAGATACCTACGGGCGCAACTGATCAGTCGAAGAGGAGGGCTGCTGCGACTTTGCGGCCCTCGGCTGCAAGGATGTTGTAGGTGCGACAGGCGGCTTGTAGGTCCATCACATCCAGCCCAATCCCGGCTGCGGCGAATGGGCGGAGCAGGGCGCCAGGCGGGAAACGCAGTCGGCTACCGGTGCCAAGCAGGATGATTTCCGTCCCCAGTTCAAGCAGTCGCTGCATGTCTGCTTCGGTCAGCGATTCAAGCTTTGCCGAGGTCCAGTCGGGAATGATCGACTCCGGCAGCAGGATCAGATTGGTGCTGTATTTTTCCTGATTGACCGCAATATAGTCCTCGCCGTAAGCGGTGAACAGGTTGAGACCAGCGGTATTGGGGATGTGAAGTTTCACTGCGCGATCATTCCGAAAAGCCCGCCGAAATTGCGGTGCACCATGCGATAAAGTAGGATTATACCTTTGGCCTTTGTGGGCCAAGCCGCCACGCCGGAAGATTCGCATGAAACACGTCAAGAAATCCGCCAAACTCGCCAACGTCTGTTACGACATTCGCGGCCCTGTGCTGCAAAAAGCCAAGCAGATGGAGGAAGAGGGGCACAAGATCATCAAGCTGAACATCGGCAACCTGGCCGCGTTCGGTTTCGATTCGCCCGAAGAAATCCAGCAGGACATGATCCGCAACCTGCCGAACGCGGCAGGGTATACCGATTCGAAGGGTATTTTTGCGGCACGCAAGGCGATCATGCACTACACCCAGCAAAAGGGTATCAAGGGCGTGACGCTGGAAGACATCTATGTCGGCAACGGTGTTTCCGAACTGATCGTGATGGCGATGAATGCGCTGCTCGACGCCGGTGACGAAGTGCTGGTGCCTGCTCCGGACTACCCGCTGTGGACAGCAGCAATCAGCCTCTCAGGCGGTACGCCAAAGCACTACCTGTGCGACGAGAGCAAGGGCTGGTTGCCCGATCTGGACGATATCCGCAGCAAGATCAACGCCCATACCAAGGCGATCGTGCTGATCAACCCGAACAACCCGACCGGCGCCCTGTATCCGGATGATCTGCTCTGCGAAATCATCGATATCGCCCGACAGCATCACCTGACCATCTACGCCGACGAGGTGTACGACAAGGTGCTTTACGACGATGCGCAGCATACGTCGATTGCCTCGCTGGCCGAGGATGTGCTGATGATCACCTTCAACGGGCTGTCGAAGAACTATCGTTCCTGCGGCTACCGCGCTGGCTGGATGGTGGTTTCGGGCGACAAGCGCCATGCCAAGGACTATATCGAAGGCCTGGATATGCTGGCCTCGATGCGCCTGTGCGCCAATGCACCGGGTCAGCACGGCATCCAAACGGCGCTGGGTGGCTACCAGAGCATCAACGACCTGATCAAGGATGGCGGCCGCCTGCGCCGTCAGCGCGATATCGCCCATGAACTGATCACGGCCATTCCAGGCGTTAGCTGCGTCAAGCCCAAGGCGGCACTGTACATGTTCCCGAAGCTTGATCCGAAGGTCTATCCGATCAAGAACGACCAGCAGTTCATTTCCGAGCTGCTGCAGGAAGAAAAAGTGCTGCTGGTTCAGGGGACAGGCTTCAACTGGCCTCATCCTGACCATTTCCGTCTCGTCTTCCTGCCTCACGAAGATGATCTGCGGGAGGCCATCGGCCGTATCGCCCGTTTCCTCGAAAACTCAATGTTGGCCTTATCGGCATCGGCACCGTCGGCGGTGGCACCTGGACCGTTCTCAAGCGCAACGAGGAAGAAATTACCCGTCGTGCCGGCCGTCCGATTCGCATTACGGCCGTGGCCGATAAGAATGTTGCACTCGCCAAGCAAATTACTGGTGGTGCAGCACGTGTTACCGATGACGCTTTCTCGCTAGTCAATGACCCGGAAATCGACATCATCGTTGAGCTGATCGGCGGCTACGGCGTGGCCAAGGAAGTGGTCATGCAGGCCATCGCCAATGGCAAGCACGTCGTTACGGCCAATAAGGCGTTGCTCGCTGTGCATGGCACCGAGATTTTCACGGCTGCCCAGCAGAAGGGCGTCATGGTTGCCTTCGAAGCTGCCGTGGCCGGCGGCATCCCCATCATCAAGGCGCTGCGCGAAGGCCTGACCGCCAACCGTATCGAATGGGCGGCCGGCATCATCAACGGCACGACCAACTTCATCCTGTCCGAAATGCGCGACAAGGGCCTGTCCTTCGACGACGTGCTGAAAGAAGCTCAGCGTCTGGGTTACGCCGAAGCCGATCCGACCTTCGATATCGAAGGTGTCGATGCTGCCCACAAGGCAACGCTGATTGCTTCCATCGCCTACGGCATTCCGGTCCAGTTCGACAAGGCTTACATTGAAGGCATCACCAAGCTGGAGGCCTCCGACATCAAGTATGCCGAGCAACTGGGCTATCGTATCAAGCTGCTCGGCATTGCCAAGCGCCGCGAGAAGGGTATTGAGCTGCGCGTGCATCCGACGCTGATTCCGGCCAAGCGCCTGCTGGCCAACGTCGAAGGCGCGATGAACGCCGTCATGGTCAAGGGCGATGCCGTCGGAATTACGCTGTATTACGGCAAGGGCGCCGGTGCCGAACCGACTGCTTCTGCCGTGATTGCTGACATCGTCGACGTCACCCGCCTGGCTACCGCTGATGCCGCACACCGCGTTCCGCACCTGGCCTTTCAGCCGGATGCCATGTCCAGCCTGCCAATCCTGCCGATGAGCGAAGTCGAGACCGGCTACTACCTGCGCTTGCGAGTCGAGGACAAGCCGGGCGTGCTGGCCGATATCACCCGCATTCTGGCCGATCAGGCGATCTCGATCGACGCCATGCTGCAGCGTGAACCGGAAGAAGGTGAAGGCGAGACCGACATCATCATCCTGACCCATATCTGCAAGGAAAGCGCTGCCGATGCGGCCATCGCCAAGATTGAAGGCCTGTCTGCCCAGAAGGGCAAGGTCAAGCGGATTCGTCTGGAAGAGCTGCAGTAAGCTGGATTTGCCTGATGCATGAAAACGGGAGCTTCGGGCTCCCGTTTTTATTGGCGTTAGCCTTGCTGGTCTGCTTCTTGGGCCAACGGGCGCGCATAATTCAAGCTTGGGTACTCATTGAAATCTGCAGAGACAATGCCGTCACTTCACGACCAGCTTCGCCATGCAATGCCCCAATTGCGTCTGACGCCGTTGCTGATCACCGCTAATGTCCTGATTTTCGTAGTGATGCTGTTCAACGGCGCGAGTCTTTGGCATACGCAAAACACCATCCAGCTGGCTTGGGGCGCCAATTTTGGGCCAGCGACCCAGGATGGTGAATGGTGGCGACTCGGGAGTGCGCTCTTTCTGCATTTCGGCGTCCTGCATCTGCTCCTGAACATGGGGGCATTGTGGGATGTCGGCCAGTGGGTCGAGCGCATGTACGGTAGCTTGCGATTCGCCGGCATCTATCTGGTTGCCGGCCTGGCCGGAAATCTTCTGTCGCTGGTGGCAAATGCCGGGGCCGCAGTATCGGGTGGCGCATCAGGTGCCATTTTCGGCATTTACGGAGCACTACTCAGTTATCTATGGCTTGAACGCTCGAGAATCCATCCCGGTGAATTCCGCTGGTTGTTCTGGGCGGCGATTGGTTTTTCCGGGGTGACCATCGTTTTCGGATTGCTGGTTCCCGGCATCGACAACGCCGCCCACGTTGGTGGATGGATTGCCGGCGTTCTGATGGGGGCGCTGTTGATCAGGTCAGAGCCTGCCGTCGAGGCTGGACCGCAACTCGGCAGATGGGTATCCGGGCTGTTTTTGCTCTTTCTTGTCTCGGTCATGGTGAGCCAGATTCCGAAGCCAGCCTATCGCTGGAGTGAAGAAAAGCTGATTCGCGGGGAGGTCGTTGAATTTCTCCAGGAGGATGCAGCAATTACCCGAAACTGGGAGAGTCTCATGTCGCAAGGCGGGAAGCTGGGCGTATCCGCAGACGTGCTGGCTGATGCCATTGAGCGCATGGTGGCCGACCGATACGACCAAAGCTTTGAGGAGCTCTTGGCCTTGCCATTGGATGAGAACTTGCCGTCTGCTCAAACGGTTGAGCATTTGAAGCACTATGCCGAACAGCGGCGTGATGCTTCGCGAACGATGGTGGAAGGATTGCGGACCAGGGATAAGGCAAAGATCAGGAAAGCGCTGGATCAGGCGCGCCAGTCCGGGAAGGACAAGTGATGGGTGCGGTTGTCTTTAGCAGATGGCCTGATCGGGATGGGGTTATTCCAATTCGGATCAAGGAAATGGGGGCAGTAGCCCGGCAGAATCGCTACCAATTGCCATCCCGGCAAGCCAATTCAGGAGCTACCATGCAAACCATTCATCACGTTCACTCATGCGACCGTCCGACTGCCGAAGCCCTCTATCCATTCGATGCTCGCGGTATCGCCAAACGCTTCCGCCACGCTGCGATTTTCGGTGCGCTTGATTCGCTTCAGCCTGGAGAAACCATGCGCTTTTGCAATGATCACGATCCCTTGCCGCTTCTGGCTCAGCTGCAGCACCGCTATGGTCCGCACCTGAGCATCGAATACCAGCAGCGTGAGCCCGGTGCGATCGTGATTGACTTTACCGTTGTTGGCTGAGTGATACCGACCGCGAGCCTCAGCCTTCTTTCCTTGATCGCCAGTGCAATGCTGGCGTTGAGTGGTTGGGGTTCGCCTTTGGCGGTAGCGCATCTGGCGTTTGCCGTCGGCATCGTGCCCTTGATATTTGCGGCGATGATGCATTTCGTGCCGGTGCTGACCCGTACTGGCGATACCGATCCGCGATTGGTTGGATTGCCGATGATCGCCCAGGCGACAGGCCTGGTCGCTGTGGCCGGCATGCAGGGCTGGTTGGCTTACGATTTTGTCTATGCGGCAGCGACCCTCGACCTCATTCTGGCGGGCGTCTTGTTGAACTGGATTGCGCTTCGGGCCAGAGCATCCCTCGGCTCGCCCCACCCGGGATGGCGCTGGTACGGTGTGGCGCTCGGCTGTCTGGTTCTGGCCTTGAGCGCCATTCTGCTCATTCCGGTCTGGCCATCGTATTGGCGAGCCCTGCGGCTTTTTCACATGCATCTCAACATACTCGGTCTCGTCGGTCTGGCGGCACTGGGTACCTTGCCTGTCCTGTTGCCGACAGCGCTAGGCAAACCCGATCCGGAAGCTGCCGGCTGGCTGCGTCGACGCTTGTGGCTGGTGGCCTCCGGCGCATTGGTGATTGCTACCGGAGCGATCATCGCATGGCCATTTGCTGCGCCGGGAACTGCGCTACTGCTGGTGGCGGCGCTCGGGCTGGCGGGGCAGTGGATCCGGCGCTTCGGGGCATGGTCGCTGCTCCGCGATGGCGTGGCGGCTTCGTTACTGGCCGCGCTCATGGGACTGATGATCACGCTGGTTGCAGGCCTGCTGCATGGCGCCGGGGTATTGCCGACGCGCCCGTCTTTGCTGGCTTGGGGGGCTGGGTTCTTGCTGCCATTGGTGACTGGTGCGCTCAGCCAGCTGTTGCCAGTTTGGCGCTGGCCGGGGCCGACGATACCAGCGCGTAACCTGATGCGCCAGAAGCTGGCGGCCAGTGGCACCTGGCGTGGCCTGCTTTTCCTCGCCTCGGCGCTTGCCTTGCTGTCAGGGCATGAACGGCTAGGTGGTGCTTTTGTGGCCTGTGGACTGGCACTCTTTATCATTGCGCTCCTCCAAGCCGTGCGCACGCATCGCTCGACGCGGTAAAATCGCTGCTTTTCGCTTTTCAGGTTTCCGCCATGCGCTATATCTCGACTCGCGGTCACGCCGCGCCCCAGTCCTTCTGCGACATCCTTCTTGGTGGCCTGGCCCCGGATGGCGGCCTCTATCTGCCTGAAACCTACCCGCAGGTCAGCCGGGCCGATCTCGACGCCTGGCGCAAGCTGTCGTATGCCGACCTGGCCTACGAAATTCTTTCCAAGTTCATCACCGATATTCCTGCCGCCGATCTGAAGGCGCTGGTCGCCAAGACCTACACGGCGCAGGTTTATTGCCATACCCGCAACGGCGGTAATGCGGCCCAGATCACGCCGCTGACCAGACTCGAAGACGGCCTCTACACGCAGGAACTGTCCAATGGCCCGACGCTGGCCTTCAAGGACATGGCCATGCAGCTGCTCGGCAACCTGTTCGAGTATGTCCTCGACAAGCGCGGCGAGGCTATCAATATCCTCGGCGCCACCTCTGGCGATACCGGTTCGGCTGCCGAGTACGCCATGCGCGGCAAGCACAACGTCAAGGTTTTCATGCTCTCGCCGGATGGCAAGATGAGCGCCTTCCAGCGCGCCCAGATGTATTCGCTGCAGGATGCCAATATCTTCAACATCGCCGTGACCGGCATGTTCGACGACGCCCAGGACATCGTAAAGGCCGTTTCCAACGATGCTGCCTTCAAGGCCAAATACAAGATCGGCGCCGTCAATTCAATCAACTGGGCGCGCGTTGCCGCCCAGATTGTCTATTACTTCCAGGGCTATTTCCTGGCCACCAAATCGAACGACGAACAGGTCGCGTTCACCGTACCGTCCGGAAACTTCGGCAACATCTGCGCCGGGCACATCGCCCGTCAGATGGGCTTGCCGATTGCCCGTCTCGTTTTGGCGACCAATGAAAACGACGTGCTCGACGAGTTCTTCCGCACCGGCGTCTACCGTCCGCGTACCTCGGCCGAAACCAGCATTACATCCAGCCCGTCGATGGACATTTCCAAAGCCTCCAATTTCGAGCGTTTCGTGTTCGATCTGGTCGGCCGCGATCCCGCGGTCGTCAAGGAATTGTGGTCCAAGGTAGACAAGGGTGAAGCCTTCGATCTGTCGGCTACCGATTACTGGAAAAATCTGCCGAAGTTTGGGTTCGTCTCCGGCAAGAGTTCGCACATCGACCGGATCAATACGATCCGCTTTGCACAAGGTCGCTACAACGTGATGCTCGACACCCATACCGCCGATGGCCTGAAAGTGGCGCTGGAACATCGTCTGCCGAATGTGCCGATGATCGTTCTGGAAACCGCTCAGCCAGCCAAGTTCGAGGAAACCATCCGCGAGGCGCTGGGTACCGAGCCGGTTCGTCCGGCAGATCTGGCCGGCATCGAGAACTTGCCGCAACGTGTCGTGGTCATGGCACCGGATGTCGAGGCGGTCAAGCGTTACCTCGTCGAGCGCGTCTGAGCGCTCTGCATCGAAAAGGCAAGGGCAGCCCAAAGCTGCCCTTTTTCTTGCCTAGAAATACCAGGCCACGGCAGCCTTGAAGCGCCCGTCCTGTATGACGGGTACGACAACCATCGATGTCAGGCCGGCGGCGCTTGCCGCCCGCGCGGCTGGCCCGGGTTCAAAAACCAGACTGCCGCGCACCGCCGGGATGCCTTTTTTCCAGGATTCGCCAATTGCGCCCTCCCATGGGGCGATGGTGGCTTCACCGTGACACTCGGAAAGATGCGGCATCTGGTCGCAATCACCCGCCCCGAAACGCAGGCCGCTGGCATCGTCGTTCGGCACCCAGATTTCGAAGCGGCGGGCAATCGGCGTGCCGAGCGCTGACAAAAAGGTCATCACCACGGCCTGTTTGCTGTCGTAGGAGCACGGAATGCCGACGCCCTTGCTGATCCCGATCTTGACGTCGCTATCCCGGCGCAGGGTGCGTTTCGAACTGAGCAGATCCTGCATGATGCAGGGCATGCCGCTTTGCCAGACTGTGCCGGGCAGGCCGAAGCCGGGACGGAATTTGGTGTGGCGGGCCGTCCATTCGAAGGTTTCGGCCGTTCCGTAATACCCGTCATCCATGCCAATATCGAAGGAATCGGCGGGTGTATTGCTCCAGATCTCGATTCCGCCGACGTTGTCGACGTCGTCGCCGATGAAGAAGACGATCACCGCCTGCAGGTAGTCGCCGGCGAAGATGGGCAGGGCGATGCCCGCTGTCAGCCCGGCTTTCCTGGCGGCTTCGGTACGCAGGAAGTAGCTGTTGTCGAAACTGTGCAGGATAACTGGCCGGCGGGCCGCCCAAGCCTTGCCCGGAAGCCCCTCATCGTAGCCGAAGGTGATGGTTTCGCTGGCGCCCTTGAACTCGGCCAGTTCCCCATAGAGGCCATCGAAAAACTCAAGATGGGTGCGTTTCTGGTTGGGCACCCAGATTTCAGTTACCCGGATCAGTGTTTTCATGTTGTCGCAATCCTGACAATGTTGGTATGAAGACGTTTTGTCCGGTGTCGGCGTTGACCCCTGGATAGAAGGCTGCTGCACAATGGCAAGCAATGGCGATCAGCCTCGGGCGGCGTTGCCCGGAGTAGATAAAGCAAGTTTCAAACCGGATAATGGAATTCACGACAATGACTACTTTCGATCACGAGGCTTTCTGGTCTGCACGCTACCGTGGCGTTGGCGACGACTATCTGTTCGGCACGGCGCCCAACAAGTTTCTCGCTTCGCAGGGCGAACACTTTGGCGACGGTATGAGTGTGCTTTCGGTGGCCGACGGAGAGGGTCGCAATGCCGTCTGGCTGGCCGAGCAGGGCTGCCAAGTGACCGCTACCGAGATTTCTCCGGTGGCCTTGGAAAAAGCCGCCAAGCTGGCGCGAGCGAGACATGTGGTCATCGATTTGGTCAGGGCCGATATCCTGAATTGGGATTGGCCTGAGGCGGCCTACGATGCGGTCGTTGGCATCTTCATCCAGTTCGCGACTCCGGCTGAACGGCCGCGGCAGATGGCGGGAATGAAGCAGGCGGTCAAACCGGGGGGATTGCTGTTCCTGCAGGGTTATACACCGAAGCAGCTCGAGTACCGGACGGGTGGTCCGTCAGCCGTTGAAAGCCTCTACACCGAGGAACTGCTGCGTGAACTGTTTGCCGATTGGGAGATCGTTCTGCTCCGCGAACACGAAGATACGATCGAAGAGGGGGTGGCGCACGCTGGCCGATCAGCCCTGATCGACTTTGTGGCGCGCAAACCTACAGGTAAATGACTGCAGGAAAGACGGCGACAGCCAGCACCAAAACCAGCCATTCGAGGTTATGCCGGGCCAGGTAGCCCGTGAAGTGCATGACCAGAATCGAAATGGCGACAACGTAGAACAGCGCGAACAGCATTTGGGGCTCCCCTGATTTTTCGTATTTGGCCTATCTGCGGGCAATTATGACGATAAACAGGCAAAAAACCTAGCCAACGAAGCGCATCGACAGATCGAGCGCCTTGACGTCCTTGGTTAGCGCGCCGACCGAAATTCTGTCGACACCCGTTTCGGCAATGCCGCGTATGGTTTCCAGTGTGACATTGCCCGAGGCTTCGAGAATGGCTCGGCCGGCGTTGATCCGTGCGGCTTCGCGCATCATGTCGAGGCTGAAATTGTCGAGCAGGATCATCATTGCGCCGGCATTCAGCGCCTGGTTCAGTTCGTCGATGCTTTCGACTTCGATCTGGATGAACTTGCAGCGGTCCTTGGCCTGTTCGGCCACCTGCTTGGCGGCTGCCATTGCCTGAGCGATGCCGCCAGCCGCATGGATGTGGTTTTCCTTGATCAGGATGGCATCCCATAGTGCCAGACGATGGTTACCGCCACCGCCCGCCCGGACGGCATATTTCTGCGCAATGCGCAGGCCGGGGAGGGTCTTGCGGGTATCAACCACCTGGGCTTTGGTGCCGGCGATGGTGTCGGCGTAAATGCGGGCCTTGCTGGCGACAGCAGAAAGCAGTTGCAGGAAATTCAGTGCGCTGCGCTCGGCGGTGAGCAGGGCGCGGCCGTTGCCGTCGATTTCGCACAGCAACTGGTTGGCGGCTATCCGGTCGCCATCGGCGCCATGCCAGATAATGCTGGCGCTCGGGTCGAGGCGGGCGACGCATTCTGAAAACCAGGCGGTGCCACAAAGGACACCGGCTTCACGGGAGATGACGGTGGCTTTGACCTGGCGGTCGCCGGGGACGAGGCTGGCGGTCAGGTCGCCGGCACCGACGTCTTCGCTCAGGGCGGCATCCACATTGCGGGAAATCTCGGCAGCAAGCGGGTAATCGAATTCGATGGTCATATCAGTTTTCGGGCAGCATTTGAGGTGGGCATTTTACAGGCTGGTATTGCCGATGACCCACTCATTGAAGAGATCGCGTGAGGCGTCGATGATTTCCCCGGCGGTCAGGCCGATTGGGCCAGTGCCACCGGCCACCAGGCGGTCAGCCGCCGCACCATGCAGATGGACGGCAGCCAGCAGGGCCATTTCCGGCGGCCAGTTCTGGGAGAGCAGGGCAACGATCAGGCCGCTCAGTACATCGCCCATGCCGGCGGTGGCCATGCCGGGGTTGCCGGTGGTGTTGATCCACCAGCGGCCATCGACTGTCGCAATGACGGTGCCGCAGCCCTTGAGGGCGATATGGCTACGGTAGCGCTCGGCCAGTTCGCAGGCAGCCTTGATCCGGTCGTTCTGGATATCGCGCACCGAACAGCCGAGCAGGCGGGCAGCTTCGGCCGGATGCGGAGTCAGGATGGCGGGCCCGACGCGGTTGTAGAGGTTGCCTTCGAGGCGGCCATCTTCGGCCAGCAGATTCAGTGCATCGGCATCGAGAACGATCTGCACAGGGGCTTTGAGCGACTGCTCGAGGAGGCGGAGGGCTTCGGCCGAGCGACCGAGTCCAGGGCCACAGGCCAGCGCCTGAAGATCCGTTTGCAGCAGGGTATCGGCCCGGCGCATCATCAATTCCGGCTGCTGCAGATCGACCGAAGGCGCTTCCGGATCGAGCATGCCGAGATAGACGCGCCCGGCCCCCAGCTTGAGGGCCGCCCGGCCAGCCAGAAATGCGGCACCGACCATGGACTTGGCGCCACCGAGGATGCCGGCGCTGCCAAAGCTGCCTTTGTGCGTATTGTTGCGGCGGGGCTTGAGGCGTGAGGCGAAGTCGGCCAGGCTGAGTACCTGTCCATCCGGCCGGATTTCAGCGGCCGGGTCAAGATCGAGGTTGGCGACACGGATTTCACCACAATGATCCGGTCCGTCAGCGGTCAATAATCCAGGCTTGGCTGCAATGAAAGTGATGGTGTGAGTGGCATGGATGACTGGCGTCAGGGCGACGCCCGTATCGGCATTGAGACCGGACGGGCAGTCGAGGGCGAGCATGGGGCAGTTGTCGCGTTCGGCCAGGCTGTTGGCGGCCGCAATCCCTTGTGCGTAGTCACCTTCCGGTGCGCGGGTGAGTCCGATGCCGAACAGGCCATCGACAATCAGCGACCAGCGGGTATCTTCCGGAATGCGATCGCTTGTGACGCCACCGGCAGCGACGTAGCGCCGGCGGGCGGCAGCGGCGTCCGGGGGGAGCTTGTCGGGGTCGGCGGAAAAGACCACGCAGACGTCAAAGAATCGTTGCCGCAACAGGTGCGCCACCTCGAATGCGTCGCCGCCATTGTTGCCGGGGCCGGCCAGGACCAGAACCGGGTGATTCTGTTCGCCGGCCAGCATCGCCGCCCATTCGGCCGCGGAGGCACCGGCACGCTGCATCAGCGGCTCATTGGCATGCCGGCTCTCAATGCGACGAAGCGTGGTGCTCAGGTAGAGGCTGGGTGGATTCATGGCAAGCCGATGGTGACGTTCTTTCCGGTTCAGGGTTTCTTGCGAACATGCTTGAGGATAACGGCGAGCAGCTTGTCCGGATCGATGGGCTTGGCGATATGGTCAATCATGCCGGAAGCAAGGCAGGCATCCCTCTCTTCGGTCAGGGCGTGGGCGGTTTGCCCGATGATCGGCAATGCCGGCGCGATACGTGAAATTTCACGCGATGCCTCGTGGCCATTCATCACCGGCATCTGGATATCCATCAGCAGCACGTCGAAATTGCTAGCGCCATGCTGCCGGATTTTATCGACGGCCTCCTGGCCGTTGCCGACCATGCTGACCTCCGCGCCTAAATCATGCAGGATGGCCTCCATGATTTCCTGATTGATATCGATGTCTTCAGCGACCAGAATACGGATTCCGGCCAGCGGCTTGGCTTCAGGGAGCGGAGCTTCCGGCAGGGGAATTGCGGCAGGCGCCGTTACGACGGGCAGGTAGGGCAGGCGGACTTCGAAGGTGCTGCCGCTATCGGGGGTGCTTTCGAGATGGATGCTGCCATCCATCAGTTTGATCAGATGCGCGGTAATGGCCAGCCCGAGGCCTGTGCCACCAAAACGGCGAGTGGTTGAATTGTCACCTTGCTCGAAGGGATTGAATATCTTGTCGGATTGTTCGTGGGTGATGCCGATTCCGGTATCGCTGATCTTGAAGACGAGTTGATTACCCTCAAGAGTGGCGTCAAGTGTTACCGAGCCACTTGCGGTGAACTTGACCGCATTGGAAAGCAGGTTCAGGAGTATCTGACGCAGGCGCAGCGAATCACTTTGGCAGTGAGCCGGCAGGTTTTCGGCAACGTGCAGCTGCAGGGCAAGTTTTTTGGCGTTGGCGCGTTCCTGCATCAGCTCGATCGACTCGGCAAGAATCGAGGAGAGATCGACATCGGTCGATTCGATCTTGAGCATGCCGGCTTCCATTTTCGAAAAATCGAGAATGTCATTGATGATGCCGAGCAGGAGTTTGCCCGAGTGGGTGATCTTGGCGAAGGCATCGTGCGCCTTGCTGCCTTCGGTCGTGTGGCGGCTGCCGATATGGGCCATGCCGAGAACGCCATGCAAGGGGGTGCGTATTTCGTGGCTCATCTTGGCCAGGAATTCGCTCTTTGCCGTTGCCAGCCGCTCGGCTTCGGCGCGAGAGGCTTCAAGATCGGCGGTTCTCAGTTCAACCAGCTGCTCAAGGTGGTCGCGATAATGTTCCAGTTCGGCAGACATCGCCTTCATTTCGGAGATGTCGGCAATGAACCCATGCCAGAGCGTACTGCCATCGCTGCTGCGCTCCGGTTGAGCGTTGATCATCAACCACTTGATCTGGCCATCCGGCATGCGGATGCGGTAATCGACATGCCATGGAGAAAGCGTTTTTGCCGACTCTTGCATGCTGGCCACAAAGTGTTCTACATCATCCGGGTGCATCATGTCGCGGAGCGGGCGAACCTGATTCTCGACCTCGTCGGCAGAAAAGCCATAGATATCCCGGATGCCATCGCTGGCAAACGGGAAGGCGCTGTGGCCATCCGGAAAGAGGCGGTATTGGAAGACGACTCCCGGTACGTAGGAAACGATACGCCGCAGACGGTCGTTGGCCGCATGCTCGGCCGCCTTTGCTTCTTCGTTGATGATGACTTCCTGCAAACCGTTCAGGGCTTCGGTCAGCAGGCCGATTTCATCCTGCCGAACGACTGGCAGGGCTTGTCTCGGAATTTTGCCATCGCGCATCTGACGCAACAGCAAAGAGGTTTCCGAGAGCGGGCGAAGTTGCAGGCGCAGCCACCACCAGCTGGCGATGGTGGCAACCAGCGTCAGGATCAGGGAAATAACGATCAAGTGGCGCTCCATGGCTCGAATGGGCGCAAAAGCCTCTTCGACCGGGAGCACGGCATGCATCAGCCAGCCTGTGCTGGGAATTCGTTTATTCGAGGACAGTTCGACCACACCGCGGGAGCTCTTGGCGATGCCCGAGCCTTCATAGCCGTTGATATAGCTGTCATAGACCGGATTGATGCCAGGTGGCGGACCGGCTTTCATGACGCGGCGCTTGTCTGAGGAGGCGACGAAAAGTCGCTTGGCCGGGGCTGTGAGCAGAAAGTCACCGGTGTTACCGTATTTTGCCGCGCTGATTTCGTCGAGGAAATTGGGCAGGGCGAGGTTGGTGACACCAATGACCAGGCCGATGGTCTGATGTTCCGGATTCAGAATGGGAACAATTATCGTGAATACCGGCATGCCGCCGTTTGGACTGAAAATTGGATCGGAGATCTGGCGAACGCCCGTGCTCAGGGCTTTGGCGATGAAATCAAAATTGGCGTAGTTGGTTCCGGTTCGTCCTTGTTCGATGGGACTGTCAGCAATTGCCGTGCCCTGACCGTCGGTGATAATGATGCCTCTGTTGAAAAAACGTTCGGGGATTCTGCGTCTTTCAAGTAGTTGTTGGGCGGCAGTGGGCGACGCAAGGATGTCAGCTGTCAGACTGCTGGCAATCGATTCGGCAATGCTCAGGCGTTCAAGGATAGAGCGGTCAATTTCGTTGGCGATCAGCGAAACGGTAGAGAACTGTTGCGCCGAAATGGTTTCCGCCATATCGCGATGCAGCAACTGGCTAAGCGCAATCGCCGTTGTCCAGAGAATGCCCAGCACCACGATCAATGTGCCAACCGCAATGCGAGTCTGAAGGGAACGCCAGTTGAACAGGCCAAACATCGTTTTCAAATCTCTCCTGAGGCCATCGTAATACGCGCGAATGGATCAGCGTTCATGCAAACCTGACTTCACATTCCGGTCTTGCTTCAATCGGACCGGCAGATCGTGTCCAAGCGTTACTCTAACTGCCCAGAAGCGCTTTGGCGAGGTGAATCGTCGTGCTGTGGATATGGACGGTATCGTTGATCTGGCGGGCATATCCACCTGCCATTGCAATCGCGACTGGGGTTCGGTGGGCTTTGCATCGAGCCAGGACCTGCCGGTCTCTTTCGGCCAGCCCGTCGAAGCTCAGGCCAAGTCGGCCTAGGCGGTCATCCTTGTAGGGGTCGGCACCGGCCAGGTAAATGACGAGATCGGGTTGGGCGATGTCAAAAGCGATGTTCAGACCTTCCTCAAGACGTGTGAGGTAAGCCTCGTCAGAACAGCCATCAGGCAGTTCGATGTCGAGATCGCTTTGTTCCTTGGCGAAGGGGAAATTGCGGGCGCCGTGGATGGAGAAGGTGAAGATGCTGTCGTCGCCGCGCAGGATGCTGGCTGTGCCGTTGCCCTGATGGACATCGCAATCGACGATCAATATCCGCTCGGCACGGCCTTCTGCCTGCATGGCGCGGGCCGCGACGGCGGCATCGTTGAAAATGCAGAAGCCTTCGCCGCGATCGCGAAAGGCGTGATGGGTGCCGCCGGCCAGGTTGGCGGCAACGCCGTCTTCCAGCGCTGCACGGCAGGCGCAGATGGTTGCCCCGGCCGAACGGCGCGAACGTTCGACCATGCCTTCGCTCCAAGGAAAGCCAATGGCCTTCTGGGCCTTTTCGGAGAGCTGGCCCGTGGCAATGGCCTGAATGTAGTCGGGGTCGTGGGCGCGGCCCAGTTCTTCGTCGGTGGCTGCGTGAGGAAGCTGGAAATCGGCTTCGCCAAACTCGCCACTGGCAAGCAGGGTCTGGCGCAGCCGGGAATATTTTTCCATTGGAAAGCGATGCCCGGCCGGCAGGGGAAGAACGAAAACATCGGTGTAGAACAGCCGCACGGCCGATGTTTCCGGATCGAGATCAGTTCAGCGCGGCAGACATCTTGCGGCGGAATTCGCGGATCAGGTCGTCGTACTGATCGCTACCGCCGAGTGCTTCGAACAGTTGCAGCAATGCCTTGCGGCCGGCGCCTTCGTCGAAGGCACGGTCGCGGATGACAACTTCCAGCGCGGCTTCCATCGCTTCGCGGAAACGGCTCTGCGCGGCATAGGCGCGGGACAGTTCCAGGCGGGCGCCATGATCGGCCGGGTTGGCCGCGAGCCTGGCTTCAATTTCTGCGGTGTCAGCGGCGCCATCGGCCAGCGCCAGGCGGGCGCGCAGGGCATTGGCGCGGTCCGGTTCGTTGGCATATTCACCAGCCAGCAGTTGCTTGGCTTCGTCAGTGCGGCCAAGTTGCAGCAATACGTCGACCGCGTCGAGCTGGACGGCCTGATCCTGCGGATTGGCCTGGCTGGCCTCGACCAGCTTGGCCAGCGCTTCGTCCAGCTTGCCTTCAATGACCAGCGCCGCCGCTTCTTCACGCAGGTTGCCCCCCGGACCGGCCGGCAGGGCGATGCGGTCGAGGAATTCGCGCACCTGGCCTTCCGGCAGGGCGCCGTTGAATTCGTCGACCAGTTGGCCCTGGAAGAGCACCTTGACCGAGGGGATGCTGCGTACGCCAAAGTGCTGGGACAGTTCCGGGAACTCGTCGGCATTGACCATGGCAAGCAGGAAGCGGCCCTTGTATTCCTCGGCTAGCTTTTCCAGCATAGGCTTCAGCGTCTTGCAGGGTTCGCACCACGGTGCCCAGAAGTCGACGACCACCGGCACGGTTTCGGCCGGCTGGAGTACCTGAGTTTCGAAGGTTTCGAGGGTAACGTCAAAGGCAAATTCGGACATGGTGGGAGCCTGTAAAAATTAGAGTCGGGCGAATTCTAACGCCAGCCGGGGGGCGGCGGTGGAATGCAGGGAAAGGCTGGTCGCATTGCCCTGAGTTAGCCAGTCGGCCACCAGTTCTGGAAAGTTCGGCGTGTCGGGCTGGGCGTTGGGCAACGCTATTTCCAGTAGCTGGAGGCTAGCCGCCGAATTTTCAAGAGGCTCACTGCCAAGGGCCAGCCAGTGGCCGCTGGCGCTGTCGGCCCAATGATCCAATTGGGCGCAGAGAATCTGGGCGTAGCGGCCTTCGTTCAGCCATTCGATTGCCAGGGTGAGCAGCAGCGACCAGTTGGCGGCAAGCTCGGTATCGAGCGGGATATGCATGGCCGATTGCAGGCCGGGCAGCATCGGCTGAATCTGGGCGGCGGCAATCGCTGGCTGGGTCGCGAGAAAATCGTAGGGCATTGGCTCTGCAGCGCCGTCGCAGATTTCCTCAAGCAGCGTGATCGTTTCGAGCCGCGGGCCGCTGGTCGATTGCCAGAGCAGGGCAGTCGGCTGGTGCCGCCGCTCTTCCGGCAGGCAGGCGAAGGCGCCGAGCAGGGCCAGTTGGGTCAGGCTGGCGGCACGGCGCAATGGCTTGCCGAGCGTGGTGCGGACGGCATTCGGGAGGTCGGCCGGCGCGAACTGCTGGCTGAGCGCGGCGTGGAGATAGACCATCAGGTGCGCTCCACAATCATGGTGGCCAGTCCGCCCCCGAAACCGATCAGGTTGAGCATGGCGCGTCGAACCGGGTCATTGTTGCGGTGAGTGATCGGCATCAGGCCGAGCTCAGGGTCCGCTTCGGCGAAACCGGCCGTCGCCGGGGTTTTTCCTGCTTCGAGGCAGGCCAGCAGTGCCACCAGTTCGGTAATGCCACTGGCGCCTAGCGTATGGCCAAGCGCGGGTTTCAGGGAGAGGAGTGGTGGCATTTCCGTGCCGAAGACCTTGTGAAGCGCAGTGGCTTCGGCGAGATCGGTGCCGGGCGAGCCGGCCGCCTGCAATTTGACCAGATCGATTTCGGCCGGACCGACATTGGCGGCTTTCAGGCTGGCAATGGCTGTGTTGGCAATTGGTCCGCCATCCGGGTCCGGGCCGGTCGTCGAGTAGCCATCCAGGCCGGTGCGCAGGCCGGTAATTTTCCACGGGCTTGGTTTTGCGGTTAGGCGAATGGCGGCTACTGCTTCGCCAAGGACCAGTCCATCGCGTCGGGCATCGAAGGGCCGGCAGGTCGTGCGCGACAGCAGTTCCATCGACGCAAAGCCGGCCAGGGTGGCGTTGTTGGCCAGTTCGAAGCCGAGCACGATCGCTTCATCAATCGCGCCGGCTGCAATCAGCGTGCTGGCCGCATCGATGGCTGAAAAGCCTGAAATGCAGGCATTCGAGAAGCTGTAACGCTGGCCGGAAAGATCCATCCATTCGGCAATTTTCCGGCTGAGCGACGCAGTTGCCAAAGGGAGGTCAAACGGCGCCCCTTGCTGCTCCAAATAGCCGATCTGGAAGGAGGAGGAGGCGATGAACAGCGGCGTTGCCGGGGCGATTTCTTCCAGTTGGCGAGCAACTTGGTGAATGGCCTGCTCGGCTCGTTGCAGCCAGTTTTCTTCGGTCAGCGGCAGGGCGAAATAGGGAAATTCACGTTCGCCCAGATGGCGCTTTCCGGCACCGGACTCGCCCTGCCACAAGGCTTCGGCAACGCCTGCCGTCGTGTCGCCACGCGCGCAAATCAGCCCGCTGTCGGCGATATAAACCGGTCGGCTCATGCGCGGCTGGCGAGCCAGGTTTCGAGGTGCTCGGCCATGTTGGCGACGCTGGACAGGATGCGACGGGTTTCCTTGCTGTCCGGCAGGCGCAGGCCGTATTTCTTCTTGATCGCCATCGAGACCTGCAGGGCGTCGAGCGAGTCGAGTTGCAGCGGGGCTTCCGGGCCGAAAAGCACTTCGTCGTCGGTAATGCTGGCCGGATCGCAATCCTTGTCACAGGCTTCGATGATCAGGGCCTTGAGTTCGAGGCGGAGGTCGGCAGTCATGATTGGGCGGCGAGAGAACGGTGGTTGAGCCAGACGGCAATGGTCAGCGCCATAGCGGCAAAGGCGAGCAACTGGGCGAGGCTGGGCAGGACGTCGGCGAAGCTGCCGTGGCGGAGCATCACGGTGTGGAAGCCTTCGAGGCCCCAGGCCATCGGCGACCATGCAGCAAGCTTTTGCATGGCAGCTGGCATTATGAACTTGGGCACCATGATGCCGCCGATGGCGCCCATCAGGATATTGCCGACGCCGCCGATCACCGTGGCCTGTTCCGAGGTCCTAGCCAGACTGGCCACCAGCAGGGCGAGCGACACGGCAGCCAGGCTGACGGCAGCGGCGACAGCCCATAGATTCAGCAGCAGCGGCAGGCTGCCCGGCAGTTCCAGCGCTTCGCTGCCGAACAGCGGCACGAGATAGAGGCCGACCAGCACCATCAGCACCGCCTGCAACTGGTTGACGATGAAGAAAGGCAGCAGCTTGCCGGCCAGGATCATATGGAATGGCAGGCCCATGGCGCGCAGGCGCTGTAAGGTGCCTTGCTGGCGTTCGATGATGAAGATCGACGAGACAGGAATGACCACGAAGAACATTGCGAAGATCAGCCAGGCCGGGACGTTCTGCTGGACCGACGAAGGCGGGCGAACGCTGCGGTCGTTGCGCACGGCGATGCTTTGGATTTCGTCTGGCCATTCGCGTTCGGCGCTGGCTCCGGGAGCGACAGGTAGACCAAACAGCTTGCCGGCGCTGCGCGTCAGTTCGTCGGCCCGCACTGCGCCCAGCGCGGCCATGACCTGATTGCGGAAAGCAAGTTGCAGGGCCGGGCTGATCGCTGGATCGAGCAGCAGTTGCATGGCTTCGGTGGGCTGCCCGTCAGCACCTGCCGGGGCCAGCAGGCGTTCGCCAAAACCCTTGGGTAGCACCAGCGCCAGGACTTGATGGCCGTTTAGGATGCCCTGGCGGGCATTTTCGGGATCGTCAGCGGCCGGCAGGCGCTTGAAGGAAACGCTCTTGTCGAGACGTTTGATCAGCGCTTTGGAGTGCTGGCTCTGGTCGAGGTCGACGACGACATAGGCGGCGTCGATGCTGACGCCCGGCGAAAAGGCGTCGCGCAGCGCCATGGTCATGACCAGAATGAAAATGGTCGGCATGATGAACAGCGCCAGCAGGCCATGCCGGTCGCGTAGCAGGGCGATCGATTCCTTGAGCCAGAGGGCGAGCAGGCGGGGTGACATGGCTCAGTCCCGCAAGGAGCGCTTGGTCAGGCGCATGAAGAACTGCTCCAGATCATGCTGGCCGAGATTCAGGTGACGGACAGTGCAGCCAGCGGCCGACAGTTCGTCGAGGAGGCGGGGCAGTGCGGCGGTCGATTTCAGGTCCAGCCGATATTGCAGGTGGCCGAGGGGGCTGGCGGTATAGCGTTCAGCAATCTCCTCAGGCAACAGCCGATCGAGCTGGAGTTCGACTTGTGGCTCGGGACTATGCAGTATGTCGGCCAGCGAACCTTCCGCCAGCAGTTGGCCCTGATCGAGGATGGCAATGCGTTGGCAGATGGCTTCGACTTCTTCCATGTAGTGGCTGGTGTAGATCACCGTCGTGCCGGCCGTCGGCAGTTCGGCAATGGCGTCGAGCAGGAAGTGGCGCGATTGCGGGTCGACGCCGACCGTCGGTTCGTCGAGCAGCAGCAGTTGCGGCTGACCGAGCAGGCCAATGGCCAGATTCAGACGCCGGCGCAGGCCGCCGGAAAGCTGCTCGGCGCGCTTGGTTGTGACCTGTTCGAGCCGCGCGAAGGCGATGGCGGCCTCGGTCTGCGCCTTCAGGTCGGCGCCTGTCAGGCCGAGTACGCCGCCGAAGAAGCGCAGGTTTTCGGCGACGGTCAGCATCGGGTAGAAGGCGTAATCCTGCGGCACCAGGGCGATGGCGCGCGGATTGGCGGCGCGCGCTTCGACCAGGGGCTGGCCATTGATCGAGATTTTTCCGGTCGGCGTTTTCAGTAGCCCGGCCAGCAGAGAAATCAGCGTCGTTTTGCCGGCGCCGTTCGGGCCGAGCAGGCCATAAACGCCGCCGGCCGGGACGTTCAGCGTGAGGTCAGTCAGCGCCGGGCTCGTCGCATCCCGGTAGCGGTACGAGACACCCTCGATGTGCAGCATCAGATGGCGCGGCGCAGGTCGCGGAAAAAGCCCTGTTCGCGGTCGGCAATCTGGCGCAGCTTGTCGGCCAGTGCCACGGGGGCGAGCGGGTCACGGTCACGGATCTGGCGAGCCGTGGCCAGCGCGAATTCACGCCATTCGTCGCCAATGTCGATCAGGGTTTCGGAGAGCTCATTGAACGTCGGACGTGCCAGCAGTTCGGCTGCTTCCTGCAGAAACGATGCGTAAATAAAACGGAAACCGCCGCCCCCGGTGCCGATTTCTTCCTGCATGCGCACCACCTGGCCGATGAACATCTTGGTACGAGCCGGATCACCACTGGCGTCGAGCCTTTCAATGGCCTTGGCCAGATGGCGGATGCCGCGCACGCCAATGATCGGCAGCGGTGCGTCAAGCATGATGCGCGTCGTCTTCTTGATGGCGGCTGGCAGTACCTTCTGCCAGTCCGGCATCTGCGGCTGGCCGACCGGGTAGTAGAGCAGGCCTTTCGGCGCCAAAGCGCCCTTGGCAAAACGCGCCCGTTGCAGGTCGGGGGCGGCGCAGCTGACGGTGGTCTCGGCGACCGGATCGGACAGCAGGTAATCGCCGGAAGCCTGATCGCGGCCAAAGGCCAGCACGTTATGGGCGTTGAAATGGAAACGCAGGTCTTCCGGCAGGTAGGGCAGCCAGAATACCGAGGTTTGCAGGCCGACGATCCTGCCTTCGCCGAGCAGTTCATTGAGACGAGCGACGCCAGTGGCCTGGTTGCGGAAAGTCTCGAAACGCATCTTCAGGCCGAGCGGCTTTTGCAGGCCCTTGATGATGGCCTTGGGCGGCATGCGGTAAGCGACCAGCGGCAGCCCGTTGATCTTGATGATCGGCAGGTAGGCGAAAGAGAGGGCGGATGACAGGCCGAAGGTCATCGGCTCGGAAAGCGGCAGCCCGTGATGACGCAGCATCGACGACATGACGCCGCTTTCGCAATGGGACGCCTGGCTGTGCTGGAAGTTCATCAGTCGGCCTTTTTCAGTTGTTCGACACTCAGGCCCATGGCGTCGGCGTAGCGGGAGAGCAGGGCGGGCGACAGACTGGCGAAAATCGCGGGGCGAAAATGCCGGCGAATGCGCCATTGCCAGATACCGCTGGCTTGGGAGAGCAGCGGGACGTCCATCCGTACCCGGTACATGTGGTATTCGAGCGGCGAAGTCTGGCCGGAAACGACCCGTTGGCGGGCTTCTTCAGTCAGCCGCAGCAGGTCATCGATGGCCTGGCGGGTGACAATTTCCTCGACCTCCCAGCCGGCCGACTGGACGATATGCAGCTTGCCGTCATTACCGCGGGCATAGAGCGCCTTGCGGTGACCACCCAGTGTGCTGTTGCCTTCCTGCGGGACTTCGCTATCCAGCATGATCGACCGCGGTCAGGTGCATCAGCGATCCGGTGAAGCGGCCACTTTCCGGCACGAAGCAAAGCAGGCGATCCCCGGCGATCAGACGGCCACTTTTGAGTAATTCGTCGACCATGATGTAGATCGAAGCCGAGCCGGTATTACCCTTGGTGTGCAGGTTGGTGAACCACTTTTCTTCGGGAACAGGAAAGTCGGTGGCTGCCATGCAGTCCGCCATTGGCCGGCGGAAATATTCGGAGGACATGTGGGGCAGGAACCAGTCGATCTCTTCGGCCTTGAGTCGGTATCTTGCCTTGGCTTTTTCCAGCGATTTGCCGATGGTCTGGACAGCCACCGCTTCATTGAGCAGCCGGACATCCTGCTTGACAGTGAAGATCGAGCGGCTATGCCATTCTTCTGGTGAATATTGCTGCCACCCCTTGAGCGTGCCGTCTTCCAGTTTTTCAGCGCCGGCATACATGCAGGGCTCCATCGAGTCGGCCTGCGACAGGATGTCGATCCAGTCGATGCGCAGCGATAGCCCTTCGCTGCGCGGCGCCGATTGCAACAGGAAGGCGCCAGCGCCATCCGAGAGCATCCAGCGCAGGAAATCCTTTTCGAAGGCAATTTCCGGATTGGTTTCCAGTTGCGCAATGCGATGGGCCGATTCAGCTTCGAAATTGCGGGCATGCAGGCCGAGCGATGCCAGCTCCGATCCAGTGGCGACGGCGTTCTTTGCCTGGCCGCAAAGCACGGCCATCCAGGCATATTTCAGCGCGGTGATGCCGGAGACGCAGATACCCGCCGTCGATACCACTTCGCAGGCCGGAATGCCGAGCTCGCCATGGACCATCACGCCGTGATTGGGCATCAGCTGGTCCGGCCGCGAGGTCCCGGTCACCAGGCAGTCGATGGCGTCGGCCGAGAAAGCTTCTCTGGCCAGGCCGCGGACCGCTTCGGCGGTCAGTTGCGCATTGGTATGCGTTGCAGCGCCGGTGGCTGGATCGATGGCGTAGTGGCGGGTCTGGATACCGTTATTGCGCAAGACGATACGCCGGGCACGCGAAGGCTTGCCGGCAATCAAGCCGAGCACGTTTTCGATATCGTCGTTGGCGACCGGCGCGTTGGGCAGGAAGGTCGAGGTGCCGGTGATGTAGGCGCTACCGCTACTGGTCATATTTTTCTAGATTGAATTCTTGGGACCCGCTTGGTAGTTCCAGCTGAGCGCGCAGCCCCTCCAGGCGCGATTTCAGCAGCGGGGAAAATAACCATTGTAACAATAGGCTTGTCGGAACGACTGTCAAAACCATCACAATCAGATAAATCGAAAAGACGAGCAAGGCAGGGCGGCGTTGCCATTGCCCGCGTTTACCGAAGCTGCGGATCAGTTTTGACCAGACGCCGAAGGCCCGCCGACCTGCGCGCTCGCTGATCGCCAGGCGCGGGTTGACGGTGACGGCGCGTAGCCCGGTGAGCATAGCGCGGCCATTCTTTTCTTCATTCTTGCTCAGCGCGTCGGACAATGCCCGACCGAAGCGGCTGGCCGCTTGAATTTCTCCGGGAGCAACGCCGGCCGGCGGCATGCCGAGAAAACGATCGCGTTTGCCGGTCAATACCCAGCGCGGTGTGGTGATGAATGTGGCCAGTGGATGGCCGCGGTCGGTAAAGGCAATGTGGTCGCGCAGTTGCCCGCCAGCTTCGGCAATCAGTCGCTGCATCGTTTCCTGGGCCGACAGCCACATGTTGCGGCAGGCGACCAGTGTGATGACTGGTTTGCCATTGATCAGGCGTTGACCTTCCGGGCTTTTCAGGAAGGCCGTCATGGGCAGGCCGGGGGAAAGGAACCAGACCTGATAGCTGAGAATGACGAGATCGAAGTCGGCGTCTAGCGCAATGTTCAGCGGCTTTATCTGCGGCGCATCGAGCTGAACGCACTCGGGCATGGCGTCGATAAAATCGATGATCGGCCACGGAAACGGGAATGGCGTTTCCGGCTGCAGCGTTTCCAGATGCACCGTGTGCCCGGCGTTACGCAGGGGGGCAATCAACTGCGCGGTGATGTCCGATAGTTGCCCGGTTTGCGAAAAATTGACGACGAGAACGCGCTTCAAGGGGGTTTCTGATGATTGATTAACAAACGATTCTATCAAATGCCCGCTTCTTTCTGCTGCCCGGGTACTAGTCACTTTGACTGAAGACTTGTGTCGACGGGCTTGGGAAATTGCCAGCTTATCGGCTATCATTCTGCTTTCCCGCAGCCTGTCTTTCCATGACCAAATACGTTTTCGTTACAGGTGGTGTCGTGTCCTCTCTGGGCAAAGGCATCGCCGCCGCGTCGCTCGGGGCCATTCTGGAATCCCGCGGCATCAAAGTCACCCATCTCAAGCTTGACCCCTACATCAACGTCGACCCCGGCACGATGAGTCCTTTCCAGCATGGAGAGGTTTTCGTCACCGATGACGGCGCCGAGACCGATCTCGATCTGGGGCATTACGAGCGCTTTACCAGCGCCAAGATGGCCAAGCGCAACAACTTCACGACCGGCCAGATTTACGACTCGGTGCTCAAGAAAGAGCGTCGCGGCGAATATCTTGGCAAGACCGTGCAAGTTATTCCGCATATTACCGACGAGATCAAGGATCGCATCAAGGCAGGTGCCGAAGGTGCCGATGTGGCGATCGTCGAAGTCGGCGGCACTGTCGGTGACATCGAGTCGCTGCCGTTCCTCGAAGCCATCCGTCAGATGGGTATTCAGGAAGGTCGCAACAACGTCTGCTACATGCATCTGACGCTGTTGCCGTACATCCCGACCGCCGGTGAGTTGAAGACCAAGCCGACCCAGCATTCCGTCAAGGAACTGCGCGAAATCGGTATCCAGCCGGATATCCTGCTTTGCCGTGCCGACCGTTCAATTCCGGTCGAAGAGCGTCGCAAGATCGCACTGTTCTGTAACGTGATGCCGGAAGCGGTCATCGAGTGTCTCGACGCCGATTCGATCTACAAGATTCCTGGCATGCTGCACGAACAAATGCTCGACGAAATCGTGTGCCACAAGCTGAACATCCTGGCCAAGGCGGCCGACCTGACCGTCTGGGAAAACCTGATCGTGGCGCTGGAACACCCGCTGCATTCGGTCAAGATCGCCTTCGTCGGCAAGTACGTCGATCTGACCGAGTCCTACAAGTCGCTGATCGAAGCCATCAAGCATGCCGGTATCCATACCCGCAGCCAGGTCAACATCGTCTATCTCGACTCCGAGGATATCGAGAAGAATGGCACGGGCGTCCTTGAAGATCTCGATGCCATTCTCGTCCCCGGTGGTTTCGGTCGCCGCGGCACGGAAGGCAAGATTGCGGCTATTCGTTTTGCCCGCGAGAACAAGGTGCCTTACCTCGGCATCTGTCTGGGCATGCAGTTGGCCGTCGTTGAATTTGCCCGCGATGTGGCCGGTATGCCGAATGCTCACTCCACTGAGTTCGTGCAGGACACGCCGTACCCGGTCATTGGTCTGATTACCGAGTGGCTGGACGCCTCCGGCAAGATCGAGAAGCGCACTGAGGATTCCGATATCGGTGGCACGATGCGTCTAGGCGCCCAGGTCTGCAAGCTGGGCGAAGGGTCGCTGGCCCGTAGCATCTACGGTGCACCGGAAATCACCGAGCGCCATCGTCACCGCTACGAAGTGAACAACACACTGCTCGCCAAGCTGGAAGAAAAGGGCCTGATCGTTGCAGGTCGCGCCCCGGGTACCGATCTGTGCGAAATGGTCGAGTTGCCGGCTGATGTGCATCCGTGGTTCGTCGGTTGCCAGTTCCATCCGGAATTTACCTCCAACCCGCGTCAGGGTCATCCGCTCTTCACTTCATTCGTGAAGGCAGCGCTGGCCAATCAACAGGCCAAAGGCAAATGAAGCTATGTGGTTTCGAGGCTGGTCTTGACCAGCCTTTTTTCCTGATCGCCGGGCCTTGTACGGCGGAGTCCGAGCAGCTGTGCCTTGATGTGGCCGGCCACATGAAAGAGGTTTGTGCTCGACTGGGCATCAACTACATCTTCAAGGCGTCCTACGATAAGGCGAATCGCAGTTCCGGCAAATCGGTACGCGGTCTTGGTCTCGAAGAAGGCCTTCGCATCTTCTCGGAAGTACAGCGCCAGATCGGTGTGCCGGTTCTGACTGACGTCCATACCATCGAAGACATTCCCGCTGTAGCGGCAGTGGTCGATGTGCTGCAGACGCCGGCATTCCTGTGTCGTCAGACTGATTTCATTCACGCTGTTGCCACCTGCGGCAAGCCCGTGAATATCAAGAAGGGCCAGTTTCTTGCCCCTGGCGACATGAAGAACGTCGTCGACAAGGCAAGGGAAGTTAACAACGGCGCCGACAACATCATGGTCTGCGAGCGAGGCGCCTCCTTTGGCTACAACAATCTTGTTTCCGACATGCGCAGTCTGGCCATCATGCGCGAAACCGGTTGTCCGGTGGTTTTCGACGCCACGCACAGCGTGCAGTTGCCGGGCGGACAGGGAACCACCTCCGGTGGTCAGCGCGAATTTGTGCCGGTGCTGGCACGGGCTGCGGTGGCTGTCGGTATTTCCGGGTTGTTCATGGAAACCCATCCGTGTCCGGAGAAGGCTTGGTCGGATGGGCCGAATAGCTGGCCGCTCGATCGCATGGAAAGCCTTTTGGCAACTTTGGTTGCACTTGATAAGGCTGTGAAATCTGCGGGTTTCGAGGAATTGAAATAAGCCGGAAGCTTATTTCATATGTTCATAATTTAATTTAAGTTGTCTATTTAACCTTCTGATAATAAGGAAGAAGCATGAGTTCAATCGTTGATGTAGTAGCACGCGAAATTCTGGATTCCCGTGGCAATCCGACCGTGGAAGCTGATGTTCTGCTGGAGTCTGGCGTCATGGGTCGGGCGGCTGTTCCGTCTGGTGCCTCCACCGGCTCCCGCGAAGCTATCGAACTGCGTGATGGTGATGCCAGCCGTTACCTCGGCAAGGGTGTCATGCAGGCCGTCGAGAACGTCAATACCGAAATTTCCGAAGCCATCATCGGCCTGGATGCTCAGGAACAAGCCTTCATCGATCAGACCATGATCGACCTTGATGGTACCGAAAACAAGTCCCGCCTCGGCGCCAACGCCATCCTCGCCGTCTCCATGGCGGTCGCCAAGGCAGCTGCCGAAGAGTCCGGCCTGCCGCTCTACCGTTACTTCGGCGGCATGGGCCCGATGCAGATGCCGGTGCCGATGATGAATATCATCAACGGTGGTGAGCACGCCAACAACAGCCTGGATATCCAGGAGTTCATGGTGATGCCGGTTGGCGCTGCCAATATTCGCGAAGCCATCCGCTGCGGCGCCGAGATCTTCCATGCGCTGAAGAAGTTGCTCAACAAGGCTGGTCATTCCACCGCCGTTGGCGATGAAGGTGGTTTTGCTCCGAACCTTGGCAGCCATGCCGAAGCCTTGCAGATCATCATGCAGGCCATCGAGGCCGCCGGTTACGTGCCGGGCAAGGACGTCCTGCTGGCGCTGGACTGTGCCGCTTCCGAGTTCTACAAGGACGGCAAGTACCATCTGTCCGGCGAAGGTCTGCAATTGACCTCGGCCCAGTTTGTCGATTATCTGGCCAACCTGGCTGATCAGTTCCCGATTGTTTCCATCGAAGACGGCATGTCCGAAGCAGACTGGGATGGCTGGAAGATGTTGACCGACCGCCTCGGCAAGAACGTGCAGATCGTTGGCGACGACGTTTTCGTCACCAACACCAAGATCTTCAAGGAAGGCATCAAGAAGGGCATCGGCAATTCGATCCTGATCAAGATCAACCAGATCGGCACCCTGTCCGAAACCTTTGCTGCTGTCGAAATGGCCAAGCGCGCCGGTTACACCGCCGTGATCTCGCATCGCTCCGGTGAAACCGAAGACAGCACCATTGCCGACATCGCCGTTGGTCTGAACGCCGGTCAGATCAAGACCGGTTCGCTGTCGCGTTCCGACCGTATCGCCAAGTACAACCAGCTGATCCGCATCGAGGAAGATCTGGGCGATACCGCATCGTATCCGGGTCGCGAAACCTTCTACAACCTGCGCTAATCACGCATGCGTTGGCTGACGGTCGGCCTTCTCGCAACCATCGGCCTCCTCCAGTATCCGCTCTGGGTGGGTAAGGGGGGCTGGCTGAAGGTTTGGGAATACGACCGTCAATTGCAGCAACAGAAGGAAGTGACCAAGAAGCTGGAAATCAGGAATGCGGGCCTCGATGCCGAAGTCCGCGACCTGAAACAAGGCTATGATGCCATTGAGGAACGTGCCCGCTTCGAGTTGGGCATGGTCAGGCAGGACGAAACATTCGTACAGATTCCCGAAAAAGTTTCCGGAAAATAATTCACGAAAACGCATTAGCCTCCGTAGTCACAGGCATGTGCCTCCGCTAGAATCGTTCTCAGCAGTCCCCCACGTAGAGCGCTTTAGGAGAACAACATGCTGCTCAAGGTTGGCGAGAAGGCCCCCACGTTTTCACTGCCAGATGCCGATATGGAGACTGTCGATCTGGCGACTTTTCAAGGCAAGAAGCACATCGTGCTTTTTTTCTACCCGAAGGATGGCACACCCTGTTGTACCAAGGAGGTGACCGACTTTTCGGACCATGAGGAAGAGTTTCTTCGCCATGATTGTGTATTACTCGGCATCAGCCGTGATGATTGCCTGAAACACGCGGAGTTTCGCGACAAGGAAGGCATTGGGATCGAGTTGCTTTCGGACACCGAGGGGACGGTCTGCAAGCAATACGGAGTCTGGCAGGCCAGGGAAGTCGATGGGCATCGAAAGTTTGGTGTATCTCGCTCCACTTTTATTATTGATCGCAGCGGCACCATTCGCCATGCGCTCTACAACGTTAATTACAAGGGCCATGCACAGGAAGTGCTACGCCTGATCAAGGAACTGAATTCATGAACACGCAAGTTGCCAAGAATACTGTCGTTACCCTCGACTACCATGTCACCGATCCGGATGGTGAAGTGGTCGATGAAGGTCGTGAGCCGCTGATTTACCTGCATGGTGGTTACGAGGACATCTTTCCGAAAATCGAGGAAGCCATGCAAGGCAAGAAGGTTGGCGAATCGGTTCAGGTCAAGCTGCAGCCGGATGAAGCCTTTGGCGACTACGATGCCGAGATGGTCCAGATCGAACCGCGCAAGGATTTTCCCAAAGAGTTGCAGGTTGGGATGCAGTTCGAAGGTGGCCCGGAAGACGGCGGTGAAGACGACTTTGTAATCTATCGCGTGACCGATATTGCCGATGACAAGGTCGTCCTGGACGGCAATCACCCGCTGGCAGGCATGGCGCTGGTCTTCACCTGCACGGTGACCTCGATTCGCCCCGCCAGCGAGGAAGAAGTGGAGCATGGCCATGTCCATCACCCGGATGATGACGAAGAGACCTGCCACTGATCGACTTCAGTCGCTGATTTCGGAATGCCCGCTTTGGCGGGCATTTTTCATGGCTGTTTTGGGGGCCAGGGCTGGGGGGTGAAGCGGAAAAGCCGCGGGTTTTCGGTATCAATGATGCCTTGGGTCCAGCCCATCAGCGGGTAGCCGAAGGTTTCGACGCGGGTCAGGTTGGCGAGTGTCTTTCCTGACTGGTCACGCATGGGCTGGTCGATCTGGCTGATGTGGGTGTCACCATGAACGAGGACGACCTGTCCTTCAAATCTTGCAGTTTCCTCGCGTACGGTTTCGAGAAAATCACGGTAGCCACGATGGGGAAACCCCTGGCTAAAGTGCTTGAAGCCAGGATTGGCCTGAAACAGCAGAACGATGCCGGCCAGTTTTTCCCGGCGGGCAAGATCAAAACTTTCCCTTGCCCAATTCAGCACCGCCGGATTGCGCTCGACAAACTCGGGTTTCGGTTCTGTTGTCATTCCCCAATGATTGTTGCCGCCAGGAAGGTTGAACGTGACAAAGAGCACCGGGCCAAGGCGGAAGCGACTATGTTCCGGATAACTGCCGGGCTGGCGTTCCAGCGGCAGTTTTTTCTGGCCCAGGGACTGCGGCTCTTTCCAGAACATTTCCCGCAGTTTGTTCAGCCGTTCCAGTGGATTGAAGCTGCCGTTCGAAAGACGACTGCAATCGGTCCATTCGTTATCGCCGGGCACATAAACGAATGGGATCTGACTGTTGTTGAATAGCTGCCAGCGATCCACGAAGATGCTGTCGTCGCAGCGGTCCTTGCCATGCTTGAAATCGCCAATGTGGGCAACGAAGGCGACATGACTATGGGCAATGTCGTCCAGTATCCGGGGCAATTCGCTGCGTTCGTAATCGGAATAGGGAGTGTCGCCGATCAGCGCGAAACGCCAGGTTTCTGCCCAGCCAGCCGCGCTCCAGCCAGCAAGCACGACAGTAATCGCGATTTGCAGGGCACCAATGAGGTTGATCGCCGCCCTTGGGGGGCAAAATTTCACCGGAGCAGACCCTTAAGCGCATAGAGGGCATCGAGCGCCTCGCGTGGCGTCAGAGTGTCCGGATCGATGCCGGCCAGTTGTTCCAGCGCCGGGTGTGGCTCGACTTCAGCCGGTTCTGGGCCACTTTGGGCAAAGAGATCAGGTTGTAGCGGATCAACGGTGGCTCGCTGTTCAAACTCCCGTAATTGCTTGCGGGCTGCGCGCACGACGGCGCCGGGAATGCCGGCCAGTGCGGCAACCTGGATACCGTAACTCTGGTTGGCCGGGCCTTCCTCGACCGCATGCATGAATACAATGCGGTCGTTGTGCTCGACGGCGCCAAGATGGACGTTGGCCAGTTCGCTGTATTCGTGCGAGAGACGGGTCATCTCGAAATAATGGGTGGCGAAGAGCGTCAGGCAGCGGTTCTTGTCGATCAGGTGACGCAGGATGGCAAAGGCCAGCGCCATGCCATCGAAGGTCGAGGTGCCGCGCCCGATTTCGTCCATCAGCACCAGGCTCTGGTGGGTTGCATGATGCAGGATGGCAGCCGCTTCGGTCATCTCGACCATGAAGGTCGAGCGGCCGGAAGCAAGGTCATCGGAAGCGCCGATGCGGGTGAAGATGCGGTCGAGCGGCCCGAGGACGCAACTGTCGGCCGGCACGTAGCTGCCGATGTGGGCGAGCAGGGCGATGAGCGCCACCTGGCGCATGTAGGTCGATTTGCCGCCCATGTTCGGGCCGGTAATCAACAGCAGGCGGCGGCTCTCAGCCAGCAGGCAGTCGTTGGCAATGAAGGTTTCGGCATTGTTGGCGAGTTCGTTCTCGACCACAGGGTGGCGGCCGCCGGTCACCGTCAACTGCGTTTCTGCGGCAAATTCCGGCTTGCACCAGTTGCGCCTCAGTGCCGACTCGGCGAAGCCGGCCAGCAGGTCAAGCTGGGCAACGGCGCGGGCGATCGTCTGCAGGGTCGGGACGACCGGCAGCAGCGCGTCGAGGATGGCTTCGTAAAGCAGCTTCTCACGGGCCAGCGAGCGTTCCTGCGCCGACAGCGCCTTGTCCTCGAAAGCCTTCAGCTCCGGCGTGATATAGCGCTCGGCATTCTTCAGCGTCTGGCGGCGGCGGTAATCATCGGGAATTTTGTCTACATTGGCGTGCGTGACCTCGATGTAGAAACCATGCACCTTGTTGTATTCGACTTTCAGGCTGGCAATGCCGCTGCGTTCGCGCTCGCGGACTTCCATATCGACCAGGAAGGCGCCGCAGTTGTCATTCAGCGAGCGCAGTTCGTCGAGATCGGCATCGTAGCCCGGGGCGATGATTCCGCCATCGCGAACCTGGGCGCCGGGTTCGGTGGCGATGGCGCGGACCAGCAGTTCGAGCGCTGGGTAGGGCGTGGCAAGTTCGGTAAAAAGATGGGCGATCAGTGGCGCCGGGCTATCGGCCAGCGGCGCGCGCAGGCCGTCAAGGCGGGCCAGCGATTCTCGCAGGCTGGCCAGGTCGCGTGGCCGGGCATTGCGCAAGGCTATGCGGCCGGCGATGCGTTCGATGTCGGCGATGCCGCGCAGGGCTTTTCTGGCCTCGCCGGCCAGTCGACCATAGTCTTCAAGCAACACTTCGACGGCGCCATGGCGGGCTGCCGGAAGGTCGCGCTCACGCAGCGGATGGTGCAGGGTGTGGCGCAGCAGGCGCGAGCCCATGCTGGTCACACAGTTGTCGAGCAGCGAGAAGAGCGTTGGCGACGGCTGGCCACGCAGGGTTTCGGTCAATTCGAGGTTGCGCCGGGTGGCCAAGTCAAGCCCGAGATAGGCGCCTTCAAGCTCGACGGTCAATCCGCGCAGATGAGTCAGTTTTCCGGCCTGCGTCGCCTGTGCGTACTGCAACAGTGCACCGGCCGCGGCGACGGCAGGTTTCAGCCCTTCGGCACCAAAGCCAGCCAGCGAGGCGACTTCGAACTGATCGCAGAGCAGGCGACGGGCTGAGTCGAATTCGAAATACCAGTCGGGTTGGCGGGTGCGCGCAACATCAAGGCCGAAGTTCGGCGTCCAGCTTTCCGGGTAGAGGATTTCGGCCGGGCGAATGCGCTCCAGCGTCGCCGGAATCTGCTCGGCCGGCACTTCGAGCAGCACGAATTCGCCACTGGCCAGATTAAGGCGGGCCAGACCAGCGGTGTTGCGCAGGGTGGTAACGGCGAGCAGCCAGATATCCTGCTTGTCGTCGATCAGCGCTGCATCGGTCAGGGTGCCGGGCGTCACGATACGCGCCACGGCCCGTTCGACCGGCCCCTTGCTGGTCGCTGGATCACCGATCTGCTCACAGATTACCGCCGATTCGCCGAGCTTGACCAGGCGGGCGAGGTAAGGCTCAAGCGAATGGAAGGGAATGCCGCACATTTTGATCGGCACGCCAGCCGACTGGCCGCGCGTGGTCAGGGTGATGTCGAGCAGACGGGCCGCCTTTTCGGCATCCTCATGGAATAGCTCGTAGAAATCGCCCATCCTGTAGAACAGCAGCGTGTTCGGATGATTGGCTTTCAGCGCCAGATACTGGCGCATCATTGGCGTGTGTTTTGAGAGGTCGGTTGCGGTGTCTTTAGCCATCTATTTTTGAATTTTTCTTCTGTCTCGCCGGATTACTGGCGGATTTCGCGGGTGTTGCCGGGGGGCGGGTAGTCACCGGAGCTGCGGAACGGGTTGATGTCGAGTCCGCCGCGCCGGGTGTAGCGGGCATGGACGGCCAAGGCTTCGGGGCGGCAGTGCGCTTGAATGTCAGTAAATATCCGCTCGACGCATTGCTCATGGAATTCGTTGTGATTGCGGAAGGAAACGATGTAGCGCAGCAGCCCGGCACGGTCGATGGGCTTGCCGTGGTAGCGGATGACGACCATAGCCCAGTCCGGCTGCCCGGTGACCAGGCAATTGGATTTGAGCAGGTGGGAATACAGGGTTTCCTCCACGCTTTCACTTGGCAGGGTCGCCAACAAGGCCGGATCCGGTTGGTAACGGTCGCAGGTGATATCGAGTTCATCAAGCAGTGTGCCGTCGGGAAGGCCGATCAAGGCTTCTGGTCTTGCCGATAGCAGCTCAAGTGCAACTACCACCGGGCTGCCGGCTGCGGTGGATAGGTCATGGGTCATGGTCGCGCTGACCGTTGCGATATTGTCGAAGGTGCTCTGGTTGAATGAATTCAGGTAGAGTTTGAAGGACTTCGATTCGATCAGGTTCGGACTATTGGCCGGCACCCGAAACGTGCCGACGGCGACCACCGGCTTCCCCTTCGGATTCAGCCACGATAGTTCATAAGCATTCCACAAATCCTCGCCGACGAAAGGTAGTTCAGCGTCAACGATACCGAGTTCGCTGCGCTTGAGCTGGCGCGGGATGGGGTAGAGCAGTTCGGGGGCGTAGTGGCTCTGGTATTCCGTCGCCTTGCCTAAAGGGGAGGCGTGGCTGGGATCGGCGATGGGCTTTGTGGTCAAGGTCATGGCGGTGAATTTTACCTGCAAGGTAGCGTGCAAGCCGGTTGTATCAGCATTGCCTGAGTTCAATCAGATGTGGGCCACCAGCAGCGAGCGCGCTTCGCAGGGCCTGCCGGAAATCGTCATCAGAGTTGGCGGAGTCATAGTGCAGACCAAAGGCAGTTGATGCGTGCTCAAAGTTTAAATTCTGTGGCGTACGCCAGCCTTGGATGAACTCGGGTAGGTCACGTTGGGGTAAATGGTCAAAAATGCCGCCTCCGCCGTTGTTGACCACGATGATCACAATGTTGAATCCCTGGGTCAGTGCCAAACCGCCGATGTCGTGCTGACAGGTCAGGTCACCGATCAAGGCGACAGCCTGCCCGCGACTGGCCGCAATGCCGGCCGCGGTGGAAATGTTGCCATCAATGCCACTCGCGCCGCGATTGGCGTAAACGCGAAGTGTTTTGGCGGCACTGCCTGAATGGGTGTCCATTTGCCGTATAGCCATTGAATTGCCGATAAATAGATCGGTATCGTTCGGCATTTCGTCGATCAATATCTGTATATGGCTATTTTTTTTATCTGTTGCCGCCTCTCTTTCAAGTTTGGCGAATAAGGAGAGCCATGCTTCTGAAGCGGGAGCGAGAGAATGATCAATCAGCGCTTTGCAAACTGCGTCAGGTTCCGAGCGCAACAGGTGAGTCAGTTTGTGTGCAGGATCGATCCAGCGTGGCCATGGATCGACCAATGCATGCGTCTCGGCGATTGTGGAGATGAGATTCTGCAAGTTTCGGGTGACCGGATAGGCGCCGAAGCGAATCACCCAGTCCGGTTTGTACTTACTTGCAAGGTCGGTGTTGGCCAGCCAGTCGTTGTAGCGGACACAAAGCTGTGAGCGGTCATGTGGTCCGTAGCGGAGACCGGACAGGGGCTCGGCGAAGATTGGACAGCCCAGTCGAGTTGCCAGCGTGACCAGCGCTTCTTTCTGACCGTCGCGCAGTGGCATCTCGCCACAGACGATGATGCCTGGTCGGCCAGCGATCCGTTGGGCCAGGTCGCTAACTGCATCCGGATCTGGCTGAGGGATGGGGGGCGCTATACATATCGTTTTCAGTGGCTCGTTGGCAGGCAGCGGCGAAGATGGCAATAGTGGCTCACGGAACGGCTGGTTGATGTGCACGGGGCCAGGGTGTGGCCAAGTTGCCTGTTCGCAGGCTTGTGCGGAGAGGCGGCCCAGATAACCCGGGTCGAAGCCCGGTTCCGGCGTACCGAGCATGTGGCTGGCTCGAACATGGGATCCAAACAAGCCCGATTGGTTGACGGTCTGGTTTGCACCGCAATCCTGAAGCTCCGGTGGGCGATCGGCTGAAATCAGAATAAGCGGCACGCCGGACAGGCTTGCCTCGATCACGGCCGGAAGCCAGTTCGCCGGGGCGGTGCCCGAGGTGGCCAATAACAGCACCGGGCGCCGGCTGGTCTTGGCGAGACCCAGACCAAAAAATGCTGCGCTGCGTTCGTCAATGGCAACATGGCAGCGCAGGCCGGGTTGCCGAAGCATTGCAAGCGCCAGTGGCGTGGAGCGTGATCCTGGCGAGATGACCGCTTCGGTGATGCCTGCCGTAACGAAACCGTAAATCATGGCTTGCGACCAGGCGAGATTGAGCGTGCCGGTATCGGTCATTGCATCTGTTTCGGGTTTTGAAAAGCGAAATTGTAGTCGTTGCGGCCTATCCGGAGCGTGCTATTATTCGCCCCGTTCTTTGCCTCCCGGATATTCAGGTGGCCCAACGCGGAGTGGTAGTTCAGTTGGTTAGAATACCGGCCTGTCACGCCGGGGGTCGCGGGTTCGAGTCCCGTCCACTCCGCCAGAATTATTGTTAAAGCCCGAAAAATCGTTTTTTCGGGCTTTTTCATTATTGGGCGAATTGTTTTGCTTAACCGCTGATGTCTCCTGAACTATCGGTCTCTCCCTAGGGTTATGCCGAGTTCACGCCCTGCACCATTGGTTCTAAGCTATGACCAAACAATACAAAAAAGTCTGGGTACCCGCTAATGTCGGAGAGAATCAACAATATGCAGGGCGAGAGCCTCTGCAATCTTGAGTATTTGTTGGTCAACCTTGGTCGCAATCGGGCGACAGCAGAACGCTTGATCAAGCTGTTTCTGGAAAACCATCTGGTTTTGATACAGCGGATGGAAGAAGCACTCGGGTCTGGGGATGTTTCAGCCCTGAAGGATGCTTTGCACGATATCCGCAGTAGTTGTGTTTTATTCTCCGGCCATCAATGCGTCGATCTGGCCAGAGGTTTTGAGCAAGCGGTGCACGATGAGGCTGGCCAGGGGAACGGTGTCGAATGGAATTCGATGGCAGCCTCTTTAAGTCAGTGCATGCTGCGCATGGCTGGAGAACTGACCTCCTACCTGGAAAAAGGGGTGTGAGTTAACAGCCGAATTTCTTAAGAAAATTCAGCACACTACGCCCGTTTGTAAGGCAAATCTGGTTAGCCCGGTGACATCATGGGCGCCGATTCGCTCCATCAGTCTGCCTCGGTGAAATTCCACTGTTTTTGGGCTGATTCCCAAATCGCGGGCGATTTCCTTGGTGGTTCTTCCTGAGGCTACCAGACGGAGAATTTCTGTTTGTCGAATGGTCAGTCGGGCGCCGATTCCGGTAGTCCCTTCTGTACCCGTAAACCGCAACATCTCGCGGATTTTTGGCGAAAGAAAGCGCTCCCCGTTCAATACCATTTCAAGCGCCTGAAGCAGCTCGGCAAGGACAAAGTCCTTCAACAGGTAGCCGTTGATGCCAGCAGCCAAGGCCTGTTCGACAATTTCCAGGCGATCAATGCTGGATAGCACCAATATTTTTGTGTTGGGGTCGAACTGCCGTATGGTGCGTGCCACTTCGATGCCGGAAGGGCCGGGCATCGCAATGTCGAGCAAGACAACATCGGGTTGCAGACGTTGTATCGCAGAAATGGCTTCGTAGCCGTCAGTGCATTCTTCTTCGATCTGAAAACCGGGCAAGGTTTCAACGATCGCCCGAATCCCTGCTCTTATCAGCAACTGGTCGTCAGCGAGAATGATGCGAGTCGTTTTCATGCCGGGATTCGGAGTAAGTCAATCATGTTGATTATGGCGATTGTCTGTTGGATTTTCTTTGATTGAACTTCAAGGATTTTTACACAATCGTCTTGGCATGTTGTGACTACCTCTGGCGTTCTTTCATGGCTCGCTGGGCTTCGCGCTTTGAATCCTTGTCCAGTTCGTCGGCACGTTTGTCGTGCTGCTTCTTGCCTTTGGCCAAGCCAACTTCAAGTTTTATTCTGCCACGTACGAAATGCAGATCAAGCGGTACCAGGGCGTATCCGGCGCGCTCGACCTTGCCAATAAGTTTGCTGATTTCCTTGGCATGCAGCAATAGCTTGCGCGTGCGTGTGGGGTCGTGGCTGACATGGGTTGAGGCGGTTGCCAGTGGCGAAATATGCATGCCGATGATGTAGAGCTCGCCACCCTTGATGATGACGTAGGATTCCTTGATGTTCATCCGTCCGGCACGAATGGCTTTGACCTCCCACCCCTGGAGGGAAATGCCGGCCTCGTACTTTTCTTCGACGAAGTAGTCGTGAAAGGCTTTTTTGTTGACGGTAATGCTCATGCTGCCGGGTGATCCATTAAAATTGTGAATTCTACAGGATACAGGAATGCTGCTGCCGCATGGCTCTGGTTGAAAAGACAGTCTTGATTGAGCAATCGGCTGAACGCATGTTCGAGCTGGTGGATCGTTGCGAGGATTACCCTGCATTTCTTCCCTGGTGCAGCCAGACCGAGGTGAAATTCCGGGATCCATCCAGGACGGTAGCGACGCTCCACATCAACTACCACTCGGTCAAATCCTGCTTCACTACGGAAAACGACAAGGAATATCCGCGCCTGATGAAAATCCGGCTGGTTGATGGTCCGTTTCGTCGGCTGGAAGGGTCATGGCATTTCAAGGTCTTGGCCGAAAATGCCTGCAAGATCGAATTTCAGTTGCACTATGAATTTTCCAGCAAGTTGTTCGAAAAAGTGATTGGCCCGGTGTTTAGCCATATTGCGAATACGTTTGTTGACGCCTTTGTGCGTCGTGCCGCACAGGTCTTTGGAGTCAGCCATGGCTGAAATGCTGAGTATTGAAGTTTGCTATGCCTTGTCCAACAAACAGGAACTGGTTCGCGTGCAATTGCCGGAAGGTGCATCGTTGCAGCAGGCTCTTGAAGCTTCTGGTCTGCTGGGGAAGTATCCCGAAATCGATCTGAAGAAGAACAAGTTTGGCATCTGGAACAAGCTTTCCAAAGTCGATTCGGTGTTGCGCGACAAGGATCGTGTTGAAATCTATCGGCCGCTGATTGCTGATCCGAAGGAAGTCCGCAAGCAACGCGCGGCCGAGGGCAAGGTCATGAAAAAAGGCGCCGGTGATTCCGACGCCTCCGAGGGGTAGTTGAGGGGGGGGCTATTTGCAGGAGTCGGCGACTACCCGGCGGGCGCGCTCCATTGTCTGTTCGCGCTGAGCCCCATCCATCAAAATCCGCTGACCCTTGTCATCGTAAGTCGCCATCGGCTGGTTCGTTTCCAGTGCAGCCAGATTGCGACGGGCGTTGTCGCAGTTATCCCGCTTGTCCTTTTCAGCCGCCTGTTCCTTGGCTTGTTTCTCGGCTTTTTCCTTGGCTTCCTGTTGGCGCTTTTTAAATTCGAGATCTTTTTCTGCGGTGGTCATTGGCGCGTCAGTAGCCTTCGTGCCTTCCGGGGATTTCTCTGCCACCTTTTCCGAAACGACTGCCGGCTGCTGACCTCCTATCGAGCGTCGGCCTTTGGCGCTGGCTGGCGGCGGCACGTCGGAAACAACTGTCTGGCCGTTGCTGTCCTTCCACTGGAAGGTTTCAGCATGCGTTGCCACGCTCAGGTTGGCAGATGCGAAAACAAGGGCAAATACGAGAGAGGATTTTGTGGTCATCTGGGTTTCCTTGGCTTTTCTGTATAATACGATTTTGTGACCTTGGATTAAAGGCTAAAGGCCATGCGACTGCTGCAAAAAGCCCTGACATTCGACGACGTTCTGCTCGTCCCTGCACACTCCCAGATTCTCCCCCGTGACGTAAGCCTGGCAACCCGGCTGACGCGCAACATTTCCCTGAACCTGCCATTACTGTCTGCCGCCATGGATACCGTGACGGAAGGCCGTCTGGCGATTGCGCTGGCTCAGGAAGGCGGGATTGGTATCATTCACAAGAACCTGTCCGCCAAGGCGCAAGCTGCCGAAGTGGCCAAGGTAAAACGTTTCGAATCAGGCATCCTGAAGGATCCGATCACGGTGTCTCCGTCGATGACCGTTCGCGACGTCCTGGAGATCACAAGGCAATACCGTATCTCCGGACTGCCCGTACTCGACAAGTCCGGCAAGGTGGTCGGTATCGTGACCAACCGCGACTTGCGTTTCGAGACCAACCTGGATCAGCCGGTCAAGGCGATCATGACGCCGCGCAAGCGTCTGGTCACGGTCAAGGAAGGCGCCAGCGTCGAGGATGCAAAGGAACTTATCCGCAAGCACCGTCTGGAGCGCGTGCTGGTCATTGATGATGAATGGCACATGCGAGGCCTGATTACCGTCAAGGATATTCTCAAGTCCACCGAGCATCCGCTGGCCAACAAGGACCTGACTGGCCGTCTGCGTGCCGGTGCGGCTGTTGGTGTTGGTGCCGGAACTGAAGAGCGCGTCGAATTGCTGGCCGAAGCCGGCGTTGACGTGATCGTCGTTGATACCGCCCATGGCCACTCGCAAGGTGTGCTTGACCGGGTGAACTGGGTCAAGAAGAATTTCCCGCAGATTGAGGTCATCGGCGGCAACATCGCCACGGCCGATGCAGCGCGGGCCTTGGTTGATATGGGCGCTGATGGCGTCAAGGTCGGTATCGGTCCTGGCTCCATCTGCACGACGCGTATCGTGGCTGGTGTCGGTGTGCCGCAAATTACCGCCATCCAGAACGTTTCTGATTCCCTCAAGGGCACCGGCGTGCCGATGATCGCTGACGGTGGTATTCGCTACTCCGGCGATATCGCCAAGGCGATTGCGGCTGGCGCCGACACGGTCATGCTCGGCGGTCTGTTCGCTGGTACTGAAGAAGCGCCGGGCGAGGTCGAACTATTCCAGGGGCGTTCCTACAAGTCCTACCGCGGCATGGGCTCGCTGGGTGCCATGCAGGCAGGCTCGTCTGATCGCTATTTCCAGGAAACGACATCCAATGTCGACAAGTTCGTGCCGGAAGGTATTGAAGGCCGCGTTCCCTACAAGGGTTCGGTACTTGCTGTCATTCATCAGTTGATGGGTGGCCTGCGCTCTTCAATGGGTTACCTCGGTAGCCCTAGCATTGCACACATGCACGACAACGCCTGTTTCGTCGAAATCACCTCGGCTGGCATCCGCGAATCTCACGTCCACGACGTGCAGATCACCAAGGAAGCGCCGAACTACCACCTCGACTGATCTTTTCCGTGTTACTGAGGGCGGCTCCGGGAGCCGCCCTTTTTATTCAAGGTTTTGAAAATGGCTCACCAGAAAATCCTCATTCTCGATTTTGGTTCCCAGGTAACCCAGTTGATCGCCCGGCGCGTCCGCGAAGCCAAGGTCTTCTGCGAAATTCATCCGTACGATGTTTCCGATGAATTCATCCGTAACTACGGCGCCAAGGGCATCATTCTGTCCGGCGGCCCGAGTTCGGTGACCGAAGGCGACACCCCGCGTGCGCCAGAAATTGTTTTCCAGCTGGGCGTTCCGGTGCTCGGTATCTGCTACGGCATGCAGACCATGGCCCAGCAACTGGGCGGCAAGGTGATGACCGCGGAAGCAGCGGGTAAGTCGCGCGAATTTGGATACTCTGAAGTTCGCGCCCACGGCCACACGGCTCTGCTCAACGACATCGCCGACTTCTACAGCCCGGAAGGCCACGGCATGCTCAAGGTGTGGATGAGCCATGGTGATTCGGTGATGGAGCTGCCGGCTGGCTTCGTCAAGATGGCTTCGACCGCCTCTTGCCCGATTGCCGCGATGGCCGATGAGAGTCGCAAGTTTTACGCCGTCCAGTTCCATCCGGAAGTGACGCACACCCAGCAGGGCCGCGCCATTCTCGAACGCTTTGTGCATGGCATCTGTGGTTGCGGTACCGACTGGGTCATGGGCGACTACATTGCCGAAGCCGTCGATGCTATCCAGCGTCAGGTTGGTGATGAAGAAGTGATCCTCGGCCTGTCCGGCGGTGTAGATTCCAGCGTCGCCGCAGCCTTGATTCACAAGGCGATCGGTGATCAGCTGACCTGCGTTTTCGTCGATCACGGCCTGCTGCGCCTGAACGAAGGCGACATGGTCATGGACATGTTCGCCCGGAACCTTGGCGTCAAGGTCATCCGCGTCGATGCGGTCGACGACTTCATGGGCAAGCTGGCCGGCGTTTCCGACCCGGAACAGAAGCGAAAGATTATCGGCAAGGAATTCGTCGAGGTTTTCCAGGCTGAATCCAAAAAATTGCCTGCAGCCAAGTGGCTGGCTCAGGGCACCATTTATCCGGACGTGATCGAATCGGCTGGCAAGGGCAAGAAGGGCGCTCATACCATCAAGAGTCACCACAACGTCGGTGGTCTGCCGGAAGACATGCATCTCAAGCTGCTCGAGCCGCTGCGTGAGCTGTTCAAGGACGAGGTTCGCGAACTCGGTGTCGCGCTCGGTTTGCCGCGCGAGATGGTCTATCGCCATCCGTTCCCAGGGCCGGGCCTCGGTGTCCGCATTCTTGGCGAAGTTACGCTGAAGGCCGCTCATCTGCTGCAACGTGCCGATGCCATTTTTATCGACGAACTGCGTGCCACCCATGCTACCGAGCGCGATGTGGCGGCCGGTGCCTGTACTGCGGCCGACATCGGCAAGAGCTGGTACGACCTGACCAGCCAGGCCTTCGCTGTCTTCCTGCCGGTCAAGAGTGTTGGTGTGATGGGTGACGGGCGCACCTACGAAAACGTGGTTGCCTTGCGCGCCGTCGTGACCAGCGATTTCATGACTGCTCACTGGGCGCATCTGCCCTATGAACTGCTTGGTCGCGTCTCGAATCGGATCATCAACGAAGTCCGTGGTCTGAACCGGGTCGTGTACGACGTTTCTGGCAAGCCGCCGGCGACTATCGAGTGGGAATGATGTAACGGTTTTCCCAGAAAAGACAAAGCCCGGTTTTTCCGGGCTTTGTCTTTTCCAACCGGGAGTCATTCAACCGGCTGCGGTCTTCGATGGGCCACTCAGGGCTGAAGCATCCGATGCCGGAAGGCGCTGGCGATAGAGGCTGATATTGAGCGTCAGCGTCGCTGTCAGCAGCAGCGCGGCACCGAGGTTATGGGCGACGGCAATGGCCAGTGGCAGGCCGAGCAGGACGTTGGCAATGCCCAGACTGAGTTGCGCCAGCATCAGAAACGCCAGTAAGCCGCCCCACAATTGCCAATTTCTCTTGCCGGTTTTGAACAGGGCAAGTGCCAGCAGGCCCGCCATCAGCGTAACCAAAACAGCTCCCAGACGGTGGCTCCAGTGAATCGCCGTCAAGGCGGCGTACGGCAGGAACTGGCCATCGCTTGTTTCGCCCAGTTCCCGGTGCAGGCTGAAGGCGTGGGTGAAATCCATTTCGGGCTGCCATTGGCCCAAACAGGTCGGGAAATCCGGGCAGGCAAGAGCGGCGTAGTTGCTGCTGACCCAGCCGCCGAGGGCGATCTGGATGCTGATTGCAAGCAATGCTCCGAAGGCCAGCAGGCGCGTTCCAGGACCAATGGCGTTTTCCGGCGTTGCCTTACGTCCGGCAACGGCCATGCCGACGAGGATGGAGAGCGTCGTCATGCCGCCGAGCAGGTGAAGGGTGACGATGACCGGCTTGAGCAATAGCGTGACCGTCCACATGCCGAGTGCCGCCTGCAGGCCGACGATACCTAGTAGTGCGGTCGGCAGGGCCGGCGACTGCTGGCTGCGGTATTCCTTGCGCCAGGCGAGGATGCACAGCGCCAGGATGAGCAGGCCCAGCGTGCCGGCGAGATAACGGTGGAGCATTTCCTTCCATGCCTTGCCGGTATCGAGTGGCCGGTCCGGATAGGCTTGTGCGGCCGCCTGCTGTTCGTGTTGTGCTTCAGGAACGCCCAGCCAGTGGCCGTAACAGCCGGGCCAGTCGGGGCAGCCGAGGCCGGCATCGGACAGGCGGACGTAGGCGCCAAGGGCGATGACGGCGAAGGCGAGCAGCGTGGCGATGAGAAGCAGGCGACGGTAGAGGCGCATCGGGTCAGAATAGGCGGTCGATGAAGAGGGCGGCGAAGAGCAGGGTCAGGTAGAGGATGGAGTAGCGGAATGTGCGGCGGGCCAGGGCGTCGCTGTAGTTGCGGCAGAGGGCGATGGCGTAGCCGAGGAAGACGAGGTCGAGCAGGCTGATGGCGATCAGGTAGAAGGTCCCGCTCATGCCCAGCGAGACCGGGATCAGGCTGGCAGCGGCGAGCATCACGGTGTACCAGAGGATGTGCTGGCAGGTGAAGGCGATGCCGTGGGTGACCGGCAGCATGGGCAGGCCGGAGCGGGCGTAGTCGTCGCGCCGGTAGCAGGCCAGGGCCCAGAAGTGCGGCGGGGTCCACAGGAAGATGATCAGGAAGAGGACCAGCGGCTCAGCCGAAACATGGCCGGTCATCGCGGTCCATCCGAGCAGCGGCGGCATGGCACCGGAGGCACCGCCGATGACGATGTTCATCGGCGTCGCCGGTTTGAGGATCAGCGTGTAGATGACTGTGTAGCCGACGAAGGTGGCCAGCGTCAGCCACATGGTCAGGTCGTTGATGAAGTTGTGCAGCAGCCACAGGCCGGTGGCGCCGAGGGCGGTGGCCAGCGTGATCGTTTCGAGCGGCGAGATGTCACCGCGCGCAGTGGCGCGCCAGCTGGTGCGGGCCATCTTGGCATCGACAGTGCGTTCAACCAGGCAGTTCAGTGCGGCGGCGGCGAAGGAAACCAGCGCGATGCCGAGCGAGGCGACGGTGAAGCGCAAGAGCGGCGGGAAATCCGGCGTCGCCAGGCACATGCCGATCATCGCAGTGAACACGATCAGGCTGTTGACCCGTGGTTTGCACAGGTGGCTGAAGGCGGCCAGACGCTGGCTGAGGCTTAGGGTGGGGGCTGTCGCGGTGTGCATGGATATTCTCCTAGCCGGTCCAGGCGTATTTGAGCAGGCGGTCGAGGTCGGCGCGCATGCCTTGGGGGCTGGCGTCCGGTGGGTAGGTCATGATCACGAGCCCCTGTGGATCGACCAGCAACACGGGGTCGGTGATTTCTGCCAATGCATCGGGCGGGGCGGTCAGCACCGTCAGGTCGGGCTGGCTGGCGTGCAGGGCGAGCAGGGCCGGGTCGTCCGGTTGGTCGGTCAGCACGGCGCGGCTCAGGCGGCCCATGTTCTTGTAGAGGGCGACGTGGATGCGGCGCATTTCATCGAGACGGCTCGTGCAGTCGGTGGTGCACGAGCCGCGGACCTGGAGCACGAGCTTCCATTTTTCGGCATTTTTTCCGGTTGACCGCGCCCCGAAGGAAGCACCCTTGGGGTGTGGAATCTGCTCCGGCAACTGGCGGGGTGGGTTGAGCAGGTGGCCGTGATGCCCGATCCGGGACGGATGCCAGCCGCCAAAGTAAAGGCCGGCGCCGATGACGAAGGGCAAGGCGAGCAGGGCGACGATCAGGGCCAGCATCAGCCGGCCCTGGCGCTGGTTGGGGAGCGAATGAATGGCGACGCTGTTCATGACCGGCGGATCAGGAAATAGGCCCAGATGCCGAGGCTGGCGATGGCGAAGCCGAACCATTGCAGGGCGTAGCTGCGGTGGCGGTCGGCCCGTTCGTCCGGGCGCGGCCAGTCGCGCACGTAACCGCCCGGCGCCGTCTGGTCGAGCTGGATGACCAGGCCTTGCAGCGGGTAGGGCACAGCCGAGCGGAAGCGTTCTATGTCGAGGTTCTGCCAGACCGGCGCCCAACCGCTGGTTGGTTGCTGCATCAAGTTAAAAAACCGTTGGGTCGGCAGCACGGCAATCCCGCTCAGTTCGATTTCGCCGGTCGGCACCTCGGCCACCGGCTGCTGTTGGTGATCGGCCGGAGCGGCCAGCCAGCCACGATTGACCAGTACATGCATGTTCGATCCGGTGAGCTGCAGGGGCGTGATGACGTGGTAGCCGGCCTGTTCCTGATGCAGGCGGTTGTCGATCAGCACCTGGTGGGCGGCGTCGTAGGTGCCGCGCAGGATGACCCGATGATGGCGCAGCGATTCGACATCGGCCAGCGCAGTCGGCATGGCGATGGCGGCATCGTGGCTGCGGGTGTCGAGTTCGATTTGCAGCGCGGTTTTCATCTCGGCCTTGCGCCATTGCCAGAGGCCGAGCGAAATGAAAGCCGGCAACAGGAAGGCAAGGAGCAGGCCGCCAAGGATCGCCGCCTGTTTGCGGCTGGCCCTTGCCGCCCCGCCCGGCCGGCGCGCATACTGGGCTACGGAAATCCCTTCGGAGGCGTCGTCCATGCTCAAGCTGCTGGTTGTTTTGCTGTTGTTGGCCATAGTCGGCAGCCTGTTCTCCGGGCTCTTCTATCTCTACCGCGACCGAGGGGCCGGCGAGCGGACGGTGCGAGCGCTGACCCTGCGCATCGGGCTGTCCATCGCGCTCTTTCTGATGCTGCTGGCCGGGTTCAGGTTTGGTCTCATACCCGGCTACACCCAGTAAACGAAGACAAAGAGGATCAGCCAGACCACGTCGACGAAGTGCCAGTACCAGGCCACTGCTTCGAACGCGAAATGGCGCTCGGCGCTGAAATGGCCGCTCAGGCTGCGCAGCAGGATGACGGCGAGCATGATGGTGCCGAGCGTGACGTGGAAACCATGGAAGCCGGTCAGCATGAAGAAGGTCGCCCCGTAGGCACCGGCGCCCATGGTCAGCCCGAGCTCGTTGTAGGCGTGGTGATATTCGTAAGCCTGGAAGCCGAGGAAAACACTGCCGAGCAAGACCGTCGCGGCTAAGCCGAGCACCAGGTGGCTACGTTGGTTGCGCAGCAGCCCCCAGTGCGCCCAGGTGACGGTGGCGCCGGAACTGAGCAGAAGGGCGGTATTGAGCGCCGGAATGCCCCAGGCGCCCATTGGCGTGAAGGTAGCTCCTTTTGGCCCGCTGGTCGGCCAGGTGCCGGCGAATTCAGGCCAAAGACTGAAGCCGTGGGCGCCTTCCATGCCACCCAGGGTCGGCACCGAAATGACCCGCACGTAGAACAGCGCGCCGAAGAAGGCGGCAAAGAACATCACCTCGGTGGCGATGAACCAGATCATGCCGTAGCGGAATGAACGGTCTTCCCAGTCGCGGTAGGCGCCGCTCTGCGATTCGCCGATGACCTTGCCGAACCAGCCGAACAGAACATAGAGGATAACGGCAGTGCCGCTGAACATGACCCACTTGCCCGGACCGAAATTGTTGATCAGCTGGATGAAACCAAGGGCGAGCAGGAACATGCCGGCCGATAGGATGACCGGGTAGAGGCTGGGCTGCGGAACGAAATAATGTTCCGCCTGTGCGGCGTGAGCTGGACTGGTTTTCATCGGGACTCCCTGCTGCTGGTCAGTGTCTGGCGTTGTCCGTCAATGCTGAAAAAGGCGTAGGACAGGGTGATGTGGCTGATGTTGCGGTCGACCTCAGGTTTGACGATGAAAGCCAGCGGCATCTCGCGCGCTTCACCCGGTCCCAGCGTTTGCTGTGAAAAACAGAAGCATTCGATCTTCTCGAAATGCTGCGCAGCCTGGCCGGGCGTTACGCTCGGCACGGCCTGACCGGTGATCGGCCGGTCCGAGGTATTGCGCACCAGATAACTGACCTGTTGCAGCTCGCCGGGATGGATGTCGAGGCTGATCGTCAGCGGCCGCATGTCCCAAGGCAGACCGGGCATCACGGTGCCGGTGAATTCGACGCGGACAGTGCGTCCGGTATCGACCTTTGATGCTGGAGCAGTAGCAGTTTGCAGGCCACCAACCCCGAATCCGTCGCGAATGACCCCTTGGCCAGCTGTCTTGCCATTGAAACCGGTAGCCGCGCAGAGCACGTCATAGAGCGGCACCAGTGCGAAGGCAAAAACGAAGGCCCCGGCCACCATCAACAGCAGCTTGCCGATCAGGCGATTGTGGCGAGCTGGGGTGGGTTGGGCCTGTTCCATGGTGCTAACGCTTGATGAACAAGCCGATGAGGTAAATGACCAGCACCACGGCGCCAAGCAGCCAGCCAAGACGGCGCGACGCGGCACGACGGCGGGCGAGCTCGGCATCGGTGAAGGCCGGGGTCATGCTGTCCTCACTCATTTGATCACCGGCTGGATTTCCCAGCTATGGTGGGGTGGTGGCGATGAAAGCTCCCATTCCAGCCCCTCGGCGCCTTCCCAGACTTGGCCGTCGACTTTCGGGCCACCGCGCACGCAACACCAGATGTTCCAGGCAAAGAGCAGCTGGCTGATGCCGAGGACAAAGGCGCCAACGGTCGAGATGGCATTGAATTCGGCGAACTGCAGCGCATAGTCGGGAATGCGCCGCGGCATGCCGGCCAGGCCGAGGAAGAATTGGGGAATGAAGGTCAGGTTGAACGAGAACACCGTCAGCCAGAAATGCAGCTTGCCGAGCTTTTCGCTGTACATGTGGCCAGTCCATTTCGGCAGCCAGTAATAGACGCCGGTCATCACGCCCATGATGCCGCCGGCGAACAGCGCGTAATGGAAGTGGGCGACGACGAAATAGCTGTGGTGGTACTGGGCG
>JAGTRS010000075.1 GCA_018262195.1 Pseudomonadota bacterium | reverse complement strand
GTGAGATTGCCGATGGTATTCAGCACCTCGCCACTGGCGGTTTCCAGTTGCATGGGATAGCGCAGCCCCTTGACGCCGACGTTCTGGATGGCGAGCCGGCGGGTATCCGCAGCAGACTGAACGTCAGGCAGGAAAAAGTGATCGGGTGCATTCATGGCAGTGACTCCTTGAGGTTGGGGCAAACGTTCTACTTGAGAAACTCGTCGATCTTCTTCTGCAGATCCTTGTCTTCCGGCGTGGTAGAACTGGAGTAGGCAACGACCTGCGAAGCATCGCGATTGATCAGATACTTATGGAAATTCCAGCCCGGCTTGCTGCCGGTGACCTCGGCCAGCTTCCGGTAGAACGGGTTAACGTCCTTGCCGGTCACCGATGTCTTGGCCAGCATCGGAAACTCGACGCCATAGGTCAGGCGGCAGAAATCGGCAATTTCCTTTGCGCTGCCCGGTTCCTGCTCGCCAAAATCGTTGGAAGGAAAACCGAGAACGACCAGTCCCCTGTCCTTGAGGCGGGCATGGAGTTTCTCCAGCCCTTCGTACTGCGAAGTGAAGCCACAGAAGCTGGCGGTATTGACCACCAGAATGGCCTTGCCCTGGTATTGGCAAAGCGACTGCGGCTTACCATCCTGCAATCCGGGGAAGGTGTGATTGAGCAATGGCGGGCACTCGGCGGCGGCCGCGAGCGGAACAACGCCGAGTGACAGCACTCCGGCGATACTCAGGCAGCGCTTCAGGTTTTCCAGCACATTCAGCTCCTTGAAAATTTGTCCTAGACAAATACCGTGTTTGTTTGTAATATAGACATCAAAATCCAGTTTGTCAACGTTTTGTCTAACATTTGTTCAGGACAAATATGAAAAGCCCAAGTTTCAATATTGCCGCTGTCGAGCGCGATACCGGTCTCTCCAAGGATGTTCTGCGCATGTGGGAGCGCCGCTACGGCTTCCCGATTCCGGATCGCAATGGCAACGGGGAACGCATTTACCCGGCCGAGCAGGTGGAACGCCTGAGGCTGATCAAGCGTCTGATGGACGCGGGCCATCGGCCCGGCAAGCTGATCGCGACGGCCACCGAGGAACTGAGCGCGCTGGCGCCCAAACGTCCTGCGCAGCCCGCTGCGGGCGACGACACCGGCGAAGTTGCCGCCGAGCTTGCGAAGCTGCTGGCGCTGATCAAACAGCATGACGTGCCGGGCTACCAGCAGGCGATGCAGCAGCGACTGGCGCGGCAAGGCTTGCACCGTTTTGTCCAGGACACCGTCGCACCACTGACCCGCCATGTCGGCGCAGCTTGGGAAGAAGGCAGCGTCGAGGTGTTCGAGGAACACCTGTTTACTGAATTGACCAAGCGCCTCCTGCGCCAGGCGATTGCGACCCTGCCCGGCGGCAGCCGCAGTCCGCGCATCGTCCTCACCAGCGTGCCGGACGAACCACACGTACTCGGCCTGCTGATGGCGGAAGCCCTGTTGGCGCTGGAAGGCGCCGAATGCATCCCGCTCGGCACGCAGATGCCGCTACTGGAAATCGGCCGCGCCGCCGAGGCCCACCGTGCCGATATCGTCGCCCTCTCCTTCTCGACCGCCTTCCCGCAGCGGCAGATCCCCGGCCTGCTGCAGCAACTGTGCCTGATTCTGCCGGCCGGCAGCGAACTCTGGGCCGGCGGCGGCGGCGTCGCGCGCGTCGCGAAAATGGCTGGCGTCATACTGCTGCCTTCCCTTGACGATGCTGTCAGGGCACTTGCCGAGTGGCGCGCGGCCCGTTCCTGAAAGTCACCCGACGCGGCAGCAAGGCCGACCTCCGGGAGAGACCCGCGGTTTCGGCGCCCATGCTGCAGAAACTGCGCATAAAATCTTGTGGCATCAAGCGGAAAAGCTGCGCCGAAACGTCTACAAGCTCTAAAATGGTGCATTTTTTCCGTTGACGCCAGTCATGAGCTACGCTCCCCCCGGCTTTGAGTCGAAAATCTGCCCGCCGGCGCAGTTGACCGCGCGAGCCGAATTGCTGACCCGCCCGCTGGTATTCACCAACGGCTGCTTCGACATCCTGCATCGCGGCCACGTCACCTATCTCGCGCAGGCGGCAGCACTTGGCGCCAGCCTGGTGGTGGCGCTCAATTCCGACGCCTCGGTACGGCGCCAGGGCAAGGGCGACGACCGGCCGGTCAACGCGCTGGCCGATCGCCTGGCGGTGATGGCCGCGCTCGGCTGCGTGACGCTGGTCACCTGGTTCGACGAGGATACGCCGTTGCAGCGCATCCTCGATTGCCGGCCGGAAATCCTGGTCAAGGGTGGCGACTGGCCGGTGGACAAGATTGTCGGCGGCAGCGAGGTGCTTGGCTGGGGCGGAACGGTGCACTCGATCCCTTTCCTGCATCAAAAATCGACGACCGCGCTGCTGGAGAAAATCCGCCGCCTCTAGCCGGAACCGATCACGCCCAGATGAACCTACCCAGCGAAAACACCACCGATCAGCTACTGCAGACGCATCAGCGCGCCAAGCTTTTTCTCCTCTTCGGGCTGCCGATTCTCGCCGCCTACGGCGTTGCCGCGTTGCGCAACGCCAACTGGCCGCTGGTCTGCCTGATCACCGCCAATATCCTGGTCATCGGCGGCAGCTATCTGGCCCTGCTGCGCGGACGCGACCGGCCGTCGACGGCGCGGCCCGGCATGTTCACCTATGCCGCGCTGCTCCTCTACATGATTGCGTTCTCCGGCGAAGAGCACAGCCACGCCCTGTGGTTCTTCTCCTTCCCGCTGGTTTCGATCATGCTCCTGCCACTCAGGGAGGGCGCCATCTGGGCCGGCCTGGGCATTGCCATCGCCACCTGCATCATGGTCATGGGCGGCCCCGAGACAGGAACAAGCAGCTACTCGATGGCGTTCACGTCACGCTTCACGATTACCGCCATCCTGATCGCCGGCGGCATCTTCTGGTCGGAAGTCGTGCTCCGGCGCTATCAGAAGGAAACGATGGCGCACCGGAGCGTCATCGAGGCCGAAAGCACCCGACTGAAAGCGGAGATCGCGCGCCGGGTCGCGCTGGAAGTCGACCTGCGGGTGCAGGCCTCGACCGATGCCCTGACCGGCCTCGTCAACCGGCGCGCCTTCATGGACCGGTTTGCCCATGAACTGGCGCGCAGCCAGCGTCACGGGCCGTCACCGACGCTGCTGATGCTCGACATCGACCATTTCAAGAAGATCAACGACAAGCACGGCCACCCCGCCGGCGACATCGTGCTGGCGCATCTTGCGCAACTGCTCAAGTCCAGCGTGCGCAACGTGGATATCGTCGGCCGGATCGGCGGCGAGGAATTCGCGGTCGTACTGGTCGAAACCAATGCGCAGATGGCCGCCCCGGTCATCGAGCGGCTCCTCGAGCGGCTGCGCAATACCACGGTCACGCTGGCCGACGCCACGCAGCTGAAATTCACGGCCAGCATCGGCAGCACGGAAATCCTCTGGGCCGACACCATCGATACGGCAATCCAGCGTGCCGATGAAGCGTTGTACACGGCCAAGAAAACCGGCCGCGATCGCCACTGCCAGCGCTAGGGGAACACGTTAGAGAACAACCTGGGTGCCCAGTTCGACGACACGGTTGCTGGGAATCTTGAAGAATGCCGTCGCCGAGCCGCCATTGCGGAACATGGTGATGAATATCTTCTCGCGCCAGAACGCCATCTCGGAATTGAGTCGCGGAATCAGCGTCTCGCGCCCGATGAAATAGGAGGTATCGAGCGCATTGAATTCGAGCCCCGCTTCGGCGCACATCGAAAGGGCCAGCGGAATGTCGGGTTCATCCTTGAAGCCGTACTGGATGATCACGCTCCAGAAGTTGTCGCGCAGCTGCCTGACCTCGACGCGGTCGACATCCGGAACATAGGGCACGTCGAAGAACTGGGCGGAAACCAGCACCACCCGTTCGTGCAGCACCTTGTTGTGCATCAGGTTGTGCAGCAGCGCATGCGGCACCCCCTTGGGATCGGCATTGAGGAATACCGAGGTGCCGGCAACCCGGGTC
>JAGTRS010000074.1 GCA_018262195.1 Pseudomonadota bacterium | reverse complement strand
TCTGACGGCGAAATCGTGGACGGTGATGCGTTTTACCGAGGTCGAGCAGAACAACAAGCTCGAGTGGCTGATCCGCAAGGACGGCTGCATGCACTGCGCTGACCCCGGCTGCCTGAAGGCCTGCCCGGCCCCGGGCGCCATCATCCAGTACAGCAACGGCATTGTGGATTTCCATCAGGAAAACTGCATCGGTTGCGGCTACTGCGTGACCGGTTGTCCGTTCAACGTCCCGCGCATCTCCAAGGAAGACAGCAAGGCCTACAAGTGCTCGCTGTGTTCCGACCGGGTGGCCGTCAACCAAGCCCCGGCCTGTGCGAAGGCCTGTCCGACTGGCGCCATCCAGTTCGGCAGCAAGGAGGACATGAAGGATTACGCGGCCAAGCGCGTCACCGACCTCAAGGAACGTGGCTACGATCAGGCTGGTTTGTACGACCCGCAAGGGGTGGGCGGCACGCACGTCATGTACGTACTGCACCACGCGGACAAGCCTGACCTCTACGCCGGCCTGCCGGCCAATCCGTCGATCAGCCCGCTGGTCTCGCTGTGGAAGGGCTTCGCCAAGCCGCTCGCCACGCTGGCTCTGGCCGGTGTTGCACTGGGCAGCCTTTTCCATTACGTGACCAAGGGTCCGAACGAGGTCTCGAAAGAGATCGAGGACGAGATCGAGAAGGAGGATGCAAAATGATCCGCGATCCGAAAGACCTGAAGCGCTATGAGCCCAAGGAACGGGCCAATCACTGGGTGGTGGGCATCAGCTTCATTCTGCTCGCCCTCTCCGGACTGGCCTTCTTCCATCCGGCGTTCTACCCGCTCACCCAGCTGTTTGGTGGCCCGACCTGGACGCGCATCATCCACCCCTACCTCGGGGTGCTGATGGCGGTCTCGTTCCTGGCCCTCTTTTTCCGCTTCAAGCATCTGAACAAGATGACACCGGCGGACAAGGAATGGCTGGCCAAGGCGAAAAACATGGTGGATGGCAACGACCACGACATGCCTGAGCAAGGCAAGTACAACGGCGGCCAGAAAGTCATGTTCTGGGCAATGGCGATCTGCATGCTGTTGATGGCCGTGTCGGGTCTGCTCATCTGGCGCGCCTGGTTCGGCTTCGACATCACGCTCGTCCGCATGGGCGCCGTGGTGCACGCTGCTGCGGGCGCAGTGATGATTGGCCTGATCTTCGTCCACGTCTATGCCGCCATCTGGGTCAAGGGCACCATCCGTGCCATGTGGTACGGCACGGTCACCCGTGGCTGGGCCAAGCAGCATCATCGTGGCTGGTACCGCCAGGTAACCGGCAAATAGCGAATGACCGGGCTTGCAGACTCTGCGTTGCACCCGCTGGCCGTACGACTTGTACTGCCGGCGCGGGTGCGCCTTGATCCTGCTGCGCCCGACCTTTCGATTTACTGATTAAGCTTTACTTGCGTTCAGAGGGGCTCTGCAGGGAATATTCCGCATCCCCTTCTTTTTTCAAAAACAACTCCTGATAGCCCGCCGCAAGATGTCGCCAAGGGCAGAAAAAAGCCAACATACCCATGCAGACCCAACCGATCGATTTTCATCCACCGGCCGAAGAGGCTGCGCCCTACCTGCTGCCGAATCCCGGTTCGATATTTTCCGACCGCGCCGCGCGCTTTGCAGCGCTGGCCGAAGAACACAGCCTGGGTGACTGGCTCCGCTTTCTCGGCAAACTGAGCCAGGCCCAGCACGAAATCCTGAAAGGCCTGCCAGCCCTGCCCCTGCCGAGTGCTGCGAGCCTCGAACAAGCACGCACCCACGGCATGCCACCGCTCAATGCCTCGTCTCTGGCTCGCCCGGCTGCCTGGCGCTTTGCGCTGCAGCAATTGGCCGCCCGTCTTGAAAACGATGCACCGGAAGGCGCGAAAAAGGTGCTCAAGACACTATTAGCCATGTCAGACGCTGACCTTGAAAAGCTCGCCGACATGCTGCTCGCTGGCGAACCGGATATCGAACACGCTGCCCAGCTGCCCTTCGTCGGCGCCGCGCTGCAAATCGTGTTCACGGCACTGGCCAGCCAGCTCGATGCCAGCCAGCTGCAGGCGCTTGAAGTGCACGGTGTCTGCCCCTGTTGCGGCAGCCTGCCGGTAGCCAGCGTCGTCCGCCTGGGTGCCGCCATCAACAACCTGCGCTACCTCCATTGCAGCCTGTGCAATACCGAATGGAACGTGCCGCGTGCGACCTGCACGGCCTGCGATACCGACAAGGGCGTCGCCCTGCATGAAGTCGAAGGCTCGAAAGGTGCCGTCCGCGCCGAGACTTGCGATGCCTGCAAGAGCTACCTGAAGATCGTCTATCAGGAAAAAGACCCGCGCGTTGACCCGGTCGCCGACGACCTCGCCACGCTGGCGCTCGACATGCTGGTCGACGAGGCCGGCTATGAACGCTCCGGCCCCAACTTGCTACTGATTGGCGCCAACGCTTAATTCCATTGATCAACCTTTCTGCCCGGTCCGGGTGAAAGCCTATGAACGAAAAACGAAATCTCCCTGCGGTTGACCGCGTACTGTCGCAACTTGCTGAACTGATCGAGACGTACGGGCGACAACTTGTCACCGGCTGTGTCCGGGCCGAACTGGCCGCTGCCCGCGAAGGCCTGAAACATGGCCTGCCGCTACCCGACGAAACCGCCCTGCTCGCCGCCATTCGCCGCCGGGCCGACGATGCCGGCCGGGCCAACCTGCGCCCCGTCTTCAATCTGACCGGAACCGTGCTGCACACCAACCTTGGCCGCGCCCAACTGGCCGAGGAAGCCATCGCCGCCATGGTCGAAGCCGCCCGTTCGCCCTGTGCGCTCGAATATGACCTCGCCTCTGGCGGCCGTGGTGATCGCGACGATCTGGTCTCCGGCTTGCTGGCCGAACTGATCGCTGGCGGCTCACCCGACATCGCCGCCACCATCGTCAACAACAACGCCGCAGCCGTGCTGCTGTCCCTGAACGCGCTGGCGCAGGGCAAAGAAGCCGTCGTCTCGCGTGGCGAACTGGTTGAAATCGGTGGAGCCTTCCGCATTCCCGACGTGATGCGCCGGGCGCAGGTGAAGCTGCACGAAATCGGCACGACCAACCGCACCCATGCCAAGGATTTTCAGGAGGCGATCAATCCGAAAACGGCGCTGCTGATGAAAATCCACACCAGCAATTACGCTGTCACCGGCTTTACGGCTGCCGTCGATGAAAAGGAAATCGCCGATATTGCCCACGCCGCCGGCCTGTCCTTCATGATCGATCTGGGCAGCGGCACGCTGTGCGACTTCGCTGCCCACGGCCTGCCCGCCGAACCAACGCCGCAACAGGCACTGGCCGCCGGCGCCGATATCGTCACCTTCTCCGGCGACAAACTGCTCGGTGGCCCGCAGGCCGGGCTGATCGTCGGCCGCAAGGATCTGATCGCCAAGATCAAGAAGAACCCGCTGAAGCGCGCCCTGCGTGTCGGCAAGACCACGCTGGCCGCACTGGAAGCAACGCTGCGCCTGTACCGCGACCCGGATCGCCTGGCCGAACGCCTGCCGACCTTGCGCATGCTGACCCGGCCGGTGACGGAAATCACCGCGCTGGCAGAACGTGTGCTGCCGACAGCTCAGGCAGGACTCGGCGAATTGGCCGCTGTCAGTGTCGAAGCGTGCAGCAGCCAGATCGGCAGCGGCGCCTTACCGGTTGAGCGCCTCCCCTCTGCCGCCCTGGTCTGCCGCCCAACTGCCCGCAAGCCGGGCAAGATATTGCTTGCCATCGAGGCTGCCTTCCGTGGCCTGCCGACGCCGGTGATCGGCTACATCCGTGACGATGCGTATCATCTCGACCTGCGCTGCCTGGAAGCGAAAGACGAAGCCCGCTTCGTGGCGCAACTGCAGCACCTGAAATTTTGAAAGCAGCCTTGATGGGCGGTCTGCGTACCGCCTGCTGTTTTCTCCCGCGCCTTAAGAGGCGCACCTGTAAATCCGGGCATCTCCGTGCCCGGGTGGTTTAGAAATGGAGAAAAAACCATGACGTTCAATCGCCGGAAATTCCTGGCGGCGGGCGCCGCGCTGGGGGCCACGACGGCCATCGCCCAGCCGACCAGCCCGCTGCCTTTCCTGATCAACATGCAGTCCGATCCGCTGCTACCCAAAGCCACCGGCAAGCGCGT
>JAGTRS010000008.1 GCA_018262195.1 Pseudomonadota bacterium | reverse complement strand
CGCTTTGGTCCGGATGGACGATAAAGCAGATTTCGTAATGGCGCATGCAATCTCCTTTTGGGATAAACCCTCCGCCATGCGGGTGCGGTAGGGCAAGGTGGAAAAGCCCAAGATTATAACAACAATCCTAGGCTTTTGGAGAAAGCTAATGAATGATTGCTAGAAACAGTCGTCAGGAATTTCCAGCGCACCAGCCGCACCAGATACCACTGAATCTGCCAAGCCCTGCGCCTGAGTCAGGAAGTGGTCGGCAAAGAAGCGGCTTGTCGCCAATTTAGCCGCCCAGAAAGGATCAGTTTCACCAGAGGCGAGCCTGGAGCGAGCAACCACTGCCGCACGCCCCATTTGCCAACCACCGGCCACGATACCGAACAGGTACAGGAAGGGTACCGCGCCGGCATGCGCGGCTTTGGGCTCGCTAGAGAAATTGGCGACAAGCCAGTCGACCGCTTTTTCCAGGGCATCGACCGCAGCATTCTGACGAGCCCCGATCAACGCGAGATCGCCATCCAGTTGTGCAGCAGCGGTGCGAATTTCGGCGATTACACCCTTGATTGTAACGCCTTTTTCGCGAGCGATCTTTCGACCGATCAGGTCATTGGCCTGAATCGCCGTCGTCCCTTCGTAGATTGCCGTGATGCGTGCATCGCGCAGATGCTGTGCAGCACCCGTTTCCTCGATATAGCCCATGCCGCCATGTACCTGAACGCCTAGCGACGCGATATCGATGGCGCTCTCGGTACTCCAGCCCTTGACGACAGGAATCAGCAGATCGGCAAAGGCCTGCGCCTTCTTGCGCTCAGCCTCATCCGGATTGCAGTGAGCATTGTCTTGTGCTGCGGCAGTGACATAGGCTAGGGCACGCATGGCTTCAATCCGCGAACGCATGGACATCAGCATGCGCCGAACATCCGGGTGCTTGATGATAGGCACCTTCGGACCGCCCCTGACACCCACTTCCGTGCCCTGAACGCGCTCCTTGGCATAGACTGCGGCGCGCTGATAGGCACGCTCAGCGTCACCCAGGCCTTCAAGCCCGACGTTGAACCGGGCTGCGTTCATCATGATGAACATGTATTCCAGGCCACGATTTTCTTCGCCGACCAGCGTGCCAATGGCACCACCGTTGTCGCCGAAAGCCAGCACCGCAGTCGGACTGCCATGAATACCCAGTTTGTGCTCGATGGACACGCAATACACGTCGTTGCGTTCACCCGGCGTACCGTCCGCCTTGAGCAGGAACTTGGGCACCACGAACAGCGAGATGCCCTTGACGCCTTCCGGTGCGTTGGGCGTCCGCGCCAGCACGAGATGGACGATGTTGTCCGTCATGTCGTGCTCGCCGTAGGTGATGAAAATCTTTTGGCCGAAGATCTTGAAGGTGCCGTCACCAACCGGCTCGGCGCGACTGCGCACCGCCGCCAGATCGGAACCGGCCGATGGCTCGGTCAGGTTCATCGTCCCCGTCCATTCGCCGGAGACCAGATTCGGCAGATAGGCCGCCTTCTGTTCGTCGGTACCGGCGATCATCAGCGCTTCGATCGCCCCCTGGGTCAGCATCGGACAAAGCGAGAACGCATGGTTGGCACTCTTCCACATTTCGCTGACCGCCGCAGACAGCAACTTGGGCAGCCCCTGACCGCCGAATTCCGGGTCGCAGCCTATGCCGTTCCACCCGTTATCGACAAACTGCCGATAAGCCTCCTTGAAACCAGGTGAGGTGGTGACAACCTTGTCTTTCCACTTCGCACCATCTCTGTCCCCAACCCTGTTGAGCGGCGACAGGACTTCACCGGAAAACTTCGCGGCTTCCTCAAGAATCGCATCAACGACATCCGGCGACGCCTCTTCGCATCCCGGCAACGATACGACCTGGTCAAGACCGGCCAGATCCTGCATGACAAAACGGATATCTTTCAGGGGGGCAATATATTCGCTCATCAGATCTATTCCATTCGGTTAGAAGTTTCTTTCAGCTCAATCAGGAACAAAATATCCTCGACGACAGGCAAGGCAAAGCCTTGTCGCTGACCGCCTCGGTTGTCACGCAACAACTGGAACAAATAACCCACAACGTCGCCAGACTTCCAGAGTTCGAGCACCGTTTGCATCAGGCGAGGCAAGTCCTCAAGAGACTGCGGCCGAGGAGCAATGGGAAGGTCCGCGCCCCCCTCAGACGAAGGCGTCGACAACCCGGGCGTTCCGTCATCCCAACTCTGCACCTCGACGTTGAAATTCAGATTCAGGTTGCGCGCGACATTTTCAAACTCAGTGCGCATACCCGCCATTCGATAAACATCCATCAGGCGAATCCAAGGCTGCAGCGCTTCCTGAGGGTTGTGGTCGATAAACTCCTGAAGCGCCTGAGCCGCCCCCTTCACCCGTCCGAAGGAAAGCATGATGTCAGCAAGCTCCATGACCGGATTGGCTTCAAAATGCTCATCCAGAGTGGTGGCATTGATCGACAGAATTGAATCTTGCGCCTGAGCGGGTGATCTTTCCGGCTCGGGCAGCGCAGTAGCGGAATCTTCATCCCGACCATCAAGCTCGACATCGACCTGCATGGGCATGCCCATGGCCGCCGCCTCGAAAGGCAAGTCGACCCCCCCCAGCTCTTCGTGCTCTTCGGCTCGCTGAGGATCCACACGCATCTCCGGCGCATCCATCGGCGACAGCACATCGTCGGACACCTGTTGACGCTCGCTATACTTTCGCCAGCCAAACCAGCCAGCCAGTCCAAGCGCCGCCCCCAGCAAAACGCCGTAAAACCCCCAACCCGAAGGACCAGATGAGTCCTGTGCCACGGGCGCAGGTGCATTCGGCGTTGCCGATACCGGGGAACTTGCTGCCGGAACAGCGATTGGCGGTGGCTGTACAGCCACTGGAGGCAAGGAAGGAGCGGGCTCAGCCCCCCCCTTTTCAACTCGCTGGGCAAATTCTCCAGCCCGCTGCTGAAGCTCGCCCAGTGTCCCTTCCATGTTGCGTAGTTTCTCAGCCACTGCCATTTGCGAAGTGGCCTGTTCATGCATGGCCAGCAGCATTCGGAATTCAAGGCGCAGAATTTCTCGCTGTGCGTCCTTGGCCCCCGGACCGACCAGCAATTCGGTGGCCAATCGCAAAGAAGGTTCGCCGACATCGCCAGCGTCAGAAAGCATCAAGCGGTCCGGCATTAATGTCTTTGCCGAGCGTTTCTCTGGCTTCTTCGGCGAGAATCTCGGGGGGGGCTCGGCAACAACCGGCATCGCCGGGCGAGTTCGCACGGTTTTCTGAACCGGGCTTGCGGAAACTGGCGCTTCGATATTTTGCGAGCGAGGCTCAACGGCGGGCGTGCTCCCCTCTCGAGCGGGCGAGGCCATAACTACATATTCGCGAGAAATCTCATGCCCACAACCTAGCTGAACCGACAGTTGCATTATGGGTTCGCGCAAAGGGACTTCAGAACGGATCTCGAGCACAGGAGGAACACCCTTGCGGATGCTCAGGGCGGCTTTTTTCAACCAGGGAAGATCGCTGGGCGCCGAAGGCTGGACCAGGCGAAAGCATGCAACATCAGGGTGCTGCTTCTCCACCCCCAGAAGTTCAATGTCCAGCTTGATACTGTTCCCAAGGACAGGCTGCCCGCGCAGTTCACCGAGACCAACGGCCGAAACACTCCCGGACAGCGCCAGCATCAACAGCGAAGCGGAATAGCGGAAAAACAAGCGATCCAAGGAAACTGCCTTTAATGACATCAAAGTGTCAGAATTGTAGCGGTTATTTCCCCGCCAGATAACGGGAATCATCGAAGGTGGCGACCCAATCCGGTCGATAAACCACGAAAAGCGTCATCATCATCCCCGACAGCCAGGCTTCGGAAAATCCCAGCAGCAGAAAATAGGGCAAATATTCGCTGGTCAGATAATCCCACTCGTAAGCACCGGCCACTGCCAGCAACAGGGTGGCGCAGAGTCCGACGCCGAAAATCGTCAAGGCAGCACCGAAAAACCCGTTGATGAAGATATATACAAAAAAATGCTTGGGTAACAGACGCGAGAAAAATCGATAAAGCGCGTAGCTCACGCCAACACCAACCCCCGCCAGCAGCAATGCATTCAACGCGTAGGCGAATGGTCCGGCTGCTCCGTTCAGGGTAATTCCTGCAACAACCAGCGACAGACCGACAAAGGCCAGATGCGGGCCGAAGCTCAAGGTAAACACCGTTGCCCCGAGCAGATGAAAGCCCAGCCCCGGCTTGACCCCGGCTTTCAGGCTCCAGATCAGGGTCAGCAGGACAACCATGCCCAACCAGACGTTTAGCTGATCGGAATCCCTGAGGCGCCCCCAGGGTGCCCTGAAAAGACTGCGGGCGAAAAGCAGCACCCAGACGACCCAAGCCGCCCAGCACCACCCTTCGCCCAGCAAGTTATCCGGCAGATTCACACGGCTATTTTAGAGCCGGCCGCCGGGTTTGTGACATTAACCGACGGCACCCACCAATTGCGGCACGACCTCGAACAGATCACCGACAAGCCCGTAATCGGCCACCTGAAAGATCGGTGCATCCGGATCCTTGTTGATCGCGACGATCACCTTGGAGTCCTTCATGCCCGCCAAATGCTGGATCGCGCCTGAAATACCGACGGCGATATAGAGCTGCGGCGCAACGATCTTGCCGGTCTGGCCGACCTGATAGTCATTCGGCACAAACCCGGCATCGACCGCGGCACGCGAAGCACCGAGGGCGGCACCCAGCTTGTCGGCAAGCGGCTCAAGCAGCTTGTGATAATTTTCACCGCTGCCCAGGCCACGACCACCGGAAACGATGATCTTGGCAGCGCCGAGTTCCGGACGCTCGGACTTGGTAAGTTCTCTGTTTTGGAGTTGGGATTGCGCTGTATCAGCTGCCGCGGCGAGTGCTTCAACGGCAGCCGAACCACCGGTGGCGACCGCATCGAAGGCAGTCGTCCGCACGGTGATGACCTTGACCGGATCGGCACTCTTGACGGTGGCCAGTGCATTGCCGGCGTAGATCGGACGAATGAAAGTATCAGCCGACTCGACGCCACTGATTTCGGAGATCTGAGCCACATCCAGCAAGGCGGCGACACGCGGCAGCAGGTTCTTGCCGAAGGTCGTGGCCGGCGCCAGGATATGGGTGTAACCAGCCGCATTGGCGATAACCAATGCAGTCAGGTTCTCGGCAGTCTGTGCTTCGTAATGCGCCGCATCGGCCACCTTGACCTTGGCAACGCCTTGCAGACCGGCGGCCTGCTGGGCTGCGGCGCTGCAATTGGCACCAGCCACCAGCACATGAATTTCGCCACCAATCTTCTGGGCTGCGGCGACGGTATTGAGGGTAGCGGCCTTGAGGCTCTGCTGATCGTGTTCGGCAATAACGAGAATGGTCATGGTCTATCTCCCCTTAGATCACTTTCGCTTCATTGCGAAGCTTGTTCACGAGTTCGGCCACATCGGCCACCTTGACGCCGGCACTGCGCTTGGCCGGTTCGCTAACCTTGAGGGTAGTCAGGCGGGGCGTGACATCGACACCCAGATCAGCCGGCTTGACGGTATCAAGCGGCTTCTTCTTTGCCTTCATGATGTTCGGCAGCGTGGCATAGCGCGGCTCGTTCAGTCGCAAGTCGGTCGAAATGACGGCCGGCAGGCTGATCGCCAGAGTTTCGAGACCGCCATCAATTTCGCGGGTCACCGTTGCCTTGCCGTCAGCGATGACCACCTTGGATGCGAACGTCGCTTGCGGCCAGTTTTGCAGGGCGGCGAGCATCTGGCCGGTCTGGTTGGCATCATCATCGATGGCCTGCTTGCCGCAGATAACGAGTTGCGGCTGCTCCTTGTCACAGAGCGCTTTGAGCAGCTTGGCAACGGCCAGCGGCTGGAGTTCGACATCGGTTTCAACCAAGATGCCACGATCTGCACCGATCGCCATCGCAGTACGCAGGGTTTCCTGGCAGGCAGCGACACCGCAGGAAACTGCGATCACTTCGGTAGCCACGCCGGCTTCCTTCAGGCGGACCGCTTCTTCGATGGCAATTTCATCAAACGGGTTCATGCTCATCTTGACGTTGGCCAGATCGACACCCGAACCATCCGCCTTGACGCGAACCTTGACGTTGTAATCAACTACCCGTTTCACCGGAACCAGTATCTTCACAAGCCTTCTCCTTTTACTCGGTTAGATTTTCTAAACTGCGACATCCGTTTGACAGACAACTACTCAATCAGCACAATGACCATACTGTGTCGTATGGAAAAGCATACGGTAGCGTATGGAAAACAAACCTGTCAAGTCCTCAATGAAAACCACATCGGTCAAACCCCGCAACCGGACGACTGCAACGCGCACCCAGCTTGACCCGGATCGCTGGGTGGAAGTAGCTAACGACCTCCTCGCGAAGGAAGGTGTCAGCGGCTTGCGCGTCGAAGTGTTGGCCAAGCGTTGCGGCGTCACCAAGGGCAGTTTCTACTGGCACTTCAAGGACCGGCAAGCTTTGCTCGACGCGGTGTTGGAACAGTGGAAACTTGGCCGTATTCGCGACATTGAAAAGACAACGGCAGTCACCCCCGGCAACGAACGCGACCAGTTGCATTACGCGATCGAGGTTTATGGCGCCAGCCGCAACCGCAAAGGGATGTCGATTGAACTGGCGGTGCGTGACTGGGCAAGGCACGACGCCCAGGCCGCAGCAATCGTTGAAGCGGTCGACCTCTATCGTCTGGAATGTACGCGCAAGCTTTTCGTTGCTGCCGGCATGTCGGATGCCGAGGCAAAGAGTCGCAGCCTGCTGCTCTACGCCTGTGTATTTGGCCTGTCGCTGATGCATTACACGCACTTCGACGACAACCTTGCCGACCTCAAGCAACGCATCGCCGAACGGATCGTTTCCAGCTAACCGAAACACGCAAGAGAAGCTTCGCGCTCAAGCAGCATCTTTTCCCACCCAACAAGATCCACTGCCAACTGCTCGACGGTCGCGGTCAAAGCCCCTACCCCACCTCGCGCATCGCTGGATGGGGCTGGCTTTTCAAGAGCAAGGGGAAATTCTGCCACCTGCCGACGCGAGCGATCCAGCAATAACACCCGCCCTTGCAGCACACCATTGCTGACTTCTGGCGTGGTAAAAACCTGACTGAATTCCGTAATCTCCACTCGAACAAGGCAACGGGTCTGGCTCTGACCGGCCATGACATAACCCAGTTGCTGCGACAAGCGCTGCTGAATCAGCTGTGCAGGCGGCCCTGCCCAGCGAGCCCTCGCATATTCGCGCAGGCGGGCCTGATCGACGTAAGCCAGACGGTAATCGATCCCCAGCGAATCGAACCACAACGGCGCCCTCACCTCCAGGGCAATTGGCTGTTTTCGGGGCGTGGACAGCAGGCTTGATGGCGCCGGCCCGAAGTCATAGATAGCCAGCGGGCTTTCACCGCCGCGCTTGCCAGCAGTAAAGCATGCAGAAAGGCAAAGGCTGAGCAAAACAGCAGCAAGCCAGCGCACTTTATTTCCCCCCGCTCGGGTTGAAACCGGTTTCGCCGGGACCGGGCGTCTGGGCCGGTGCGCCAAAAACCAGACCTTGCGGCGTATCTTCAAGAATGCGCAGTACCCGGCTCAATTGCCGCGAGGTCATCGAGAAATCCACCGCCAGCTCGTTCAGGCGTGGCATCAGTGCCGAAGTACCCCCCGCCGAAGCATCGCCGATAGCGACATCCAGCTTGTCGGTGGCAAGCTGCATCTTGCCGATCAGCACACGGGTATCACTAAGCAACGGCCCGACTTCCGAGGCTGCTTGCGAGAGTTGCCTGACGTTGCGGTCATCCAGCAATTTCTTCATTTGCACCAGCGTCAGATTGAGGTTTTCCAGCGCCGGTTTCATGCTGCCGGATGCTGCCTCAAGATTCGCCAACGTCGCCGTCAGATGCGCCCGATTTTCTTCGCTGAGCAGGGCATTGGCACTGGCCATCATTTGCCGAGCCTGCTTCAGTGTGGCAGCGCCGGTTTCACCGAGCTCATCCAGAAGCGACGGGATCATCGTGATACGCGGCAATTTGTCGCCCTCAGGCTCCAGCGGCCCCATGTTCTTGCCGGTTTCCAGCAGCAGGATGTGCGCCAATCCGGTTACGCCTTGATAGTTCAGTTTGGCCACCGTCCCGGTGGTCAGCGGCACATCTTCATTGACTGAAATGGTCACCAGAATATTGCTGTAGTCGTCCGGATCAAGGCGTATGTCGCTGACCTTGCCAACCCGGATACCCCGGTAGCGAACTTGCGCCTGCGGATTTAGCCCACCAATATTTTGTTTGGTAACGACGATGTAATCACGCGAGGCTTCGCGACTTCCGCTCAGCCAATAGGTCGCCAGCAATGCCGCCAATCCGAGGAGTAACGCGAAGAGTCCGGCGGCGAAGGCGTGAGACTTGTTTTCCATGATTGATGATTAAAGCAGTTTCCGGCGATCAGCGCCAAAAAATCCGGTGACGAAGGGGTGATCGACCGTCATGATCTCGTCCTTCGTGCCGAAGGCAACGATCTGTTGATCAGCCAGCACGGCCACGTGAGTGGCAAGCCCAGCCAGGGTATTCAGGTCATGCGTCACCATCACCACGGTCAAGCCAAGTTCGCGCTGCAAATCTCCGACCAGTTCGACAAAATTCTGGCTACGATCCGGGTCCAGGCCAGCGGTAGGCTCATCGAGAAGCAGGAGTTCAGGCTCCAGCGCCAATGCCCGAGCCAACGCAACGCGCTTGACCATCCCACCCGACAGCTCAGCCGGCATCAGCTTGCCATGCGCCTCCTCCAGGCCGACCATCGCCAGCTTGAGGTGGACCAACCGACGTATCCAGTCCTCATCAAGGCACCGCAATTCGCGCAACGGGAAAGCAATGTTGTCGAAGACAGACAGGGCCGAAAATAATGCGCCGTGCTGAAACAACATACCAAGGCGGCGCCGTACATCCCGCTGCAGGAGTACGTCAGGGTCATTGAGATCGACACCGAACAGGCGGACCACCCCGGTATCCGGCTGTAGCAGGCCGAGAATTTCGCGCAGCAGCGTCGTTTTGCCACTCCCGGAACCGCCAAGCAAACCAACAATTTGCCCTTCCTCCACCCGCAAGTCCAGATCGCAGTGCACCAACCGACCCCTGAAACTGGCCGATACACCACTGAGCTCAATGACCGGGGGCTGGCTCATAGTTGAGGCACACCGATGTGGCGAGTGAAGATAGCGAAGATCGCATCAACCAGAATCACCGTGGTAATTGCCGTCACCACCGCGCTGGTCGTGTTGGCCGACAGGCTTTCGGTGTTTGGCTTGACGTGCAAGCCAAAATGACAGGCAACCACCGCAATGACAAACCCGAACACCAAGCCTTTTCCCAAACCAATGTACAAATTAGCAACCGGTACGGCTCTGGGCAGATTTTCGAGAAAATAGATCAGCGACAGATCAAGTTGCATCAGCGCCGCCAGCATGCCACCAAACAAGGCAACGGCCGAAGTCCACAACACCAGCAGCGGCATGGCGACTGTCAAGCCAAGCACCTTGGGTAAAACGACGCGCAAGCTACGCGAGATACCCATCGTCGACAAGGCATCGATTTCTTCCGTAACGCGCATCACGCCGATCTGGGCCGTCATCGCCGAGCCCGAGCGCCCGGCCACCAAAACCGCCACGAGAACTGGCCCCAGTTCACGGATGATCGAGATACCGAGAATATTGACGATAAACAGATCTGCTCCAAAGCTTTTCAACTGGAGCGCCGAGAGATAGCTGATCGTCACCCCGATCAGGAATCCGACCAGCGCTGTAACCGGCAAAGCCAGCGCACCGGCCTTGTAAACGTTGGACGTAAACTCCCGCCACGGGACGTCTTTCGGGTGACGAAACAGATAGGCACAGTCGAGCAGCAATTGGCCAAACAGAGCAACCATGCCGCGCAAATTGGCCAACGCCTTGAGCAAAAGCACACCGACAAATTCCGGCAGGTGAACGCGAGGTGCCGCCGGCACAGGCATCTCACGCGGCAGCTCGGCAACCCGGGCGAGCACCGGCCGATGCATCTCGCCAATATCCAGACTGGCCGGCCACTGGCTACCCCAAGTTCGCCATAGCAGCACTGCCGCCGCACTGTCCAGCCGGGTCACGGCGGACAAATCCCAATGCCTGACATGAACCGGCTGCTGAGTGAGTTCCGTCTGCAAAAACGACAGCATCGGGAGCATCTCAGCGAGCGTCCATGCGCCGGAGAGTACTACCTTCCCCGGCTCGACTCGCAAGCGGGGAATTTCGCTCATGCAGGCTTCCTTACGGGCTTGGACCTGAAGACATAATCCCGCCCGATCTGTTTCCAGACATTGGCTTCTTCGCCAAATGCCGCGGCAGTCCAGGGATTGGCCACCAACCAGTCAGCCGGCAATTCAAGGAGAAAACCATTGCCGCTGCGTACGACCCGCCACGCAGGAAGGTCCCTGTCATCACGGGTTCTGTGCAGCAATACCGCCAGCCGCAAACAAAAAATCAGATTCCACGCACTATCGTCGGCCGGCACAGCGCCCAGCTTCTCAAGCTTGCCGCGGTGACCAAGCACCAGCATTGCCAATCGTGCCTGATCTTTCTTGGAGAAACCGGGCATATCAGCGTAGGTAAGAACGTAAGCACCATGCTTGTGATACGCATTGTGAGCGACAGAAATACCAATTTCGTGCAAGCGGCAAGCCCATGACAGGAACTGCATATCCGATTCCGACGGACTTCCTTCCGATAACTGGGTCAGCGCCGATAGCGCAGTAGCTTCGACCCGCCCCACCTGGTCGCCCTCGACCTGGTAGCGGCGGCGGAACTGCGACACAGTGGAGTCCCGCATGTCGTGATGGTGAAAGCGTCCGAGCAAATCGTAAAGCACACCAAGACGCAAGGCGCCTTCGGCATAGGACATCCGCTCGATGTTGAGTTCCTCAAAAATCGCCGTCATGATGGCCACGCCACCTGGAAATACCGGCAGACGATCGCCCTTGATACCGGGCAGATCAAGTGCTTCGGCAGACCCTGCCTTGATCAACAGCGCACAGAGCTTGTCCAGCCCGACCCGCGTAATGCCACTTTCACCGTTCGGGTTCATGCCGTTCAGTTCCAGCACATCGGCAATCGCCCGCGCCGAACCGGATGAGCCGACCGCCTCCCGCCAGCCAAGGCGCTGGAAATCATGGGCAATCAGTTCGATTTCCTTGGCTGCTGCCACCTGAGCTTCGCGTAGCCGTTTCTTGTCGATCCGGCGATCCGGAAAGAAACGCTGCGTGTAGCTGACGCAGCCCATGTAGAGCGATTCCATCAGCTGCGGCTCATGGCGCTTGCCGATGATGAATTCCGTTGAACCACCACCAATATCGACAACCAATCGCTTGTGTGAAGCCATTGGCAAAGAGTGCGAGGCACCGATGTAGATCAGACGAGCCTCTTCGCGACCAGCGATGATTTCAATGGGAAAACCCAAGGCCTCTTCGGCCAACGGTAAAAACTCAACCGCGTTCTTGGCAACACGCAGGGTATTGGTCGCTACGGCACGCACCGCCCCCCGGTCCAAGCCGCCCAGGCGCTCGCCGAAACGACGCAGGGCATCCAGCGCCCTGACTTGAGCTGCGGTATCCAGGCGCTTGTCGGCAGTCAGTCCAGATGCAAGGCGAACCGGCTCCTTCAAGGAATCCAGAACGTAGATTTGATCATCCACCACGCGCCCGACCTGCAGGCGGAAGCTATTGGAACCCAGATCGACTGCAGCGACTGTTTCGTAAATCATCAGCGTAAACGTCAGAGTGGTAGGACCGGCGGGCATTCTACCACCCGCCCCCCAGCCGGATTCTTACAACGGCGCAATAAAAAAGCCCGCCGATTTTCATCGGCGGGCCTTTGTTCAAACACAAGACGCGATTAGCTGGCCAGCGCGTTCTTGATCTGCTCGAGCGTCGAAGGATCGTCGATCGTCGTCAGATCGCCCGGATCACGGCCTTCCGCCAGCGCCTGCAGCGAGCGGCGCAGCATCTTGCCGGAACGGGTCTTGGGCAGACCGGTCACGAAGTGCACGCGGGCCGGACGGCCGATCGCCCCGAGGATGCTGTCGACCGTACCGAACACTTCCTTCTCCAGTGCCTTGATCAGCTCCGGCGAGGAAAGCTTGGAGGCATCCTTGACGACAGCGAAGGCCATCGGCACCTGCCCCTTGAGCTTGTCCTCGACACCAACCACGGCCACTTCGGCAATTGCCGGGTGGTTCTGGATAGCTTCCTCGATTTCACGGGTACCCAGACGATGGCCGGCAACGTTGATCACGTCGTCGGTACGACCGAGGATTGTGAAATAACCGTCGTCGTCCTTGATCGCCCAGTCGTACGAGGAATAAACCAGCGGCTCCTTGAACAGCGTGAAGTAGGTCGATACGAAACGGTCGTCCTGACCCCAGACGGTAGACAAACAGCCGGGCGGCAACGGCGGGATGACGGCGGCGATACCCTTTTCGTTGGCGCCGCAGACCGAACCGTCTTCGCGGAAGATCTGCAGGTTATAGCCGTAGACCGGGAAGGACGGCGAACCGTACTTGATCGGCGTCTTTTCGACGCCCGGCAGCGCAGCCAGCATCGGCCAGCCCGTTTCGGTCTGCCAGTAGTTGTCGATGACCGGCTTTTGCAACTCGGTCATGAACCACTCGTGCGTCGGCTGGTCGAGTGGCTCACCGGCCATGAAGATGTGCTTGAGCGACGACAGGTCGTACTTGTGCATGAAGGCCGGATCCTGCTTCTTCAGCACGCGGGCGGCGGTCGGCGCCGAGAACATCACGGTGACCTTGTACTTCTCGACGATCTGCCACCAGATGCCGGCGTCCGGACGCAGCGGCGTGCCTTCGTACATCACGGTGGCCATGCCGGCGATCAGCGGGCCGTAGATGATGTAGGAGTGGCCGACCACCCAGCCGATATCGGAGGTGGAGAAGAAGGTTTCGCCCTCGCCACCGCAGTAGATATGCTTCATCGACGAAGCCAGCGCCACGGCGTAACCGCCGGTATCGCGCTGGACGCCCTTCGGCTTGCCGGTCGTGCCGGAGGTGTAGAGGATGTAGGACGGCTCGGAGGATTCCAGCCATTCGCACGGCACCTTGGCATCCATGAACTTGGCGCGCTCGGTGGCGTAATCGACATCGCGACCGGCAACCTTGTTGAAAGCCTTGTCCAGACCACGGTCGACCATCAACACCTTGGCCGGCTTGTGTTCGGCCAGATCGATGGCTTCATCGAGCAAATGCTTGTAGGGCACGGCCTTGCCGCCGCGCATGCCGGCGTCGGAGGAAACGATCAATACCGGTTTGGCATCGTCGATACGGGTAGCCAGCGAACCGGACGCGAAGCCGCCGAACACCACCGAGTGGATGGCACCGATGCGCGTTGCAGCAAGAATCGCGAAGGTCGCTTGGGCGATCATCGGCATGTAGATCAGGACGCGGTCGCCCTTCTTGACGCCGAGGCTCTGGTAAATCGCTGCCATGCGCTCGATTTCGCGCTGCAGCTCCGCAAAGCTGTATACCGTTTCTTCGTCGGTTTCAGTCGAGATGAAAATCAACGCACGATCATTCGGACGCTTGGCCGCGTGACGATCAACTGCGTTGTAACAAAGATTGGTCTTGCCGCCAACGAACCATTTAGCAAATGGCGGGCGGGAATAATCACAGACTTGGGTAAACGGTTCTTTCCAGTCGATGAGCTGGGCCTGTTCGGTCCAGAACTCATTCGGCTTTTCGATGGAATACTGGTGAAACTCCTTGTACGTCGCCATAAAGATCCCTCTAGCTAAGTTTTCCTGCACAACAAAATACCGAACGGATTAATTTTTTTCCGACTTCCGTTCACTCAAACGGTATTCGATCTCTGCCAGCGGCAGAGCCAAATCCAATTCCAACTCCTGATCCATCAATTTCAGCAAGGGTATAAGCCGCTCAGCCAAAGCGGGCAGATGTGGGATAACCGGCCCAGGGCGATTTGCCGCCAACAACTCCAGGGCGTGATGAATGGAAATCGGCCGCGTCGCCGGCAGAATTCCGCCCGATTCGGTTCGATTCCCTCCCGCCTGCATGGCCTTCTGCATGCGTGCCCCGGCCAGATCGAGCAATGTCGCTGCAGAATCCACCTGATCAGTAGGAACGCTGGCCAATCCGATACTGACCGTCAACGATACGGTCTGCCCCTGCACCGACAGCCGCGCCACCTCGATCGCCTCGCGGACACGCTCGGCAAAAGTCGCGCAAAAAGCCGGCGCCGTCCCCGGTGAAACGACAGCAAACTGCCCGTTACCGAAATGTCCCAGACTATCTTCCTGACGCATCTTGCCAGTCAGCATCTTGGCAAAACGGTTGCCAATCTCATCGGCCACTTGCTCACCCAAGCGTTCGCACATGCCGGCAAAACCATCGAAACCGAGCACCATCACACTGACATCGACACCGTGTCGCGCAGAATGGGACAAGGCCTGTGCCGCCTGGAGTTCCAGATATTTTCTAGTAAACAAACCGCTCACCGGATCCTGAACCAGGCGCTCGCGATCGGCCTCGCGGTTTTCCTGTACGCTGTTCAGGACAAGCAAATTATTCAGACGAGTCAGTACTTCCGTACCACCCGCACCCTTGGTCACAAAATCAGAAACGCCTAATTCCTTTGCCCTGGCGCGCTCCTCCTCCGTCTCTTCGCCAGAGACAAGAATGAACGGCAGCTGCTGCAAGCGGCGAAGCTTGGAAGTGCGCACCCGCTCCAGAAGTTCGTAGCCATTCAGCTTGGGCATTTGCAGGTCGGATATGACCGCCTTGATCGAATGATCGACGACCAGCGTCTGCCATGCAGCCTCGCCATCGCTCTCCTCGCGCACCTCATACTGCCCCTGCAAATGTTGAATGAGGGACTTCCTGACCACCCTGGAGTCGTCAACGATCAGGATGTGCGGCAACTCGGCCACGTCAGCCTCCGGCAATTTCCACCACCACGCGCCCCTTGGCGCGCCCGGCAATGTATTCACCAAAGGTGGCAGGCAAGGCATCAAAAGGAATCCGGCGCGACATCGACGCCAGGTGCGGTGGGCGCAAATCGCCCGCCAGACGCTGCCAGACACCGCTGCGGTAGGGCTCCCGAATATAGCCCGAGTCAATGCCGAGCAAGGAAACACCGCGGAGAATGAAAGGTGCGACCGTGGTATTCAGCGACATGCTGGCCGCCAGACCAATGCTGGCAATCGTGCCGCCCTGTTCCATTGTGCTGGCAATCCAGGCCAGCACATCACCGCCCAGATTATCGACAGCACCCGCCCAGCGCGCGCGATCAAGCGGGCGTATCTTGGTCAGATCAAGACTCTGACGCAACATGACCTCGGTAGCCCCAAGACTACGCAGGTAATCGGCCTCGGATTCCTTGCCGGTCAGAGCCACCACGTGATAACCGAGCCGTGCAAGCATGTCGACCGCCAGGCTACCAACGCCACCAGTCGCCCCGGTAACGATGACCGGCCCTTTTTCCGGACGCAGACCATTCTCTTCCATCCGGCAAACGCCCAGCGCAGCGGTAAATCCCGCCGTACCCAACGCCATGGCTTCATAAAGGGACAAGCCGGCCGGCAAGGGAACAACCCAGTCGCCAGGAACCCGGGCGATTTCGGCATAACCACCATGGTGTGCAACGCCAATATCGAAGCTGGTCGCGATGACCGGATCACCGACCTTGAAACGCGGATCACCGCTTTCAATGACCGTACCAGAAAGATCAATGCCACCAACGCAGGGGAAACGCCGAATGATCTTGCCGGCACCGGTTGCCGCCAGCGCATCCTTGTAATTGATACTTGAGTACGCAACCCGGATCGTGACATTACCGGAGTCGAGCCGGCTTTCATCCAGCTGGACAAAGCCACTGCTTACCTTGCCGTCGTGTTCTTCAATCAGCAGTGCCTTGAAGGAATCCATAGATCACCTCGCTCGTCGGGACGGAAATTGTATTCATAATTACGGATTATGAACATAGTTGCAGCTCCCGAATTTTTCAGCTTCTTTACAGCCAGAAGTTTTTCAAATACATTTCGGGGCTATGCATAAAGTATTGCTTTCTCTCCTGCTTGCCTCTTCGCTGCTCGTCAGCGGGATCAGCGCGTCCTCCGCGGCTGAACAGGTGCGCAAACCGGAAGAGCAAGCGTCGTTTTTTGAACGTTACACCAACGCTGCGCAGGATGTCATCCTGCAAGGTCTCAAGCTGGTTGGCGTGCGCTACCGCCTGGGTGGCAACGACGAAAGCAGTGGTCTGGATTGCAGCGGGTTTGTCCGCCTGGTTTTCAAGGACAGCATCGGCACCTCACTGCCACGCACCGCTCGCGAAATGAGTGAAGTCGGGCAGCAGATCGACTCCAGCCAACTCAAACCGGGTGATCTGGTCTTCTTCAATACAATGCGCCGCACCTTCTCGCATGTCGGCATCTATCTCGGCGACAACCATTTCCTGCACGCACCGCGCACCGGTGCCGAGGTTCGCGTCGAGAGCATGGAGAGCAGTTACTGGATGCAGCGCTACAACGGCGCCCGACGAATCCTCGAAGGCAACTGATCAAAGCGGCACCAGCCGCTTTTTTTACGCCCGAATAAGATAACCATTCTCATTTACAAAACGTTACTCCGACAAGTAAACTGGTACGGTTCTCACAGATACCCGGAGTTGCTGCATGAAACTGAAATCAGCCCTGATCGCCGTCTCCTTCGCTGCATTGGCCTCATCTGCCTGCGCTGAGGACAAGATCCTGAATCTTTATTCCGCCCGCCACTACCAGACGGACGAAGCGCTTTACGCCAATTTCACGCAGCAGACGGGCATCAAGATCAACCGCATCGAGGGCAAGGAAGATGAGCTGCTCGAACGGATCAAGAACGAAGGATCAAACAGCCCGGCCGATATCTTCCTGACCGTTGATGCCGCCCGCCTGGCCAAGGCTCACGAATTGGGCCTGTTCGCCCCGGTAGCATCGAAGCTGCTCGAAACCCGGCTTCCGGCTCACCTGCGCACCGAAGACTGGTTCTCGTTTTCGACCCGGGCTCGCGTCATCGTATACAACAAGGGCGCGGTCAAACCTGAAGATGTACAGAACTATGCCGACTTGGCGAACCCGAAGCTGAAGGGCAAGTTCTGCTCCCGCTCAGGCTCCCATCCCTACAACTTGTCACTGATGGCTTCGATCATTGCCCATCAGGGCGAGGCCAAGGCGGAAGAACTGGCGCGCGGCATGGTGGCCAACTTTGCCCGCTCGCCTAAAGGCGGCGATACGGATCAGATCAAATCGGTGGCGGTCGGCGAATGTGGCGTAACCATTTCAAATACCTACTACGTTGCACGCTTGCTCCGTTCGACCAAACCCGAAGAGATCAAGCTGATGGAAAAAGTCGGCGTCATCTGGCCGGATCAGAGCGGTAACGGTGCTCACATCAACGTTTCCGGTGGCGGCATGCTCAAGACTGCACCGCACAAGGAGTCTGCAGTCAAATTTCTGGAATACCTTTCCTCGGATCAGGCTCAGCGCTACTTTGCCGACGGCAATAACGAATGGCCGGCGGTCGACAGCGTCAAGGTGGCCAATCCCGCGCTGGAATCGCTCGGCAAATTCAAGGCCGACAAGTTACCGGTCAAGAATCTCGCCATGTACCAGAGCAAGGCACAGATCATTTTCGATCGAGTCGGCTTCAAATAAGCCCGCTCGCCAAAGTCCTGGCGATTGCCTACAATCCCAGGACTATCGAGATCGCCTGGAAACATGACCATCAAAGGATTTGCAGCAAGCAAGCTGATCACCGCTATCCGTGCCGGCAGTCTGATCGGCGTCGTCGAAGCACTCGACGACCAAGTCGACATTGAAGAGCCCGACATGCACGGCAGCCGTGGCCTGCCACTGCGCACAGCGTGCTTTGAAGGTAATCTGGCGATTGTCCGGGAACTCCTGACGCATGGCGCCAATCCGAATGCCGCGGCCAGCGATGGTCCGGGTGCGCCGCTTCGCCTGGCACTACGGCGGAAGCACAACGAAATCGCTGCCCTGCTACTGCAGCAAGGCGCGGTGATTCCCGATGATCTGTCGATTGATCCGAGTATTTTTGACATCACCGGCGAGCTTCCGCCGCTTGAGGCACTAGTGCCCTCACTCCCTGACGCCGAGCCCGACAACAACATCATCGAATTCACGCGATCCGAAATAACCCCTGCGACGAGCATCAACGATGATGCTCCCGATGCATTTGGCACGGAGACCAATGCACTCTCCATGGACCTGATGTTTCTGGATGAACACGAGGCGCTGGACTTCTCGAAACCAGAACCCAAAAAGCCGGACTAAGCCAATCCGGCCAGCCCCGCCCTTATTGCCGTCGTGCCGCCGAAACCTGGCGCGACAAGGCAATCAGGGGTAACAAGCCAACCGCCACAATGGCCAGCGCGGCGGTCGAAGCCTCGGCCAGACGCTCATCCGAAGCCAGAGTGTAGGCCTGAGTGGCCAGCGTATCAAAATTGAACGGCCGCATTACCAGCGTGGCCGGCAGTTCCTTCATCACATCGACAAACACCAATAGACCAGCCGTGAACAGGCTACCGCGAAGCATGGGTATGTGGACCCGGCGCAGGGTTTCGCCCTGCCCCAAGCCGAGACTGCGGGCTGCATCGTCCATGCTCGGCGTTACCTTGGCCAGACTGGACTCGACCGTGTGCAGGGCCACCGCCAGAAAACGGACCAGATAGGCGTAGATCAGTGCAGCGATACCGCCGGTCAGCAGCAAGCCGGGATTATGGCCGAACCACTGCGCCCATTGCCCGGCCAGCCAGTTGTCGAGACGAGTCACCGGAATCAGCACACCAACCGCAATGACCGCCCCCGGAACCGCGTAACCCAGCCCCACCAGACGGTTGAGCGCATTGGCAAAAGTCGTCTTCGACAACCGGGCGCCGTAAGCCAGCAGCAAAGCCAGCAGAACGCCGATCACCGCCGTCGTACCTGCCAGCACGAAACTGTTGCGAGAAAGAATCAGGAAACGCTCGCCGAATTGCGCATCCCCTTCGGTCAAGGCCATTTTCAACAATAGGGTCGCCGGCAGAACGAAACCCAGCAAAAGGGGAACGACACAAGCGAGGGTAGCCAGAATGGCCGCCGCCCCCCGCAGACGCGCTCCCGCCATCGGCCGGTTACGGCCCGTGGTGTTGTGATAGCGCGCCCGCCCCCGAGACACTCGCTCGGCCATCAACAGAAACAGTACGAAAGCGAGCAGCATGGCCGCCAGCTGCGCTGCAGCTACTCGGTCGCCGAGCGAGAACCAGGCGCGGTAGATACCGGTGGTGAAGGTGTTCACTGCAAAATAGGCAACCGTACCGTAGTCAGCCAGCGTTTCCATCAGCGCCAGTGCCACCCCGGCAACAATGGCCGGTCGGGCCAGAGGCAGGGATACCGCAAAAAATGCCCGCCATGATCCCATGCCCAAAGTACGCGCCGCTTCCAGCATGCCGCTGGCACGTTCGAGAAATGCGGCACGGGCCAGCAGATAGACATAGGGATAAAGCACGCTGACGAACATCAGAATGGCACCGGGCAGCGTCCGGATATCCGGAAACCAGTAGTCGCCATGCTGCCAGCCGAAAGTCTCGCGCAACAGGGTCTGCACCGGGCCGACGAACTGCAGGAAATCGGTATAAACGTAAGCCATGACATAGGCCGGCACGGCCAGCGGCAGGACCAGCGCCCATTCGAAAACGCGGCGCCCGGGAAAATCGTGCATTGCGGTCAACCACGCTGTCGCCACACCAACGATGCCAACCCCGCAGCCGACCCCAAGACAGAGCAACAGCGAATTGCTGATGTACTCCGGCAGCACGGTGGCGGCCAGATGCGTCCACGTGTCGCTCGTCCCGCCAACAAAAAGGTTCAGGCCGACGCTGGCCACCGGCAGGCCGGCGAGCAGGGCGACGACAAATCCGACGACGAGTAGCGGGGAGTATTGGGCGGTGCGCATGATTGTGAATGCGAATTATAATCGACCACTATGGCTCAACTTGAACTCAATGGCGTCGTTCAGCGTTACGGCAAGCATACCGTCGTCGATGGCGTGAATTTCCGACTCGAAGGCGGCAGCATTGCCTGCCTGCTCGGGCCATCCGGCTGCGGCAAGACCACGCTATTACGCTGCATCGCCGGCTTTGAAGACATTTCCGCTGGCGAAATCACTCTGCGCGGCGAAGTGGTTAGCCGTGCCGGCCAGCGTGTCGCCCCGGAAAAAAGACGAATCGGCATGGTTTTCCAGGATTACGCACTATTCCCCCACCTCTCGGTCGAAGAAAACGTCGCGTTTGGATTGGGGCGCAAGCCGGCCGAGGATGCCCACTTGCGTGTCAGACAGTTGCTGGCGACGGTTGGACTGCATGGCCAAGGCAACAAATATCCGCATGAGCTTTCCGGTGGCCAGCAACAGCGTGTTGCACTGGCCCGGGCGCTGGCGCCACGACCGGAACTGATACTGCTCGACGAGCCCTTCTCCAACCTGGATGTCGGTTTGCGTGAGCGGCTATCGGTCGAAGTCCGTGAAATCCTCAAGCGCGAGGGGTCGACCGCCATCATGGTCACCCACGACCAGAACGAGGCATTCGCCATGGCCGACGAAATCGGCATCATGCACGAAGGCCGCATCCAGCAGTGGGACGTGCCCTACAACCTCTACCATCGGCCGGCCAACCGCTTCGTCGCTGACTTCATCGGCCAGGGCGTGCTGGTCACCGGCACGGTCGGCGACAACAACAGCGTGCGCATGGAACTCGGCACGCTGACTTCCGACACGCCGGTTGAATGCAATGAAACCTGTGCTGCCTGCGACGATGGCTGCCAGGTTGACGTGCTGCTGCGTCCCGACGACATCGTCCATGACGACGCCAGCCCGGTTCAGGCCGAGGTGATGCAAAAAGCCTTTCGCGGCGCAGATATCCTCTACACGCTTCGCCTCGAGAGCGGCACCGAAGTGCTCTCGCTGGTCCCCTCGCACCACAACCACGCGCTCGGCGAAAAAATCGGCATCCGGCTCGATGCCGACCACGTCATCGCTTTCAAGAACGAAGATTGCGACAACCCGGACTGTGACATAAAGCTTGCCCCGCCAGCCAAACCCATTACCTGGCTGGCCGAAGGCGGGACCCGTTGATCCTTCAACGCGGCGCATGATTCCCTACCTAGGCCCGCTCGATCTTTTCCCGCCAGTTGAAATGGCTCGGGAAGACATGGGTGGGCTGCTTGCAGTCGGCGGCGACCTGCAACCCGACCGCCTGCTTGATGCCTACCGGCGCGGCATTTTCCCGTGGGGAACGGTTGAAGGACAGCCCTTGTGGTACAGCCCCGACCCCCGCATGGTCCTCTTTCCGGAAGAATTCCGGCTCTCCCGATCGCTGAAAAAAACCCTGAACTCAGGCAGGTTCGAAGTTCGTTTCGACAGTGATTTCCGCGGGGTCATGGCCAATTGCGCCTCAACGCCCCGCCCCGGCCAGGACGGCACCTGGATTTCCCCGGAAATGAAACATGCCTACACCCGACTGCATGAACTTGGCTGGGCTCACTCGGTCGAAACCTACGAAGAGGGCGTCATGGTCGGCGGCCTTTACGGCCTGGCGATCGGGCGCATGTTTTACGGCGAGTCGATGTTCTCGCATCGTACCGATGCGTCCAAGGTCGCCTTTGCCCATCTGGTGAATTACCTTGTGAGTAACCAATTCGGCATGATCGACTGCCAGATGTATACAGATCACCTTGCCTCGCTCGGTGGCAGGGAGATTCAGCGTGAGGCGTTTCAGGCCAGGTTGGCGGAACTGATTGCATCCGGCAGTCCGCGCTCGGTCTGGTCCACCGACCCGCTCGACCCCGCGAGATAGACATGGCCCTACCTGACGACGCCGCGCTCCCGTTCTCGTTGCTGCAGTTCTACGCCACCTCGCCTTATCCATGCAGCTATCTGCCGGATCGCGAGGCGCGTTCACAAGTCGCCACCCCGGCCCACCTGATCGACAGCGAAATCTACAGTTCGCTGATCCGCGCCGGCTTTCGGCGTAGCGGCATCTTCACCTACCGCCCCCACTGCGACGAATGCCAGGCCTGTGTCCCGGTCCGTCTGTCGGTTGCGGAGCTACACCCCAACCGCAGCCAGCGCCGGGCTGCGAAACATCACGCCAATCTGCGCGCCCGCGAGTTGCCGCTGGTCTATCTTGAAGAGCATTACGCGCTTTACAACCGCTATCAGCAAGCCCGCCACCCCGGTGGCGGCATGGACGAAGACAGCCACGACCAATACGCCCAATTTCTGCTGCAAAGCCGTGTCGACACCCGGCTGATCGAGTTTTCCGACGATCAGGCCGTCCGCATGGTCAGCCTGATCGATGTCCTCGACGATGGCCTGTCTTCCGTCTACACCTTTTACGATCCGGACATCCCGGATGCCAGCTTCGGCACCTACAACATCCTGTGGCAGGCCGCCCAATGCCAGGCGCTCGGCCTGCCCTATCTCTATCTCGGCTACTGGATCGCCAATAGCCGCAAGATGGCCTACAAGGCAACTTTCCGGCCGATCGAAGGACTGATCGATTCCCGCTGGCAAGCCTTGCCCAAAACCGAACCCGAAAAAGAATGAAACTCCACTACCTGCTGCCTTTACTCCTGCCGCTTTGCGCCATTGCCAGCGAAGAACCCGTTCCGTATACCTGTGACAACGGCAGCAGGCTCGACATTTCATTTTCGGCTGACACTTCCGGCCGACCGCAGGCCAGCCTGCATTTCGCCGACGAAGCCGTGATCCTGCCGCAAGTCCCCGCCGCTTCCGGCGCCCTTTACCGCAGCGGTGACATTCGCCTGCACACCAAAGACGAGAGCGCCGTCCTTGAAGACGGCAAGGGCAACCTGCGCCGCTGCACGCGCGGCACTGTAGCGCCAGCCACACCGCAACCGGCACCACAACCTGGTGCAAGCAGCTTTATCGACATTACCGGCAGCGTCACCTACCTGACCCGCATCGCCCTGCCGCCCGGCGCCATCCTGACCGTCCGCATTCAGGACACATCCCGCGCCGGTGCGCCGGCCAGGACGCTGGTCGAACAACGCTATGAACTCAACGGCGCCCAGGTACCGATTCCCTTCTCGGCAACCGTCGACAAGGATCTGCTTGGCAAAAAGACCCGCCTCACCGTCACCGCCCGCATTGAAGCCGGTGGCAAGCTGCGCTTCATCAGCGACAAGGCTTATCCGGCACTCAAGGATGGGCAACCGGTGCCGGTGGAGATGGTTCTGAAGCCGGTCACTTCCCGAAAATAAGCAACCAGGATTGCCGCCATGGATACCCGCTATCTCGACGACCTCACCCCCGGCCAGCATTTCACCTCGCCGGGACTGACGCTGACGGAGGCCGAAATCATCGACTTCGCCTGGCGCTACGACCCGCAGCCCTTCCATCTCGACGCCAACGCAGCCGCCAACTCGCCGTATGGCGGGCTGATCGCCAGCGGCTTCCAGAGCCTGGCGATCTGTTTCCGGCTGTTCATCCAGTCCGGCGTGCTGGCTGAATCCAGCATGGGTTCGCCGGGCATCGACGAGTTGCGCTGGCTGGCCCCGGTGCGGCCGGGTGATACGCTGCACAGCGAAATTGAAGTGCTCGAAGTACGGCCCTCAAACTCGAAGCCGGATCGCGGCATTGCGCGTTTGAAGTATCAGGCGGTGAATCAGCGTGGCGAAGCGGTGCTGAGTTTCATCGTCAATCACCTGCTGCGCCGGAAACCAGCCTGAGGCCTTGGGGCGCCGCTTTGGGGTTTGGCTGTCTTTTACGTTTCACGCAGCAAACCCGGCAGACCATGGCATCGGGCTGGCCCGACCAAACTTTACCCGCCCGGAAATATCACGATGGTATGCTGTCCCGCGAACCATCTTTTGGGAGCCTCTTTCATGCGCATTCGTCTTTACTCCATCCTCGTCCTCATCGTCAGCCTGCTTTCCGGCTGCGGCTACAACCAGATCCAGATCAACGACGAGGGCGTCAACGCCGCCTGGTCCGAGGTGCTCAATCAGTACAAGCGCCGTGCTGACCTGATCCCCAATCTCGTTTCCGTCGTTCAAGGCTATGCCTCGCACGAGAAGGAAGTGCTGACCCGTGTCACCGAAGCACGCGCCAATGTCGCCGGTATGAAGATCACACCGGAACTGGTCAATGACGAAGCCGCCTTCGCCAAGTTCCAGAAGGCGCAAGGCGAGCTGTCCGGTGCCCTGTCCCGCCTGCTGGTGGTCGCCGAGAACTACCCGAACCTCAAGGCCGACGCCAACTTCCGCGACCTGCAGGCCCAGCTCGAAGGCACCGAGAACCGCATCACCGTAGCCCGCAACCGCTACATCGATACGGTCCGCGTCTACAACATTTCGGTCCGCACTTTCCCGAACAACCTGACGGCGATGGTCATGGGCTACAAGCCCAAGGCGAATTTCACGGTTGAAGACGAGAAGGCGATTTCGACGCCGCCGGTCGTCAAGTTCGACACCCCGGCTGCGGCCAAGTAAGCCCCGATGTTCCGCTGGCTCGCCGCTCTCTGTTTCGCGCTGCTGCCGCTGCTCGGCTGGAGCGCGAACGAGGTAGCGCTGCCAGCATTGACCGAGCGCGTCACCGACCTGACCGGCACGCTGTCGGCCGAGGATAGAGCCGGGCTGACGACCAGCCTGGCGGCCCTGGAAAAAGACAAGGGCGCGCAAATCGCCATCGTGCTGCTGCCGACGACGCAGCCGGAAAGCATCGAGCAGTTCGGCATCCGCCTCGCCGAGGCCTGGAAAATCGGCCGCAAGGGCGTCGATGACGGGGTGATCGTCATCGTCGCCAAGGACGACCGGCGCATGCGCATCGAAGTCGGCTACGGGCTGGAGGGCGCCATTCCCGACGCCATCGCCAAGCGCATCGTGGCCGAACAGATGGCACCGCGTTTTCGCGAGGGCGATTTTGCCGGCGGCTTGCGGGCCACCGTGGCGACGCTCGACAAGGTCATTCGTAGCGAGCCGTTGCCGGCACCCGTTGTACAAACCGCCCCCAGTGGCGCCGAACCAGCCGATTCGCTGACTTTCCTGCTTATTGTTTTCTTCATGGCCGGCGTCATCCGCTCGATGTTCGGCCTGCTCGGCTCGCTGGCGGTTTCCGGTGTCGCCGGCTGGCTGGCATGGACCATCTTCGCCTCGCTCGGCCTGGCCGGCGGCGCAGCACTCCTCGCTTTCGTGCTCTCCTTCATCCGCCTTGGCCGCGGTGGCTGGTCTTCCGGCGGTGGCGGCGGTGGTTTCTCCGGAGGCTTTGGCAGTGACTCGTCGGGTGGCGGTGGATTTTCCGGCGGTGGTGGCAGCTTTGGTGGCGGCGGCGCCTCGGGGAATTGGTAACCATGCTGAAACGCTTGCTCAAACACCTCTCATCACCCGGCTGGTGGGCCAGAAGAGCCTTCCGGGCCGATGATCTGGCGGCCATCAGTGCTGCCGTCAAGGCTTCCGAAACCATGCAGCGCGGCGAAATCCGCATCGCCATCGAAGGCCCGCTACCGCTCCGCGCCCTGCTCCGCGAAGAGTCCTGCCGCGACCGTGCAGCAACGCTGTTCCAGTCGCTTGGCGTGGCGGCAACACGCGAGGCGAACGGCATCCTCGTCTATGTGCAATTGGTCGACCGCCGTGTCGAAATCCTTGCCGACAGTGGCATTTCTGCCCTCGTCCCGTCAGCTGAATGGGAAGCCATCTGCCGCCGCATGGAAACAGCATTTGCCGCCGGGAACTACCAAGGCGGCATGGTGGACGCCATCGAGCGCATCACGGCCCTGCTCGCTCGACACTTCCCGGCCACCGGCGACAACCCGAACGAACTCGCCGACGCGCCAACGCTGCTTTGATTTTCACGGGCAACATCAAGCCCAACCGCCATTTCCTAAGTTTGAAGTCTGTCACCGGCCCTGGGTTGGACTTTGCCCATACGAAAAGCATCCGTTCTGCGGCGTACCAAAACCAACGGGTAGCCGACTGGGGTTTCGGGAAATTGCGCGCTATGTATGCCGGCGAACAGAACGGTCAGCCGATGCAGTGATAAATCACCAATACGACCACTGGCAAGCATCTGGTGCCATGGCCTTGGTAATTTTTCAACCATCAAAGACTGGACCCATCATGAACAACAAACTCACCACAAGCGTTCTCGTCGCCGGCCTGTTTCTTCTGCCGGTAACCGGCTATACCGCCGATGCCGAGAAGTCCTCGGCCACCGAATATGTCAAGGATTCGGTGATTACTACCAAGATCAAGGCCGAACTGGCCGCTGAAAAGATGTCGAGCCTGGTCAAGATCAACGTCGACACCGACAAGCATGGCATGGTCCTGCTGACCGGCAGCGCAGCCAGCCAAAGCGCCGTGGACAAGGCCGTTTCGATTGCCAAGGGAGTGAAAGGCGTTACCTCCGTCAAGAATGAAATCAAGGTCGTGGCTGACAAGTAAGGAATCGGAGCCGCCTGGGGCCGTTTTCAGCCGCAGCGGCGCATCCTTCAGGCTCGCTGATGATGGAGCTCTGACGCGTCGCCTGTTCAGGTTTACCAATCGGCGGGCACCTTAAGGCGAGCCATGACGCTTTTTCCGGCAACACCGGCTGAAATCGCCCGGACGACCCCACAGGAACTCGTGGTATCCGGCACCTGGACGGCGTATGGCATCGGCCAGATCGAAGCGCAACTCAAGGCCTTGTCAGCGCCTTCCGGCTCAACCCTGGTCATTGATGCTTCGCGCATCGAGGCGTTTGATTCGGTTGGCGCCTGGATCATGGAAAAGCTGCGGCGCCGCCTGGGTGAGGAATCTGTCGGCATCGAGATTCAACAACTCAGGCCTGAATTCGCCAAACTGCTGGCAGTCGTTGGTCAGGAGTTTATTCTTCAGGCCGACACAGCCAGGCCGGACCCGAGTTGGCGCGACAATGTGGGCCGCGGCACCGTGGCCGCTTTCGAACAAGGCATGGCCCTTCTCGGCTTTATCGGGGAATGCACCCTCGCCTTCGGAAAATGCCTGGCCGACCCGAAAAGTTTCCGCTGGCGCACCGTCCTCTACAACATCCGCATTGCCGGCTTCGACGCCATGCCCATCGTCGGTCTGCTCTCCTTCCTGCTCGGGATTGTCGTTGCCTACCAGGGGGCTGACCAACTCCGTCAGTACGGCGCGAATATCTTTGTTGCCGATCTGGTCGGTCTCTCGATGCTGCGTGAGTTCGCACCCTTGATCACTGCCATCATCGTCGCCGGCCGCTCGGGTTCGGCCTACGCCGCGCAGATCGGCACCATGGCCGTGACCGAAGAGATCGACGCCATGCGCACCATCGGCATCGCGCCACTGGAACTGCTGGTGCTGCCCAAGATCATCGCCATGCTCATTGCACTGCCGCTCCTCACGGTGTTTGCCGATGTCCTTGGTGTCTTCGGCGGCATGCTGATGGCCCGCGCCCAACTGGCGGTCAGCTACGTCGAATTCCTCGACCGCTTCGTCAAGACAGTCAGCGTCACGGCCTATCTGATCGGCCTCGGCAAGGCACCGGTATTTGCCGCCATCATCGTCACGGTGGGATGTTTTCAGGGCTTTCGCACGCATGGCGGCCCGGACAGCGTCGGTCGCCAGACCACGCGCAGCGTTGTTCAGTCGATTTTTCTGGTGATCGTGGCCGACGCGCTGTTCTCGGTGGCCTTCAGCGCACTGGACCTTTGAGATGGCCAGCCCGGCCTCCCCCGACAACAGCGTCATCGAGATCAGGCAACTGACGACGCGCTTCGGTGAGCATGTCGTCCATGCCGGACTCGATCTGGTGGTTCGCCGGGCCGAGATCCTGGCGCTGGTCGGTGGCTCGGGTTCCGGGAAATCGACGCTGCTCCGGGAAATCATTCTGCTGCAACAACCCGAGTCGGGCTCGATCAAGGTACTCGGTGTTGACCTGGAAAATATCAGCGATGCCGCCGCCCTGGCCTTGCGCCAGCGCTGGGGCGTCATGTTCCAGAGCGGCGGCCTGTTCGGTTCGCTGACGATCAAGGAAAACATCGGCCTGCCGCTGCGTGAGCACACCGGACTGAGCAACGCTCTGATCGATGAAATTTCCGACTGGAAGCTGGCCATGACCGGCCTCGAGCCGCAAGTCGGGGCGCAATATCCGGCCGAACTGAGCGGCGGCATGATGAAACGAGCTTCGCTCGCCCGCGCCCTGGCGCTCGACCCGGAACTGCTCTTTCTCGATGAACCGACGGCCGGCCTCGACCCCGAGAGCGCCGACGAAATCGACCAGCTGATCAGCAAGCTGCGCGCCCTCTTCAACCTGAGCATCGTCATCATCACCCACGACCTCGATCTCCTTTGGCAAGTCTCCGACCGGGTTGCGGTGCTGGCCGACGGCAAGGTGCAAGGCCTCGGCTCGATGGCCGAACTGGCCAGGATCGACCTGCCTGCCGTCCGGAAATTCTTCGATGGTCCGCGCGGGCGGGCGGCGCAACCACAGATGGCCGACCAGGCCCATCAACAGACCGGGATGACTTGATGGAAACAAAAGTAAATTACACCGTCGTCGGCGCCTTCGTCCTGGTTCTTGGCGCCGTGCTGGTCGCTGCGCTTCTCTGGCTCGCCTCGGGCGGTGCCTTCCAGAAGAAATACGATCTCTATGCAGCGATCATGGACGAATCCGTCGCCGGTCTGAACCTGAATGCGCCGGTCAAATATAACGGCGTCGATGTCGGCAAGGTGCGGCAAATCGAGCTCGACCCGAGCAATCCCGAGCGGGTAAACCTGCTCTTCGCCATCGAGCGCGGCACGCCGATCAAGGAGGACACCGTGGCGGTCCTCAAAACGCAGGGCCTGACCGGCATCGCCTATGTTGAACTTAGTGGCGGCGCGGACCAGGCGCCTCTGCTGCGCGCCGCTGAGGGCAGCGAATATCCGGTAATCCGCACCAAACCGTCGCTCAGCGCCCGCCTGGATAACGTTCTGACCAGCGTTCTCGCCAAGCTCGACAGCACCTCGAACAATCTCAATGCCATACTCAGCGTGGAAAACCAGGCGGCCTTCAAGAGCACCCTGGCCGACCTCGCCAGCCTCGCCCACACCCTCGCGGCACGCAAGGAAACCATCGATGCCGGCTTGATCGATACGGCCCGGACGATGAAGAACTCCGCGCAGGCAAGCGCCGGACTCGAGCCGCTGATCGCCCGTCTCGGACGTAGCGCCGACGCCGTCGAGAAGATGGGCACCGAAGTGGCCAACACCAGTGCCAGCGCCGGCAAGACCATCAACTCGGCAGGCCGCGACATCAACCGCTTTACGGCGGAGACCATGCCTCAACTGGAACGTTTGCTTGGCGAACTGAGTGTGCTTTCGACCTCGCTGCGCCGGCTCAGCGAACAGACCGAACGCAATCCATCCGGGCTGCTGTTCGGACACAAGCCGGTACCGGATGGACCGGGCGAATCGCCACAGGGAGTACGGAAGCCATGATCAATTCATCGAATACTTCGTTGCGCCGGCTGGGTGGTGCCGGCCTTTTTCTGCTAATGCTTGGCGCCTGCAGCGTTCTTGACGCGACCAAGGAGGCGCAGCCGGCGTTCTATTCGCTTTACGGCGCACGGCCCGGCACCAACACGTCCTCACCCGTGCCCTGGTCGATCGCTGCACCGACCCTGATCGTCAATCCACCGCATGCGGCAGCAGGTTTCGACAGCCACCGCATCATCTACGTCCGTGAGCCCCAGCAGCTGGAATATTTCGCCCGCAGTGAGTGGGTCGATACGCCGGCCCGGATGATCGCACCGAGCATTGTCGCGGCGCTCGAGAACACCAGAGCCTTCCGCGCCGTCGTCATGACACCCAGTGCTGCCGCCGGCGACCTCCGACTCGATGTCGAGATCCTGCGTCTGCAGCATGAATTCGGCAGCCTGCCCAGCCGCGTTCGCTTCACGCTGCGCGCCTATCTGGTCGACAACGAAACCCGTCAGGTTCTTGCCTGGCAGGAATTCGACGAAGCCGTTGTGGCGGAACAGGACAATCCCTACGGCGGCGTCATGGCGGCCAATCGCGCCGTTCAAAATGTCATGGCGCGGCTGGCCAGCTTTTGCGCCAAGGCCGCAGGCAGCTGGATACCGGCTGATAGCAGCGCCACAAAGCAGGCGAATTACCGCTATCCGGCCAATTAATACCTGGCTGGAAAAACCCTGGAAAGCACGCTATTTCCGTGCTGCGCTTACCCGCCAGATCACATTACCGACGTCATCGGCCACCAGTAGCGCCCCCTGCTTGTCGATCACGACACCGACCGGCCGACCGTAAGCCTTGCCATCCTCGCTGAGAAACCCGGTCAGCACATCGAGCGGTGAGTCAGTGGCCGGTTGGCCATGACTGAAAGGCACGAAGATCACCTTGTAGCCACTATGGGGCTGGCGGTTCCATGAGCCATGCTGGCCGATGAACATGCCGTTAACGAAGGGGGCAGGCAAATTCGAGCCAACCGAAGAAACCAGTCCAAGTGAACCGGTGTGTGGCCCCAGAGCGAAATCCGGAGAAATTGCGAGCGCAACCAGGTCGGGCCGCGGCGGCGTCACCCGCTCATCGACGTGCTGTCCGTAATAGCTGTACGGCCAGCCGTAAAAGCCGCCATCTTTGACGGAGGTCAGGTAATCCGGCACCAGATCACTGCCCAGTTCGTCACGTTCGTTGACGACCGTCCACAGCATTCCGCTATCGGGCTGCCAGGCCAGACCGTTCGGGTTGCGTAGCCCGGATGCAAAAATCCGGTGTTTACCACTGGCGATATCAACTTCCCAGATCGCGGCACGCTCGGCTTCAACCGCCATGCCACGTTCAGCGACATTGCTGTTCGAGCCGACCGTAACGTAAAGCTTGCTGCCATCGGGACTGGCAATCAGGTTCTTGGTCCAGTGGTGATTGATCGCGCCGGCGGGAAGATCAATCACCTTGGTGCCCGCGCTGTTGATGCGTGTTTCGCCTGGTGTGTAAGGGAAACGCAATACCGCATCCGAATTGGCGACATAGAGATCGTTGCCGACCAGCGCCATGCCGAATGGTGAGCTCAGGCCATCGAGAAGTGCCGTGCGCAAATCGACCACACCATCCCCATTGCTGTCCCGCAGCAGGGTGATGCGATTGGCGCTGGGCACGCCGGCGCCGGCTCGCTTCATGACCAGACCCATGACCCAGCCCTTGATCCCCGACGAATCATCGGGCTTGGGCGGGGCGTTGCTCTCAGCCACCAGCACGTCACCATTGGGTAGCACGTACAGCCAGCGCGGATGATCCAGTCCCTCGGCAAACAGGGCCACACCCGTGCCTGGTGCCGCGATTGGGGCCGCACCGGGCGCCCAGCCCTGGGCGGGCGCAATGTTGACGGTTGGCATCAATGTCCGCTGTGGCGGTGGCAGTGTCGGCCGGGTTCCCGTACCAGCAGAAACTGGCAGCGTGGCCACCTCACCGCAAGCGGCAAGCATCAGCAGGCCAATCAAAAGCGGAATCGAGCTTGGGCGCATTCATTTACCTTTGGGTCGTGGCCGTGTCCAAGCTGCTTACTCTGCCCGCCCGATAAAAGGCGCTGTCTTGGCTTCACGAATATCAGTCACAGGAACTTGACTGACGACGTCCTGAAACTCACCCACCGCATCCTCGACAATTTCGCGCGCGATGGCCGTCTCTTCAGCGTTTCGGGTCTGGGCAACCAAAACAACCTGGCCATTGGCGATGGCATCATGGACCAGATCAGCCAGCCAGCCGTCCTTATGCTCGACACCCGTATTTGCCCCGGCCGCAGCGCCGACTAAAGCGCCCAGACTGGCACCCCAGCCAAGCATGACCAGCGGCGCGACCAACGGACTGGCGACAAACAGGGTGACGCTACCAGCCACCAGCGCAAGTTGTGCCAGGGCACCAACACCGGCGCCGACTGCGGTGCCGATAGCGCCATCGACGAGCACCTTGTTCAGCACTTCATTGCTTTCGCCCTTGGGCTCGGCGACCACCGGTCCTGAATCGGCATCGAAAAGTTGCAACTGATCACGCGGAATGCCACGTTGTACCAACCGGTTGACAGCGCCTTCAGCCTCTTCGCGATGGGCAAAAAAGCCGGAAATGTGATGACGGTATTGGTCCATGGTTTTCTCCTTGGGTAAATCCGCAGAAACGGATGAACCTGGACAATATTTGCCGTCGACCATAGCGTCTGTGCGTCAGGACACCGACCTGCCCCAACCTGGTTGCCGGTCCGTCCTTATCCAGAACGAAGGCCGAAATCCGCTTTCATGTCACCCCGATCAATCCGGATGGCCGGCGTAATACCTACGTGATGCAATCGATGCGCCTTACGAACTCTGCGCACAAAACCGGATCTGGTTGCCTCCGGCTTGCTTGGCTTGATACATGGCCATATCAGCCCGTCTCAAAATTCCACCCGGAGACGCTTCCTGATGCTTGATCAACGCAATGCCAATGCTCGCCGTGCAGAAATATTCAAAAGCCATATCAATATCACCGACGTGCCCGGTATTGAGTACGTAAGGCTCCGAGAGCGCAGCGCGAAGTTTTTTGGCGATGCTCTCCGCCTGAGAGATCGACTCTTCCTTGTCGAGATCGAGCTGGCCGAGCATCACAACAAATTCGTCTCCGCCAAACCGTGCCACCGAGTCGATCTCACGAACACAGCACTTGAGCCGTTCCGCAACCTGGATCAACAGCAAATCGCCCACGTCGTGTCCGTAGGCATCGTTGAGCGGTTTGAAGTTATCCAGATCAATGAACATCAGGGCGCCATAACATGCGCTGCGTGAACTCACCGCCATCGCTTGACTCAACCGGTCACTGAACAACCGGCGATTGGGAAGTAGCGTCAGGGGATCGTGGAACGCCATTTGATGCACCTGTTCCTGAAGCTGCTTGCGCACGGTGACATCCTGAGAAACCACGACCACACGTACGACTTGACCTGCCTCGTTTTTGATTACGCTGCCTCGCGACTCCATCTCATGGATGCGGCCATCGGTTGACACGAAGCGATAATCGATCTGGCGCCCTTCTCCGGACCGGACCGTTTCCATGAACACCTGCCTGACTCGCTCGCGGTCATCCGGGTGGACTTCGGCGAATGAATTCGTGCCGTTAAAGTCACTCACCTTACCGAAAAACTGTTGGTAGGAAGGGCTGTTATAGAGCCGTCGGCCCTCCGGGTCGAGCACTGCAATGAAGTCCGAAAGATTCTCCGCAATCAGATGGAAGAATGCTTCCTGCTCCCGCAAAGCCTCTTCCAGTCGCTTGCTCTCGGAGATATCGCCAAATGTGGCGCGATACCTTGTCTTATCGTCGCCCGCCAGGTCGATGACGGAGCGTAAACGTACCCAGAATGTGGTTCCGTTTGCATTAACCATGCGCAGATCACAGGTGTGCAGGCCGCCTGCTGAAACGAGCTGTTGGCTGTAGTGGTGAAACGTATCCTGATCTTCTTTGGCAATGAAGCGGCGAACTGGCTGGTTGACCAAAGACTCCCGAGCCACACCCCACAACGTGGCGGCGGCAAGGTTGGCTTGCAGAATTCTCCCGTGCTTATCAACGGTGCAGTAACCAATTGGTGCCAGATCGTAGAGGCCGCGATAAAGAATTTGCGAAGCCTCCAGTTCAGTCTGAACCAGACGAAGCTCTTCATTCTGCAGCTCAAGTTCGATCTGGTGCACACGCAACTCGTGCAGCAGTTTTTGCGCATCGACCTGCGATGAGTCCGGGAAAACTTGCTCAGCAAGATTCTTCTCGGCCTTGAGACGCAAGTCTTTCTGGCCCAGGGCATCAGTGCTCTTCTTGATCAAGGTCTCGAATCTTTCGGCAAGCCGTGCGAAATTAGGACGGCAATAAAGCCCGATCGGCGGATGGTTGCCCAGCCTTGATGTGGCGGCATATATCCTATCCAGCCTTCCTGTATTCGTTTTTCAAATCAGCGAAGGCTGCCTCAATCGTGCCAGGAGCACTCTGCCTGTTTCCTTCATGTCCCGGCTCTCGAATTCTGACGACCTTACCGGCAACCTCTTTCACTTTTTCCGGCATTTCTTTTGAATGGCTCTTCGTTTGGGGTTTTTTCATGGCGTACCTGATTGCGATGGTCGTTTGTCTGAAAAACCCCGATTAACGGGGCCTCTGTCGATTTGGGAAGGGGGCAAAAGAGCATCCCCCTCCCCTCTTAAGCTACGGAATGACGCTTAGGTACTCTGTTCGTTACCGTACATAGCGCCGAAAATCGGCTATAGAGACTGAGTCCACATCCTTGCCATATACAATCCGCGCCCAAAAATCGATCAAGTACCTGATCCTTTCACGGTCTTGCCGATACTTACCTGTCCCGCGCCGACCGCCTGACTGCGGTTAATTTGCTCCAGTAGCCGCGGAAATTGGCAAGCGCGCGGTAGCGCACATAAATGCAACACAAGGTGGCGTACCTTTCTGTTTCCGATGGCATCCAACGCGATATCGGCCATGCACCTTGATCATCTCCAGTACCAGGTTTGATCCACTCGAATGGACCATGTTTCCACACCAAAGTTGCAGAACCGGAGTAACAATGGAAGCCCATATCCACTCGATGGCAAACCTGTTTGCCCAACTCGGGTTGTCGACAGTGCCTGCAGACATCGACAATTTCATTACCGAGCGACGCCCCCTGAACAAAGGAATCACGATTGATTGCGCGCCATTCTGGAGTGAAGTGCAGCGGCGTTTTCTCAGGGAAGAGATCATTTGGGACGCTGACTGGGTCGGCGTTATCAATGAGTTGAATACGCGCTTGTCCAAATAAATGATCAGCGCTGCGGTGAGGCCCACCTGCGGCGAACCGGCTGGCCTCAGGCACCACCGGGAAAACTGGCCTGAATCGAAGTCCCGCGAACGGCGCCCTATCGTCCCCGGCCGTCCTGATCAGATCGAAAATCTGAAAATTTGTGCCCTATGCGGGCAAGCGAACAGAAGAATATTCAGCGCCGAGTAGGTTTGAGCCAAGGGCGACAACTGCACCTATCCACGATAGGCGACTCCAGCGAAGCAGGCCGCCAATCGAAGGAGCAACCCATGAAAAGCCTGAACCATTACTCAACCTTGCACGTTGATCGGTGCGCCTCATGCGCCGAGATCAAATCCGCTTTCCGCACCCTGGCCCAACGATTTCACCCCGATGTCACCAATGACCGGGATGGCGAACGGAAATTCAAGGCTGTGAACGAAGCCTACAGAACGCTCAAACGCCCCGACTCGAAGATCGCTTACGACCATCAGATAAATAACATTTGCACCGATCAGGCAGTCCAGAGCATCAACCTTCAAAACGCGGGAAGTTTCAACTGGGGTGTGGCCATGTTTCGATATTTGAATTGGTTCTGGCTAAATCAGGGCCGCGATGACAAGTGACAAGTCGATCGATCACGAAGTGGAGATTGTGGCGAAAAGATTCCCTATCGTCTGCGTCGGTGGTTCTGCCGGCGGACTCGACGCCTATATCCGGTTATTGCAGAACCTGCCGTGCGACATGGGGGTAGCCATAGTCATCGTGAATCACATCACGCTCATGCCGACGCAGCTCCATGAGGTACTGCCGCGCTTCACCACGATGCCGGTCGAACTGATCACGGAAAATCTGTTGATCGAGCCGAACCATGTTTTCATTATTCCGGCCAATCGGGATTTGCATGTCGATGGTGAAGAGTTCCACCTGGAACCGATTTCAAAACCGCGAGGCTGGCCGGATGTCATTACGGTCTTCCTGCGCTCGCTCACCGAGCACTGGGACGGCAAATTGATTGCTGTCATTGTCTCCGGCTACGACGGTGACGGCGCCGACGCGCTGTGTGGCATCAAGGAAATCGGGGGAATTACGATTGCCCAAAAACTGAGTACCGCAAAGCAGCCCGACATGCCCGAAAGCGCGATTGCCAGCGGCTGCATCGATTTCATTTTGTCGCCTGAAGATATTGCCGTGGAGATTGTGCGAATTGCTCGCGCTGAATAGCGCCGACCGAGGAATTTCGTAGCCGGCTATTGGGCGCGCTGGCCTGCAGCTGAGACCTTCAATCAATTAAATACAGGAGCACACCATGACCAAAGATCAAGCCAAGGCTCGCCTTAAAGAAGCCAAAGACAAAGTCAAGGAAGTCGCCGGCACAGCCTCGCTCATCGGCGCACAGTTGTAGAGAATGGCCTGAGCACCAACGAAATTAGCGCCAATGTGCGGCAACGCACAGACGTGTTGCTGGCAGATTCCCAGTATTCGGGGTTTGCGGTCGGCGCCAGACGTCCGATCGACGTCAGAAATGAAGTTGATTCTTCAACGGCCTGCTAAGTAGCTGCTGATTTATTCGGAAAGGTCATTCCCGCGCCCCGCAGGAAGTACCCTTGGGGTGCGTAGGCGGGAATCCAGAAAAATCAATGAATTGGATCCCCGCTTTCGCGGGGATGACGAATATTTCAGCGTCTCCCTAATGAAGCAGCGTACGCCGCCAAGTGGCTGAAGCTGGAACACACTTTCGCATGCTGACTTGTGTGCAGGAAATTGATTCCGGTTTTTATCCCTTCAGCACCGACTGAATAAAACTCACGCCAGAAAACACTAGATATGTCGAAAAATGTCCAGAAACCCGCTTTGCCGCCAGAGCCAAGGCAAAACGGCATTCTTGCCAGCCTTCCAGCGAAAGATTACGCGCGCTTGCTACCCGATCTCAAATTGGTGGAGATGCCGCTGCGATGGACGGTTTCTGAATCTGGAGACCATGTTAACTTTTTGCACTTTCCCATCTCCGGAATTGTCTCGCTGATCTACACCCTGGAAGACGGCTCTTCGAGCGAAACCGCACTGGTTGGCAACGAAGGCCTGGTGGGCATTTCGATTTTCATGGGCGGAGAGAGCATGCCGACCAGCACCGAGGTGCAAAGCGCGGGCCAAGCCTATCGACTTAGTCGCGCTGTGATGAAACGAGAGTTTTCCTTGGGTGGCCAGCTACAACACCTTGCTTTGCTATTTACCCAGGCCTTGATGTCCCAGACTGCCCAAACGGCAGTATGCAATCAGCATCACTCACTCGAGCAACAGGTGTGTCGATGGCTGTTGATGAGTATGGATAGATTAAACAGCAACGAAGTTGTAATAACCCAAGAGTTGATCGGGAAATTACTGGGCGTCCGCCGCGAAAGCGTGACCCAGATTGCTGGCGTGTTGGAAAAATGCGGGGTAATCGAGCGTGGTCGCGGTCGAATTACCGTCGTGGATCGTCCCAAGCTGGAAGAGCTGGCATGTGAATGTTATTCCGTGGTTAAAGCTGAATACGCTCGATTGTTGCCATCCAGGGGTGCAACCCCTGCCTGATTGACAATGCGCAGTCCGGATCGCCATAAACTTCGTTAGCGCTGGCACCAGGAAGTACCAGGCAAAGCCCATATTTTCTGCCTCAGTCTGCCGGTTCAACTGCCATTTCATTGTCGCTCGACGGGGCATCATGGCCTTGTTGTGAACCCGCCACAGCCCGGCTTCTCATAGCTTGCCAAGTTGAGCAGAGGCTAAATCATTGATGAAGAATATCGCCGAAAACCGTGTATTCGCCATCCTTGCGATCAAGGCCGGGCGCGTCGTAAAGCACCAGCCAACTCGGCGTCTGCGCGGCGAGTTCAGGCGGTAATGCGCAAAGCGCCTCCGCCCGATTGGTGCCGTGGCCGTGGGGCAGGGAAAGCATCTCGATCAGGGTGGCCTCAAAACGTACCGGTTCCCGGTTGGCGGCCAGCAGGGACTTGGCGTTCGGCCACTTGAAGACACGGATATCGCCATCCAGCACCATCGTCGGCCCGGCCAGAATGTAGAGGTCATCACCGGAATAGTGCAGATCGCGTATCCCGAGTCCTTCCAGTTGCAGAAAATGCTTGCGGATCAGGTAGTCGCTGCCCTCCAGTGGCGCCAGCCGCAGTTCATCGCCCTTGGTGTCGAGCCCAATCTCCAGCAGCGCAGACCAACCACGCAACACCGGGCCGCGCAGTCCGAGCAGCAAGCGCTTGCCGTCCACAACCAGCCCTTCGATATCCAAACCATTGTCTTTGCCGGGAATGCCCATGTACGGTCCAAAATGGGGATCATCCGCCAAAGCCTGGGTGAGCAGGTTCGACTCGGCATCCCCTTTCAGGCGTCGCGCCCGGCGGCCATCCTTCGTCTCCCGGACCAGGCAGGGCTGGCCGTCGTCACCCGTTTCGATCGGCAAACAGGCCAACAGACGGCGATTGCCGTCGAGCGTCACCTTGGCCAGCCGCTTGGCGTTCTCGGCGTTGTCCAGCTTGCTCTTCGCATTCTTGCGCTTGAGCCCATGCGAGCCCACCACCCAAAGATAGCCGTCAGCCACCGCCATGCCTTCGAGATCGGCTTCATCGTCAGCTGCGCCGGGCAGATCCAGCAGTTCGGGCAGCGGAAAGCTCAGCCCATCGCCGAAACGCAGCAGTTCGCTTCCCGACGGTTCGAGGCGGCGCAGGCGGTCGATGCCACAAGCCTCGTCACCGGCAACCCACAAGCATTCACCGGAAAACGCAGTGCCGGAAAGGTTGGCCTGAACCAGCGCGCCCGGGACGAATTCAAGACGAATGGCGTTTTTAATGCGTTTGCTGGGCATGTTGGATCTCTTTTCTGAAGGGTGTTCTGGCCGGAAAACAAAAGCCAATCGGCAAGCATCCGCTCGACCGGGACCAATGTACCACCCCGTTCAGCAACGACTGTTTGGCTTGCCAAACAGGCAAGGCCAGGCGACTTGTCATTTGTCGAGCGCAGCGCCGCCAAGCATGCCGGCATACATGCCAATCGATTACCTAAGTGTGCTAGCGAACGGAAAAAAGGCCGCCCCAGGTACATGGTAAGCGCCTGCGACAGGCACGCCACGCCATGACGTTGGCGACGCTTGCCAAGCCTCAACCACTCTCCATCCCCCGATTTTTCTTCAACTACAGGAGTATTGATCATGCAACGGAAGTTACGAACATCCCTCATCCTGATGGCCGGGCTTATTGCCGTGAGCTATTCGGATTTCGGGCGAAACCTGATCTCGCCAGCGACCGCCGAAGCCACCGCAAAGACCGCCCCCGATGGCGATCTATTGACCCAGGCACAAGCGATTTTCGGCAAACTTCCCGCCGCCATGCCGGGGAGTGAGCACGACACGCCCGCCATGATTGCACTGGGAAAGAAGCTCTACTTCGAGAAGGCCATTTCCATCAACAAGACCCAATCCTGCAACTCCTGCCATCCCCTGGACGGCAAGGGCGCCGGCGCGGACAACTTGAAGACCGGCAAGGGTGCCGAAGGAAAATTCGGCGACCGCAACGATCCATCAACCTTGAATGCCGGCTTCCAGATTGCGCAGTTCTGGGACGGACGTGCGACAACACTCGAAGAGCAGGCCAAGGGCCCGCCGCTCAACCCGATTGAAATGGGCATGGCCAATGGCGAAGCGGTGGCGCAGCGACTCAAGGAAATCAGTCATTACGCCGCCGATTTCAAGGCGGCCTTCCCTGGCCAGCCGGATCCCGTGACCTTCGACCACTTTGCCAGGGCCGTTGCCGCCTTCGAGCGGACGCTGATTTCCCGGAGCCGCTTCGACCGCTTCATTGACGGTGACAAGCAAGCCCTCACCAAGCTGGAAATGGACGGGATGCGCAGCTTCATCAATGTCGGCTGCGTGCAATGTCACAACGGCCCCAACCTGGGTGGCACGACCTACCAGAAACTCGGCGTTTTCCATGCCTACCCCAATCGCAAGGATCTGGGCCGCTTCAAGGTCACCAAACTGGAAAGCGACAAGTACCTCTTCAAGACGTCCGGTTTACGCAATGTCACCCTGACCGCCCCCTATTTTCATGATGGCGCAGTGAGCAACCTGGCGGCAGCGGTAGACCAGATGGCTTACCTGCAGCTGGACAAGAAGCTGAAGGATGAAGAAATCAACAACATCCTCCGATTCCTGACCACGCTGGCCGATGAGAAGCTGACCAGCGCGCCTCCCATGAAGGCAAAGGCATCTCCGACCGCCTGGGCGCCACCGCTGATGAAGGATGTTCCGCCGGGCGAAGCCGGGGATCTGGTGCGCTACGGCGCACTGCTGCTCAGCGACACCTACGCGCAACTCGGCCCCGACGTTAAGAACAAGAAAATGCGGTTCTCGGGAAACACCCTGAACTGCACGAGTTGTCACCTTGAAAACGGCACCAAGCAATTGGGACTTCCCTGGATGGGTGTCAGTCAGGCATACCCGCAATATCGCGGCCGCGAAGACCAGGTGCAGGGCCTTGAGCAGCGGATCAACGGTTGTTTCGAGCGCAGCCTGAACGGCAAGGAACTACCTGCCGACGGCAGAGAGATGAAGGCAATGGTCGCCTACATGAACTGGTTGTCGAAAGACCTGCCCAAGGGTGGGGCCGGCCTCGGCACTCCGCCGTACGAAGGGCCTGACCGCAAGGCCGACGTGAAAAACGGCGAACAGGCCTACGACCGATTCTGCATGTCGTGCCATGGCAAGGACGGCAACGGTTATCAGTCGCTGTCGGCCGGCAGTTCCGGTAGCCATGTCGTCCCGGCGCTATGGGGTGCCGGCAGTTACAACAATGGCGCGGGCATGAACCGGCTGCTGACCACCGCCGCCTTCATACAAGGCAACATGCCGCTTGGCGCCACCGGGGACCATCCGGCAATCACCAACGAGGATGCCTACGATATCGCCGGCTACCTCAGTTCGATGAAGCGGCCACAGATGAGCGGGCTGGACAAGGACTACCCGAAACTGGAGAAGAAACCGGTTGACGCGCCCTATCCGCCGTATGCCGACAAGCTGCCACAGGAAAGCCATCAGTTCGGGCCGTTCCAGGCAATGAAGGCGCTGCGCAACAAATAGGACTTGGCAACCCGGGCCACCATTGAAATACGTTTCAAAAAGACCACGCTGATCTCGCACGGCCCCGCCTCGGCGGGGTCGCGCGCACCCAGGATTGACCGGAAGAAGTTGATGGCCACCAAGTGCCGGCAGGTTCAGGATCTTCAGTTAGTGGACGTTTGTCGTGGTGCGAAGGACGTTAATCTCAATAAATACGTGGTTCGTGGATTCACGCTTTCGCGGGAATAACGCTTGATTGAACCACTTTGCTGCCTAGCCGACGTTTTCAAAATTGCAGGGTATCAATTGTTCAACGGAAGATGGTGCCCTCCCCTATTGGCATTTCCTACCCTGCTACAATCTGGCACTCCTCAACACCGAAGTCGCATGCCAATTGGCAAGGGGCGACTTCCCACATGGATATAGCGCTAATCTTTGTACTTATTCTCGTCAATGGTCTATTCGCCATGTCCGAGATTGCTGTCGTTTCGTCCCGCAAGTCCAGACTCCAGAATCTGGCTGATGACGGTAGCCTGGGTGCCAAAGCGGCCCTCGATTTGCATCAGGAACCATCCAGTTTCTTTTCAACCATCCAGGTTGGCATCACCTCGGTTGGCATCCTTAGCGGCGCCATCGGCGAAGCGGCTATCGCCGACCCGCTAGCGGAGTGGTTTGCGACCATCCCACTTCTCGAACCCCACGCAAAAACAGTGGCGCTCACGATCACGGTGGTCTGCCTGACCTATTTTTCCGTTGTGGTTGGCGAACTGGTCCCAAAACGCCTGGCCATGCTCGCCCCGGAAGGCATTGCATCATTGATTGCCCGGCCGATGATCGTCTTGGCCCGCTTCACCCACCCGCTGGTCGTCATCCTGTCGAGTTCCTGTTCGGCCATTCTGCGTCTTCTCGGTGCCCGCACCAAAGAAGAACAACCGGTCACCAACGACGAGATCAACGTGCTGATGGAACAAGGCGCGGAGGCCGGGGTATTTCACGAGAGCGAGCAGGAACTCGTCTCCAACGTGCTACGCCTCGACGAACAGCGCATCGCCGCGATCATGACGCCACGTCGCGAAATGTTTGTTGTGGACCTTGATGAGGACGAGGAAACCGTCCGCCAACGCATCGTCGACACGGAATACTCCCGTCTCGTGGTTTGTCGTGATGGACTGGATCATGTGCTTGGCATCCTGCAAACCGGCGATTTGCTCAAGAAGGCACTTCCCGGCCACTGCATCACTTCGGCTGACGTCGAGTCGGTATTGCATCCACCGCTATACGTGCCGGAAACAGTGACCACGACGCAACTGCTTGAAAGCTTCCGCCATGCTCGCCTGCAGTTTGCGTTAATCGTTGATGAATATGGCGATGTGCAAGGTCTGGTTACGCTGACGGACGTTCTGGCTTCCATCGTAGGCGAACTATCGGTGCCTGAGGCGCCGGAGGATCGTGACATGCTGCAACGGGAGGATGGTTCATGGCTTGTAGATGGCGATGTTGGCGTGGAACGCCTGAAGTCAGTCCTCGATATTGACGATGATCTTCCCGGTGAAGATGAGCGCGGCTTTCACACGCTGGGCGGTTTTATCATGCACACCCTTGGCCGCATTCCAGCACCGACCGATCACTTTTGCGCGTTAGGTTGGCGTTTCGAGGTTATGGACATGGATGGGAACCGGGTCGACAAAGTGCTGGTCTCTGCGCTCCCGGAGAGTAGTTTGATAGGCTGACTGGCTTAATGCCACACAGCCCCTCTGAGCCGGCCCGTTAATGTCCGGAAAAAAGCCGGAATCAGCTTTTGTCCCGATGCCAATCAAGTCAAATCGTCAGCGAATTGATGATTGGCATCGCGATGCTTTGCCTCGTCGGCTCGAACTGCAATGATGACCTCGCGCAAGCGTGCGTCAGCCGCCAGCTGCCAGTAATCGATGGCGATTGCGGGGGCCGGGACATTGGCGTAGGTGCCGTTGTCCACGCCTGCCAGATAGGTCGTGTAGCTGGTGACTGCTTCTTCCTCCAGATACCCCACGACACGATGTGCCGTTGCCGGAGAGACCAGATAAAGCAGGAAGTAGAAATTGTAAAACGCACCTTGAACGAGCAGGATCAGCAGGCGTTCAAACCGCGATGGCCGGGCAATGGTAATGAAGGTCATCAAATGCATGCGCTCGTTTTCTGCTTCGTCCAATAGGGTGCGGATCCAGCCCTGATCAGATTCCATGCGGCGCAGCGATTTCAGGTGCTGGAGCGAACCGCCGACCATGCCAGGTACCCCGGCGACGGTTTCCAGAACAACGGCGCGATGGCCATAGCGTCTGGCAAAAAAGCTGTCTGCAAAAAAGCGCAGGAATTTGACGAACAGATAGGCAAGTTTGTCCCGCCCATTCTCGGGAACGTGGTGTTGCAGCCGTTCACCCTGGTCAGGCACGTTGAAACCACTTGTCGATGTTGCCTGGCAGTTGAAGGCATTCACTGCGTATTTCATTCAGCATCACTATCTCCTGAAGCCACCTGAGCGCGATTATTTCAAGAACTCCGTGGGTGCTCAGTTCGATTGGACACACAGCAATGCCGTTGACGGCACCATGACGACTTGCAGTTTTATGTGTGCTCGCGCACCGAGTTATCGCGTTTGTTGCGGGCAATATGAAGCCACGATGCTCTCAAGGCGACTCGCCTCCGTGGTGCCGGACGTTGATTGCTTTTCAACAATTTCAATCGTCTTTGTCTGGCATGGCCTTCACTGTCTTTTCAGGAATGAACCATGAAACCAAACTTGTTGTTGTTACCAGGCTTGCTCAATGACGCGAGCGTTTTTACGGATCAGGTTGCCGCCTTGTCGGCAATCTCCACTGTCGAAGTGGGCGACCTGACCATGGCCGAAACGATCCCCGATCTTGCCGCTAGCGTTCTCAAGCTGGCCTCGGCCAAGCATTTTGTGCTGCTTGGCCTGTCACTTGGTGGCTATGTCGCCTTTGAAATCATGCGCCAGGCACCCGAGCGGGTAACCGGACTGGTGCTGATGGATACGACGGCGCGCCCTGATACGCCTGAAGGCATTGCAAAACGGGAAGCGCTGATCGAGCTGGCGGCAACCGATCTCGACGCAGTGACCGAACAACTGCTACCGCTTCTCTCGCATCCCGATCGAATGAATCTGCCCGCAGTGCGTGGTGTCATTCAATCGATGGCGAGCGGTCTGGGCAGTGAGGTTTTTGCGCGTCAGCAGCGGGCCATCATGGGCCGCACCGATAGTCGGCCAACGCTAAAAAGCATCACCTGCCCGACGCTGGTGATCTGTGGCCAGGACGACCAGATCACGCCACCGGAATTGGCGACGGAGATTGCCGACGGGATCAAGCACGCCAAGCTTGAACTGATCGCGGATTGCGGCCATTTGGCGACGCTTGATCAACCGGAGCTGGTCTGCGCTGTCTTGCTTGACTGGATCAAGGCCAAAAAATTCTGACTATTGCTGCCTTGGCTGGGACAACGGATAGATTCCGGATTTCAATTTTGGCCGTTTTTACCGGTTGACCGTAGGCATTCGCCCCGCAGCACTTCATATCCTGACCTGAGTTGGCTGGCGCACAGAAGCCACCTGGTTGATGGCGTAATTTTCTGACTTCGCAACGCACCAGCCAACAGGAGATACATCGTCATGCTCAAGTCACAAGAAGGTCAGCAGGTCCCCAAAGTCACTTTTCCGATCAGGATCAATGGGGCTTGGGAAAAGGTCACCAGCGACGCCCTCTTCACCGGCAAGACTGTCGTGCTCTTTGCCCTGCCGGGCGCCTTTACGCCGACCTGTTCGAACATGCACCTGCCGCGCTACAACGAGCTGGCCGGGACGCTGAAGGAGAATGGGGTCGATAGCGTGATCTGTCTGGCCGTTAATGATCCATTCGTTATGGAAACCTGGCAAACCGCCCAAAAAGCCGAAAGCGTCTACTTCCTGCCCGATGGCAATGGCGAATTCAGCGCCGGCATGGGGATGCTGGTCGACAAGTCCGAAATCGGTCTGGGCAAACGGAGCTGGCGTTATTCGATGCTGGTCAAGGATGGGCTGATTGAAAAAATGTTCATCGAGGCGGAAGGGCCGGGTGATCCTTTCAAGGTTTCCGATGCCGATACGATGCTCGGTTACATCAACCCGAAAGCGGTGCTGCCACCCAGGATCACCTTCTTCAGCAAGCCGGGATGCCCGCACTGCGCCCGCGCCCGCGAAATGCTGAACAAAAAGGGCGATCGCTTCGAGGAAATCGAACTCGGCAGTAACGGCGTCAGCTACAGCTCGCTGCAGGCAGTGAGCGGCGAGGGCACGACGCCGCAGGTCTTCATCGACGGCAAACACATCGGCGGCGCCGACGAACTGACGGTCTGGCTGGCCAAGGCCAAATGACGCCGATCCATGTCGATGTCGCCATCATCGGTTCCGGCACTGCCGGAATGGCGGCCTATCTGAGCGCCCGGGCCCATACCCAATCGATCCTGCTCATCGAAGGTGGCGACTACGGAACGACATGCGCCCGTGACGGCTGCATGCCGAGCAAACTGTTGATTGCGGCGGCCGAAGTCGCGCACCAGGCACGCCATGCCGATCGCTTCGGCATACAGGCCACGGACCTCGTGGTCGACGGACCGGCGGTGATGGCGCGGGTACAGCGCGAACGCGATCGTTTTGTCGGATTCGTCCTCGCCTCAGTCGATGCCATGCCGAGCGGCGTCCGGTGGACGGCCAAGGTCAGTTTTCAGGATGCCAATACGCTGGTGACGCCCAAGGGCCAGTTGATTCACGCCCGCCGCATGATCATCGCCACCGGCAGCAAGCCCACTCTACCGCCATTGCTGCAAGACCTGGACAAACACTTGCTGACCAGCGAGACCATTTTTGATTTGCCGACCCTGCCGAAAAGCATGGCGGTTTTCGGGACCGGGCCGCTCGGCATTGAATTGGGGCAGTCGATGAGCCGCTTGGGCGTCGCGGTCAAGATGTTCGGTATCGGCGGCGGACTGGCGGGCATTCGCGACCCCGGCATTCGTGACTACGCGAACAAGATTTTCAATGACGAGTTTTATCTCGATGCAGATGCCAAAGTGGAATCGGTCAGCGAAACGGCAACCGGCGTTGCGGTAAGTTACCAGCACAAGGACGGCACTCAGATCACCGAAGAATTCGACTACGTGCTGGCGGCGACCGGTCGGGCACCCGAGCTTGCCGGACTGGCTCTGGAAAACTCCGGACTGCAGCTGGATGACCGCGGCGTACCGCTGTTTGACCGCTACACGCTGCAATGCGGCGAGAGCACGATCTTTATTGCCGGTGATGCCAGCAACGATATTCCCCTGCTGCATGAAGCTGCCGACCAGGGGCGCATTGCCGGCGACAATGCCGGGCGCTATCCCAACGTCGTTCCCGGCCTGCGCCGCACACCACTTGCCATCGTCTTCTGCGACCCGCAAGTCGCCTCCGCCGGCATCCCCCTGAAAACGCTGAACCAACACTTTCAGGGCCGCTTTGCGACAGGCTGTGCTTCGTTCGAGGACCAGGGACGCAGCCGGGTCATGCTGCACAACAAGGGCATGCTCAAAGTCTATGCCGAGCTGAACAGCGGCTTGTTTCTGGGTGCCGAAATGTTCGGCCCGGATGCCGAGCACATCGGCCATCTGCTCGCCTGGGCGGCGCAAAAACCCATGACGGTCGATGAGATGCTGGAAATGCCCTTCTACCATCCGGTTATTCAAGAAGGCTTGCGGACTGCCTTGCGTGACGTGAAGCATCAACTGGACGCCGGTTCGACGGTGAGCGATCAAGGCATGGATTGCGGACCGGGTGGCTGATTGCCCTTCAGCGACCTATTCCGGATTTCAATTCTGGCCAATTTTCTCGGTTGACCGTATGGCCATCCATTGCTTCCATGGTCATAGCATTCGCATTCAACCGTTCGCCAGCTGCTCGAAGCTCTGAAAATCGCCGTCGCCCATGGCGATATTGACCTGTTGCACAACGGCATGGCTGGGCCCGCGCTGTGCCCAATTGACCAGTTCGAGCACGGCCATTTCTTCACCGACCGCCATCGCCTCTACCCGGCCGTCGGCCAGGTTGCGCACCCACCCGACAACGCCAAGCTTTCTCGCCTGCTCAACCATGGACCAGCGATACCCCACCCCCTGGACCCTGCCCTCAACCACCAGATGACGTCTGATTTCTGCCATTTTTCGCTCCTTGCGACACGACCGACCATGCCTGCATCTATACCAAAGGTGAGTGCAAAGTGCTAGATTGGCGGGCTTGCCAGAACACGCTCCCGACAGAATGGCGCGGCCAGGCAAGCAGCAGCACAAAATTGGCGCCACTGGCGCATTAGGGGAATAGATGTCGTCACATAACAAGCAAGCCTTGCCGGCCATCACGGTCGCTGCCATCGGAGTCGTCTTCGGCGACATCGGTACCAGCCCGCTTTATGCCTTGAAGGAAATCTTCAATGGCCACCATCCCATCCCGGTCACCCCGGAAAACATTCTTGGCGTGTTGTCGCTGGTCTTCTGGGCGATTATCGTGCTGGTCACGATCAAGTACGTCGCCATCATCATGCGCGCCGACAACCGTGGCGAAGGCGGCTCGCTTGCCCTGCTGGCACTGGTCACCGAACGCGCCAAGAACCCGCGTCTGGCGTGGATCGTCACGCTGCTTGGCATCTTCGCTGCTGCCCTGTTCTACGGCGACAGCATGATCACCCCGGCCATTTCGGTGCTCTCCGCGGTCGAGGGTCTGGAAATCATTGCCCCGACGCTGAAACCTTATGTGATTCCACTCACACTGGGCATCCTGACCGGGCTGTTCTTCATCCAGAAGCACGGCACCGGCGCCGTTGGCAAACTGTTCGGCCCGGTGATGGTGGCCTGGTTCGGCATTCTGGCCATTCTCGGCCTGATGCAAATTGCCCATAACCCGGCCGTTCTGCTCGCCCTCAATCCGCTTTTTGCGATCGTTTTCATTGCCGAGCATACCGGCCTCGCCTTCCTGGCGCTCGGCTCGGTCGTTCTCGCCGTGACCGGCGGTGAAGCGCTGTACACCGACATGGGCCACTTTGGTCGCTTCCCGATTCGTCTCGCCTGGTTCGGCTTCGTGATGCCGGCACTGGTCCTCAATTATTTTGGCCAGGGCGCCCTGCTGCTGGTCGAACCGGAAGCGATCGCCAGCCCCTTCTACCACCTCGCTCCCGACTGGGCGCTGATCCCGATGGTCGGTCTGGCCACGGCAGCGACGGTCATCGCCTCGCAGGCGGTCATTTCCGGCGCCTTCTCGGTCGCCCGCCAGTCAATCCAGATGGGCCTGCTGCCGCGCATGCAGATCATCCACACCTCAGGCATGGAAGAAGGCCAGATCTACGTGCCTTTCACCAACTGGTCGCTCTACCTGGCGGTCATCGCCCTCGTCATTGGCTTCAAGAATTCCTCCAACCTCGCTGCCGCTTACGGCATCGCCGTCACCGGCACGATGTTGATCGACACCATCCTCGTCGCCTTCGTCATGATACTGATGTGGAAGTGGAACAAGCTGCTCGTCGTCCTCGTCGCCGGCTCGCTGCTCCTCGTCGACATTGCCTTCTTCGCGGCCAATGCGATCAAGATTCCCGAAGGTGGCTGGTTCCCGCTGGCCATGGGTATTGTCTCCTTCACCGTGCTGACCACCTGGCGGCGCGGTCGGCGCATGGTGTCCGAAGAAATGGCCAAGCAGAGCATCCCGATGGATGACTTCCTGCAGTCAATTAACGATGTCCATCGCATTTATGGCACAGCCGTGTTCATGACCAGCGCCAAGGATGGCGTCCCCCCCGCCCTGCTGCATAACCTCAAGCACAATCAGGTGTTGCATGAACGCGTCGTACTGGTGACCGTGCAGACGATGCAGACGCCACACGTGAATGAGATGGAGCGCATCTACATGCACGACATGAGCAAGGGTTTCAAACGCCTGATCATTCGCTACGGTTTCATGGAAAGCCCGGATGTCCCAGGCGCTCTTGAGCAATGCAAGCGTTTCGGCGAGCGTTTTGACATGATGGAAACCACCTTCTATCTGTCGCGCGAAACCATCGTTCCTTCGATGTCACGCGGCATGATGCCGCTACGCGCCCGGCTCTTCGCCATCATGTCGAAGAACGCCACCAGCGCCAGCGACTTCTTCCATATTCCGACCAACCGTGTGGTCGAACTGGGCACGCAACTGGTTATCTGATCATCACCGAACGCAGCTCGACGCCCTGCCCTGTCGGCAGGGCGTTTTCTTCTGGGTGTCGCGCGGCCTCGCATTAGCAAAAACTGAAACTAGCGCAGATCAATGTGGTCACATTCGCTAACCGTGACAATCCGCCCAATTACCTATTCCGGGATGCCCTTTGATGAAACGCCTGCTCACCTTGCTGTTCCTTGCCAGCCTCGCCTTGCCCGGATTCGCCGAGGTAACCAGCTACGACCGGCCGATCCATGATGCCGCGCGCGAAGGCAGCGGCGACGATGTCCGCCGCTTGCTCAAGGCCGATCCGAAACAACGCGATGTCCGGACAGCCCTGGGCTCGACGCCGTTGCATCTGGCCGCCACCAATCCCGATACCTCCGCCATGAAGGCATTGATTGCCGCCGGCGCCGATGTCAATGCCCGTGACAATGACGGCGCGACGCCTCTGCACATGGCGGCCTATTCCAGCCGCCCGAAAAACACCCAGCTTATGCTCGAAGCCGGCGCTGACCCACTGGCCAAGACCGACAACGGCCGCGACCCCGGATCGATGGCCCGCAAGGTCAAGGCCGACGAAGCGGCCGGGGTGATCTCGCTGTGGGTGCTCAAGGGCTGCAAGGCCGGCAAGCCATGCTGAAAGCCGCGGCCCTGCTCGTTGCCGCACTGCTTTCCGGCAGCACTCTGGCCACCCAGCCGGCAGCCTTGCCGACCATCGAGGTCTACATGCCGACCGTCTGCCTTGCCTGCATCGACTGGGCCGAGCACCTGCGCCAGAACGGCTTTACGGTCAAGGTCACGCAAACCGATGACATGGACACCGTCAAGCGCCGTCTGAAGGTGCCGAAGGATCTCGAAGCCATCCCCAGCGCCACGGTGGCCGGCTATTTCATCGAAGGCCACGTGCACGCCGACCAGATCAAGGAACTGCTGACCGAGAAACCGAAGGCCCTTGGCCTGGCCGTACCCGGTCTGCCGCTCGGCGCCCCCGGTCGCGAATTTTCCAGCCCGACCTGCGAAACGGCCTGCACGATGCTCGACAAGGACAGCACCGCCACCCCACGCGTGCGCCGCGAGTTCTACGAAACGCTGCTGGTGAAAAAGGGCGGCAAGACTTCAACCTACGCCCGGCACTGAACCGGGGCTCTACTCAGTCCCGCAGGAAATCCCGATACATCGCCTCGGCCCAGGCGACATCCTCGCCGGCCGGATTGGGATTTTTCGTCTGCTTGACCTGCTGGAGCAGGAAGCCATCGCCGCGCTGGCGGTAACTGGTATCGATCCGTGTCTGCTCATCCGGTTCGATGCTGGACAGAACATGGCAAACGCTCTCCGGCAACAAGGAGGGGAATGCACGGCCGGTGGCCTGTGCCGCAATCTGTTGGGCGACTGCCAGGCCCATGCGGTTGGCGACATGCCCGGTCTTGGGATAGAGGCCAAAGGCCGGTGACACCATGCCGGTCGCGTCGCCAATGATGAACACCCGTTCATCGACCGGACTGCGAAAATCGACCGCCCCCTGCGCCGCCCAGCCGCTGGGCTGGCCACCCTCTTCGGTGCGGATCAGGCCGGCCTGCCAGATCAGATCGGCCGCCTGTTGCGGCGGGCTCAACAAGGCTGCATCGAAGCGGATGTCGTCGATATCGGTACTGACCGCCTTCCGTACCGGGTCGATCTGGCGAATTTTCGCGTGATCGAGGTAGGTGATCTGGTCCTTGAAACGGTCGAGCAGAATCGAGCGAAAGGCCGGCATCATCGGGTTGGGGTCGGCGATGATCAGCTTGCCCGGAATCTTCTGCGTTTTCAGCCACCAGGCGATCAGCATCGCCCGCTCATAAGGAGCCGGCGGGCAGCGATAAGGTGCGGGCGGAATGTTCATCAGCAGGTCACCGCCTTTGAACCCGGCCAGCCGTTGCTTCAGGGACACCAAATCGGCACCGTTGAGCATCGCCCCTGAGTAACGACGACGCAGTTCCGCCACCAGCGCCGGATCTTCGACCTGCCACGCCGCGTAGTTTTCACGAATGCCAGGCGCAATCACCAGCCAGTCGTAAGCCAGCCGCTCGTTGCCGGCGACGACAAAGCCAGCAGCGCGGTCAATGGCACTGACATCGGCCTGCACGAAACGATAGCCCCAGCGCGCCGCGAGGGAGGCGTATTCGTGGCGCTCCGGCGCCGGGGCACCGACATCGACCAGCCAGCGGTTGCTCAGGGCGAACGACACGAAGGCCGGCTGGCGGTCGATCAGTACGACCTCAAGATCAGGCGCCAAGGCGCGCAGATGGCGAGCTGTCGATAAGCCGCCCCAGCCACCGCCGACCACGATGACGCGGCGACTTGCCGCCCGGCTGGTGCCAAGCAGTGGCAACAGCCCGGCAGCCAGCAGAAACTGGCGACGCGTTGTTTTCATCCTTGAAACCTCAGTTGGACGCGGCTGATGGTGCGCCTGGGCGTGGTGTCCGGCGCAAAGCGACGACGCGGCAGGCTCGTGCCTGCAAGGAGGAGCGACAAAGCCGGGCGCCCGGCCAGACGTGCCAGCGGTCGCGTAGCGCTGCCACCCAGTGGGTGAATCGCTTCAAAGGCAGAAAAGCCAGCGTTCATGCAATTGATCAAGGATGGACAAGCGGTCAACTGAGGTTCCAAGGATCACTGGTAGCGCAAGGCTTCGATCGGGTCGAGTCGGGCTGCCTTGCGGGCCGGATACCAGCCGAAGAAGATGCCCACCGTCGCCGCCACGGCAAAGGCCACCAGCGCCGCACTGCCGGAGATAACGATGACCATGCCGGTGAAGGCGTTGATGCCGAGCGCGACACCGAGGCCAAGCGCCAGCCCGAGCAGGCAACCGGCAAAGGAGATCATCACCGCTTCGAGCAGGAACTGGCTGAGGATGTCCTTCTGGCGTGCCCCGATGGCCATGCGGATGCCGATTTCCCGCGTCCGCTCGGTGACCGAGACGAGCATGATGTTCATGATGCCGATGCCGCCAACGAGCAGAGAAATCGAGGCGATGGCGCCGAGCAGGATGGACATCGTACGCGTCGTTTCGGCCTGCGATTCAGCGGCGGCCGACAGGTTGCGGGTGAAGAAATCGTCCGGCGCGCCTTCGCGCAGGCGGTGGCGCTGGCGCAGCAAGGCCGTCATGTCGGCCTCGACCTTGGGCATGGACTCGGCCGAATCAGCCTGAACCATGATCATCCGCACCGAGCCGAGGAAGGGCGTACCAAATACCTTGCGCTGCGCCGTCGTCAGCGGAATGATCACCGTGTCGTCCTGGTCGCGGCCATCCAGGTTCTGGCCCTTGCTGCCCAGCACGCCAATGACGATGAACGGGTTCTGCTGGATGCGCATAGTCTTGCCGACCGGATCGTCAGCACCGAACAGGTTTTCGGCCACCGTCTTGCCGATGATCGCCACCCGCGTCGACGAACGCACGTCCGAATCGCCGAAACCTGCGCCATTGACGATATTCCATGCACGCGCTTCGAGATAGGCGGGCGTTGTACCGATGACGGAAGAACTCCAGTTCTGCGAGCCATAGACCAGTTGCCGGGTACCCTGGTGGGTCGGCGCCACGTTGGTTACATGTTCGAGTTCGGCGATTGCATCGGCATCGGCCACGGTCAGCGTCGGGCCGCCGGCCGAGCCGCTGCGCACACCGGAAGTGGTGAATGAGCCGGAGAGCACAATGTAAAGGTTCGAGCCCATGGTGCTGATCGTCTGCTGCACGGCGTACTGGGCGCCCTGCCCGATGGCCATCATGATGACCACGGCGCCGACACCGATCACCATACCAAGCATGGTCAGCGCCGTGCGCAGACGGTTGGCGCCCATCGCCAGCCAGGCTTCGCCGAGCATGGCTTTCAGCATGGCGAAACTACCTGCCACGGTCGACCGGAAAAAACGGCCAAAAATAAAATGTTCGTCCTCATGCTACCGCGTGCTCCGTCAGGTGATCACTGACGATCTGGCCATCGAGGAACTTGACCTGCCGCTTGGCGTGCGCCGCGATATCCGGCTCGTGCGTGACGAGCACAATGGTGATTCCCTCGGCGTTCAGGTTGTCGAACAGACGCATGATTTCCTCGCTGGTGTGGCTGTCGAGGTTGCCGGTCGGCTCGTCGGCGAGGATCAGGCGCGGGGAATTGACCAGCGCCCGGGCAATCGCCACGCGCTGTTGCTGGCCGCCAGAAATGCGGTTGGGCAGCGACTCAGCATACTGGCCGAGGCCGACCTTGCCGAGCAGCTCGCGCGCCTTGGCCCGCCGCGCCTCCTTGTCGAAACCGGCGTAGACCAGCGGCAGGGCCACGTTGTCCTGCAGGCTCATCCGCGGCAGCAAGTTGAAGCCCTGGAAGACAAAGCCCAGCGTCCGGTTGCGCAGGATGGCCAGGGCGTCCTTGTCCATGTGGGCAACGTTCTGCCCAGCCAGAAAATAGTCGCCCAGCGTCGGCGTATCGAGGCAGCCGAGCAGGTTCATGAAGGTGGACTTGCCGGAACCGGATGGGCCCATGATGGCAAGGTATTCGCCCGGTTGGATTTCGAGGTCGACGCCCTTCAGGGCCGGGAACAACCCGGCCGCCGTTTCATAGGATTTGCCCAGGCCGACCACCCGGATGACCGACTCAGCCATCAGAACATCCGCATGCCGACGCTGGACGGCGGCTTGACGCCGTTGATGTTTTCGCCGGTGATCACGCGATCGCCCTCCTTCAGCTCGCCGCCGACCACCTCGGTATTGCGGTTGTCGGTGATGCCGAGCTGGATGGCGACCGGCTTGATTTCGTCACCGGACAGGATGTACACCGTGCCGCTCTGGCCATCGCGCTTCTTGCCCTTGCCGCCACCGGCCTTGGCCGCAGCGCCATCGGCACCGGCCCCCATACCCGGAGCCATGCCGGACATGCCTGCAGCTGCCGGTTTCTGGCCATTTTCAGCCTTCTTCTCGGCCGCATCAGCCGGCTTGAAACGCAGCGCCGCATTCGGCACCAGCAAGGCGCCCTCACGCTTCTGTACGCCGATATTGACGTAGGCCGTCATCCCCGGCAGCAGCACCTGCTCCGGATTCGAGACGTTGATGCGAACGTTGTAGGTCACCACATTCTGCTGATTGGTCGGATTCAGGCGGATCTGCTGCACATCGCCGACGAAATTGCGGTTCGGGAAAGCATCGACCGTGAAACGCGCCTTCTGCCCTTCGCGAATGCCACCAATGTCGGCCTCGGCAAAGCTGGTGTCGATACGCATTTCCGACAGATCCTGGGCGATCTTGATCAGCGTCGGCGTCTGGAAGCTGGCCGCCACCGTCTGGCCGAGATCGACCACCCGGTCGATCACCACCCCATCCACCGGCGAGCGGATCACCGTGAAATTAAGGTTGGCCCGGTCGCGCTCGTTCTGTGCCTTGGCCAACGCGACCTGAGCCCGGGCCGACTTCAGTGCCTGGCTGGACTGATCGTATTCCTGCTTAGAGACATATTCCTGGGCCAGCAAGGCCTTCATGCGCGCCTCGTTGGCCTGCGCCAGTTCCAGCGTCGCCTGGGCATTGACCACGCTCGCCGCACTCTGCCGCTCGGTGGCCGAGACCAGCGCATCGTCGAGTTCGAGCAGCGGCTGGCCCTTCTTCACCTTGTCGTTGAAATCGACGTAGAGCTTCTTCACCGTACCCGACACCTGCGTACCAACGCTGATCAGTACTACCGGATTGAGCGTGCCGTTGGCCGACACCGTCTGCGTCACATCGCCCTTTTCGACCGTGCTCATCTTGTAGCGGGTTTCCGGGTTCTGCGCGCTGCGCTGCTTGAAATACCAGATGCCGCCACCGATCAGCCCGGCCGCCACGGTGACGCCAATCAAAATCTTGCCAAGTCGTTTCATGGTCTTCCTTCCGCTGCCGCTTGCAGCAGCGTGTAATCGAGCGCGCCCATCGATTGAGCCAGCGTGGCGCGATAAACATTCCAGTCGAGTTGGGCCTGTATCCGTTGCAGCCGGGCGCTGGCCAGCGCGCTTTGCGCCACCAGCAGATCGAGCACAGTGCCAACGCCGGCCTTGTAGCGGCCTAGCGCGACGCGCTCCGACTGTTCGGCACTGGCGACCAGATCAGCCGTCGTCTTCAGGCTTTGCGTCGCCGTCGTCAGGCTCTGGTAGGCCTTCCAGACATCGAGGGCAATCTGGTTCCTGATCCGGTCGCGCTGGGCAGCACGAACATCAGCCTGCGCTGCCGCCGAACGGACCCGGTAAGTCGTGTCGAAACCGGAGAAAATCGGCACATTCAGCGTCAGGCCGACGCTGCCGCCCTGCGTGATCACGCCGGCTGAATCCTGCCAGCTTGGGCCTGCCCCCAGTGAAATCGTTGGCCGGCCCTGCGCACGGGCCAGATCGACACTGGCTTCAGCCGCCTTCAGTTGTGCCTCGGCAGCCTTGAGATCAGGACGACGGGACTGCGCCTCCGCAATCAGCGCATCGACTTCCTTCTGGAAAACCGCTTCGGCTGGCGCCGCCGGCAGATCGGCCAGGACAATTCTTTGCTGCGCCGCGAAACCCAGCGCATTGGCCAGCGCCCCCAAGGCATTGCGGGCATCGCCCTCGGCCCGGATGCGATTCAGCGTCGCCTGCGACAGCGCCGTCTGGGCCTGCAGGCGATCCGCCGGTGTCGCCACACCAACTTCGTAACGCGCATTGGCAGCCTGATAGCTTTCCCGCGCCGAACGCTCTGCCTCGTTGGCCGAAATCACCGCCGCCTGCGTCGCCTGTGCCGAGTAATAGCTCTGCAGCGCGGCGAGGAAGAGGGATTGCACCGTTGCATCCTGCGTCGCCGCCGCGGCATTCAGTAGTTGCCGGGCATTCTCGACATTGGCTGAACGCTGGCCAAAATCAATCAGCAGCCAGGACAGCGTCAGCGCCGCAGCATTCCTGGTGTAAGCGTTGTTCTCATACTGAAATCGCGTCGTACTGGCGCTGGCATCGAGATTCGGCAGCCAGCCAGCCTTCGCCACACCAACCAGTGCCGCCTGAACGCGAGCAGCAGCCCAGACTTCCCGCGTCTGCGGATGGTTGCACAGGGCCAGATCGACTGCATCGATCGCCGTCAACGCCGAAGCCGGCAAGGCCGTCGCACATGGCGCCTCGCTGACCCGCGCCGACAATTGCGGCGATGGCTTGAGCGGCGCCATGGCGTCAGTACCAAACGGATCATTGAGCCCGCCAGCCCATGCCGACAGGCTGGCAGCACTCAACAGGAAAAAGCAGGGTAAAAATCGCATGGACGGAAGTTTAGCCTTACCGTGCCAAATCAGTCGTTACAGTTTGTTTCGGGCTTGAGTTCAATCCGCCACAGTAACCGAATCAGTAGCTTGGCCAACAATGAAGACCCGCCGATTATCGTCATCACTCCCTTGCCGAGATAGCTGTCAGATCAAGAAAATCAGACAGCTCGAATCCTCTCCACAATCCTGGCGCAAATAGCTGTCACCTCGGTCGCTGTAGTAGATGCCCCCCGGAGGCCGAACCGCTCTGTCTTGAACCGACACTCAGGCGGCCACGGCCATCCAGGCAAACCTGACGGACTTTCAGTAGGTCAGCGTCTTGACATTGCCTTGCAACAGATAGGCTGCGATATCCGCCGGCTTGGCGACGCCTACACCATCGATCAGATCAGCCGGCTTCAAATCGCTGTTCGGCAGGAACAGGGCGCAAACCTCAACTTTCGCACCGGCTTTCATCAGGCCCTGAAGCATCTGATTCGGCGTGACATTCCGTGGTTTGAGAACAGCCGACTCTTTCCCCTTGACGGCAAGCTGGCCGCCTTCGCTGCACAAGAGAACACGGACGCCGACTTTCTGTTCCATGGCCTGGGTGGCCAGAACCAGCGCCATGCCTTGCGTCTGCGGATTAGCGGAATTGACCGTGACCAATAACTCGGACGCGGTATCGGCATTGGCCTGCAATGCCCAGAAACAACCCAGGACAAGAGTAACGAGGACTTTTTTCATAACGTAAGCTCCGTAGAAGTGGACTAGCAGAAACAAAAACTGTCGGAAACGCACAGAGGATTGGCATGCCACACCGATGATGGCAATTCTGCGCTCAATCGCTGACCGGGACCCACAGTATCAATCACTTCCTTTCACCCTTGCCCGCACCAGCGGGTGGAAGGTCAAAGATCGAAAATATCCACTGATCATGACTGTCCTTGCCCACCAGTGCAGCAAGTTCGCCGGGAAAACCATCGCGCTTGATGGTCGCCCCCTTGCTCAGGCTGTGGATTCCGGCGATACGCCGATCCGGACCACGAATGATCCCCCAGTCGGCTTTGCCGGTCAGCGGATCGTGATAGATGCGGCGCAGGTGCCGCCTGACGCCAGGGTAGCGAGGATCTCTGAGCAACTCGGCCAGCGATTCTGGCGCTGGCGGAATGCCGTTGGGTGTCGCTTCGGCATAGGACTGCAGCGCGTTACGAAACTCCAGGCCGATGGCCAGCAGTTCCGCTTCGGCCTGGCGTGTCTGTATCGTCTGCGCCACCTTCAGGCCGACGGCCGACACACCACCGATCAGGGCCACAGAGAGCAGCAGAGCAAGATAGATCATGCCGCGCTGGGGCTTGCTCGGTGTCATCAACATTACCAAGTGGTGTAACGCCGACCGTTGCGGCCGATACCCGGCGCGGCGCTGTGGATGTCGCCGATCTTGCCCTCGGCCGGCGGCAGTGGTTCGCTGACACGCCAGTACTGGCTGCTCTCAAGGATGGGATCGACCGGCAAGGCCTTCAGATAACGGCGAGTGACCAGTTCCTCCAGCGCTTCCGGATAGCGCCCGCGATCGGCGTGAAACTGCTCCAGCGCATCGCGGGTCAGGCGCAGGTTTTCGGCGAGGACCGCTTCGCGGTTGCGCTCGACATACTGGGTATAGCGCGGCAGCGATATGGCCGAGAGCAAAGCCACGATGGCCAGCACGACCAGCAATTCAATCAGTGTGAAGCCGCGTGCCATCACCAGACCCTGTAGGGAACGCCGTTCAGGCCAAGCTGCGGCGAGCGCGAATAGACGTCATAGACATCGCTGCCCTCCCTCGGCTCGCCAGCTTCACTGGCATAGCTGCGCAAACCCCAGGTCTGGGCCGGATCAAGGCTGGCATCGGGATGCAACGGGTCACGTGGCAAACGCCGCAAGAAGCGGACTTTCTGACGCTTCGGGTGTTTCGCATCACTCACCCCGTCCACCAGGATCTGCAGCGAGGCCGGATAGCCGTTCGAATTGCTGTCACGCGGGACACGGCCTTCCTCGCTGGCCCGCTTGTAGGCATCGATGGCCTGCCGGATTTCGCGCAGGGCCGAGCGCAACTCCTGCTCCCTGGCCCGTTGTACGCCGATCTGGGCGACGGGAACGACCAGTGCGGCCAGCACGCCGATGATGGCAAGCGTCACCATCATTTCAATCAGCGTGAAGCCGCGCCGTGATTTCACTGCACCGCTCCGGGCGCCGGGGTAGTCGGTGCCGTGGCGGCCGGCACGGCTTCGGTGAAATAGGACATGTCCTGGGCCAGCGGGCGCATGGCCGCTTCCGGACCGATGCTGAATTCGCTCTGTTCGATCCCCGGCCGGCGGTTGTTGCGAACCAGACGCGGGGTGATGGAGAGCACCAGCTCGGTCTTCTGCCCTTCGTCACGCTTGGAGCCAAACAAGCGGCCGAGCATCGGCAGATCACCCAAGCCGGGAATTCTGGCACCGCTGGAACGTTCCTCGTCGCTGATCAGGCCGGCCAGCACCTGGTTCTCGCCATCCTTCAGGCGCAGTACGGTCGAGGCATTGCGGGTACCGATCTGGTAGGCCAGCGTGCCGGATTTTGTTTGCGTCTGGCTGACGATATTGCTCACCTCAAGCGAGATGCGAATGGCCACCTCGTTGTCGAGGTAGATGGTCGGCTGCACGTCCAGCTTGAGGCCGACATCGATGTACTGCACCGATTCGGCGACGAAGCCGGTGGCCGTCGAGGTCGTTGTGATGTTCGGCACGCGGTCACCGATCATGATCTTGGCAATTTCCCGGTTGCGAGTGCGGATGCGCGGATTGGCTAACAGGTTGGTGTCGCCGCTTTCGGCCCGGGCATTGATGCCGAAGGTCGGAAAACTGGCAGCCATGCTCGATTTGGGTGCGGCAATCAGATCCTTCAGCGACAACGCGCCTCCGCTTGTCGAGGCCAGCGGCGACAGCATCAGGGAACTCGGCCAAAGCAGGCCAAGCTCCTGCAGTCGGCTGCGTTTCACTTCCAGCACCTCAACTTCGAGCATGACCTCGGGTTCCGGCTTGTCATGCACGGCGAGCAGCTTTTCGGCCATCCGGATGGCCTCCGGCGTATCGCGCATGACCACGACGTTCTGCTTTTCATCGGCGACCAGATCGCGCGCCTTCAGGATGGTGCGCAAGGTCGCGGCCGCCGCCTTGGCCTCGATATTGGTCAGATAGAAACTGCGCACGCTCAACGGCTGGTATTCCCGCGCCTTGCCGGGGGTATTGGGATAGATCATCACCGTATCGGCATTGATGTAGTGCTGCTCCAGCTGCTGCGAACGCAGGATCAGGGTGAGCACTTCGCGCACCGGCGTCCGGCGCATCGCAATGCTGATCGTCTGGTCGGTGCGGACTTCCTTGTCGAAGACGAAATTCAGCCCGGCGGTGCGGAACAATACCTGGCAGACCTGATTCAGGGTTGCTTCCTTGAAATCGACATTGATCGGCTTGTCCAGACCAACCGGGCGAGGCTTCTCAATCGCCACCGGGGCAGCCTCGGCCAGCTGGCGCCGGGCGATCTCCTGCTGCTCGCTCTGCGCCTGCAATTGCTGCAGCTGGCGGGCCATGATCCGTTCGCGGATCTGTGCCACGGCAAGACGCAGTTCGGCATTGTTCGGGTTGTCGCGCAAGGCGCTTTCCATGCGGACCAGCGCTTCGTCCAGCTGCCCTTGGGCGAACAGCGCCTGCCCCTCGGGGGGAATTGGCGATTTGCTGGCGCAAGCACCGAGCAGCATGGCCAAAATCAGGCCGGACAGCCACTTGCGAATCATGATTCTGGCAGGATATTTTTTCATTCTTCTATGTCTTCGTCTTTGCCGATGTCGAAAGTCCGGCTCTGCCGGCCACGGGTGCTCTTGATGACCAGTACGGGCGGGGCCAGCTTGCTGACCAGGAAGCGGTCGTTGAAGGATTCGCCCTGGCGGACGACCCAGACCTGCCCCAGCTTTCCTGGCTCACCGATGAACACCGCCCAGCCTTCGTCATCCTGTTGCTTGCCGAGGACACGAAAATCGGGAAAGGCTGGCGCCGAGGCTTGCACCGGAACGGGGGGTGAAGTCGGCTGAAAATCGGTGGCCATGTGAGGTGCGGTGGGTTCGCTGGCGAACGGGTCGCGGACAGACGTACTGCCCGGCGTCGATGCACTCCGGACCGAGCGTTGCAGGACGCGAATCTGTACCGCAGAACCGCCATCCATGCTGGCCGGCGCTTCGGTGCCGGCAACGACCGGTCGGCCGCTGCCGACCATGAACACGAGCGCCAGCGCTCCGGCGCCGAGAACGAATATCGGTGAATTCATCGGATCGCCTCCCCAACCAGGAATTGCACGGTCAATGTCGCATTCAGAACGACCATGCCGTCAGCCGCCTCGCGCTGCAGGCTCAAATGACGAATCGACATTGCCGGCTGAGAACTCAGCGCTGCATCGACAAAGTGGCGAATATCGGCATAGCTGCCGGTCAGCGGCAGGCGCATGCTGGCAGTGATGAAATTGCCGGCTGGATCAACCTCCTGCACATAATCCACCGGCCCGATCGTCAGTCTCTGGCTGGCCGCTGCTTCGAGAACAGCCTGCTGCGCTGCTGCCAGCGCCGACGGTGCAATCAGGGTGCCGCGAAAGCTACGCTGGGCGGCAATGACCCGGGCTGGATCAATGGCCATGGACAAGTTCGCATCCTGCGTCTGCGGCGGATGCGCCATGAGGACGCCGCTCAACGCAACGATAATGCCGAGCAAAGCCGCCACGGCAGGTTGCCGGCTCAGCATCAGGCGGAGATCGAGCCAGGTCAGTGGTTTCATGGCTGTTCTCCCGAACTGGTCTGCAAGCTCACCTCGAGAGCGAAGCGGATTGGAAAGCCCCCGTTTTCCGTGGCATTGGCCGGCCCCTGGCTAAGCACGCGGGCATCGGTAACCAGCGCATCGGCCCGCAGGCGGCCAGGAAGCGCCAACACTGCGCTACTGTCACGCGCCTCGCCCTGAAAACTCAGACGCCCATCCCTCGCATCGCCTTCGAAACGGGTAATGCGCTGGCTGTCGTCGATGCTTGTCTCGACTAGGCCGAGCACCCGCCCCCAGGGGAAATTGAGTTCATCGACCGCTGTATTGATCGCCTGTACCTCTTCGACACTCGGCAGCGCAGCCTGATGCGGTGGGGGGCCGGCTTCGGTATCACCGGTCAGGCTCCACGTTGCCGCCAGGACCAGGGCCAGCATGGCCGAACCGAGGCCTACACGGAGCGATGACTCACTGCGGGCCGGGGCAAAATCGAGCTGCAGATCATTGCCATTCGAAACCTTGCGGGCAAGTTTCTCGACCCGGCAATCCTCGACTTGCAGGCCGGCAGCCTGGCAGTCGCGACGCAGCATGGCTGGCAGATCGCTACCGAGCAGCGCCAGCGGCGGATGCGTACGCAGGGCGCGCCATTGCGTTTTATCGCGAATGGCGATGGTCAGTCCGTCACTCGACTCCAGCGTAAATATTTCGGATCCGGGCCGACGGAAAAGATTGTCACGCCGTGCGTTGACGCCCGCGACGAAGCGGGTCGTGACCAGCCCAACCGACCAACCCTTGCCTGCCGCCAACTCGAACAGCAACTCAAGCAGTGCCTTGGGCAGCGCAATGGCCGGCCACTGCTCGGCAAAGGGTGTGGCATCGACCCGGACAGCCCACTGACCGGCTGCCTCCATCGAGTCGCCGTAGATATCCTGCATCTGGCTTTCAGCCAGTGCCGAAATTTCCTGTGGTGTGGTCAGACCGGCAATCCGCTCGACGATCCAGCTTCGGGCCAGCGCATCGCTGACGGTGATATCGAGCCGATGTTGGCCGGTCGGCAAGAGAGCGAACAATTCTTCCAGACAGGCACGCAGCCCGGCCAAGGCCTCCGCCGATGGAATACCGGCCTTGAGCGGAGCCGGCATGGCTCGACGCTCGACCACCTTGCCGTGCCGAACAAGCAGCCGCTTACGTCCGACGTCGAGGCAGACAGGCGTAGATGGCAGGAAACGGTTAATGGCGAGCCGTGACACGGCGCACCTCCTCAAGCGTGGTCACTCCGTTGCGTGCCAGGGCAATCGCAGCTTCGCGCAGATTGCGCATACCAAGCCGACGGGCGGCGCTGTGGATCTCGTTGAGCGGCGCCCGTTGGGCTATCAGGGTACGCAGCACGTCATCGAGGGCCAGGATCTCGACAATGGCACTGCGTCCCTGATAGCCGGTACCGCGACAGGATTCGCAACCAACGGCCTTTTTCAAGCCGTGTTGCATCCCGTCGCCGGAAAACTGAAAAGCATCAATTTCCTGCCGGCTCGGCACGTGCGGCTGGGCGCAGGCCGGACAGAGATTGCGCACCAGGCGTTGGGCAAAGACGCCGCTGATCGCCGAAGTCAGCAAATAGGGATCGATGCCCATGTGCGCAAAGCGGCTGAAGACATCGAAGACATGGTTGGCATGCAGCGTGGACAGCACGCGATGGCCTGTCAGCGCCGACTGGATGGCGATTTCCGCCGTTTCTCGGTCACGGATTTCGCCGACCATGATGGTGTCCGGATCATGGCGCAGGATGGAGCGCAGGCCACGGGCGAATGTCAGCCCCTTCTTCTCGTTGACCGGTATCTGCAGGACGCCCGGCAACTGATATTCGACCGGATCTTCAATGGTGATGATCTTTTCCCGACCATCGTGGATTTCCGACAGCAGCGCATAGAGTGAAGTCGTCTTCCCACTGCCTGTCGGGCCGCTGGCCAGCAGCATGCCGTAGGGCTGGGCGACGAGATCGCGCAGGCGGTGCAGATCATCCGCTGCGAAACCCAGGCCCTCGAGCGTCAGGGCCTGCTCCCCCTGCATCAGCCGGCTCTTGTCGAGAATGCGCAGCACGCCGTCTTCGCCGTGCATGCTGGGCATGATCGAAACCCGCAGATCGATGCGGCGCTGTCCGTCGCCGAGGCGAACGGCCAGGCGTCCATCCTGCGGAACACGTGTTTCGGCAATGTCGAGTTCGGCCAGCACCTTCAGCCGGGAGATCACCTGCGGCGCCACATCAGCCCCGCGCACGCTGCGAATATGTTCAAGCACGCCGTCGATCCGGTAGCGGATGTCCAGCCCCTGGCCGGTCGATTCCAGATGCACATCGCTGGCCCCCAGACGCAGCGCGTCATGCAAGGTGGCGTTGAGCAGGCGGACGACGGGGCTGGTTTGCGCGCTGCTCTGCGTCACCGACAACGCCTTGTCGCTGCCCGCCTGGGCAGCCGAGAAAGATTCGGCGGCCTCCGGTTCGGCGAGCAGGCGTGTTCCGGCGGCCTGCTTGTCCAGCCAGGCACCAAGATCCTCCGCCGTGGCCAGATGCCAGATCACCGGATCGCCGGCGCGGGCCTCGGCCCAGCGCTGCAGTTTGTGATCAAGCGGATCGGCAATCACTCCGATATAACGGTCGACGGCGGCATTGTCTCGAAACAGCACACAGCGGCGGGCAATCGCCTCGGCCAGCGGCAGCCGCTCGAAGACCGGCGTCAACTGGTGCAGCATGGGCAATGTCGCGGCCGGATAATCGGCAACCGGCACTGCGGGCAGGCGTGCGTTCATTGGAAGCTCCCGGCCAGATCGAAGATCGGCATGTAAAGCAGGACGACGATGGCCCCGATGACAATGCCGATGGCAGCCATCAGCAAGGGTTCGAAGCTGCGGGTGAAGCGGGCGATGAAACGCTCGATCTCGCCATCATGGAAACGGGCGGCGCGGGCCAGCATGTCGCCAAGCTGACCGGTACGTTCGCCAACGCGCATCAGGCGCAGGGCAACCGGCGTGCATAGTCCGGCTTCATCGAAAGCAGTCGAGGCCGGCAGGCCTTCACCGATGCGACGAGCGGCGCGCTGCAGGGCAAGGCCGGTGCGGGGAGCAACCAGGCCATCGCACAAGCCGAGGGCAAGGAGTACCGGCAAGCCGCCAGCCAGCAACGTGCCGAGCGCCAGATAAAGACGGGCCAGTTCGAAGGTTTGCATCCGCTCGCCGATCTGCGGCAGGCGACGCAATAAATCGGACATGCCGGTGCGCAGCCAGTCCCGCGTCCCAGGGCGACCGAAAAGCCAGACCGCCACCCCACCGGACACCAGTGCAACCGCCCCCAGCAGACGGCTGTTATCCGCCACGAAGCGCCCCCAATGCATCAGCAATTGAGAAGCAAACGGCAGATCGCGCCCGGAATTCTGATAGACACTGGCGAAACTCGGTACGACATAACCGAGCAGAAAAAGACTGACCAGCAGACCGACGCCGCACAGGATGGCAGGGTAGATCATGGCCTGCGTGATATGGCGACGGACCAGATCGACGCGGCCACGGTATTCGATATAACGGGCCAGCGAGTTGTCCAGGCTGGCCGTACGTTCGGCGGCGCGCATCAGCCCGCTGTAGAGCGGCGGAAAAACAGCCGGCTGGGCGGCCAGCGCCTCGGCAAAACGCAGGCCCTCGCCAAGCCGACCACGCAGCTCGGCAAGGATGGCGGCAATCGCCGGCCGGCGCTCCTTTTCATGCAGGGCGTCGAGCGCCTCGGTCAGAGTCAGGCCCGCTTCGAGCAGGGCGAGCAGTTCCTGGCTGAACAGCAGCAGATCGAAACTGGCCACCCCGTTGCTGCGGGCGAACCATTGCTGCCAGGCAGCCTTGTCCGCCACCTTGACGGAGAGCGGACGCAGATCACGAGCCGCCAGCTGCCGACAGGCTTCTGCCTGGCTGGGCGCTTCGATGTGGAGGGTTTCCACACCGTGGGGACCAATGGCTCGGATCGCGAAATTCATGGGTTGATCAGAAGCGGATGTCGGCGTTTTCGCCGCTACCACCCGGGCGGCCGTCGCGGCCCAGGGAGAGCAATTCGAAATCGCGGCCGTTGGCGGCGACCGGACGATAGACGTAGGCATGTCCCCACGGATCGAGCGGCACGTCCTTCTGCAAATAAGGGCCATTCCAGCGCGGCAGGTTGGTCGGGCGACTGATCAGCGCCTTGAGACCGACCTCGGCGCTTGGATAGCCGCCATTGTCCAGCCGGAAAGACTCCAGCGCCCTGGCGATTGCCTCGACCTGGGTCTTGGCCGCCGTCACTTCGGACTTGCCAAGTTGTGATACGTAGCGCGGCCCGACATAGGCGGCCAGCAAGCCGATGATGGCGACAACGACCAGCAGTTCGAGCAGCGTGAAGCCGGCAGAAAAGCGAAATTCGAATGGTTTGTGGAGCATGGTGTATTTCCTTAGTCCGGAAAAGGGCTCGCGACCCAATCGGGGCGCGAGCCCGAAGCCGATATCAGGCGAAGGAATCTTCCATCAAGGTGTTAAACCACTTGATCATTTCCTCGTAGTTGTCCTTCGAACGCGTCGGGGCCTCGCCCGCGGCGCCCGGCACCGGCTGCATGGTGCCGCTGACCGGGTCGTAGGCGAAGATAGCCGTGAGCCACGAGGCCGTATCCGAGGTAATCGGCGAATAGCAAGCCGAGTTGGTGATCGGTGACGGATCGGGGCTGCGGCCGGAGAGCAGACGCAGAATGGCGTCGGCGCAGATCTTGGCCTCCTGGTTGGCGATGTGGCCGGCCTTGGGCTGTGTCGTCGCCGAGGCATCGCCAATGACGTGAACACCCGGCGCAGCGGTGGACTGATAGGTCAGCACATCAACCCCGGCCCAGCGACCGCCAACGTTGGCCAGTCCGTTGCTGGCAACCACCTTGCCGGCACGATGCGGCGGAATGGCGTTGATCACATTGCCCTTCAGGTTGCCAAGGCTGGTGTTCAGCGTCATCGTCGTTGCGTCGATGCTGTTGATGGTGACGCCCGAGTGGTATTCAATGACGCCTTTGTGTACCACGTCGAAAGCATTGGCGAAGGCCAAGGGCTCGGCAATGATGCCAGGGTTGGCATCGAGCACGATGACCTTGGAGCCGGGCCGATTCTTCTTCAGCCAGTCGGCAACGACGCAGGCACGCTCATACGGCCCCGGCGGACAGCGGTACGGCTTGGCCGGAATGCTCATGACGAAGGTCTGGCCGGCCTTCATATTGACCATCATGTTGCGCAGCTGGGTCGTCTGCACGCCAGCCTTCCAGGCATGCGGCACCTTGGCCTGGGCAGCGGCGGTTTCGAGGCCGGGATAGAGATCAAAATCGACCCCCGGGGCAACCACCAGACGGTCATAAGGCAGCTTGGTGCCATCGGCCAGGCTGACGCTGTGGCCGACTGGATCGATATTGGTCACGTCTCCCTTGACCATGCGAATGCCGTAACGGCTGGCCAGGTTGCTGTAGCCGTATTGCAGCGAGGTAATGGTGCGCTGACCGTTGAGAACCAGGTTGCTCAGGATATTGGAGGTATAGGCGCTGTCACGTTCGACCAGCGTTACCGAAACTCCGGTGCCACCCCACAGGCGGAGATACTTGGCAACCGATGCGCCACCCATGCCGCCACCGATGACGACGACACGGCCGGTAATGCCGGTATTGGTCGGCACGGTGCCGAGTTGCGGTGCCGTTGCGGCACCCGCCAGTTGTGTCCAGGAGGCAGCCGTAGCGCCAAGACCAGCCATGCTGGCCAGACGGAAAAAATCACGACGATTCATGATGCAGTCTCCTTGAATTAATCAGATTTCTGGCGCGAGTAAGACTTGCTCGAAGTCGTCGTGGCAGTTGCGGTGGAGGTCGATGTTGCAGTCGTGGTCGTATTCACCTTGGCGAAGTAATCCGCAATCAGACGCATCTGCGCGTCGGTATAGCCACGGGCATGCATGTCCATCATCTTGGGCGGCATCTTGGTCCGCATTTCGCGCAACTCGTTGTAGATCTCGGAAGACGACTCGCCAGCCAGACGCTCGAAGCCGATACTCGACTTGCCGTTGTAGCCGTGGCACTGGAAGCAGTTCGAGGCAAGCAGGCGACCTGCTGGCGGCTCGGCCGGTGTCGTCTGGGCGGCCACGCAAAAACTGGCCAGGGCGAAGGGAAGCCCAAGCAGGCTCCGCAAACGCATTTTCTTTGGATTCATGATGATCCTCCGCAATTGACTCAATGGTCTTGGTTACTAGGAAACGAATCCCTGGCCGAATTCGCAGGACGGATCATCCGGTTTAAATCAAGCCGTGACAGCTGTCGTCCACCCCCGACACTTTTGCTGAACCGCACACTGCCTTACGATGGCGGCCATGAAACGCTATCCGCGCTCCTTCCTGCAGCTGGTAACCCTTGGCCACATCCTGGTCGCCCTGCCATTGCTGGTAGCCGGCGCCTATGTCTTCGTCGCTCTGGATACGCTCAACAGCCGCTATCGCGCTGCGATTGAGCATGTGTCGACCTCGTCGCGACTGAGCGGGGAACTGACCGAGGATCTGGTTCACATGGAACGCGACCTGCGGCGTTATGAGGTTCTCAAGGATGGGCAATCCTTGAGCGACTACGCGCAAGTCCGCAGCGAGTGGCAATCGAATCTCGAATCCTTTACCCGTCTGCCGCCATTGCCGGAACGATTGATTTCTGAATTGCGCCACCAGATTGCGACGGAAAAGGATGCCTACATAACCCTCAGGGAAACGGGAAACACCAATCCCCTGCATACCGCCATCGATGACATCAAACTGCGCTCGCAAAAAGCGCTCGATGAAGCACACGACATCCTTGAGCGCGAACAGGATCAGTATCTGGCCGAATCCGAGGCCCTGCGCATCCGGCTTCTTGTCGCGGCAGCCAGTGCGGCTCTGGTCGCCATGTGTTGCCTGTGGTTGATCCGTCGCCTGCTATCTCGCCTGATTGGCCGCTTCGAAAAGGCCGTGCTGAGGTTGGGCAAAGGTGATTTGCAACAGGAAATCGCCCTTGATGGACCAGGCGACCTGCGTTGGCTGGGGCGCTGGCTGGAATGGCTGCGCCGCCGCTTGCTGTCGCTGGAGGAGAGCCGAACACAGGTCCTGCGCCACGTCTCCCACGAACTCAAGACACCGCTGGCCGCCATGCACGAAGGCGCATCGCTGCTCAATGAACTGGTGGCCGGCCCCCTGACGCCAGAACAGCATCGGATTGTCGGCATCCTCCAGAGCAACTCCCGGCGCCTGCAGGATCTGATCGAGGGCCTGCTACGCCTGCAGCAAGCCGGCCATGCCGCCGAACGCATCGGCCATGAAAAACTTCGTTTCGATCAATTGATCGAAGAAGTCCTTGAAACCTACCGGCTCAGCGCCGGCGAACGTCAACTTCATTTCGAGTGCAGCCTGCAGGAAACCGAAATCATCGCTGGCCGAGAAGGGCTGACGACCATCATTCACAATCTGCTGTCAAATGCCGTCAAATTCTCGCCGGATGGCGCTTGCATCCATATTCAGCTAACCCACAACGCCGATCAGGCAATATTTGAGGTCATTGACCAAGGACCGGGCGTCGATGCCAACGACGCGCCGCAGATTTTTGAACCCTTTTATCGCAGCAAGGCATCACGCCAGATCGCCGGAATCGGACTCGGCCTGGCCATTGCCCGCGAGTTCGTGCTGGCCCATCGCGGCGAATTGCGCTTGGTGCCGACACCCGAAGGGGCGCACTTCAAAGTCATCCTGCCGCTCCACGCCCCCTACCTGCGTCGTCCGCAAAATATCTGAGTCCATGCCATGCTGAAAAACCGTTTCCATGTTCACGCAAACGCCACAAAAGCAGCCTGCCTGGCTGTCTGCATTGTGCTTGCCGGATGTGCATCGATGACCGGAGAAAGACAGGAATCATCGGCTGGCGCGGAGTCGTCCGCCGCACACTCGTCGTCAGAGCCTGCAAAAATGAGTGAGTCCGAGCGTTTGATGGCGGAGCGACAACGTCATTGCCAGGATGAAAAACGCCGGCTTGAACTGGCGCTCAAGGAAAACCAGAAGCGTACCGACGAACTGCAAAAAAAGCTCGATGCCCTGCTCGCCATTGACCGCGACCTGCGTAGCCGAGGGAAAAATCGCTGAATGGACGAGGGCGCCAGAATCCTGATCGTCGATGACGATCCCGACATGCTGCATCTGATCGGAGTCCGACTGACGGCGGCCGGCTATCAAGTAACCCAAGCCGAGTCGGGTGAGGCTGCCCTCATCAGCTTCCGCCAGCAGCGCCCGCAATTGGTCATCACCGACCTGCGCATGGGTGAAATGGATGGTCTGACCCTGTTCGATCACCTGCAAAAAGAAGCGCCCACCATGCCGGTGATCATCCTGACCGCCCATGGCACGATACCCGATGCAGTTTCTGCCACCCACCGTGGCGTCTTCAGCTTCCTGACCAAGCCCTTCGATGGCCAGGAACTCCTGCGGCGAACGGCAGATGCCATCCGTCTATCACCGACGCTCGACCCAGATCAAGACTCGGCCCAATGGCGCAAGGAGCTGATTACCGTCAATGTGCGGATGGAAGAACTGCTGCGCCAGGCATTGCGCATCAGCGAAGAATCGCGCACTACCTTGCTGGTCGGGCCGGGCGGTTCGGGGAAAAGCACCCTGGCGAAAGCCATTCATCAGGCTGGAGAACGCGCCGACCAGCCGTTCGTCACGCTATCGTGCACCGATTTCCCGGCCCATGAGCAGGAACAGTTACTGTCCCAGGACGACCCTGCCGGCGTCTTTGCCGAAGCGGGAAATGGCGTACTTTACCTGCAGGACGTCGGCACCCTTTCGCCGCTCGCACAATCCCGTTTATTCCAGCTTCTTTTCGCACAGATGCAAGTGAAGGATCCCTTGCATCGGTTAAATGCCCCGACGCGACGAAATATCGCCCCTGCAGCGCAGGTAATCACCTCAAGCCCGCGGCCATTGGATGGAGCAGTCGCCGAAGGGGCTTTCCGCAGCGACCTGTTTTATCTACTCAGCGGCTCGACACTACTCCTGCCGCCCTTGAGCGACCGGCTGGAAGACATCCCCGTTCTGGCCAAGCATTTTTTATCAAGGCTTCGCCCCGAGGCAAATCTGGCCCTTGCCCCCGAGGCGCTTTCAGCCTTGCTGGAAGGGCGTTGGCCGGGGAATGTCCGGCAACTAAAAAATGTGCTTGGCCAAGTCGCGGAACTGAGTCTGACCCCGATCATTCCGGAAGCAATCGTTCGCCGCGTCATGCGCGAACTCGAAGAGGATTGCTTGACCGCCTTCGATGACGCAAGGCGCGATTTCGAGCGTGACTACCTGATCCGCCTGTTGCAGACCACCGGTGGCAACGTCGCCCATGCCGCACGGGTCGCCCAACGCAACCGGACAGAGTTCTACAAACTTCTCGCCCGGCATGGCCTGGACCCAGCCAGCTTCAAGCAAAAATTTCGCTAAGCAGGAGGCATACGACCAAAGGGATAGCGAACGCCGGGCGAGGGCCGGCGCAATGCGGTAAAATGCTGCCCCATCATGCTATATCCCCTCATCCGCAAATTCTTCTTCTCCCTCGACGCTGAGACCGCCCACGGTATCGGCATGAAGGGCATCGATTTCATGAACGCCGCCGGCCTGGCCTGCGCCGTCGCCAAACCGGTCGCCGCCTGCCCGGTCGAGGTCATGGGCCTCAAGTTTCCGAATCCGGTTGGCTTGGCTGCGGGCCTGGACAAGAACGGTGATCACATCGACGGTCTGGCCAAGCTCGGCTTCGGCTTCATTGAAATCGGCACGATCACCCCGCGCCCGCAGGATGGCAACCCGAAGCCGCGCCTGTTCCGCATCCCGGAAGCGCAGGGCATCATCAACCGGATGGGTTTCAACAATGCCGGCGTCGACAAGCTGCTGGAAAATGTCCGCGCGGCCGAGTTCCCGAAAAAAGGCGGCATTCTCGGCATCAACATCGGCAAGAACGCGACCACACCGATCGAGAAGGCCGCTGACGACTACCTGATCTGCCTCGACAAGGTGTACAACGACGCCAGCTACGTCACGGTCAATATCTCGTCGCCGAACACCAAGAACCTGCGCGAACTGCAGAAGGACGAGGCGCTCGACGACCTGCTGGCTCAATTGAAAGCCAAACAACTGCAACTGGCCGACCAATACGGCAAGTACGTGCCGATGGCGCTGAAGATCGCCCCGGATCTCGACGACGAGCAGATCACCGCCATTGCCGACGCCCTGCGCCGCCACCGTTTCGATGCCGTGATCGCCACCAACACCACGCTTTCGCGCGAAGGGGTCGAAGGCATGCCGAATGCCGCTGAAACCGGCGGCCTGTCGGGCAAGCCGGTTTTCGCGAGATCAACTGCGGTACAGAAAAAACTCTCGATTGCCCTGGCTGGCGAACTGCCGATCATCGGCGTTGGCGGCATCATGGGTGGCGAGGATGCAGCCGAGAAAATCCGCGCCGGCGCGAGCCTGGTGCAGTTCTACAGCGGTTTCATCTACCGCGGCCCTGATCTGGTCAGCGAAGTGGCAGAAACCCTCGCTAACATATTGCGGAAGAAAACCGTATAAAGCCATAAGCAGCCCGCGGTTGTTTGCACTGCAACAAAGTCCGATAATGCGCGCTTAACGCTTGCCCAATTTATGAGCCACTACTTATTCATCCTCGTCGGCGCGGTGCTGGTCAACAACGTCGTGCTGGTGAAGATTCTCGGTCTTTGCCCCTTCATGGGCGTTTCCAAGAAACTGGAAACCGCCTACGGCATGGGCGCCGCCACGACTTTCGTGCTGACCATGGCGACCGGCGCCAGCTACATCATCGATCACTACCTGTTGATGCCGTTCGGGCTCGAATACCTGCGCACGCTGTCCTTCATCGTCACCATCGCCGCCATCGTCCAGCTGACCGAAATGGTCATCGCCAAGACCTCGCCGACGCTGCAGCAGACGCTGGGCATCTACCTGCCGCTGATCACCACCAACTGCGCCGTGCTCGGCGTGCCGCTGCTCAACATTTCGAACGGCTACAACTTCGTCGATTCACTGCTGTTCGGAGCCGGCAGCGCGGTCGGCTTCTCGCTGGTGCTGATCCTCTTTGCCGGCATCCGCGAACGGGTCGAAGGCGCTGACGTACCCACCCATTTCCGTGGTGTCGCCATTGCCATGGTCACTGCCGGCCTGATGGCACTCGCCTTCATGGGCTTTGCCGGCCTGGACAAGTACCAGTAATGGATATCCTGCTCGCCATCGCCATCATGGCCCTCGGCGCGGTCGTGCTCGGCGCCGCGCTCGGTTTCGCCGCGATCAAGTTCAAGGTCGAAGGTGACCCGCTGATCGAGAAAATCGAAGCCATCCTGCCGCAGACCCAGTGCGGCCAGTGCGGCTACCCCGGTTGCAAGCCCTACGCCGAAGCCATCGCCAATGGCGATGAAATCAACAAGTGCCCTCCGGGTGGCGCGGAAGGTGTACAGCGACTGGCCGATCTGCTTGGTCGCGAGGTCAAGCCGCTCGATGCCGAAGAAAAGCCAAAGCAAATCGCCATCATTGACGAGAACACCTGCATCGGCTGCACGCTCTGTATCCAGGCCTGCCCGGTCGATGCCATCGTCGGCGCCGCCAAGCAGATGCACACCATCGTTGCCCAGCAATGCACCGGTTGCGAACTGTGCCTGCCACCCTGCCCCGTCGAATGCATCCACATGGAAGCGATCGGCGAGAACATCGACAACTGGAAATGGAAATACCCGGTCGTTGAAATCAAGGCCGCAGTAGCTCCCCTGAAGGCCGCCTGATGTTGATGAACCTGTTCAAATTCAAGGGTGGCGTCAAGCCGCCGACCAACAAGACGCAATCGGTCACCCTGCCGATCGCCCAGGCACCGCTTCCTTCGCGCCTCGTCGTGCCGCTCCACCAGAGCATCGGCGGCATGCCGCAACCGGTGGTCCAGGCTGGCGACAAGGTCTTGAAAGGCCAGTTGATCGGCAAGGCTGACGGCTGGATTTCGGCCGCTGTCCATGCCCCGACCTCGGGCACCGTGCTCGAAGTGGCAATGCACGTCCAGCCCCACCCCTCCGGCCTTGATGCGCTGTGCGTCGTCATCGAACCGGATGGCAAGGACGAGTGGATCGCCCATGGCCCCCTCGACTACGCCGCAATGACCCCGGAAGCCGTGCGCGAACATCTGCAGCAATCGGGCGTCGTCGGCCTCGGTGGCGCGGTATTCCCGACCCATGGCAAGCTGACCGCCTCGAAAACGATCCCGATGGAAGAGCTGGTGATCAACGGGGCAGAGTGCGAGCCCTTCATCACCTGCGATGACCTGCTCATGCGCGAACGCGCCGAAGAAGTCGTGCGCGGCATTGGCATTTTCCGCGACCTGTTGCTACCGAAAAAGGTCCTGATCGGCATCGAGGACAACAAGCCGGAAGCCGCCGCCGCCATGCGTGCTGCCGTACAGGCGCTTGGCGAGACCTTCGTGGTGGTCCAGGTACCAACGCTTTACCCTGCCGGTGGTGCCAAGCAACTGATCCGTGTCCTGACCGGCAAGGAAGTTCCGGCGTCCAAGCGCTCGACAGATCTCGGCGTCCAGTGCTTCAACGTCGCCACCGCCTACACCGCGTGGCGGGCCATTGCCCACGGGGAACCTGTCGTTTCGCGGCTGGTCACTGTCACCGGCAACGTCCACGCACCGCGCAATTACGAAGTGCTGATCGGCACACCGATGGGCGAACTGCTCAAGCTCGCCCAGCCCCATCCGGACACCGACGGCATCATCATGGGCGGCCCGATGATGGGCTTCCTGGTGCCCGATCGGCAGGTGCCGGTGGTCAAGGCGACCAACTGCCTGATCGCCCACGACGATCGCCTGTTCCCGCCCAAGGCGCCGGAAATGCCGTGTATCCGCTGCGGCGCCTGCGCCCGGGCCTGTCCGCACGAACTGCAACCCTTCGAGATGTACTGGTTCTCGCGCGCCAAAAACTTCGGCAAGACACAGGAATACAACATCTTCGACTGTATTGAGTGCGGTTGCTGCTCCTTCGTCTGCCCGTCGCGTATCCCGCTGGTCCAGTATTTCCGTTTTGCCAAGAGCGAAATCTGGGCACGCGAACGAGAGAAGAACGCTTCCGACCAAGCCAAGACCCGCTTCGAGTTCAAGCAGTTGCGCGAAGAGCGCGAAAAGGCCGACAAAGCAGAAAAGCTGGCCAAGGCCGCCGCTGCTCAAGCCGCCAAGAAGGCTGCCGAAGCGGCAGCTGCGGCTGCGGAAAGCAGCGCCGCGCCGGTTGCCGATACCGCCAGCGCACCGACAGTCACCACCTCCACCGACGCACCCTCTGCCACGACCATGGAAGCAACGGCTGGCCCCAGGGCCGCCCCGGAAAACGATGTAAAACGCGCCACCATCGAAGCTGCCATGGCCCGCGCCAAGGCGCAACGTGAAGCGGCCCAGCCGAAGAACACCGAAAACCTGACACCGGAACAACAGAAGGCTGCAGCCGACATCGAGGCGCGCCGCGTGTCTGCCCACCTGATAGAGCCCGAGCCGGTCGCCCCTGCCCCGGCCAGCGAGAAACCCGAGTAATGTTCGCCCCCGCCCCCTTCCTCCTCAAAGATGTCAGCGTCAGCCAGGTGATGATCCAGGTCTGCGTTGCGCTGATCCCGGGCATTGCCGCCTATGCCAGCTTAGTTGGCCCGGCCATCCTCGTTCAGCTGGTCATTGCCACGCTCGCCGCACTGGTTGCCGAGGCGATTATGCTCAAGGTCCGCGGCAAACCGCTGGCCCTCTTCCTGACTGATGGCTCAGCCATTGTCACCGCCTGGCTGATCGCCCTGACTTTCCCGCCGCTGGCGCCGTGGTGGCTGATCGTTACCGGTACCTTATTTGCCGTCATCGTCGCCAAGCACCTTTACGGCGGGCTGGGCCAGAATCCTTTCAACCCGGCCATGGTGGCCTTCGCCGTCTGCATCGTCGCCTTCCCGGCGCTGATGTCGCAGTGGCCAAGCGTCGGTTTGCAACTGGGTCTGGTGGAACAGATGAACATCATTCTGGGCTGGGCACCGCGCGTCGATGCCCTGTCCGGTGCCACGCCGCTCGATGCGATGAAGACAGCACTCAAGCTGGGCGAAGGAAGTTTCGATGTCACCACGCTGCTGGCCAACCAGGACATCTACGGCAACTTCGCCGGTCGCGGCTGGGAATGGGTCGCCGCCGGCTACCTGCTTGGTGGCCTGTGGCTTTGGCAGCGCAAGTTGATCACCTGGCATGTGCCGCTCGCCTTTATCACATCCATGACCGTGCTCTCCGGCGCGCTCTGGCTCTACAACCCGAGCCAGTTTGCCAGCCCGCTCTTTCACCTGCTCTCCGGCGGCGCCATGCTCGGTGCCTTCTTCATCGCCACCGACCCGGTTTCCGGTTGCACAACGCCGCGCGGCAAGCTGATCTTTGGCGCCGGCTGCGGCCTGCTCGCCTACATCATTCGCGTATTCGGCGGTTATCCGGACGGCGTGGCCTTCGCCGTGCTGCTCATGAACCTGTCCGCTCCGCTGATCGATCTCCTGACGCAGCCGCCGATTTTCGGCATGAAGGAGAAGCCATGAGCGCAGGCAAGGAATTTTCCGCAGCCGGCATGGCAGTCCGTACTGCCGCCACCCTGTTCGTTTTCGTCATCATCTTCACCGGCCTGCTTTCCGGAGCCTTCCTGTGGACCAAGCCGGCGATTGAAGCCTCGGCGGCCGAAGAGAAAATGAAGCTGGTCGACGAAGTGCTACCGCGCACCGAATACGACAACGCCCTGCTCGAAGATACGCTCGCCTTGCCGGCAACGCCTGAACTAGGCCTGACCGACCCCACCTTGCTCTACCGTGCCCGCAAGGCTGGACAGCCGCTCGGTCTGGTTTTTGAGGCCGTCGCCCCCGATGGCTATGCCGGAAAGATCCGGCTGATCATTGCCATTCGCGCCAATGGCGAAGTGGCGGGCGTACGCGTTACCCAGCACAAGGAAACTCCCGGACTCGGCGATTACGTTGAGATCAAGAAGGACAAGAACAAGGCCCGGCCGTGGATCACCCAATTCACTGGCATGTCGCTGGCCCAAGTGACAGACAAGGACTGGAAGGTCAAGAAGGATGGCGGCCAGATCGACTATCACGCTGGCGCCACCGTGACGCCGCGTGCGGTCTCGAAAGCCGTATTCAAGGCTGCCCAATGGGCCGAGGCCAACCGTGACCGACTGTTCGCCGAAGGAGCCGCCAAATGATCACGCGTGACGAATTCAAGACCATCGCCAGCAACGGCATCTGGAAGCAGAACACCTCCATCGTCCAGATTCTCGGCCTGTGCCCGCTGCTCGCGGTGACCACCAACGCCGTCAATGGCATCATGCTGTCGCTGGCCACCATCATCGTCATGGCACTCTCGGGTGTAGCGATTTCCAGCCTGCGCAACCTGATCCCGCACGAAATCCGCATCCCGGTCTTCATCCTGATCGTTGCCGCCCTGGTCACCGTCGTCGACCTGCTGTTCAACGCCAACCTGCACGAGCTTTACCTGGTGCTCGGCATTTTCATTCCGCTGATCGTCACCAATTGCATTGTGCTCGCCCGCGTCGAGGCCTTTGCTGCCAAGAACGCCCCTCTCCAGTCGACCTTTGACGGGATTTTCATGGGCGTCGGCATGTTGTGGACCCTTGCCCTGCTTGGCGCCATGCGCGAGTTTCTCGGTAGCGGCACCATCCTTGGCGGCATCGACATGGTTTTCCCCAACCTGCAACCTATTCAGGTGCTGCCCGAAAGCTACCCCGGCTTCCTGCTCGCCCTGCTGCCGCCCGGCGCCTTCATCCTGCTCGGTTGCCTGATCGCCTGGAAAAACTGGATGGAAGCCCGCGCCGCCGAGCGTAACAAACAGAAGCCGCCGGCCCCGGTCGCCACCGCCGGCTGCCACTGATCGCTCCCGGCTGCCCGTTGCGGGCCTGACAAAAACGCCCGCATGCGTATCGAAACCATCCGCCAAGCCCTGTTCGCCACGGGTGCCAAAGATTGCCACGTCGACCGCGTCATGCGCGCCTGGGCGCAGGGCAAACCGCTCGATTCCGGGCCACGCAACCACCCACCGGAAACCTTTCTGCCGCTGGCCCTGCGCCATGCGCTACCCGGCTTGCACGATGAACTCTCGGCGCTGGCTCGCGTCCGCTCTGAACATCCGGGCGAGGATGGCTCGTCGCGCCTGCTCGTCGAGCTGGCCGATGGTCAGACCGTTGAAAGCGTGCTGCTGCCGCGCGACGGCCTGTGCATTTCGACGCAGATCGGCTGCGCCGTTGGCTGCACCTTCTGCATGACCGGTCGTGATGGCCTGCTGCGTCAGGTAAGCAGCGGCGAGATGGTCGCTCAGGTCATCATCGGCCGCGCCCGGCGCAAGGTGACGCGCGTCGTTTTCATGGGCATGGGCGAGCCGTCGCACAACATCGAAAACGTGCTCGAAGCGATTGATCTGCTTGGCACGGCCGGCGGCATCGGCCACAAGAATCTGGTTTTCTCGACGGTTGGCGATTTGCGCGTTTTCGAGCGGCTGCCGAAGGAAACCGTCAAGCCGGCACTGGCCATTTCGCTGCATTCGACCCGGGCCGAACTGCGTGCCGAATTGCTGCCCAAGGCGTCCCGCATAGCTCCGGTTGAACTGGTCGAACTGGCCGAACATTACGCACGGACAACGAGTTACCCAATCCAGTACCAATGGACGCTGATCGACGGCATCAACGACAGCATTGAAGAAATGGACGGCATCGTTCGCCTGCTCACAGGCAAGTACGCGATCATGAACCTGATTCCGTACAACGCGACGGCGGCTCTGTCCTACCAGCGCCCACCGGTCGAGCGGATCACCGAACTGACCCGTTATCTCCACGCCAAGGGCATCCGGACGACGGTGCGCAATTCGGTCGGGCAGGATGTCGATGGCGGATGTGGCCAGCTACGGGCACGCAGCCAGGGCGCTACCGAGGCCAGCGGTGCTCAAAAGATATCGCTGAAACGTCTGAAAAATGCCACCCAATCAGCTGGGTAAGTTTGCCGTGACGACGCAGTTCTTGCCACGCTCCTTGGCGACATAGCATGCTTCGTCGGCGCGGCGGACCAGCGATGCTTCGTCGTCGCCTGCCATGCATTCAGCCACCCCGATACTGACCGTGCAGCGAACGGCATAGCCGGAGGGCACATGCGTTTCAATGCCGGCAAACAGTTCGCGTAAACGCTCTGCTATGGCGGTAGCAGCCAGGATGTCTGTCTCCGGCAATAAAACGACAAATTCCTCTCCACCATAGCGGAATGCCAAATCCGAACGCCGCAAGCATTGCCTGATCGCTGTCGCCAGATTCTGCAATACCTTGTCTCCACCCAAATGACCGTAGCAGTCATTGACGGACTTGAAGTTATCGCAATCGAGCACCAGCAGCGATAGCGGTCGCCCATAGCGTGCCGTTCGCTCCAGTTCGCCAGGGAGTTGTTCATGCAGATGCCGCGAATTGAACAGGCCGGTCAGTGAATCGGTCTGGCTCAGTGAACGATAGCGCTCTTCGCTTTCGCGCAAAGCCTCTTCGGCCCGTCGGCGCTCTGTCACATCCTGCAGTGTCTCGATGGCGCCGATCACCTGACCAGTGCCGTTGCGTAGTGGCGCCGCCGTGAAAAACAGCCAGCGGCCTCTCTCCCCGAAATGCGGGAAAAAATCTTCCGCCTCGTAGCCTCCTGGAATCAGAGGCGAAGGACGAAATCGCCCGTGATACAGGCGATCGACAGCATTTTCATTGGCATGGTCGATGATCAAATCGGCCATGATCGGACGCGGGGAGGGGTAGAAGCTTTTCCACTGCTTGCCGGTACCGATGACCTCCTTGGCCAAGGTTCCTGTCAGCACCTCGCAAGCCCGGTTCCAGTGAGTGACCCGATGCTGCGAATCAATGACCAGCGTTGCCACCGAAGAGCCATCGACAATTTGCGCCAGATACGCCTCTTTCTCGCGCAGGGCAGCTTCTGCAACGCGCCGCTCGGTCACATCCTGCAGCGTTTCGATCGCCCCGATGATTTCACCATTAGCATTGCGGATCGCGGCAGCAGTAAAAAACAACCAGCGTCCGCCCTGCCCGAAAGCCGGAAAAAAATCCTCCGCCTCGAAGGCATCGGGAATCAGCGCGGAACGCCCGGATTTTCCATCATAGAAATGTTCGACTTCGGCATCGACGACGTCATCGACCACCAGATCGGCAAGAATCGGGCGAGCAAAATCATAAAACGCACGCCATTGTTCGGAACGCCCGATCATTTCTCCGGCCGCGACCCCGGTCAGAACGGCGCAGGCCCGATTCCAGTGAGTGACTTTATGCTGGGCGTCGATGACAATCGTCGCCACAGGATTTCCTTCGACCAAGTGCGTCAGGGCAATGCAATTGCCTTCTGTTGTTTGCGGCATGGCGTCCCCACCTTCTCTGTCAGGTAGAATTTTGTTTTCAGCAATATCGCGCATTCACCGGCGACTGACAATCCGTATTACTACCTACTCCGTGAAAAAAACCCATATCGAACAGTTCTACAGTCGCCTGCGCGACGCCAATCCGGCGCCGACGACAGAACTGCACTACGCCACTCCGTTTCAGTTGCTGATTGCCGTCATCCTGTCGGCGCAAGCGACCGACGTTGGCGTCAACAAGGCGACGCTGCGACTATTCCCGGTGGCACCGACGCCGGAGGCCATGCTGGCCCTGGGTGAAGAGGGATTGACGGAATACATCAAGACCATTGGCCTGTTCCGGACCAAGGCCAAGAATGTCATTGCGACCTGTCGCATGCTCGTTGAACAGCACGGCGGCAACGTGCCCGAAGACCGGGAATCTCTCGAGGCACTGCCCGGCGTTGGCCGCAAGACAGCCAATGTCGTCCTCAACACGGCTTTCGGCCACCCGACTATCGCCGTCGATACCCACATCTTCCGTCTTGGCAACCGTACCGGTCTGGCTCCGGGGAAAACGGTGCAGGAAGTGGAGCAAAAGTTGCTCCGCGTCACGCCGGACGAATTCAAGAAAGACGCTCACCACTGGCTGATCCTGCATGGCCGCTACATTTGCAAGGCCCGCAAGCCGGAATGCAGCCGCTGCGTGGTGCTGGATCTCTGCAGTTTTCGCGGCAAAACAGTATGAAAGTTGCCACCGGACTGGTCACCGGGCATCGACCGGCGCCCGAGTTGGCCCGCGACGCCGTTCAAGCCGCATTGGCGGCAGCAGGAATGGAACGGGCGGAAAACGTCATTCTTTTGCTGACCCGCGATTTCATCCGCAACCCGCAGCCAGCCATTCTTGCCGCAGCACGCGCTGCCGGTACCCTCTCAGTCAGCGGCTGCACCGCCAGCGGCCTGTTTACCGAGCGCGGCTGGCGACTCGACCAGCCAGCGGCGGCTGTACTCGTCTATTCCTCGCCGAGCAAGAAAACGCCGACCGGATCACCGATCCTTTCCTTCAGCGGCCAGGGCCGTCTGCCCTTCGACTGGCAGGATGGCTCGCCTCGGGCGGGATTGATCGATGCCGATGCTATGGCTTGGTCGAATGGCCGAACCACGGACAACGCTTGCGCTGAAACCCATCTCCCCGGCCTGAATGTCCGGATGGCCCGTTCCAGTGGCTTGCGCCTGCTCGGCGAACCGCTGCCGGTCGAGCATTGCCAAGGCTACGAACTGGGACGCGTCGGAGGCCACCGGGCCATCGACAGCCTTTACCGTGCGCTCCCCCCGGAGCTGCGCGAGTACCCGCCGCTGCACCAGATCGCCATCCTGCGCCAGTTGGACGAGCCGGGCATCGCCATCCTGTCGGCCAATGGGGATGGATCGCTGGCCTTGGCCGACACCTTGAACGATGGCGAACTGATCACCTGGGCAATTCGCCAGCCGCTGGCCGCTGAACACGAGATACGCCAGGCGCTGAGCGCCGCAGCCTCCCCTCATGAAGCACCGGATTTCGGGCTGATGTTCTCCTGCATCGGTCGCGGGCCACTGTTTTATGGCGATGATGACCGCGACCTGCTGGCGTTTCGCGAGGCATTTCCCGACACTCCCTTGCTCGGCGCCTACGGCACCGGTCAAATCATTCCACAGGGCGGACAGAACCGCCTGTTTCACAACGCCGTACTCACCCTGTTATTCGAAAGCATCCATGTTTAATCCCTCCCGCGAACAGGTTCGCCGCTTTTTCTGTGATGCCTGGAAGAAACACGTCGAACGTCTGCCGCTCGTCGGGGCCGAGGTCACGGCGGCCGACATTGCCGCCCGCCATCCGGAATACCAGGCAATGCTGAGCGATGCAAATTCCGCCATCGATAAAGAATGGACTCCGGAAGGCGGGGCGATGAACCCCTTCCTCCACCTGTCGCTGCACCTGGCCATTCATGAGCAGGTCAGCATCGACCAGCCACCGGGCATTCGCATGGCCTTCGAGCAGTTGCGTGCCCGGATGGACCCGCACGATGCCGAGCATGTGCTGCTCGAATGTCTCGGCGAAACGATCTGGCGCGCCCAGCGCGAAGGCAAACCGATGGATGCGATGGCCTACGTCGACGCGGTGCGCCGCAAGTCCAGCCTGATCTGACGCCGCTCAGGCGTCGTTAACGGGGAATCTGATAGCTACTCTGCGTCATCAGGTCGATGCCGCATTCGATGCTCTCGACCCAGCTGATGAAATCGTTGATCGCCTGCTTGCCGACAAAACGCGCCCCGTGCTGTGGCACGATCTGTTCGATGTCGAGCTGACGAACCATATTGGCCCAGAATCGGCAAACCTTGCGCGAGACAATGTAACGCCGATGGAATGGCTCCATATATTTCACATGGCTGGCAAAATCGGTGATCGGCTCGGCTGCCTGCTCGTGGGTCACCAATGAGGTGCCCAAGTCGCCCGAAAACAGGATCTTCGAAATCGGATCGTAGAACTGAAAATTGCCTTCAGCGTGCATGAAGTGGGCTGGCAAGGCCAATATCTGGCACTGGCCAAGGCGAATCACCGCCCCCTGATCCGGAATGCCGAGGATGCGGCCGGAGATGTCCTTGCCGGTCGTAAAATGCGGTACAAACCGTGTCCACAGGCTGGAAATCATCACCTTGCAATGCGAGGCGATGAACCATTTATTGACCGAAGCAATGATGTCCGGATCCGGGTGCGAGGCCAGAATGTAGTCCAGATCCTTCGACGAGAAATGCTTCTGCATGTCCATCAGCAGGCCGGTGTAGGTCATGTTGCCACCGGGATCGATCAGGGCGCCGTGGCCATGATTGACGACCAGGAACTGGTTGCACTGAACTGCGCCACTCGCCGAATCATCCACCAGATCGTAGAACGCGTGGACGATGTGGTTACCATCATTGAAAAGTTCAACGGCCATAATGCCCCCAATCGAAGAGGGGCAATTATCTACACAATGTGTCCGATTGGCTAGTTCCGACGAATTAGTTAATTCTAACTATCATCAGATGGTGGCGCGACCTTGATGACCTCTTCCAGCGAGGTCAGCCCCTGCGCCACTTTCAGCGCGCCGGAAATACGCAGCGGACGCATGCCCTCGCGGAAAGCCTGCTCACGCAGCTTGGGGATTTCCGTCAAGGGCTTGATCAGCCGGCGAATCTCGGGCGAATTGACCAGAATTTCATAGACGCCGACCCGCCCGGTATAACCGGTCATCCGGCATTCCAGACAACCAACCGGCTGCCAGATCTGGGCCGGTTCGGCCGATTTCCATGGAGCCACGAGCGACCGCCAGGCAGCACGTTGCTCCTCGGTGGTCGGCGTAGGCTTTTTGCAATGCGGGCACAATGTCCGGACCAGACGCTGGGCCATGACACCGAGCAGGGTCGAGTTGATCAGATAGGCCGGCACGCCGAGATCCAGCATGCGTGTGATCGCCGACGGTGCATCGTTGGTGTGCAGCGTCGACAGCACGAGGTGGCCGGTCAAGGCCGCCTGGATGGCCATTTCAGCCGTTTCCAGATCGCGGATTTCACCGATCATCACGATGTCCGGATCCTGTCGCATCAGGGCACGCACACCGTCGGAGAAGCCGAGGTCGATGGCGTGGCTGACCTGCATCTGGTTGAACGAGGCCTCGACCATTTCGATCGGATCCTCGATGGTGCAGACGTTCACCTCCGGCGTCGCCAATTGCTTCAGCGTCGTATAGAGCGTCGTCGTCTTGCCCGAACCGGTCGGCCCGGTGACCAGGATGATGCCATTCGGCGAGGCAGTCATCTGCTTCCAGCGCGTCTGGTCCTCATCCGAGAAACCGAGCGAGCGGAAATCACGGACCAGCACTTCCGGGTCAAAAATCCGCATCACCAGCTTTTCGCCAAAGGCCGTCGGCAAGGTCGACAAGCGCAACTCGACCTCCTGCCCGGATGGCGTGCGTGTCTTGATGCGGCCATCCTGCGGACGGCGCTTCTCGATAACGTCCATCCGACCGAGCAGCTTGATGCGACTGGTCATGGCGTTCATCACGGCCATCGGAATCTGGTAGACCTGATGCAGCACACCATCAATCCGGAAACGCACGATACCTAGATCACGCCGCGGCTCGATGTGAATATCTGAAGCCCGCTGGTCAAAGGCGTATTGCCACAGCCAGTCCACGATATGGACGATGTGCTGGTCGTTGGCGTCGAACTGCTTGTTGCCCTTGCCCAGCTCGACTAGCTGCTCGAAGCTCGACAACCCGGATGTAATCTCGCCCTTGGCAGCAGCCTTCTTGACCGACTTGGCCAGGTTGAAGAACTCGACCAGATAACGGCTGATGTCATCCGGATTGGCCATCACCCGGCGAATCTGCTTGCGCAGGATTTGCTGCAATTCCTCGACCCATTCGCGAACGAAAGGCTCGGCCGTGGCAATGACGATTTCCCGGGTCGTGACCTGCACCGGCAGAATGCCGAAGCGGGCGGCATAGGCGCTGGACATCACCTCGGCGACACCGGTGAAGTCGATCTTCAGCGGGTCGATGTGCAGGTAATCGAGGCCAACCCGGGCGGCCAGCCATTCGGTGAGCGCCTCAATGCTGAGCAGGCGGGTAGTCGGCTTGGTGGTGCGCCACTTTTGATCGGCGATGACAACCAGGGGATGGATCTTTCCCCCATGCAAACGGCGCTCGGTCTTCAGCGAGTCGGCTGCCTCGCGGCCAACCAGCTCATCCTCCACCATCCAGTCGAGCACTTCAGTCAGTGCCAGGCGATGTTCGCCTACATTCTTGTCATTCATGCGCGGCAATATAGCACGCAGCACGTAACCATTTGTAAGCAGCAAGCAGCCTGTTAGCACTCCTTTACAACTTGCCGGGAACAATCCCTACATGACACCTAGAATGAAGCTGTAACCACTCACAAGGAGCCCAAAATGAAAACCCGTCTGATGATGATCGCTACTGCCTTGATGACATCCCTGATCTGCCTGCCAGCCAGCGCCCAACCCGGACCCGGCATGGGTGGAATGGGCGGAGGAATGACAGGCATGGGACCGGGAATGGGCGCCGGAATGGGTCCAGGCATGGCACAAGGCGGCGGACCGCGCGCCCGCGCCCCGCGCGACTGCAGCCAGGCACCGAACCCCGCCGCCTGCACGGCTCACCGTGAAGCCCGCGCCAAAGCCTTCGAAGCCTGCAAGGACAGCGCCGGGCCACAGCGCCGGCAATGCATGCAAGAACAGCGGCAGAATTTTGACTGCAGCAAATCAGCCAACCCGCAGCAATGCGAATCGCGCAAGATGGCCTACAAGGAATGCCAGGACCAGGCCGGCCCCGCCTTCCGCCAGTGCGTACAGCAGAAGATGCCCCCGGTCGATTGCAGCAAGGCGCCCAACCAGGCCCGCTGCGACCAGCACCAGAAAGCCCGCGCCGCCTGCAAGGACAAGTTCGGCCCGGAACACAAGGCCTGCCTGCGTGAGCAGTTCGGCGTGAAGTAAGGCCAAGGGATACCGGCATTTTCGGTTGACCATGGTGTCGGGACTATTCATGGGTAGTCGCCGAACAAAAAAGGAACCAGTTCAGGTTCCTTTTTTTCAGCAGTTCGGGGGCGATGGATTGTCTGGTGTGTTCCCTGAGCGGTACTTCACGGTTTGGGGAAGCAGACGGTCAGAAACGTTTGACGTAAGGGGCGGCTTGCGGCTTGGCGCAAGCCGCCCCTCGACGGAGGGCTTAGATCGCAGCTCTCGTCTACGAATCTGCATTGAGCAAGCTGTCATAGTGATTTTGAATGTCCTCTCCATACTGCGCCAACAGCACCTGAATGAGGTGTGCAGACGCGATCGCATCATTTAGCCTCCCGGTAGTTGTTGTGGCTGCGAATGCTGCCGGGGGATTGGGCTTGATAATTAGCTTGATGCAGCCGCCGGAAAAGGTTTGCGTTGTTGTGGCCACAAAGAGGCAGATCATTGGAAGATGCGCGCTCAACTCACCAAGGCTATTGACGTGCAGTAGCCCAGGATGAGAAATGGAGGGAATTGCGGCAGATCGAAGTGCACTGTGCGGCGCTCCATGAACGTGGGCTGACAAGGCATCCTTAACCTGATTGTGATATCGGATAACACTTTCGATGCCGCTTGGTTGAAGTCCGGCCCTGCTAAGAAATTCCTCAACAATTCTGTAGATGTTGCCGTAGCCGATCTGCCTTCTCCAGAAGGCAGACTGATCTTCAGTTTCCGAATAACTCTTCGCAAAGCTCTCGTCAACGGCTAGCGCCATGGCTAGTTCAATTCCTTCCAGAAATGCTCTAGCTAGAACACCGGCCGCGGCCTCCTGGCCAATTGCGATGGTTTCCCGAATTGCTATCGTATCGCTTCGGAGGCGCGAGATTTGTAGTGCGAACTGCGAAGAGGCGCTAGTGAGTTTCGTGGAATAGAGATGCCGCTCAAAATGTATGAAGAACTGGACAGATTCGTCCAGCAGAACCATGCACGGCTGCATGTGCTCTGCAAGCTTAATTCGCAAGTCCTCTCTGAGGCGACACAGCAGACGGGGCAAGTCAAGATGTCGAGGCTTACGTGTAAATCGTGGCGCGGCTGCCAGAATTTCACGTATGCGTGAACGCGGAATTTTCATGGCTACCTAATATTGTTTACACGGACATTGGGGGCCACATATCAATTGATAATGCTGACGGTGGCAATGATGCTCTAGGTCCACTAGTTTGCAATCACTTGGGATTTTTGGCGTCAGTATAACAATTCCAATATGCCCGACAGATAGCTTGAGTTGTCCGAGCAAGAAATGTCTTGAATGACTGCTATTGAAGCACCCTGCTGACAATCCGCTTCTGGCCGAATTCTGCATGATGACACCCGAGAATACGGATCAAAAGGTCGTTGCCGTTCGCCGATAGACAACTGGCAAATAGAGCAGCGGGCAACAAGCTATTTCCGGCGCAATGGCTTCAGCAGATCCGACAGCCCATTGTGGTCAATCTCCTGCATCAGGGCCAGCAAGCGGCCGATTTCCCCCGGCGGGAATCCTTCGCGGGCGAACCAATTGAGGTAATTGCCCGGCAGGTCGGCGATCAGCGTACCCTTGTGCTTGCCGAAAGGCATGGCGAGGGTAACCAGGCGCTGCAGGTCTTCTGGATTCATTCGTGGCGGCTTTCAGGCGAAGGCGCCATTGTGCCAAAACTCAGCCGTGGACGATCATCCACAAAGCGGTGGCCAGCAGCATCAGCGCGAAAGCCACGCGCAGGCGGCGTTCCGGCAGGCGGTGGGCGATGCGCACACCGTAGGAAACGGTCAGCGCGCCGCCCAGCGCGAACAACACACCCATCTGCCAATCGACCAGCCCGGCGTTCGCAAAGGTCAGCAGGGCAACGATGGAACTGGGCATCACCAATGCGATGGCGAAGCCTTGCGCCATGGCCTGCGTCTGCCGGAAGAAGGTAACCAGAATGGGCGGCGTGATCATGCCGCCGCCGATGCTGATCAACCCCTGGCAAGTGCCGCCGACCAGCCCGACCAGCGGAATCAGCCGCTCCGGCAACGAGAACGACCAGCGCGAGCGCCCGGCGCGCAGGGACCACAGGCTGTGGATGGCCAGCCAAAGCAGGAAGGCGCCGAAATAGCGGCGCAGTTCGCTGGAGGCCAGACTGCTGGCGTAGTGGGCGGTCAAGGCCGTTGCCGTCACCGAGCACAGCACGAGCAAGGCGGTGCGCAGTTTCGGCAGCGGTTGGCGCTGGGTGTAACGCCACAGGGAAATGCTCAGGTTCGGCACCATCATGACCAGCGCCGTGCCCTGCGCCAGCTTTTGGTCCATGCCGAACAGCCCGGTCATCACCGGAATGGCGATGATACCGCCGCCTATGCCGAAGATGCCGCCGGCAAGCCCGAGGGCAGCACCGATCAGCAGGGGCAAGGCAAGGCTCAGGGCGAGGATCATGGACAGAATCGGAAAGAAAGTCGGGCCATGTTACTGCTTTGCTTAAAGACTAAAATATCGCTAAATTAACTCCATTCGTTAATTTAAATTATTAATAAACCAATGAGCTCCGAACTGGCTTTCTTCAGCCTGCTCGTCCAGCAAGGCAGCCTGGCCCGAGCGGCGCGCGAACTTGGCCTGACCGGCCCGGCGGTCAGCCGTCGCCTCGCCCAGCTTGAACAACGACTCGGCGTCCGCCTGCTGGCCCGCACCACACGGCGGATGAGCCTGACGCCGGAGGGCGAGCTTTATCTGGCCGAAAGCCGCCGTATCCTTGGCGAAATCGAGGCACTGGAGCAGGCCCTGAACCGCACCCGGGCGGAACCGCGCGGATTGCTGCGCATCCATGCCACCTTCGGTTTTGGTCGCCGGCAACTAGCACCGGCGGTTTCGGAATTTGTCCGCCTTCACCCGGCCGTAGACATCCAGCTCACCCTCGGCGACCAGCCGGTCACGCCCGGCGAGCAAGGTTTCGACATCGCCATCCGCTTCGGCGAACCACCGGATGCGCGTGTCGTCGCCCGCAAGATTGCCTCCAACCAGCGCTACCTGTTTGCCTCGCCGGCCTATCTCGCCAGACGCGGCCAGCCGCTGACGCTGGATGAACTCGTCGACCATGACTGCATCGTCATCCGCGAAGGTACTGGTGCCTTCGGCACGTTGACGCTGTGTTCCGGCAAGCAATGCCGGAACATCAAGGTCAGCGGCAAGCTGAGCACCAATCACGGCGAGGTGGCCGTCGACTGGGCGCTTGACGGCCATGGCATCCTGCTTCGTTCCTTGTGGGATACGGCTGCCGAGTTGCGTGCCGGGCGCCTCGTCCGATTGCTGCCAGAATGGTCGGGCAGCCCAGCCGACATCTACGCCCTTTACCCGCAACGCCTGAACCTCTCGGCCAAGGTGCGGGTGTTTCTCGATTTCCTGACTGAGCGCTTCGCCGCCTTTCGCAGCGCTACCGACAGCGAAGCTGAACTGCCCTGGTAGCGAGGATTCAGCGGGCAAGCCGCCACAGGGGATAGAGGCCGAGCAGACCAAGCAGCGGTCCCGGCAACAGGAGCCACGCGATGCTCGTGCCCCAGCCGCCAATCCAGGCGGTACCGAGCTGGATCGACACCATGGTGATGGCAAAGCCGATCGAGTTCTGGAAAGCCAGCGCGCTGCCCACGATTTCCGGCGGACAGGCTCGGGCCGAAAGGGCAGAGAAATGCGGTGAGTCCGCCACCACCGAGGCACCCCAGAGCAGCAGCAAGGCGATCCTTGCCCAGGCCGGCCAATCGCCAACCAACGGGAACAAGGCACAGCAAAAGGCCGAAACAGCCAGTGCCGTTGCCGCCACCCGGGCACTGCCGATGCGCTGGCTCCACCAGCCGCCGAACAGGCAGCCAAGCGCGCCGATGCCGATGATGGCAAAGGCGAGGCCGGAAAGCGCACGACTTCCCTGGTCGGCCAGCCCGCTCAGGATGACCAGCGCTGGCGTCAGGGTCCAGAAGGCGTACAACTCCCACTGGTGGCCAAAATAGCCCAGCGCCGAGGCGCGGAATTCGCGCCCCGAGAAGGCATAGAACACCCGACCGAGACGCAACGGTGGTGCGCCGTGCCGGCGCTTCAGATGGGGGCCGTCACCAAGCCACGAAATCATTGCGGCAGCGACCAGCGCCAGCCCGGAAGAAATAAGGATAGTCGCCTGCCACGACCACCCTGCCCCGGCCAGCCGGATGCCATGCGGCAGCGCCGTGCCCAACGTCAGCATGCCGACCAGTTGAGCCAGCGCGGCGCCAGCCCGCTCGGGCACCCAACTCACAACCAGTTTCATGCCCAGCGGGTAAACGCCGGCCAGACAGAAGCCGACGGCAAAACGCAGCGGCACGGCCGAGGCCATGCCATCGGCGAGCAGCGCAAAGGCCCCGTTGCAGACGGCGCCGAGCACGGCGCAGACAGCGAAGATTCGGCTCGCGGCGAAGCGGTCAGCCAGGCCGGAGATGGCGAAGGTCAGCGTGCCGAGGATGAAGCCGAGCTGGACGGCGTTGGTCAGCGTGCCGATATCGGCCGGCGCGATACCCCAGGCGCGGATCAGGTCGTCGGCCGCGCTGTTGGCGGAAAACCACAGCGAGGTGCCGAACAGTTGGGCGATGACGATGACGAGGACGGGATTTTGCATGGGTGAATCGATTTCGGAAATGCGCGCTAGCTTATCGCCGATTTTCAGAAATCACGCGAAAAAACGATCAACCCCGGCCTTCCAGTAAAATCGGCCCGCCATGACCAAACCCGCCTCGCCCAACTATCTCGCCGGCTACCCTGCCCATCTGACGGAATCGGTGCACCGGCTGATCGAACAGAATCAGCTCGGCAAAGTGCTGCGCCAGAAGTATCCGGAAGTGCATCAGGTGCGCACCGACAAGGCGCTCTACGACTATGTTCAGGAGATCAAGGCGACGTATTTGCGCAATGCCCCGCAGCCGAGCAAGGTGGCCTTCGACGGCAAGTTGCAGACGCTGCAAAAGGCGCTGGGCATCCATACCCGGATAGCCCGTGTCCAGGGCGGCAAGCTCAAGACCAAGCGCGAAATCCATGTCGCCAGCCTCTTCCGCGAGATGCCGCCGGAGTTCCTGCGGATGATCGTCGTCCATGAAATTTCGCACCTCAAGGAACCGGAACACGACAAGGCGTTCTACCAGTTGTGCCAGTACATGGAGGCGGACTATTTCCAGCTGGAGTTCGACCTGCGCGCCTATCTGTGCCACCTTGCAGCCGGCGGCCCGCCATTGTGGGCCGCCGAGGTTTCCGGGGATATTGGCTGACATTCACGGTCAAGCATTCACAATGACCAAAATTGAAATCTTCTGCGACCAAACGGAGTAGCAAAACATGCACCCAGGCCTGATCAGATTGCTACCAATCGCCCTTTTGCTGCTCCTCGGCGGCTGCATGTCGCGTGGCATTCCGCAGGCTGCCGGCAGCGGCGAACAGCCGGCAGCGCGCGCCATGCTGCAGAAGTCGGCGGAAGCGCATGGCCTGGCTGCCTTCCGCCAGATCGATGATCTCAGCGTCGGCTATGCCGGTGAGTGGTATGGACTGGTCAGCAAGGTACAGCCGACGCTGATCGACGCCGATTTCCGTCAGGGTTCGCAGGAGCGGATCATCTTCAAGGGCGGGCCGCTGATCGGTCAGCGCCACCTTGGCCCGAAGGGCAGCAAGCAGGTCATCCGCCGCAGTGGTGGGGTGGAGGTTTTCTACAACGACGCGCCGACCGACGACCGCGATGTGCTCGCCGCGGCGGCGCTGGTCGCCGATGGTTACCGGATGTTTCTGACCGGGCCGTTCTATTTTCTCGACGGCAACCTGAGTCTGGAAGTGGGCGACAACGAGGATGTCGAAGGCCGAGCCTGCACGACGCTGGTCGCCGTGCGTCGCCCCGGTCACGGGCTGTCGGCCGAGGATCGTTACCTGCTGTTCATCGATGCCGAAAACCATTTGCTGCGCCGTGTCCGCTTCACCATGGAAGGTCTGGAATCGACGCAGGGCGCCATCGCCGAGGTCGATTTCTTCGATCACAAGGAGATCGCCGGCGTCATCTGGCCGACCCGCTTTTACGAGCGTCTGCGCAAGCCCATCCCGAGCCTGCCGGTGCATGACTGGCGCCTGATCGGGCTGGATGTGAATCGGGGGCTCAGCGAGACGGACATTGCCGGACCGAGCTTCTCAGCCAAAGCTGCAGAAGCCGCCCGGCCGATCAAATAAGAAACAATGAGCCAACTGACCGAACTGCACGTCGATATCGACGCCCGGGTGGCAAGCATCCGGGAAAACAAGGGCGACTGGCTGTGCGGCAAGGGTTGCGATAGCTGCTGCAAGCGACTGGCCGAGGTGCCGCAACTGACTAGGGCCGAATGGGACTTGCTGCGCGAGGGTCTGGCCGGACTGGCGGCTGATCACCTCCAAGCCATCAGCCGCGAGATCGCCGCCGTGGCGGATTCAACGGCCCGCCCCGTCGTCTGCCCACTACTCGACCATGCCACCGGTGCCTGCCCGGTCTATCTGCACCGCCCGGTGGCATGCCGCACCTACGGTTTTTACATGCAGCGGGATCTCGGGCTGTTTTGTCGCGACATCGAAAAACAGGTGGCCGATGGCGCCCTGCCGGATGTGGTGTGGGGCAACCACGATGCCATCGACCAGCGGCTGGCCGGTTTGGGCGAAAGCCGGCCGCTGACGGCTTGGTTTGCTGACTGGATGCGCGACCGCCAGCCTTAGGCGTAACCAGGCAGTCTGCCTACAACGCCTCGATCCCGGCCCGAATTTGATCCGCCCTGCCCTGCGCGGCATTCAGAGCTTCCGGGCTCATTTTGGCAAGCTGACGATAGACCATCCCCAGCCTTGGGTTGGCTGCCAGCCGTTCGCCATTGCGGGCAACGAAATCCCAGTACAGCGCATTGAACGGACAGGCCCGTTCGCCTAGACGCGCCTTCTTGTCGTAGTGGCAGCCCTTGCAGTAATCGCTCATGCGGTCGATGTAGGCGGCGCTCGACACGTAGGGCTTGGTGGCCAGCTTGCCGCCGTCCGCGAACTGGCTCATGCCCACGGTGTTGGGTAGCTCAACCCATTCGAAGGCGTCGATATAAACGCCGAGATACCAGCCATGTACCGCCGTCGGATTAAGCCCGGCGAGCAGCGCAAAGTTGCCGATGACCATCAGGCGCTGGATGTGGTGGGCGTAGGCGTGTTCCAGCGACTGGCCGATGGCGTGCGCCAGGCAGCGCATTTTCGTCTGGCCGGTCCAGAACCATGACGGAAGCGGCCGCTGGTGATCGAAGTAGTTCTGCGCCTCGTAGCCCGACATGTTGGCCCAATACACGCCGCGCACGTATTCGCGCCAGCCGAGAATCTGCCGGATGAAACCTTCTGCGGCGGCCAGCGGCACGTGGCCGGATGCATGCGCCTCGGCCGCCTTGGCGACGACCTCGCGCGGATTGAGCATCTTGGTATTCAGGGCAAAGGAGAGCAGCGAGTGGAAAAGTCGCCAGGCGCGCGAGGTCAGCGCATCCTGAAAGTCACCGAAATGCGGCAGGGCATCATCGATGAAATCGTCGAGCTGCAGCAAGGCCTCGGCCCGGTTCTGCGGCCAGCGAAAATGCGCCGCATTCGGCTCGCCGAAGCTGGCCACACCGGCCTGCTGGATGCTCTGCCAGAGCGCCGAATGATCGTGCTCGCCGCGCCAGTCAGCTGGCTCGCGCGGCAGGCCGGGCCAAGGTTTGCGGTTGTCGTGATCGAAATTCCACTGGCCGCCGAGCGGCTTGCCGTTGGCGCTCATCAGCACGCCGTGACGTATCCGCATCTGGCGGTAAAAATGCTCCATGAGCCATTGCTTGCGCTCGGCAAAGAGCTGCGCAGCTTCGTCGCGGCGGCTGTAGAAATGTTCGCTATCGACCATCCGGCCGGGGATGGCGAGCTGCTTGGCGTAGTCCGCGAGTTGCCGGTCCAGCCGCCATTCGTCGGGTGCCTGATACGCGAAGGCGCTGGCCGAATACTCGGCAATCAGCGCATCCAGATTGGCTGGCAGCGATTGGCGGTTGGCCGGGTCGTCAATCGCCAGGTAATGCACGCGATGGCCCGAGCAGCGCAGTTGCCGGGCGAAGTCGCGCATGGCAGCGAAGATGGCGATGATTTTCTGGGCATGGTGCAGGACGTAATCGGTCTCCTGCCGGACTTCCATCAGCACATAAACGGCGTTGTCATCGGGCGCCGAGAACCAGCTGTGTTCCGGATTGAGCTGGTCGCCGAGGATCAGGCGAAGCGTCGTCATGATTCTTTCCTGCGATTTCGCCGGCAACGCTCGGAGCAATACTTGACCTCAGCCCAGACCGCCGCCCACTTTTTGCGCCAGGTATACGGGCGACCGCAGCAAAGGCAGATTTTGCTCGGCAGATCGGATTTTTTCGTGACGGGCATTGAGAAAGCCGGTTGGCTTAATTCGTATCGATCCGCTTTTGCTCAACCCAGATCAGCTTGTCGGTAGCAAAGCCTAGCGCCTTGGCCTGGCTGACCAGTTGCTCGCGGACCTCGGCCGGCAGCGTCTTGTCGCGGGCGAGAATCCACAAATAATCGCGATCCGGCCCGGCGACCAGCGACCAGCGATAGTTCTGCTGGTCTAGCGCTATCACGTGATAGCCGCCATAGAACGGGCCGAAGAACGATACCTTGAGCGACCCGGTGCTGCTGTCGCCGATGAACAGGGCGCGGCCAATGGCCTCCTTCCACGCCTGCCGCTGCGTGTCGTAACCCCGGTTGATGACCTTGACGCTGCCGTCTTCCTGCAACTGGTAGGTGGCATTGACGTCGCTCATGCCGCGCTCGAACGAATGGTCGAGCCGGGCGATTTCGTACCACTGCCCGAGGTAGCGATTGATGTCGAATGAGGTCACCGGACGAACGCCTTCGGGCGGTGCCGTCGAACAGGCAGCCAGTGTCAGGGCGAAAAACAGGGTGAGGATGGCGGAGCGGATAAACAACATGAGCAGGCTTTCGGCAGGCATTTCGGAACACTATCAGCACGGCGTCAAAACATTTTTTTTGTCCTAGACAAATGTAGAACATAGTCGCAATAATAAGCCAAATCTTCGCAACAAGTACTAGACAATATTTTTCGTTCAGGACGAAACATATTCACCAAGGAACCCGCATGAACAAGATCGCTCTGATCACCGGCGCCGCCGGCGGCGTCGGGCGCGCCGTGGTGGCCCGCCTTGCCGCCCAAGGTTGGCAGCTGATCGTGACCAGCCGCCAGGCCGACCACCTGACGGAAGCCTTTGGCGACCAGTACCTGCAAGTAGTGGCCGATTGCTCAACGGTGTCTGGCGCCCGGCAGATTCTGCAGGTGGCCAAGGAGCACGAGATGCTGCCCAGTGCGCTGGCCCATTGCGTCGGAAATATTCGCCTCGGTGCCATGCACCGCATGAGCGAGGCGGACTTCAACGATTGCCTGAGCGCCAATCTGATCAGCGCCTTCCACACGCTCTCAGCCTTTATCGGCGGTTTGCGCGAGGGTCGCAGGCCCGGTGCCGCCGTGCTGGTTTCATCCGCCGCAGCGCGCATCGGCACGCCCAACCACGAAGCTGTTGCGGCCGCCAAGGGCGGGCTGGAAGGTTTGGTCCGGGGCTCCGCCGCAACTTATGCCGCCAACGGCATCCGCATCAATGCCGTGGCCCCCGGCATCATGGAAACGCCCGCTTCGGCCGGCGTCATCGCGAGCCCGGCGGCCCGCGAAGGTGCCGCCCGGCAGTACCCGCTACCGGGCATCGGCTCGCCGGATGAACTGGCCGAGCTGATGGTCTGGCTGCTGTCCGATTCGGCCGCCCGCGTCACCGGGCAGGTCTGGTCGCTCGACGGCGGGTTTTCCAGCATCCGCCCCTTGGTCAAGTGAGGTCCATCATGGTTGACGAGAATATTGCCGCCCTGCCCCGTAGCGTTGCCTGGCTGGGATATGGCGGCCTGCTCCCCTTTCTGGCGCTGGCACCGGCCAGCCTGATCGACCAGCATCATGGCGCGCTGTGGAGTGATGCGCTCTATGCCTACGGAGCAATCATCCTGAGTTTCATTGGCGCGCTGCATTGGGGGCTGGCCATGAGTCTGCCTGAACTGAGCGAACGTCAGCGTACGGCATGCTTTACATGGAGCGTCGTACCGGCCCTGATTGCCTGGCTGGCCGTCCTCTTCTCGCCACCACTTGCCGCGCCGCTGCTGGTTGGCGGCTTCATTGCCCACTATCTGCAAGACCGGCGGCTGGCCCGTCAGGCGAAGCTAGCGGACTGGTATCTGCCGCTTCGCCTGCGCCTGACGAGCGTCGCCGTCATCAGTCTGGTCGCCGGTGTTTTTGCTAGCTGTGTTTAACTACGGAATACACCCGGAGATCGCACCATGAACCTGTTCAATCGTTTGCCCGGTTTCCCCCGCACACCAGCCGGCAAGGAACGTGTCGTCCTCCGTCAGCTTCCCAAGGCATTTCTGTTCGGCACGCTGCTGCTTGCCGTTCCCTCGCTATTGGCGCGACTGATCGCCAGTCCGGATGATGCGCTGGCGATCACCACCACTGACATTTACGTCATCAGCCTGGTCATCCTGCACTGGACGGTGGTATTCACCGTCGGCATTGCCGCGTTCATCATCATGATGATGAAAGGCCCGGCCTATGTCGCCGACGCCTATCCGCTCGACGAAGCAGAAACGCTGGATGCGCCACCGAAATGGAAACCTCACGGGAAGCCGCATGGCCGATGAGCCGGTAACGAAGTCCTCGGCTGTTCCCCACGGTCGCTGGTCGCGCCTGGCCCGGCTTGGTTCTCTGGCCGGCGGGGTGGCCGGCAACATGCTGGCCGAGGGCGCACGGCAGTTTGCCCAGGGCAAGCGGCCGCAAATGCATCAACTGCTGCTGACACCGGCCAATGCCCGCCGCGTGGCCGATCAACTGGCGCAACTGCGCGGCGCAGCGATGAAGGTCGGGCAGCTGCTGTCGATGGATGCCGGCGAACTGTTGCCGCCGGAATTGGCAGAAATCCTCTCCCGGCTTCGCGCCGATGCCATCCCGATGCCAATGAGCCAGGTCGTCGCCGCCCTTAACGCCAACTGGGGAGAAGGTTGGGATCGCCATTTCGAGCAGTTCTCCTTTACCCCGATGGCGGCGGCCTCGATCGGCCAGGTGCATTTCGGGGAGCGCAAGGATGGGCGAAAAATCGCAGTCAAAATCCAGTACCCCGGCATCCGCCGCAGCATCGACAGTGATGTCGACAACGTTGCCACCCTCCTCCGCGTTTCCGGCTTGCTGCCGAAGTCGCTGGATATCAAGCCACTGCTCGACGAAGCGAAACAGCAGTTGCACGCCGAGGCCGACTACCGCCGCGAAGGTGCCAGCATGATGCAGTTTTCCAGCCTGCTGGCCGGGGCTGACGAATTTCTGGTACCGGAAATGCACGACGATCTGACGACGGAAAACATCCTAGCCATGACGCGCCTCGATGGCGAGCCAGTGGAGAGCCTCTGCCACCTGCCGCAGCTTGAACGCGATCGCCTCGTAAGCCAGCTATTCCGCCTGCTGTTTCGCGAAATCTTCGAATTCCGGCTGATCCAGACCGACCCGAACTTTGCCAATTATCGCTATGCCGCCGCATCGCAACAGCTGATCCTGCTCGACTTCGGCGCCACCCGCGCCTATCCGGCGGCGATGGTCGACAGCTATCGGCAACTGATGGCCTGCGCCATGCGCAACGACCGGCCTGGCATGAACGAGGCCGCCGTGGCCATCGGTTACTTCCAGCAGGACATCAAGGAAGGCCAGCGCCAGGCCGTGCTCGACATTTTTGCGCTGGCTTGCGAACCACTCGGCCACATGGGCGAATACGATTTCGGCACATCCGACCTCGGCGTACGGATACGCGACGCCGGCATGGTGCTCGGTATGGATCGCGATTTCTGGCACACCCCGCCGGCCGATGCGCTTTTTTTGCACCGCAAGCTGGGCGGACTTTATTTGCTGGCGGCTCGATTGAAAGCCCGCGTCAACATGCAGGAAGTGGCCGGGGCAAGCGGTTTTAGCCCGGACGCAATCCAGCCTCGATCCAATTTAACAGCCAGTCATTTCCCAGCGGAGTCCCCATGAAAATACCTTTCCATTTACTGAAAGGCCTTGCCGTGATCGTACTGCTTTCGCTCGCGGCCCCCAATGCATTTGCCCAGGCCTTTGATGCCGTTCGCCTGACTGGCGGCGCTACTGACAAGGATCGTGGCTCCGCCGGGCTGGCCGTCATTGCCGGCATGGCTTATCAGGGCGCCGACGAACGGCGAACGCTGGTTCTGCCGGGGCTCGACTATCAATGGCGAAACGGCTGGTTTGCCGGCACCCGCAATGGCATCGGCTACAATTTTGGCCAGACTCGGGAATTGCAGTATGGCCTGCGCGTCACCGCTGATTTCGGGCGCGACGAGAGCCGTTCGGATGCGCTGCGCGGCATGGGCGATATCGACCCGAAGCCGGAGCTGGGTGCCTTCCTGAACTACTCGCTCAACAAGGAAATCACCCTGACCTCGTCGCTGCGTTACGGCTCGGGCAATGACAGCGCGGGGATGGTCATCGATCTCGGTGCGGGCTATTCGACGAAGTTGTCCCCGCTGTGGCGCCTCGGTTTCGGCGCCAGCATGACGCTGGCCAACGAGGACTACATGCAGTCCTATTTTGGCGTTACCGCAGCCCAGTCTGCGTCGAGTGGCTACTCGGCTTACCGCCCGGGATTCGGCCTGCGTGACGTTCGCGCCAACGCCGCGCTGAGCTATCAAATCACACCGAGCGTGGCGATCCTAGGCACCCTCTCGGTCAGCAGCCTGCAAGGCGATGCCAAGGACAGTCCGCTGACCCGCCAAGCGACGTCGGTCACCGGTGTCGCCACCGTATCGTATGAATTCTAGGTAGTTAGCGGGGGAAAGCGACGCGAAGCGACTTCCACGGTCAACCGGAAAAAATGGCCAAAATTGAAATCACGCCAATGGCTGGCGTGATTTCAAAACCGATCAATTGGTCAGAATCCGTACCTTGACGGTCTTGCCCTTGACCTTGCCAGCCGACAGTTTGCGCACTGTTTCCTTGGCCACAGCACGCGCCACGGCAACGTAGGTACTCTGATCGGTCACCGTGATCTTGCCGACCTGTTCGCGGGTCAAGCCGGCTTCACCGGCCAGCGCACCCATGACGTCGCCCGGACGGATCTTGTCCTTGCGCCCGCCAAGCATCAGCAGCGTCGACATCGGTGGTATGAGCGGCGAATCGTCGGTGACTTCCACCGTCTTCAAGTCGAGCACGTCGAGCTTGCACTGCATCATCTCGGCAATGGTTGCCACCCGGCGGCGGTCGCCGGAACTGCACAAACTCAGCGCCCAGCCCTCCTGGTCGCCACGGCCGGTTCGGCCAATGCGGTGGATGTGGATTTCCGGGTCGGGCGTCACATCGACGTTGATGACCGCTTCGAGCTGGTCGATATCGAGACCGCGCGCCGCAACGTCAGTCGCCACCAGCACCGAGCAACTGCGGTTGGCGAACTGGATCAGCACCTGATCGCGCTCGCGCTGCTCCAGATCGCCGTTCAGCGTCAGCGCATGAATGCCGGCGTGGCGCAGCACATTGACCAGATCGCGGCACTGCTGCTTGGTGTTGCAGAAAGCCAGCGTGCTGACCGGGCGGTAATGCTTGAGCAGGCGCACGACAGCGTCGAGACGCTCTTCGTGCTTGACTTCGTAGAAGCGCTGGCGAATCTTCGTTTCTTCATGCTGCTCGAGGAGCTTGACCTCCTTCGGCTGACGCAGGAACTGCTTGGCCAGCTGGGCGATGCCTTCAGGATAGGTGGCCGAAAACAGCAGGGTCTGACGCTGCGCCGGGCACCGCTTGGCGACGTAAGCGATATCGTCATGGAAGCCCATGTCGAGCATGCGATCGGCCTCGTCGAGGACCAGCGTGTTCAATTCGTCGAGCTTCAGGTAGCCGCGCTCCATGTGATCCATGATGCGGCCCGGTGTGCCGACAACGATATGTACACCCTTTTCGAGGCTGTTCGCCTGATTACGCAGCGTCGAGCCGCCAACCAGCGACAGCACCTTGATGTTCTCTTCGAACCGGGCCAGACGACGGATTTCCTGCGTCACCTGATCGGCCAGTTCGCGCGTCGGGCAAAGCACCATGGCCTGCACGGCGAAACGGCTGGTGTTCAGACGATTGAGCAAGGCAAGACCGAAGGCGGCGGTCTTGCCGCTACCGGTCTTGGCCTGGGCGATCAGGTCGTTGCCAGCCAGCGCAAGCGGCAGGCTGGCGGCCTGAATCGGCGTCATGCTCAGGTATTCAAGCTGCGCCAGATTGGCCAGCATGGCCGGTGACAGCGGCAGCGTGTCGAAACTTTGGCTGGCAGTGGTGTCTTCGCTCATGCCCGACTTAATCCTTGCGCTTCCGCGCTGGCATCGGCTTGCGCTGGCGCTGGCCTGGCTTATGAACTTCAGCTTCCGGTTTCGGCTTGGGCACCAGCAGGTTCTTGGCCGTGGTCTTCTCGGAAGCGCGATGGGCCAGAATGGCCTTCGTCACATCGGCAGGATCAACAGTAACGCCAGCGTGCTCGCCCTTGACGTTGTAGGCCGAGAGCCTGTCCTTGATGGCAAACAGGCGTTCCGGTGTTTCGGCCTTGCGCGGCAGACCGGTGACAATTTCCTGCGCCGCAGCGGTCAGAACGAAACCACCCGCCTCGGCCTTGATCAGGCCATATTTGGCCAGACGGTCAAAAGCCTCGACCAGCTTGGCCTCGTTGGGGATGTTGTTCTGCAGCAGATCAGCCGCTGCGACGATCTCGAGCAGTTCGCCCGGCCGCCGCTTGGAAGAAAGCGCCGTGGCGAGAATAAGAAGGGAGTCAACGTCGTGGACTGGATGCATCGGAATACCTTTGAATATCTGGGGAATGAGAAACGGCGGGGGATCAGCGATTCGAAGGCCGGAAAATAGAGTCAGCCTGAATTCAGTTTCTCGAAAGGGAGATAGTGTACCCGCTTTGCCGGTTCAGGCGGCGCGAAACCTCACAAACGAGGTCACGGTCAACCGGAAATTCATGCCAATTTCCACTCGTAAAAAAGGGCCACCCAAGGGCAGCCCAATTTCGTTGCCGACAAATTCGGCAGATTACTTCGCTGACAGCGCCATCATCAGATCGTTGATGCGTTTGACGAAACCGGCTGGATCATCCAACTGACCACCTTCGGCCAGCGTCGCCTGTTCAAACATCAGCGCCGCCCAGTCGTCAAAACGGCTTTCCTCATACTTCAAACGCATCACCGCCGGGTGCTGCGGGTTGATTTCAAGGATAGGCTTCGAGTTCGGCATCGGCTGACCAGCCGCCTTCATCAGGCGTGCCAGGTTGCCTGACGGATCGTGCTCGTCAGAAACCAGACATGACGGCGAATCGGTCAGACGATAGGTGACGCGAACGTCCTTGACCTTGTCGCCGAGTGAGGTCTTCACCTTCTCGAGCAAGTCCTTGTATTCGTCGGCCGCCTTTTCGGCTTCCTGCTTCTCGGCTTCGTCCTCCAGCTTGCCGAGATCCAGACCGCCCTTGGCGACGGATTGAAGTTGCTTGCCCTCAAACTCGGTCAAGTGGCCAACCACCCATTCGTCCACTCGATCCGAAAGCAGCAGTACTTCGATACCCTTCTTGCGGAAGATTTCCAGGTGCGGGCTGTTCTTGGCAGCATTGAAAGTATCAGCAGTGACGAAGTAAATCTTCTCCTGGCCTTCTTTCATGCGTCCGATATAGTCAGCCAGCGAGACCGTTTGATCAGGGGTATCGTTGTGCGTCGAGGCGAAGCGAATCAGGCCGGCGATCTTCTCCTTGTTGGCGTGGTCTTCGCCCACACCTTCCTTGAGCACCGAGCCAAAGGCTTCCCAGAACTTAGCGTATTTCTCCTTGTCGTTCTCGGCCAGGTCCTCCAGCATGCCGAGCACCTTGCGCGTGCAACCATTGCGGATGCCGTCGATGTCCTTGCTCTGCTGCAGGATTTCACGCGAGACGTTGAGCGGAAGATCACTCGAATCAACCACGCCGCGCACAAAGCGCATGTAAAGCGGCATAAGCTGCTCAGCATCGTCCATGATGAAAACGCGACGCACGTAGAGCTTGATGCCATGGCGGGCATTGCGATCCCACAGATCGAACGGCGCACGCGCCGGGATGTAGAGCAGCTGCGTATATTCCTGCTTGCCTTCAACGCGGGCATGCGTCCATGCCAGCGGATCTTCGAAGTCATGCGCGACGTGCTTGTAGAACTCCTTGTACTGCTCGTCGGTAATGTCGGACTTCGAGCGAACCCACAGCGCATTGGCCTGGTTGACCGTTTCGTCCTCATCGGTCATTACCTGCTCGCCATCCTTCCATTCTTCCTTCTTCATCACGATAGGCAAAGTGATGTGATCAGAGTACTTCCGAATGATTGACTTCAGCTTCCAGCCACCGAGGAATTCGTCCTCGCCTTCGCGCAAATGCAAGGTGACATCGGTACCGCGAGTGGCCTTCTCGACCATCTCAACCGTGTAATCGCCCTCGCCGCCGGATTCCCAGCAAACCGCCTGATTGGCCTCGACACCCGCACGACGGGAAACCACCGTAACCTTGTCGGCGATGATAAAGGAAGAATAGAAACCGACCCCAAACTGTCCGATCAGGTGGGCATCCTTGGCCTGATCACCGGTCAGGGCGGAGAAAAACTCCTTGGTGCCAGACTTGGCGATAGTACCGAGATGCTCAACTGCTTCGTCACGCGACAGGCCAATACCATTGTCGGAAATAGTGATAGTACGGGCCTCTTTGTCGAAGGCTATACGAATCTTCAGATCACCATCATCGCCGTACAGCGCACTGTTGTTCAGCGCCTCGAAACGCAGCTTGTCGCAAGCATCAGAGGCGTTTGAAACCAGCTCGCGCAGAAAGATCTCCTTGTTGCTGTACAAGGAGTGAATCATCAGTTGCAGCAGTTGCTTTACTTCAGCCTGGAATCCCAGGGTTTCGCGATTTGCGTTCGCGGTTGCAGACTCGGACATGCTTGAAACTCCCAATGAAACATTAAGAACGTGGATTGAGAGTTGGGGGCAGAGCAGCCGAATTCAAGTGGAAAAAGAAACAGAGATTTCCATTTTTTGATCTGTAAAGCACAAAGCCCCTCTTGGATTAACCGAGAGGGGCTTTGTAAATGGGAGTCTGGCGTTGACCTACTTTCGCGAGCGAGATGCTCACTATCATT
>JAGTRS010000047.1 GCA_018262195.1 Pseudomonadota bacterium | reverse complement strand
GGAAATGGCCAGCCTCGGCTCCAAGGTGCTGCAGATCCGCTCGGTCGAATTCGCCGGCAAGTACAAGGTCAAACTGCGCGTTCTTTCCAGCTTCCAGGATGAAGGGGAAGGTACGCTGATCACTGTTGAGGAAGACAAGAACATGGAACAACCGATCATCTCCGGCATCGCCTTCAATCGCGACGAAGCCAAGCTCACCATGCTGGGCGTTCCCGATACCCCGGGCATTGCCTACCAGATCCTCGGCGCCATCGCCGATGCCAATGTCGACGTCGACATGATCATCCAGAACGTCGGCCACGACGGCACCACCGACTTCTCCTTTACCGTCAATCGCGGTGACTACGCCAAGGCCCAGGGCATCCTGGAAGGCGTCAAGGCCAAGCTCGGCGCCCGTGAAATCACCGGCGACAACAAGATCTGCAAGGTCTCGGCCGTTGGCGTCGGCATGCGTTCGCACCCGGGCGTCGCCTCCAAGATGTTCAAGGCGCTGGCTGATGAAGGCATCAACATCCAGATGATCTCGACCTCCGAGATCAAGATTTCCGTCGTCCTCGACGAAAAGTATCTGGAGCTGGCCAGGGCGCGGAGGCTATATCATCCGCGCCTCTTGATGGACACGTGGCCGAGTGGTCGAAGGCACACCCCTGCTAAGGGTGCATCCGGGCAAAACCTGGATCCAGGGTTCGAATCCCTGCGTGTCCGCCAATAAATCAAGCAAACAAGCGCCTCCCGGGGCGCTTTTTTGTTGCCCACGCTGTCCTGGCCGGTGAGCGCATTTCCGCCAGGACGTTTTTTCGCGAGTTTGTTGCATGACGACCAAACTGAATTTCACGGTGGATTTTGAGGACGGTGTCTTTGTCGCCCGTTGCCTCGAACTGGACATCGCGACCGATGGCCTGACCAAGGACGAGGCCGTGGCCAATCTGCGCGAGGCGCTCGACTGCTACTTCGCCAATCCCGACGAGCGCCTGGACCGGCAGCTCGGGGCGGACGCCGACGAGGATTAACCCCGGCCCGGCTGGTACGAAATATGCCATGTCTATCTCGTTCATCAACTTCGCAGACGAGAGGGGGTCATCATGTTATCGACCGAAATGCTTGTCGTACTGGGCGGGAGCGCTGTTCTCCCCTATGTTGCGGAAGCGATTTGGAGCTGGGTCAAGGACCGGCAGGAGCACCGTTAACGTGCAGCCTGCCCTGATTTGGGTCATTTGAGGCCATTTTCCGGTTGATTCCGTGGCTTTCACGGTCAACCGGAAAAAATGGCCAAATTTGAAATTTTCGCTCAGGCCGGGGCGGGTGAGGGCGACGCTGCGCTCAGGTTGAGGTTGTTGTCGTGATAGACCTCGAGCGTCGTCCGGTGGGCGACGCTGACCAGCGTGCAGTCCGGCAATCTTTCCACCAGCAATTGATACATCCGCGCCTCGGTCGCGTTGTCGAGGGCGCTGGTCGCTTCGTCGAGGAAGAGGATATCCGGCTTGAAGAGCAGGGCGCGGGCGAAGGCCAGGCGTTGCTGCTCGCCCGGGGACATCCGGTTTCCCCAGCGTGCCACCTCATTCAGGCGATGGGCGAATTGCGGCAGGTTGCAGTCGATCAGCGTCTGCGTGCAGGTGGCATCGTCGACGGCGCTGGCCGGCAGCGGATAGGTCAGGGCAGCTTTCAGCGTGCCGTCCGGCAGGTAGTTCTTTTGCGGGGTGAACATGACGCGGGCTTCGCGCGGCAGGCGGATATGCCCCTTGCCGAAGGGCCACAGCCCGGCGATGGCGCGCAGCAGGGTGCTCTTGCCGGTGCCCGACGGGCCACGGACCAGCCAGCGTTCGCCGGGCGCGAAAGCCATGCGGTCGACCTCGGTCAGCAGCTTGCCGTCCGGCAGCGTTAGCACGATGTCCTGGCCTTCGACGATGGGCGCCGGCGACTGGTTGTCGAAACCGATGCCTTTCGGGGCCGGCTGGTTGAGGGCGCTGTCCATGCCATTCAGACGCTGGACGACGGCGGACAGCTGGAAAAGGTCGCTGTAGGAGCGCGCAAACCAGGCGATGGCGGCGGCCGTTTCGGTGAAGGCGGCAATGTCCTGCATCAGCGTCCCGATGCCGAGTTCGCCGGAGAGCACTTTCGGCGCGATGGCAATGATCGGGACGAGCACCGAGACTACAGCGAAGGTGCCGGACGCCATGTTGAGGAAGATGTGGTAACGCATGAGATCCGCCCAGTTGCGGCGGATTTCCGAGAAGAGGTGGCCGAGACGGCTTTGTTCGACCGGCTCGCCGCGATACAGCGCGATCTGCTCGGCTGAATCGCGGACTTTCGAGAGGGCGAAGCGGAAATCGGCCTCGACCTTGTGCTGCTCGACGGTCACCCCGGCCAGACGGTGGCCGGCGAGGTGGGTGACGATGGTTTGCAGCACGCCCCAGAAGATGGCCAGCCAGAACATGTAGCCGGGCACCGTGAACGAGCTGTCACCCACCTGGAAGGTCATCGGCCCGGCCGTCTGCCAGAGGATCCAGCCCATGGTGCCCAGCGTACCGAGATTGGCGACGAAACCGAGGGTGAGCTGGATCATCAGCTTCACGTATTCGGTCATGTCCTGCGTCAGGCGCTGGTCGGGGTTGTCGAGCAGGTTGTCGCGCTCGATGCGGTAGTAGCTGCGGTCCTTGAACCAGCGGCCCATCATGTTGTCGGTCAGGCTCCAGCGCCATTTCATCTCCAGGCCCTGCTCCATGTAGCTCTTCACGACGGCGACGGCCACGATGAAGGCGATGCAGGCGAACAGCAGCAGGAGGTTCGAATTGAAGGCCTCGGCATTGCGGTTTTGCAGCGCGTCGTAGAAACCCTTGGTGAGCTGGGTGTTCCAGGCCATCAGCCCGGTATTGATGGCGACCAGGGTAAGCAGCCCGGCCAGCAGCAGCCAGGCGCTTCGGCGGCCTTGGGAATGCAGCCAGAAAGGTTTGGCCAGGCGGAAGATTTGTGCGGTTCGTGTGGTCATGGCGGGTCGGGGGGGATTGGTGTTGTTGTCGGATGGCAGGGCTGGCTTGGAGCCGGAAGGCTGGGACCCTACAATGGCCTGAAGTATGAACGAATCGTAATTACCCGGGATAAATGATGCTTGCTCAGACTTGGTACGCAAGGAGCCTGATTGGTTTCCTGGTTTTCTCCATTCATGCCTCGGCACGAGCAACGGCCGATGGCCCGGATTTCTACGCGGTCAATGAAGCGGCCGCCGGATCGCCGCTGGTCGTGCGGGCGCAGCCTGATGCCGGCGCCGTGGCGATCGGCAAGCTGCCAACCGGCGCGCGCTGCCTGCGCAGCCTGGGCTGCCAGGGCGGCTTGAGCCTCGCCGAATTCACTTCGCTGTCCGCCGCCGACCAGCAGCAACGCGCGGCGGCGAACCCGCGCTGGTGCAAGGTCAACTACCTCGGCCTCATCGGCTGGGTCGAGGGGCGCTTTCTGGCCGAAGCGGCCTGCCCAACGCCATCTCCCGAGGAGCAGCGGGTTGAAACGCTCGACCTGGGCAAGGGGGCTAGGGTCGTCAAGGCGGTGTTGCGCGGGCGTCAGTCGGTCGAATACCGGATTGCCGGCCGGGCCGGGCAGAAACTCGATGTGACGCTGAGCGCCTCGAACGGCATGACCTATTTCAACCTCAGTCCGCCGGATACCGGCGTGGCGATGTTTGTCGGCAGCACATCGGGCAATCGTTTCACCGGCTGGCTGCCGGCCGATGGCATTTATACGGTGCAGGTGTACCTGATGCGGGCCGCCGCCCGCCGCCACGAAAAGAGCGGCTACAGCCTGACACTCGGCCTCTCCGGCCAGCCGCTGGCGCCAAGGGCGGCGAGCAGCGATGCCCTGATTCCCGGAACGCCTTACCACGCCTCGGGCAGCGTGCCCTGCGCCAACGGCGGGCCGAGCCTGGACCAGCGCTGCGATGCCTTCGTGATCCGCCGCGGTTTCGCCGGCGGCGCCACGCTCGATGTCCGCCTGCCGTCCGGCGCGCTGGTGCCGACGCGGCGCATCCTCTTCGTCAAGGGCTTGCCGGTGGCCTCGGACTCGACCGAGGCGCTTACCTACACCCGCCAGGGTGACCTGACGACCATCCGCATCGGCGCCGACGAGCGGGTCGAGGTGCCGGATGCCCTGATCGTCGGCGGCTGACCGATTTCACGGTCAACCGGAAAAAAAGCCCAAAATTGAAATCCTGCCGGCGGGTGCTCAGGGGCGCTTGCCGGCCTTGCCCTCGAAAATCGAGTTCAGATAGGCGCCGATCAGGTCGCTGTTCAAAATGCTCAGGTGGTCTTCGTCGAAGCCGCGCAAAGAGGTCGCCTGCTGCTGCGCGGCGTGGCGCAGCTGGCTTTCCAGCGGAATGGTTCCGTCGCCGCTGGTGCCCGAAAGTGTGCTGACGTTGCGATAGCCGAAGAGGATGTGATGCTCCACGCCGTCCGGCAGGGGCGACGCGAACAGCGCGTTGAGGAACTCGCTTTGCGGCGACATGCTGCGCCACACCGGCATGACCACCGGCGCGTACTCGACCCCGCTCTTGGCTGCCTGGGCGCCACCGAAGGGCGACGAGATCGAGGTGAAGGTGCGCACGAAATCGCACTCGTTTTCCTTGCGGCAGGTGTTGAGCAGCGAACGCGAGACCAGCCCGCCCATGCTGTGGGCGACGATGTGCATGTCCTTGAAGTGATGCTCGACCCACAATTCGTTGATCATGTTGAGCAGGCCGGTGCTGATGGTCGGGATTTCCAGGCCGGACGGGTAATAGAACAGCCAGGGCTGGTATTTCTTGCGGTCGATGTGCTTGACCAGGTTGATGAAATCGCGCGGTGTGCCGTTGATGCCATGGACGAACAGAATGGGCGTCTTGTTCGGCGCGTAGGGTTCGAGGAAGTAAATGCCGGAATAGCTCGCCTTCAGGAACTGCATGGGCTGCCACATGCCCATTTCGGCGCGATCCTGATTGAAGCGCGGCTGGTTCAGGTCGATCACGTTGCCGAGCTGGATGTCGATGCCGGCGACCAGCTTGTTGCGCAATTCGAACAGGCTGCCTTGCGGATACGGGGTGTTCGGCGTCGGCGGATTGCCGGCGCTGATGTTCAATGCGATGTCGGTCACCGGCTTGCCTTCCAGCGGCTCGTCCGGCAGCGCCTGCCAGGCATAGGCCTCGCCGGGGTTGAAGGCAATGTCGTGATTGATGTCGTGGAAGGCGAACAGGCTCCGTGCCTGCGGGCTGACCAGGATCTCGAACGGGCCCGGGTGCTCGAACACCTTGTAGCTCAGCGACTTGCCATTCCGGTCGAGGACGACGATCACGATCGTGCAGTTCGGGCAGGGGGTCGAGCCCACCGTTCCGGAGACGCGGGTCACCGTTTGCCGATAGGTCTTGAGGTCGCGCTTGAGTTCGAGAAATCCGGCGCAGCCGGCCAGGTTGGCGATGATCAGGATCAGCGTGAGCAGTCGAAGCATGGCGAGTCGGGAAGGAGGTTGGGGCAGGCGTTATCTTATCGGCATTTAGCGCCGCTTCAATCCGGTTTGCGGGCCGGCGCCGGGAACCAGTCTTCCGGCCTTACCACCTTGGGCTCCGCCGGGTCGCCCCGGTAATGCGGCGACATGATCTGCACGCCGTATTCGTTGAAGATGTCCTGGATATTGGCGTGCAACTGGCTCAGCACCTCGGCGCGTGGCCGCGGGCTGCGCGGGATGGCCTGGGCGACCAGCCGGTATTCGGGGTAGAAGTCCGAGAGATTGGTCTGGAAAACCACCGGCGACGGGGTATCGACAATGCCCGGCGTCCGCTTCGCCGCCTCGGTCAGCATCGCCTCGACCTGCCGCCAGGGCGTGTCGTAGCCGATGGTCACGGTGGTATCGACCACGTAGCCGGGGCCGTCGACGGCGCGCGAATAATTTTTGGTCACGGCGCCGGTGATCATCGAATTGGGCAGCGTCAGCTCCTCGCCAAGCCCGGTCCGGATGCAGGTCGTGAACATGCCGATCTTCACCACCGTGCCTTCGTGCTCGCCGATGCGCACGTATTCGCCGGGCCGGATGGTCCGCGTGTAGGTCAGGATCAGCCCGGCTGCCCCCTGACCGACGATGCTCGACGCGCCCAGCGACACCATCAGGCCGAGCAGTACCGATAGCCCCTTGAAAGCCTCGGTCTGCGCGCCCGGCAGGTAGGGGTAGGCCATGGCGATGGCGAACAGCCAGATGCCGATGCCGAACAGGCGCCGTGTCGTCGGCATGGTTTCCGGCGCCAGCCAGCTGACCGGCGACCCGGCATGCGACACGCGTTCGAAAAAGCGCCCGAGGAAGCCGATGAAGACGCGGGCCATCATGAAGATCGCCAGCGCCACGCCCAGCCCCGGGATCGCCCCGAGCATGCTTTCGAGCAGGCCACCCGCGACATTCAGCAGGTATTCGTTGAGGCGCTCGCCCCACGGGCGCGTATAGGGAAAGCGCGAAAGCACGAAGCTCAGCCATTCGTAGCTGACGAGCAAGGTGAACAGCCAGCGCAGCAGCGTCAGCAGACGGCGCAGGAAGGGGATGAGGTATTCGCCCTCGATGACCTGCATGTTGCCGATCTTGAGGTTTTCCACCTTGCGCGTGGCCTGGCTGAGCAGGACGTTGCCCAGCCAGTTGTGGAGCCGTCCCAGCGTCCACAGGATCACGGCGAAAACCACCGTCGATATCGCCGTGACGCCCAGCGCCTTGAGCAGCGACTCCATGTTCCGCGACTCGCGCGTCTCGGCAATGATCTGTTCCAGGCGCTGCGCGGCCTTTTGAGCAACCGCTTCCGGCGTTTCCTGCAGGAGCGGGTCGGCGTCGCCGGCGGTGATGACGAAGGCCAGCCGGTCATTGAGGACGATCAATTGTCCCTCCGGATTGGCCTTGACCGTCACGCTCAGTTCGCCGCCCTGGCGCAGCATCTCCTCGATCACGGTTCGCGCCCGGTCCGCCCGCACCGTTGGCGTGGCGCCCAGGAAGTAGGAGCGAAACACCGTCAGCGTCCGGTTGAAGACGATCAGGCTGGCTTCCGGCGCGGGCGCCTGGGCCGCGGGCGACTTCGTTTCCGGCACCGGGGTTGCCCAGGCCGACCAGGAGAACACGATGGCCGTCAGGAACAGGCCGAACGCATGCAGGGCAGGTCGCATTTCATGTCTCCAAAAATCGTGCCGGGCTCGAACGGGGCGGTCCCCAAACGGGTGTAAGCATGCATTTTCGTGGTCGGCTTTGCAAATCGCTGACCGGAGAAAGCGCCGGATTCGCCTGCTTGGCGGGGCGTGAAGCGTATCGATAGCCGTCGCCGTGGCGATAGCAAGTGGTCCGGCGCCCCGTCAATCGTCAGTTTGAACGGTGGCTTGCATCAGCGACGCCGCATACAGGCGTTTCTCGCTGGCCGACAACAGCTTGATCCGGTATTCCGCCTTCGATGCCGATGAACGGTCCGGATGGACCTCGTAGCCGAGCAGCCGGCGCGGCGCGTGCGAGCGCGTGTAGCGGGCGCCGCTGCCGGCGCAGTGCGCGGCATAGCGGGCAGCGACATCGACCGCGATGCCGGTGTAGATGCTGCCGTCGACGCACTCGATCATGTACAGGAACCAGGGCTTGCTCATGGTTCGTTGGCGCGGGCCAGGGCTTGGCGGATGCGTTCAAGCGTCGCTTCGACCGGCGCGTGGCGCGCCACCTCCAGGCCGAGGTCGCGGGCAATGGCATTGACCTTGGCCGGATTGAGCGGCATCCCGCCGCGATCGACTGCCGCAATCAGTTGCCGGGCACGCCCGTAGTCCGAAAGCGGGGCCGGGCGACGGAAAAACAGTCCCCGAAGACGCGAGAAAAGGCCCGCAAGCCAGCGTGATCCCATACACTTGCTTCTGGATAAAACCCCAAGGATACATGGATGCAGCAGGCAATGACGACCAGACAGACGGAGCACGAGGCATCTTGAGCGACGTCACGATCAGTCGCAGCGATCTGGCGACCACCGAACTGCCCGTTTATCCGGGCATCACACTCGACCGGATCACGCTGGTCACCGATGCCGAACTTGCCGGGCGAGCCATGGCTGCCTTGCTGGCGGCGCCCGCCATCGGCTTCGACACCGAATCGAAGCCGACTTTCCGCAAGGGCGAAGTGTCGACCGGCCCGCATCTCGTGCAACTCGCCACCGACGAACGCGCCTACCTTTTTCCCGTGGCCTTCGCCGGCAACCACGACGCGCTGCGCCAGATCCTCTCTGCGCCGACCGTGCTCAAGGTCGGCTTTGGCCTGGGCAACGACCGCAGCGCCCTGCGGGCACGCCTCGGCATCGAACTCAACCACGTCCTCGACCTCGGCGAAGCGATGCGCGGGCCGGGGCATCGCGGCACCGTCGGGGCCAAGGTCGCGGTCGCCCATTATTTCGGCCAGAAACTGCACAAGTCCAAAAAGGTTGGTACCAGCAACTGGGCCAGCACGCGGCTCAGCGAGGGACAATTGCGCTACGCCGCCAACGACGCCCATGTCGCCTTGCAGATTTACCACGCCTGGCTGCGCGATCCGGCGCGCCGGACAGATGATCGAGAGGTCTGCCGAGCGCCGTCAAACGGGATTTGAGTCGATATGTTGATTACAATTGCCACCCGGACTCGATCAAGACTTTCGGAAACTGTCGATTAGGAACAGCTTCATGACAAAAAAAGTAGCACTCATCACCGGCGTAACCGGCCAGGACGGCGCCTACCTCGCCGAACTCCTCCTCAAGAAGGGTTACATCGTTCACGGCATCAAACGCCGTGCCTCGTCGTTCAACACGGACCGCATCGATCACCTCTACCAAGATCCGCATGTCGAGAACAAGAATTTCATTCTTCACTACGGCGACCTGACCGACTCCACCAACCTGATTCGGATCATTCAGCAGACCCAGCCCGACGAAATCTACAACCTCGGTGCCATGAGCCACGTGGCCGTGAGCTTCGAGTCGCCTGAATACACCGCCAACGCCGACGGTATCGGCACCCTGCGCATTCTTGAAGCCATTCGCATCCTCGGCCTGGAAAAGAAGACCCGTTTCTATCAGGCATCCACCAGCGAACTCTACGGCCTCGTGCAGGAAATCCCGCAAAAGGAAAGCACACCGTTCTACCCGCGCAGCCCCTATGCCGTCGCCAAGATGTACGCCTACTGGATCACCGTAAACTACCGTGAAGCCTATGGCATCTACGCCTGCAACGGCATCCTCTTCAACCACGAATCCCCGCTGCGTGGCGAAACCTTCGTCACCCGCAAGATCACCCGTGCCGTCGCCCGTATGGCGCTCGGCCTGCAGGATTGCCTCTATCTCGGCAACCTTTCCTCCTTGCGCGACTGGGGTCATGCCCGTGACTACGTCGAAATGCAATGGATGATGCTGCAACAGGAACAACCGGAAGATTTCGTCATTGCCACCGGCGTTCAATACAGCGTTCGCCAGTTCGTCGAATTCGCAGCGGCCGAACTCGGCATCCAGCTGCGTTGGGAAGGCGAAGGCGAGAACGAAGTCGGGATTGTTTCCGCTGTCACCAGCAACGACGCCAAGGTCAAGGTTGGCGACACCATCGTCAAGGTCGACCCGCGCTATTTCCGCCCGACCGAAGTCGAGACCCTGCTCGGTGACCCCACCAAGGCCAAGGAAAAGCTGGGCTGGGTACCCAAGACCACGCTCGCCGAACTCGTCAAGGAAATGGTCCAGGCTGACTACACCGCAGCCAAGCGCGATGCACTGGTCAAGAACGCTGGCTTCCAGGCCTTCGATTACCACGAATAAGCCATGGAAAAGAACGCCAAAATCTACGTGGCCGGCCACCGCGGCATGGTCGGATCGGCCATCGTGCGTAACCTTCAGGCCAAGGGTTACACCAACATCGTCACCCGCACCCACCAGGAACTCGACCTGATCAATCAGGCTGCGGTAGAGCAGTTCTTTGCCCAGGAAAAGCCGGAGTTCGTCTTTCTGGCCGCAGCCAAGGTTGGCGGCATCATCGCCAATAACACCTATCCGGCGCAGTTCATTCGCGAGAACCTGGCCATCCAGACAAACATCATCCACTCGGCCTACGTTAACAAGGTCACACGCTTGATGTTCCTCGGTTCCAGCTGCATCTACCCCAAGTTTGCACCGCAGCCCATGAAGGAAGAGCATTTGCTGACGGGCTCACTGGAGCCAACGAACCGGCCCTATGCCCTGGCCAAGATCGCTGGCGTGGAAATGTGCTGGAGCTACAACCGCCAGTACGGCACCAAATACTTGGCAGTAATGCCAACCAACCTCTATGGACCGGGCGACAACTACCACCCGGAAAACAGCCACGTCATTCCGGCCCTGATACGCAAGTTCCACGAAGCAAAAGTGGCGGGTGCAAAAGAGGTCGTGGTCTGGGGAACCGGAACGCCAATGCGCGAGTTTCTCTACAGCGAAGACATGGCCGATGCCTGCGTATTCCTGATCAACCTGCCGGCTGATAAATACGAAAGCCTCTTGGGTAGCGACGAATCGAAGAGTGGAAAGTTTGAGCCGCCGCTGATTAATGTTGGTGTGGGCGAAGATGTCTCCATCAAGGAGTTGGCAGAAACAGTAAAGCAGGTGGTGGGGTTCGAAGGAGAGATTACTTTCGATAGCACCAAGCCCGATGGAACGCCAAGGAAACTGATGGATGTTTCGCGCTTGAAGTCAATCGGCTGGACTGCCGAAACCAAGCTTGATGCTGGCCTGCGCGTGGCGTTTCAGAATTTTTTGGAGCGCGGAACTTGAAATACTAATGGGTTTGCCATCACTACGACTTCCGAGAAATCGGAGTTCAATGCGCTACCCGTGGTGGTCTGATGATCAAAAATAATTTCAGGAGCCCGAATCATGGCTGAACCCCTTCCCGAACTTTCCCTGCTCGAAACCCGCATCCTCGGCACGCTGCTCGAAAAGCAGCGTACGGTGCCCGATACCTATCCGCTTTCGGTCAATGCCTTGCAGGCCGGCTGCAACCAGAAGACGAGCCGGAATCCGGTCATCGAAGCCGCCGAAGCCGACATCGTGCAGGCCCTCGATACGCTCAAGGGGCTTTGGCTGGTTAATGAAGTCAGTGGCAGCCGCGTCAGCCGTTTCGAACATCGCCTCGAAAAAATTCTCGGGCTGCCGACGCAGGCCACGGCACTGCTTGCCGTGCTCATGCTGCGCGGCCCGCAGACGGCCGGTGAGCTGCGCCTCAACTGCGAGCGCCTGCACCGCTTTGCCGACATCTCGTCGGTTGAAGCCTTCCTCGAAGAACTGGCCAGCCGGGAAGCAGGCGCGCTTGTCGTCGAACTGCCGCGCCTGCCGGGCGCCCGCGAAAACCGCTGGATGCATCTTTTGAGCGGTCAGCCCGAAATCGATGCCGCGCCAGCCGCCAGATCAGCCCCCGCCAGCCAGGAGGTCGAGGCGCTGAAGGCGAGGGTGGCTGCACTGGAAGCCGAGATGGCGGAAATGCGCGAGCGCCTTGCCGCCCTCGGCGCATGAAAACGCGGCAAACGCCCGGGATTTCCCGGGTGCGCATCATCGGTGCCGCCAGCGGCATCGGTGCGCAGGATCATGCCTGCGAGGACGGGCCGGTTGCCTTTCACCACTCGCAAGCCTGGCACGAACTGGAACACCACCCGCTGATCGACTGGGGCAAGACACTGTTTGCACCGGAAGGCGAGGGGAGTTCGATTGTCGGGCGCATCGCCGGCCTGTGCCGCAACCTGGCCGATGAGGTGGCGCTGGCCATGAGGGCTGGCGAGTTCCCGGTGGTCATTGGGGGCGACCATTCGGTGGCCATCGGTACCTGGAGCGGCGTAGCCCGTGCCGTCAGCGAGCCGGTCGGCCTGCTCTGGATCGATGCCCATCTCGACAGCCATACCCCGGAAACCAGCTACTCCGGCGCCATCCACGGCATGCCGCTGGCCTGCTTGCTCGGGCGCGGCGACAAGCGCCTGCTCAATCTCGGCATCGACGGTCCGCAAGTCAGCGCGGCCCATACCGTCGTCCTTGGTCCGCGCAGCTACGAGCCGGAAGAGCTGGCATTGCTGCAGCGCATGCAGGTCCGCATCATCGACAGCGAGGAAATCCTTCGGCGCGGTTTCGCCGAATGCCTGGCCGAGGCCATCGCGATTGTCGGCAGCGCTCCCGCCGGCTTCGGTGTGACCCTCGATCTCGACGCCATCGACCCGCAACTCGCACCCGGCGTCGGCAGCCCCGAGCCGGATGGCCTGGTCGTCAAGGATGCCGTGCTGGCAATCCGTCGCATTGCCGGACAGCCCGGCCTGAAAGCACTCGAAATCGTCGAGTACAACCCCGACCGCGACCGCCAGGGCACGACAGCGGGTTTGATATCCGACCTGATTGGACAGATTCTGCCGCCGGGTTAGAGGTTTGTGTCGTGGCAGGCTTTCATGTTCAGTTGTTTGCCAATCAAATCACCTGGCGCTGAGATCCGTTGCACTGCTAAAGAAGCGTGGCATTTTGTCGCACGTCATCGAATTGCAACCTGGAGCGCTTATCATCTTTGGATAATTTGATTCCAAATGACAAATTGATAGTTCGAGGTTATCGGATGATCGTGATAATTCTCACGGAATAGTCCGAACGGGCTGTTGTCCTCACCTCTCAGCAAAGTAAAATGCCGCTCGGTAAAAACCATGCGTTTTGGGTTTTTTTGCTGGCTCGGAGAATGTTTCAGGTACTCCGGAAATTAATGAACTAGGCCTTCTGAGGGGAAATGTTGCAGTGCAATGTGGTAACATCGCAAGAATGATGTCATGGCAAAAATTCCTTTTAGCATATGCGGTCGCCGCGCTTGTCCATGCCCCGTTGGTCATGGCCGATGAGGCGGATGTGCTCAATGTGAATGCCGGATTGACGATGATGCACGACAACAATCTGTTTCGCCTTTCACCTACTGCGAATCCTGCCGCACTGGGGCTGGATGGGCGTTCAGACACCGTCACCCAGATGTCGGTTGGATTGAACCTCAACAAGATGCTGGGGCGGCAACAGTTCATTGCCAATGTCAATTTCGTCGACTCCAGTTACAAGCGCAACAGCTACCTCGACTTTCAGGCGCTGAATTACGACGGCAAATGGTTGTGGGCCATCGGCAATCGCTGGACGGGCGATCTCTCCCTGGACCGCAGCGAAACGCTAAACACTTTTTCGGACTACACCAGCTATCGCAATCGCAATGTGCGTGTGGTCGACAATCAGCGCTTTTCCGCCAACTACTGGTTCCACACCAGTTGGGCCGCAGTGCTCGGTGTGTCGCGTACCAGTGTCACGAATGAGCAGGCTTTCCTCGAAGACAGCGACTATGAAGCCAGTGGCTTCAACTACGGCGTGCGTTACCGCCCGGTTTCCGGCAATACCGCTACCCTGCGCATTAAGCAGCTCGATGGCCGCTATTCGAAGCGTGAATTCAATGTTGCATCGCAATACGACAACGGTTTTTCGCACAACAGCATAGAAGCCGACACCAGCTGGTTGCTTACCGGCAAGACGCAACTGCGCGGCCGCCTTGAGTATCTGGAGCGCAAGCACGACCACTTTGCTTCTCGCGACTACAGCGGTTGGGCGGGTAATCTGGATCTGGTTTATGCCGCTACGGCCAAGAGCAGTCTTACCTTTGGCTACAAGCATGGCCTTGAGTCCTTTCAGCTACAGACTAGCAGTTACTACGAGGCGGATGAGCTCAATCTTGGCTCGCGCTGGGAAATAACCAGCAAAATCAGCACTGGTGCGCGCCTTGGCTATGGCAAGCGCAACTATCAGGGGGCTGTTGTTACGCTGCCAGCCGGATTTCAGCAGCGCGAAGAGAAGTTTACGCGCGCAGGCCTCGACCTTGGCTACCGTCCCGCCCGGTGGTTGGAACTCAAGGTCGGAACGAATTTCGAGAAGCGCAACGTCAACGATGATCGCTTCGACTATAAAGACCGTGTCACATATTTCTCGCTTAATGCGCAGTATTGATGACACGCACCATCCACGAATCCACAGCAACTTATTGAAGGTGACCTTGTGAACAAGCTCAAAACGATTACCAGCGTTGTCCTCTCCGCCCTTGTGCTCGGCGCCTGTGGCGATCGCCCGCCCGAGAAAAAGGCGGCGACCCAGGTGGCCGCCAAGGTGAATGGTGGTGAAATCTCCGTTCATCAGATCAACTTCGTGCTGCAGCGCACGCCGAATATTCCGGCAGCCAAGGCCGATGCCGCCAAGCGCCAGGTGCTCGAAAGCCTGGTCGACCAGGAACTGGCCGTTCAGGCCGCGACCGAAGCCAAGCTCGAACGCACGCCGAACGTCATGCAGGCTATCGAGAGCGCCCGCCGCGAGATCCTCGCCCGTGCCTTCATCGAGCAGAAAGTCTCCAAGGAAGGCGCCAAGCCCTCTGCTGACGAAGTTCGCAAGTTCTACACCGAGCACCCCGAGTTGTTCTCCAACCGCAAGATCTACCGTCTTGAAGAAATCGCTTTCGTTGCCCCGCAAGATGTCATTACCGCAGCCAAGGTGCAGTTGGGTAGCGGCAAATCGGTCGCGGACGTGGTCAATGGCCTGAAGGCCAAGGGTGTTGAAGTATCCGGTGGTGTCTCGGTCAAGGCAGCAGAGCAGCTGGCCCTCGAACTCCTGCCGCGCCTCTCGCAGGCCAAGGACGGCCAGGTCCAGTTCGTCGAAGGTCAGGGCCGTGCAGCCATCATCGCCGTGCTGGCGACCAAGTCGGAGCCGCTGGACGAAGCCAAGGCCCAGCCCTTCATCGAAAACTTCATCACCAACAAGCAAAAATCCGAAGCTGCCCGCGCTGCCATGAAGGAGCTGCGTGACAAGGCCAAGATCGAATACGTTGGGGAATTCGCCGGTGCTCAGCCTGCCGCTGCGCCGGCACCTGCTGCCGAGGCACCGAAGCCTGCTGCCAGTTCCACCGAGGCTGCCGTCAACAAAGGTATTGCCGGTCTCAAGTAACCCACAAGGCACACACCCATGAGCTATCTCTACAAAATTTTCCTGGGCGCGCTGATCGCGTTTGGCCTGATGGCCGGAGCGCAAGCCCAGGGCAAGCAGGGCGATTACCGCCTGGGTGCTGGTGACGCCATCAAGATCAGCGTTTTCCAGAACCCGGATCTTACGGTTGAAACCCGCGTGGCAGAGAGCGGTGCCGTCACCTACCCATTGATCGGCGCCGTGCAACTGGGTGGCCTGTCGATTGCCGAAGCCGAGCAGGCCATCGCCGGCAAGCTGCGTGAAGGCGGTTTCGTTCAGCGTCCGCAGGTCAACATCCTGCTCATGCAGGTCAAGAGCAATCAGGTTTCCGTGCTCGGTATGGTCAATCGCCCGGGGCGCTACCCCATCGAAATTGGTGACACCCGCCTTTCCGACATGCTGGCCACGGCCGGTGGCGCCATTCCTTCCGGCGGTGCGGACGTCATCGTTCTTTCCGGCGTGCGTGAAGGCAAGCCCTTCCGTAAGGAAATCGACATTCCCGGCATGTTCCTCACCGGCAATACCGAACTGGATATTCCGGTAGCGGGCGGCGACATCATCTACGTGCATCGTGCCCCGGTGTTCTACATCTACGGCGAAGTGCAGCGCGGCGGCTCCTATCGACTGGAGCGCAACATGACCGTGCTCCAGGGGCTGGCCCAGGGCGCCGGCCTGACGCTGCGCGGTACCGAGCGCGGTCTGCGCATCCACCGTCGCGGTGCGGACGGCAAGGTACAAATCATCTCCCCGGAAAAATCCGACCTCATCCAGGCCGATGACGTGCTCTACGTCCAGGAGAGCCTCTTCTAAGGAAACACCAAACACCTCCGTTATCTCCGCGAAAGCGGGTATCCATGAAAGCAACAGGATTCCCGACAGCGCGGGAATGACAAAACCGAATTGACCTGTAATTCCGTTAGAAGATTACCGAAAGCTCCGCATGACTTTTCAGCAATTCCTTCTCATCCTCTGGGCGCGCCGCAAGCTGGCCTTGTCGATCTTTGGTGTGACGGTCCTGACCACGCTGGTCATCAGCCTGATCCTGCCCAAGGAATACACCGCAACGACCTCGCTGGTTATCGATGTCAAATCGCCCGACCCGATTGCCGGCATGATGATGCAGGGCATGATGACGCCGGGTTACATGGCCACGCAGATCGACATCATCAACAGCGACAGGGTTGCCTCTCGAGTGGTCAAGTTGCTGGGTTTTGAAAAGAGTGCAGAGGCCGTCGAGAAATGGAAGGAAACGACAGAAGGCAAGGGTACGCTCGAAAGCTACTACGCCAACATGCTGCAAAGGAAGCTCGACATCAAGCCCTCCCGCGAGAGCAATGTCATCAATATCAATTTCTCCGGGGTAGATCCGCTTTTTGCGGCGGCCGTGGCCAATGCCTTTGCCCAGGCCTACATCGATACCTCCATCGAAATGCGTGTGGAGCCGGCGCGCCAATACAGCGCCTGGTTTGAAGAGCGGCAGAAGGGCTTGCGCGCCGCGCTGGAAAAGGCTCAATCCCGCCTTTCTGCCTACCAGCAGGAAAAAGGCATTGTCGTTACCGACGACCGCATGATGGACAACGAAACCGCCCGTCTGAACGACCTGACCATGCAGCTTTCCGCTGCACAGGCCCAGCGTGCCGATGCCTCCAGCCGGCAGAAGAGCGGCACCAGTGAGCTTTCGCTCGAAGTGCTGCAAAACCCGCTGATCCAGAACCTCAAGGCAGAAATCGCCCGGGCTGAATCGCAGCTGTCGCAGATCAGCAGCAATCTGGGCAAGAACCACCCGCAAGTCCAGCAGCTTGAAGCCCAAATCGCCGAGCAGCGCCAGCAACTGCGCGAAGAAATCGGTCGTATTTCAGGTGGTAATGCCGTTGCCAGCAAGTTCGGCGCGGTCAAGCAGGAAGAGCTCAAGAAAGCCATCGAAGAGCAGAAAAAGCGCGTGCTGGCCATCCGCTCCGAGCGCGATGAACTTGCTGTGTTGGTCAACGACGTCGAAACAGCACGACGCGCCTACGAGGCAGTTGGACAGCGCATGACTCAGAGCAACCTCGAAGGCCAGTCACAGCAAACCAACGTGATTGTCTTGAGTCCGGCCACTGAGCCAACCCAGCACTCCCGCCCCAGGGTTTTGCTCAATGTCCTGGTTTCCGTCTTCCTTGGCACCATGCTTGGCGTTGGTGCCGCGCTGGTGCTCGAGCTCACCCAGCGCCGCATCCGCTCGGCTGAAGACCTCGGCATGGCCCTTGATCTTCCCGTCCTGGCTGAACTCGACTCAAGCCGGCCGAACGCGAAAAAGGGATTTCGATTTTGGGCAAAAAATCCGGTTGACCGTCAAAGCCTGGAACCCGCCCTCAAAACCAGCAATCAGCCTGCTGCAGCCAAGGCCTGATCAGAGATGAACGCAATGACCGACAAACTCGACACCGGCGCCGGCCGCTCCATCGGCGCCATCCTGATCGACAACGGCCGTCTGACCCCGGATGCCGCCGAACGAATTCTCAAGCTGCAAAAAGAGCAGGGCCTGCGCTTTGGCGATGCCGCCATCCAGCTTGGCCTTCTCAACGAAAGCGATATCCAGCAGGCGCTCTCCCGTCAGTACGATTATCCCTACCTCATGCCCGGCGACGACCGCGTGAGCGAAGAAGTCATCGCTGCCTTCAAGCCCTTCAGTCCCATCGTCGAGCAACTGCGCGCCCTGCGCAGCCAGCTCATGCTGCGCTGGTTTGACGGCGAAGCCGGCCACAAGACGCTGGCCGTCATCAGCGCCGGCCGTGGCGAAGGGCGCAGCTTCACGGCAGCCAATCTCGCGGTCGTCTTCTCCCAGCTGGGCGAACGCACACTGCTCATCGATGCTGATCTGCGCAACCCGAGCCAGCACCAATTGTTCAAGCTCGACAACAAGCTCGGCCTCTCCAGCCTGCTGGCCGGGCGCACCACGCTGGTCGAAGCGGTCATTCGCATCCCCGGGCTCATCGACCTGTCGGTTCTGCCGGCCGGCGCCACCCCGCCCAATCCGCAGGAACTGCTGGCCCGCCCGGTATTCAATGCCCTGATGGCCACGGCATCCGGCCAATACGACATCGTGATCATCGACACGCCGGCCGGCGCAGAAACCGCCGACAGCCAGACCATCGCTGCCCGCGCACGCGGTGCCGTCGTCGTCGCCCGCAAGGACCAGTCGTCGGCCCCCGCGCTGCAGGCCTTCGTCTCTTCGCTTCAACACAGTGGCGTTGCCGTCGTTGGCGCCGTACTCAACAACGGTTGATCATCGTGCGCCCGTGCAAGCTCTCGCCCAATACATCCGCCACCCGTTGGCGAGATAGCGCACATTTCACCTCCCTGCGAAGCATAGAAAAGACCGGGTTAACAGCCCGGTTTTCGCGAGATGCACTGCCTATGACATTTCGATTTTGGGCGAAATTTCCGGTTGACCGTCAAATTGCCCGAATCATTGCGGAGTGCCTTCCATCGGGCAATTTCCTGAGGATTTGGCCATGAGCGTCGTTGCAGATAACAGCCAGGCAATGCCTGTTAATCCGCGCCCGGCCATTGCCGAGTGGTTTCCGATATTGCTTGGCCTGATCGCCCTCTACGTACCCACCTGGGTGGATCTCTCGCGAACCATCTGGGTCACCGAAGCACAGGCGCACGGCCCTATCATCCTCAGTGTCGCCCTGTGGTTCTTCTGGAAACAGCATCAAGTCATACACGAGATCGCCCCAAAATCGGCCAGAACGGGTTGGCCGCTCTTCATTTTCGGTCTACTGCTTTACGCTGTTGGCCGTTCGCAAGACATCCTCCTCTTTGAAGTTGGCTCGCAAATCGTCATCATTTCCGGCCTTCTGCTCATTCTGCGTGGCTGGGCCGCGCTTCGTGCAGCATGGTTCCCGCTCTTCTTCCTGCTCTTCATGATCCCGCTGCCCGGTGCCTTCGTTGATGCACTCACGTTGCCCATGAAGATGGCAGTTTCCTATGTCGCTGAACACGTGCTCTACTTGGTGGGCTACCCCATTTCGCGCACCGGCGTCATCCTGCAGATTGGCCAATACAAACTACTGGTTGCCGATGCCTGCGCAGGCCTACAAACCTTGTTCACCCTCGAAGCCCTTGGCCTGCTCTACCTCAACATCGTTCGCCACGACTCTCTATTTCGTAACCTTTCACTAGCCATCCTCATCATCCCTATCTCCTTTACGGCCAACACCATCCGCGTGATGGTGCTCACCCTTATCACATACCACTACGGTGATGCAGCAGGGCAGGGTTTTTTGCATGGATTTGCCGGCATGGTTCTTTTTATCACTGCTTTGCTGCTGATTATTGCTATTGATTCGGCGTTGCAATGGGTTCTTGGTTTTCGCGAAAAAAAATTTGGTACGGTTAGTAACGGCGTATGAAGCACCAATTTCGAATCTGTATTTTCCTGGCTGCTTTAATGTGCGCGGCATCCGTTATCGCTTACAGCGCCAAACCAACCAGATTTATGGCAGATATCTCTCCGAGAAAGACATTAGCGGAGGAGGTGCCCACAGAATTCCTCCATTGGAAAAAAGGGCGTACTGATTTAGCAGCGGTGCTTGATCCTACTCAGCAAGCCGTTTTGAACTACCTCTACACTGAAACGCTTTCCGCCAACTATATAAATCCCAGCAACCGCTTGGTCATGCTCTCCATTGCTTACGGCAAGGACCAAAGTGACGGGCATGATGTGCACAAACCCGATCTTTGTTATCCGGCTCAAGGTTTTAAGGTGCTCGAACAGCGAGACATGACCCTAGTCCTTGATGACCAGCGCAGCATCACCGTTCGCTACATGAAGACCCAACTGGGCAATCGAATCGAACCCCTGGTTTTCTGGACAACCGCCGGCGATTACGTCTACCAAACAAAATTGCAGAAAAAAATTATCGGCATGAAATACAGCGCCGAGAATTTGATTCCAGATGGCTTGGTTCTCCGTGTCTCGATGATCGAACCCGACCCAGAAATTGCCCTGACTGTCATAAGTGATTTCATTAAGACGTGGTATGACGCTATGCCGGAGCAGCAGCGATACCGCTATTTTGGTCAAAAGACCCTATGAGTCATGCTGATGCCAAGCGCGGCAGCAACTTTGTTAACGCCCTGCTTTACTCGACTGAAAGCATAACGGCGCTTCTCTTTTCCGTCGTCAGCGTTGCCCTCATCGCCCGTCACTTTGGGCCTGAAAATCTTGCCCGATACAGCCTTGCACAGTCCGTCTCCACACTGTTTATTGTCTTTGCCACGCTCGGCCTTGAGCAATTTGTCATTCGCGAACTGGCGCGCAACAAAAACGATAGCGAGTTTGTGACCAGCGCCTTGGTTGGTATGGTGGCCGGCTGGTTTGCCTATGTCGGCTTGGTCGTCGCCTATTACCTTGTATTTCAGGACTTTGCCCGCGACCTGATCCTAATTGCCAGCGTTGTCGTCGCAACTGCAATTTCAAAAGTCCTGTTCATCAGAAGCTATCTCCAGGCCACGAACACCCCGAGGCCTATTGCGCTGGCTTCCCTCTTTTCCAGGCTGCTCTCCATCGCCTATCTGATCGCTGGTGCCTACCTCGACTTTTCCTACGACGCCATGATGCTCTACCTGCCTTTGCAGGCAATCGCCCTGTTTATCGGCATGGCAATCAGTAAACCCCAGTTTTTCGCGCTGATCGAGTTCAAACAATTCAATCCACGCCGCCTGCTCATTAGCGTCCGAGAAGCCTCCCCGGTATTCATCTCCACCATCCTCTACTTCTTCTACAACCAGTCGGACATTCTCATCATGTCCAGCCTGCTTGATGCAAATACAGTCGGCATCTACTCCGCCTCGATTCGCCTGATACCGCAAGCCGCCTTCCTCGGCTACGTCCTGGTTGCTACGTTTTACAAAGAAATGGACAAGCGCCTGCTCGAAGACAAGGACGCTTTCGAAAGCTACGTCAAGTCGATTCTGACCATTCAGTTTGGCGTTGGGCTGGTCCTCGCAACCGGTGTTTTTCTCACCTCCGACCTGGTGATTTACCTGCTCTACGGGGAGCGCTACGCCCAAAGTGCTCAGGTGCTCGCCATTGCCTGCTGGGCATGGGTTTTCATCCTGCCTGCCGCCCTCTATTCCAGGCTCCTAATCATGCTTGGTTATGCGCGCTACGAACTGATCAAAATGCTTATCGTTGCCCCGCTAATCATTCTGCTCAACTACCTCGTCATTTCACGCATCGGCATGCTCGGCAGCGCTGTCGTCTTTGTCTTTTCCTATTTTCTCGTCGATTTTCTGGTCTATTTCCTGTTCAAGGAAACGCGCTACCTTGGCCTGATGGGCTGGCACGCAGTGGTCGATATTTTCACTAGGCCAAGGCATGTCGTCCGCAATGCCTATGTCCTGCTCAAGGCTCGAGCCTGAAACATGAACAAGAAGCTCTCAGTCATTATTCCGGTGTACAACGGCGAGCAATTCATCGCAGCTTGTCTCAACTCACTCGTTGCACAAATTAGTGATACGGTCGAAATTATTCTTGTCAATGACGGATCGACTGATAGCACAGATCAAATCATCACCACGCAATACAAAACTCAAATAGATTCCGGTCACTTGATATACCGGCCAACGCCGAATGGTGGGGTAAGTGCGGCTCGAAATCTGGGCCTTGATATTGCATCTGGCGACTACCTTGCCTTTGTTGATGCAGACGATCTGGTAGCCCCCAATTACGTCGAGACCTTGGTCCGTACGATGGAAACATCACCCAGCATCATCGAGTTGGGGTATCGCACAATTGACCAGAACGGTTTCGTTCTGAAGGAACGCTCACATATTCATACTCATTTTGGCCACCATGCCCGAGGTGATGTGTTGAATCGCACCTTTGCTGCGTGTTTATGGTATCCATTTTTGCGAGTATTCAATCGAAAACTCTTTGGTGAAAAACGGTTTCCAATTGGCGTTCGCTTTTGCGAAGACCTAATTACATTATCGGCCATTTACAAGAGGGCTGATGTGATTTGCTGTTTGCCAGATGTTTTGTATGACTACAGGATTAATCCGGCTGGAGCAACGTTAAACATTAAACCGGATTATGCGACCCATTTGGTGGCTTATTACAGGAAGATATTGTCCGATCAAAGTTTTTCAAATAAAGCGCTGAAGGTTAATCTCGCGTATGCAATTCGGCGCTGTACCGCCGAGACTGCCGATATTCTAGGAAGGACATCGCCAGATATTGAAGCGGATATTAGATCCTTGATCATGACCCCAAAATTGTTCCTTTATGTCCGTCCTCGCCTGATGATCCATGCCCTTTGGGGGCCGCTGATTCGGCGTGCCAAATTGTTGATAAGTTAGTTGTCGGTTCCAGACATAGGTTTTATGAATTACTCATTATCTGCTGCGTTGGTTTATGTAAAAAGCGATCTTTTCAGGTACTCTGGGCGAATTTCTCTGTTTCTTGCCATTAAAGAGTATTTTCTTAATCGTTCGTTTAAATATACATTCTGGTTTCGTTTGGCGAAAGTTCGCAGCTTTCCGATGCGTTTGATCGCCACACTGATGCATAAGCGCTTGTCCGGCAGGTATGGTATTCAAATACCGCGCGTGACAGAAATAGGATATGGGCTTTATATTGGTCACCATATGTGCATTGTAATCAGTTCCAGTGCAAAGATCGGGAATAACTGCAATTTAAGTCAGTTTCTGACTATCGGGTCAAATCATGGAAAAGCTGCAACGATAGGAAATAATGTTTATATAGGACCGGGTGTTTCTCTTGTTGAAGATATTATCGTTGGTGATAACGCTATTATTGGTGCTGGCGCCGTGGTTGTAAAAGACGTTATTGAAAATTCAACTGTGGCTGGTAATCCTGCGAGGGTCGTTTCACATAAGCTACCAGGCCGCTATATTAAAAATAGGTGGGTCGTGTGAGTATTGTTCAAGCAATAAAATATACTGATCCTTCTTCATGCAAAGGTACACTCCCGTCAGATTCCAATCATTGGCTTTTGGTTTTTGCATTGATTGTTTTTCTTTTTGGTAATACGTTTTTTAAGACGACCTTATATACTATTGCGTTGGTTTTTTTCTTGGCATTCTCTGTTTTTAATTTGCGATCTGCTTTTCGGTTGGCAATTTCGGCGGTTGGATTATTTCCTTTGGTGTTGATTTTCTTGGCTAGTTATTTATGGTCGTTTGTGCCTCATTTAACTCTCGACGCCATACGCTCACAAATTGTCTTTGTTCTCTTCGCATTGTTGATTTCGTCGAAATATAGATTTGATGGATTTTCGAGTTCACTTCTTCGGGCTGTGTTTTTTATTGTTGGAATTGTTTCTTTCTATTGTTTGGTATTTTGGAATGCGGCGTATTCAAGTGCTGGCTTAGCAGCTTTTTATAATCATAAAAATACGCTAGGTGGAACCATGGCGCTTTGTGCGTTGGTTTTATTCAATGCGCCCTATCGAAAGCGGTTTCACTTGTATGCCGGGATGTTGGCTATTGCAATATTAGCAGCCACGCTTTCAAAAACTTCTATTGCCTTATTCGTGGTTTGCACCGCATTGCTTAAGGTTGTTGATGTCTTAAGTGATTGCAACACAAAAAAGCATTCTTACGTGACTTTGAAAGAGGTTGCGGCATCGTCTCTCGTCGTTATTGCACTGCTTTTGTTGGTGGCATTGGTTGTGTTCAGGGATGAGTTCATCAGCATCGTCTGGGATAACCTTCCGAAAACTGCGTTGACCGGACGGGGCATGCTTTGGCTGGTTGTTATTCAGCAGATACGTAGTTATAGCCTACTGGGCATAGGGCCAGGCGTTTTTTGGCAGGGAGGTGGTGTATCAGAAATTGCCCAAACTACGCTTTATCTAAAAGATCCATATTGGGTGCAACGCATGGGGTCAGCAGATGGTGGCTATATAGATTTGGTCGCCTCGATAGGGATGCTCGGTTTGGCTTTTTTTCTACTGACGGCTATTGATTTTTATCGTCGCCTACGAATTCATTGGCAGCGTCCAGATAGCCGGTTGCTCTTTGTTTTGGTTACGTTTGTGTTGCTCCATGCTATTACCGAGTCGACAATTCTTCATTCGACAAATATCTTCTGGCTTATATATCTTTTGTGCTATTTCCGTGTTTGTGGCTATTCTGTCTTTTTATCTGAACCGCCTCGAAAAGAAGTGATTATTTAAATGATCATTACTTTTAGGTTGTCAGCTTTGGGGTTTGGTGGTACCGAACGCGTTTTCCTTTCTGTCGCCGATTATCTGTCTACATCTTATGGCTATTCAATCCATTTTGTTGTGGACAAAGTTAGCGGCCATGAAACGGAGCAGGTTGCCATTGCGAAAGGTTATCGCTTGGTCGGCTTGGGCGCTGCGCGCAGTTGGAAAACAGTTATGCCGTTTTCCAGATATTTGTGTAAGTGGAAGCCGGGTATCGTAATTTCGGCATATACGGAAACCAATGCTGCGGCGCTGATTGCCAAAGTGCTAAGTAGTTCTCGCACCCCAATCATTATTACCGAGCATGCGCCAATTGATGAGCATTGGTCAGGGGCGCCATGGTTACGCAAGCAAGTCAGGGAGTTGCTTGTTCGTTATGTCTATAAATTGGCTGATCGTGTTTCCTGTGTATCGCGTGGAATGATGCAGCCAATCGCTCGGCGATTGAATCATCCTCACATCAGCTATATCCATAATCCAGTGCGCTTTGCAATGCGATTGCGTAGTAAAGACGAGGCGAGAAGGCGCTTGGGGGTGCCAACGGGAGTGGCCATGCTTCTTGCAGTTGGCCGTGTTTCCCGGGCCAAAAATTATCTTATGTTATTGCAGTCACTGCGCAGGCTTGTGGATATTGACGGGTGGCATTTGTTTATTGTGGGGGGCGTCTTCGAAGCCGATGAAAAGTCCAAATTGGATCAGTTTATTGATGAATTCGGGTTGGCTGACCGGTTGACGTTTGTCGGGTTTACTCACGAAGTAAACACCTATTACGAAGCGGCTGATCTTCTGGTTTTGAGTTCTGCTTGGGAAGGTTTCGGTAACGTTTTGGTTGAGGGAATGGCATTCGGATTGCCTGTTGTCAGCACGCGTTGCAACTACGGTCCCGCCGAAATTCTTGCCGATGGCAAATTTGGCGTGCTGGTGGATGTTGACGATTACACAGCGATGGCGGCTGCCATAGAGCAAGTGTTGACGAATAATCCGTTTTTACCGGAGCGGCAGGTATCCCGAGCGCAGGATTTCTCCGAGCAGCGCATTGGTGAAGCTTATTACCAATTAATTTGTGAAACCTTGCAGGCAAAAACATGAGTTCAATGGTTTTTGCCGAATTGCTTCTATTTACCGGAGTCGAATAATGACCATTTATTCCACGTTGTTTTGCCGCGCCATGATTTTGGGCTGTTTTTTGGCCGGGGGGGCTCATGCTCAGGGGTGCGCATTGGTCGACAAGTACAAGCTGGCCAGCGTCATGTCGATTGATCCGGTATTGATCCCGCTCCTTAACCTTGAGATTCCCAGTTGCGCCAATATAGTGCTTGGCGATAGTTATGCCGGTTTTCTGCTGAACGCAACGAATCAGCCGCTGAATGGGGGAATTCGTTCGGAGTTGGCGATTGATTTTCCGTTTGTCGAAGGAGATACAGTTGAGTATCGCTGGTCGGTCATGATACCTACCCAAGACCCACCAGGGGGTGACAGCCAACAGTGGTGGGTTATCGCTCAGTGGCACGACCAACCGGACCCGCGCCTTGGCCAGACTTGGGCAACTCTGAAACCGCAGTCACCGCCGGTCGCTATCTATATTGAGCGCCGTAATGGCATTGTTGGCATTGGTCTTCAGGGTATGCAAGGCAAAAAAAATTCTTGGGCTCCTGTCCCGTTGGGTGTCTGGTTGAAGCTGAATGCGACCATCCGCTGGAGTACGACGACTACCGGCTCGATCCTCTTTTCGGTCGAAGGACATCCTGAGTTAGATTCTATTTTGTCTGGCCCGAATATGCTGAATGGCTATAAGCACTATTTCAAGGCTGGCCAATATCGCGCCCCTTCGGTAAGCAAGGCGTCACTTATTTACCTTAAAAATGTTCGTTTCAGGCAGCTGTAATGGCTTTGGTGGGACGGTTTTTATTCAATTTCTGCAGTCAGCCGTAATTTTTGGGCGATTTTTGAGAGTTAGATGGTGATTAATACTAATCAGCCGCAGGTTGTCATGATTTGTACCGCTGCTAGGGGGGGAATGCGCTCTGTCATTGAGGGGTATTCGGCGGATGGTCTGTTTTCCCGTTGGGGTGTGTTGCTCTTGAATCCTCATGTCGAAGGTGTGTTGTCGGTGCGTTTGTTGGCAGCGGCCCGTGAGTTTTTTCGATTTGTCGGATTGTTGTTGCGCCAGCAGGTCAGTCTTGTTCATTGCCATGCGGCGATGAAGGGCAGTTTTTGGCGAAAGTCGTTATTTGCGCTACTTGCGAGAGCAGCCAGGGTGCCCGTTGTTTTTCATATCCATGGTGGAGCGATGAAGGCTTTTGTGGCTCGGCAGCCGGTATTGGTGCAGGGCTTGATTAGCTGGATTTTGGCGAGACAGTCGTTGGTGCTGGTGTTGTCCGAAAGTTGGCTGGACTATGTCAAATCGATTTCCCCATCAGCCAACGTTGCAACTTTGGCGAATTATGTCGAGTTGCCGGACCTCGCCGCCAAGCCTGTGCACGAGGCTGGCGATGTGATCGAAGTATTGTTTCTGGGCGTGGTCTGGGCTCCGAAGGGGGTTTACGACTTATTGCCTGCCTTCAAGGCTGCGCAGGCCAAGGTTCCCTCGTTGCGATTGATCATTGCGGGAACTGGTGAAATCGAGCGGGCGAGTTCTTTGGCCAAGGATTTGCAGATAGAAGAGCAAGTGACGTTTGCCGGTTGGGTGAGCGGGGATAAAAAAACTGAGTTACTAAGACGCGCTCAAATCTGCGTGTTGCCTTCGTATAACGAGGGTTTGCCTGTCTGTTTGCTTGAGGCAATGAGTTGGCAGGTGCCAGTGATATCAACCCGTGTGGGTGGCATTCCCGATCTGGTTCGCGAGGGAATTGATGGCCGATTGGTTGATCCGGGGGATCAAGATGCGTTGTCGCGAGCAATTATTGAACTGTCAGCAAGCCGCTCGCTACGCGACGAAATGGGGATTGCGGCCAGGGCGCGTATTGAGCAGGGCTTTGCCAAGGATGTTGTTTTGCCAAAGCTGGAGGGGTTTTATCGCTCGTTTATTTTGGCTAACCCGACAGGTAGGGACGCATAGGGATGTGTGTCTTTAGCCGTTTTGGGGGCTGAGCTCTGCGTCGAAGCTCGGTTTTCGCTCGGGCAGTTGATAACGCTTCTGCTTTTGTAATTGGAACCATTAATTGCGGTTTCCGATGTGTTGATAGATTGATTAATTGGCGATTTGATAGATAAATTATGAAAAACACTTTTGTATACCTTGTCGCGGGAGCCCGCCCCAACTTCATGAAAATCGCACCCATCGTGCGTGCCTTGCAAGCGCATGGTGGTCTGGCTTTCAAGATCATCCATACCGGCCAGCATTACGACCGGGAAATGAACGATGTCTTTTTTGAAGAGCTGGGGATTCCTGAGCCGGATATTTTCATGGCGGCGGGGGGCGGTAGCCACGCACAGCAGACGGCCAAGATCATGGTGGCGTTTGAGGAACTCTGCCAGGCAGAGCGACCCGATGCGGTGCTGGTGGTGGGCGATGTGAATTCGACGCTGGCTTGCTCGATTGTGGCCAAGAAACTGAACATCCCGGTGGCGCACGTTGAGGCTGGGTTGCGCAGCGGCGACATGGCGATGCCGGAAGAGATCAACCGTCTGGTGACGGACAGTATTTCTGACTGGTTCTTCGTCACGGAGCCGAGTGGGGTTTCGCACCTGCAGCGCGAGGGCAAGGCGGATTCGGCGATTCATTATGTCGGCCATGTGATGGTCGATAACCTGCTGTATCAGGCTGAAAAGCTGAAGGATGTCGATGCGTCGGCATTTGAAATTTCGGCAAAAATTCCGGTTGACCGTAGATATGGCGTGGTAACGCTGCATCGGCCGAGCAACGTCGACGATGCGGCGATGATGGCGCAGATTGGCGGTGCGCTGCGCGAAATCGCGGCTGAATTGCCGTTGATCTTCCCGGTGCACCCACGCACTCGGGCCAATCTGGAGAAATTTGGCGTCGATCTCGGGCCGAACGTCACGTTGGTCGGGCCGCAGGCGTATATGGCGTTCCTGAGTTTGTGGAAGGATGCTGCGGTGGTGCTGACGGACAGCGGCGGCTTGCAGGAGGAAACAACGGCGCTGGGCGTGCCTTGCATCACCATCCGCGAAAACACAGAGCGCCCGGTGACGGTGGATGAAGGTTCCAACGTACTGGCGGGCACCGACCCGGTGCGTATCGTTGCCGAAGCACGCAAGGTGTTGGCTGGCAATGGCAAACAGGGCCGCCGGCCGCAGTTGTGGGATGGCAAGGCAGCTGAACGGATTGTTGCGGTGCTGGCCAAGGAATTGTCATGAGCCAGCGTATTGAACTGATGGGATGCTATGTCGATAACCTGTCGATGGAAGACACCTTGCAGACCATCGAAGGGTTCATCAAGAGCGGCAAGCCGCACCAGCACGTGGTGGTTAACGTGGACAAGTTGGTGAAAGCCAGCCGTGATGAGGAACTGCGCAAGATCATCAACGAGTGTGCGTTGATCAACGTCGATGGCATGCCGGTTGTGTGGGCTTCGCGTTTGTTGGGCAAGCCGTTGAAGGAGCGTGTGGCGGGTGTCGATCTGTTCGAGTCGCTGATGGCGCGTTCGGCGGAAAAGGGCTGGCGGGTTTTTCTGTTGGGTGCGCGTGAAGAGGTTGTTTCCGGGGTCAAGGAAATTTACGAAAAGCGCTTCCCTGGCTTCAAGCTGGCTGGTTACCGCAACGGCTACTGGAAGCCGGAAGAGGAAGCTTCCGTTGTCCAGCAGATCAGGGAGGCCGAGGCCGACTTGTTGTTTGTGGCGATCAGCTCACCCAAGAAAGAGCATTTCCTGGGGCAGTACCAGGCCGAAATGAAGATTCCGTTCGCCATGGGTGTGGGCGGGACATTCGACGTGGCGGTCGGGCGGGTCAAGCGGGCGCCGGTCTGGATGCAGAAGGCCGGTCTGGAGTGGTTCTACCGCTTCCTTCAGGAGCCGACCCGCATGTTCAAACGCTATTTCATCGATGACATGGCCTTCTTTGGCCTGTTGATCCGAGAGTTTTTCGCGCCGAAGCGCGTTAGCAAATAAAAGCAATTCGTTAAGGGAGTCGGTATGTCTGTTGTTGCAGTTATTGGTCTTGGTTATGTTGGTCTGCCGCTGGTGGTTGAGTTTGGTAAAACCACGCGCACGATTGGTTTTGATATTGCCGTGCCGAAGGTGGAGGCGTGTCTACGCGGCACCGATCCTTCGCGTGAGCTGACGGATGAGGAAATGGCGTTGGCGAAGTTTGCCGAATATACGTCCGACGGTACGCGTCTGGGCGAGGCGGACATCATCATCGTGGCGGTGCCGACGCCGGTGGATGACGCGCATATTCCGGATTTCCGGCCGTTGATCGGGGCCAGCATCAGCGCCGGGCGCAACATGAAGAAGGGCGCCATCGTGGTGTATGAATCCACGGTGTATCCGGGCGCGACGGAGGAGGTTTGCATTCCGGTGCTGGAGCGCGAATCGGGCCTGAAGTGGAAGCAGGATTTCTTCGTCGGTTATTCGCCGGAGCGGATCAATCCGGGTGATCGGGACCATACCCTGACGACGATTCTCAAGGTGGTTTCGGGCGATACGCCGGAGACGCTGGAGAAGGTGGCGGCGCTTTACGAAAAGATCGTCAAGCCGGGCGTGCACCGCTGCGGCAGCATCAAGGCGGCCGAAGCGGCCAAGGTGATCGAGAACACGCAGCGCGATTTGAACATTGCGTTGATGAACGAGTTGTCGATCATTTTCGACAAGCTGGGCATCGATACGAGCGAGGTGCTGGAGGCGGCCGGGACGAAGTGGAACTTCCTGAAATTCAAGCCCGGCCTGGTGGGCGGGCATTGCATCGGGGTCGATCCGTACTATCTGACGCACAAGGCGGAGATGGTGGGGTATCACCCGCAGGTGATCCTGGCCGGCCGGCGTATCAATGACGGCATGGGCAAGTTCATCGCCGAGCAGACGATCAAGCAGATGATCGCCAGCGGCAGTTCGGTGAAGGGGGCGCGGGTGAATATCCTGGGCCTGACGTTCAAGGAAAACTGCGGCGACCTGCGCAATTCGCGGGTGATCGACATCATCAAGGAACTGAAGTCCTACGGCGTTGCCGTGTTCGTGCATGATCCGTATGGCGACCCGGCCGAGGCGCTGCACGAGTATGGTGTTGAGCTGTCTTCTTGGGACGATCTGCCGCGTGCCGAAGCCATCGTGGCGGCCGTGTCTCATCAGGAATATGTCGAAAAGGCTGTTGCTGCTCTGGCCGAGAAAGTCGTCAGCGGCGGATGCTTCGTCGATGTGAAGGCGGCGTTTGATGAGGCGGCGCTTAAGGCGGCCGGTATTTCGGTCTGGCGCCTGTAAAAGCCTTTCTCGGGTAGGCGAACCATCCCTCTTGCCTTTGCTAGAGGGATGGTCGAGCCACCTTTGTGTGGCCAAAAGCTCGTCTTCGGCCCATTTTCATGTGATTTCAAGGATTAATTATGTGTGGCATCGTCGCGGCAGCCGCCGGCAGCAATGTTGTTCCGGTACTCGTTGAAGGTCTGAAGAAGCTCGAATACCGGGGCTACGACTCGGCAGGGCTTGCGGTGATCGCCGGCAACGCCATCGAGCGCGTCCGCTCGGTCGGCCGCGTCGCCGAACTCGAAACCGCC
>JAGTRS010000062.1 GCA_018262195.1 Pseudomonadota bacterium | reverse complement strand
ACTATCTGTCTATAAAGAGGATTTCATGAAAGTTTATTACGACAAGGACGCCGATCTCTCCCTCATCAAGGGCAAGAAGGTCACCATCGTTGGTTACGGTTCGCAGGGCCACGCCCACGCCCAGAATCTCAAGGATTCCGGCGTCAAGGTCACGGTTGGCCTGCGCAAGGATGGCGCTTCCTGGAAGAAGGCAGAAGCCGCTGGCCTCAAGGTTGAAGAAATCGCCAAGGCGGTTAAGGGCGCTGATGTTGTAATGATGCTGTTGCCGGACGAAAACATTCCGCAGGTGTACAACGAAGAAGTCGCCCCGAACCTGAAAAAGGGTGCTGCCCTGGCTTTTGCTCACGGCTTCAATGTGCATTACAACCAGGTCGTGCCGCGCGCCGACGTGGATGTCATCATGGTCGCCCCGAAGGGCCCCGGCCACACTGTACGTTCAGAGTACCTGAAGGGTGGCGGCGTGCCGTCCCTGATCGCTGTTTATCAGGACGTCACCAAGAAGGCCAAGGACATCGCCCTTTCCTACGCTGCTGCCAACGGCGGTACCAAGGGTGGCGTCATTGAAACCAACTTCCGCGAAGAAACCGAAACTGACCTGTTCGGTGAACAGGCTGTTCTGTGCGGCGGCGCTGTTGAACTGGTCAAGATGGGCTTCGAAACCTTGACCGAAGCTGGTTACGCTCCGGAAATGGCCTATTTCGAGTGTCTGCACGAACTGAAGCTGATCGTCGACCTGATGTATGAAGGCGGCATCGCCAACATGAACTACTCCATCTCCAACAATGCGGAGTATGGCGAGTACGTGACTGGTACCGAAGTCATCAACGAGCAATCCCGTGTCGCCATGCGCAATGCACTGAAGCGTATCCAGACCGGCGAATACGCCAAGATGTTCATCCAGGAAGGCAAGACGAACTACCCGAGCATGACTGCCCGTCGTCGTCTGAATGCCGTGCATCCGATCGAGACCGTTGGTGGTCAGTTGCGCGACATGATGCCGTGGATTCGCAAGAACAAGCTGGTCGACCAATCCAAGAACTGATTTGGTCTCGGCTCGGTAGCGTCTGTCGCAATGGCTGACGCTATCCTCGCTTCGGGCGGTGCGGGAGACTGCACCGCCCTTGTTGTTTGTGGTTTTTTGTGGCGCCGGGTGTATTCTTTTCCGGTTGCCCATTCAATTGTGACCCATGACAGAACTCAAGCCCCGTAAGACCCTGTTCAATCCCGAATTAAAGCGGCGTGGCATTTATGTGCTGCCCAACCTGTTCACCACGGCAGCCCTGTTTGCCGGGTTCTTCGCCATTGTGCAGGCCATGCAGGGGGATTTCGAGCGGGCGGCGATGGCGATCTTCATCGCCATGGTCCTTGATGGCCTCGATGGCCGTGTGGCTCGGCTGACGCATACCCAGTCGGCTTTTGGTGCCGAGTACGACTCGCTGTCGGATATGGTTAGCTTTGGTGCTGCGCCGGCACTGGTCATGTACGAATGGGCATTGCGCGATCTTGGCCGCCTGGGCTGGATCGCTGCGTTCATCTATTGCGCTGGAGCGGCGTTGCGCCTGGCGCGGTTCAATACGACGCTGGAGGTGATGGACAAGCGTTTCTTCCAGGGCTTGCCCTCTCCTGCGGCGGCAGCGCTGGTCGCCGGTTTGGTCTGGGTGATGATTGTTTCCGGCGTGCCGGGCAGCGACGTACGCTGGCTGGCTTGTGTGCTGACCATCTTTGCCGGCATCACCATGGTGTCCAATATTCGCTATTACAGCTTCAAGGACGTCAATCTCAAGAAGAGTGTTCCCTTCTTCGTGATTGCCGCAATCGCGCTTGGCTTCGCCCTGGTTGCCTACAGTCCTGAAATCGCCCTGTTCGGCTTTTTCGTATTTTATGGTTTGTCCGGCTACGTGCTGGCCGCTGTCGGCCTGTTGAAACGTAAGGCACAGTGACTTCTCGGAGCAGTCTATGAAACAGCATCTGGTTATTTTTGATACCACCCTGCGCGATGGCGAGCAGAGCCCTGGCGCATCGATGACCAAGGAAGAAAAGATTCGCGTTGCACGTCAACTCGAAAAAATGAAGGTTGATGTCATCGAGGCGGGCTTTGCTGCGGCCTCGCCGGGCGACTTCGATGCCATCCAGGCCATTGCTCTGGCCATCAAGGATTCGACGGTTTGCTCGCTGGCGCGGGCCAATGAGAATGACATTCGTCGGGCTGGTGAAGCGATCAAGCCTGCCAAGTCCGGTCGTATTCATACTTTTATTGCAACTTCTCCCATTCATATGGAGAAGAAGTTGCGCATGACGCCCGATCAAGTGGTCGAGCAGGCGGTCAAGGCGATTGGCTGGGCGCGTGAGTACACTGACGACATCGAATTTTCGGCCGAGGATGCGGGTCGCTCCGAACAGGACTTCCTGTGCCGTATCTTCGAGGCGGTGATCAAAGCCGGTGCGACGACCATCAATGTGCCGGATACCGTTGGCTACAACATTCCCTCGCAGTACGCGGAAACCATGCGTCAGCTGATCGAGCGGGTGCCGAATTCCGACAAGGTGGTTTGGTCGGTCCATTGCCACAACGATCTTGGCCTCGCAGTCTCGAATTCTCTGGCTGCAGTCCTTTCCGGAGCACGTCAGGTCGAATGCACGATCAATGGCCTTGGCGAACGTGCCGGCAATGCGGCACTGGAAGAGATTGTCATGGCAGTGCGTACCCGAGCCGATGTTTTCCCAGTTGAGACGCGCATTGATTCGACGCAGATTGTGCCGGCTTCCAAGTTGGTCTCGCAGATCACCGGATATCCGGTGCAGCCGAACAAGGCCGTCGTTGGCGCCAATGCCTTCGCCCACGAATCCGGTATCCATCAGGATGGTGTGCTGAAGCATCGCGAAACTTACGAAATCATGCGGGCTCAGGATGTGGGCTGGACGCAGAACAAGCTGGTGCTCGGCAAGCATTCCGGCCGCAATGCCTTCAAGAACCGCTTGCAGGAACTGGGTATACAGTTGGACAGCGACGAGGCACTGAACGCCGCCTTTGCCCGTTTCAAGGAACTGGCCGACAAGAAGCACGAAATCTTCGATGAAGACCTGCATGCCTTGGTTTCCGACGAACTGGTGACACCGGATCAGGAATACTACAAGCTGGTTTATTCACGCGTCTGTTCCGAAACTGGCGAGATGCCCCGTGCTTCGGTCATCCTCAACGTTGGCGGTGTCGAGCAGAAGGCCGAGGCTGATGGCGGTGGGCCGGTGGATGCGACCTTCAAGGCCATCGAAAGCATTGCCGGCAGTGGCGCTGAATTGCTGCTTTATTCCGTCAATGCGATTACCACCGGGACCGATGCTCAGGGTGAAGTAACGACTCGTCTTTCCAAGGGCGACCGCATCGTCAATGGCAACGGTGCGGATACCGACATCGTCATTGCTTCCGCACGTTCATATCTGAATGCACTGAACAAGTTGCACTCGACGCTCGACAAGGTCAAGGCCCAAGGCAACGTCTGATTTCTGCTGTCCGTCAGAAAAGCCGCCTCAGTTCGACTGGGCGGCTTTTTCTTCTTTGGGGCCGCGTGTTGCCCGGATGTAAAGGATGCACACGACAAACAGAACGACGGCCAGAAGGGTTTCGCCAATAGCCAGTTTCTGCGACAGGCCACTGTCGCTGGTGGCGCGCAGGAGTCCTTCCATCAGGTAGAACTGGATGAACAGTGACAACCATTTGTACGTGTAGCGCTTGCCGCGCAGGATGCCGAAAAGCGGGAAGAGCAGAAATGCAGCCTTGAGCGTCATCCATGAGCCGCCGGGTTTCAGCGGTGCCAGCCAGCCTTCCCAGGCCAGGCATAGAAAAATCAGCGCGATGAGGCTGGCGCTGGCAGCGATTTGGTAGCGAGTGGGTGTCACGGTTGACTCAGTTTCTTGACCAGAAGCGCCAGACGTTGTCCCTGGATGAAGGCCAGCTTGTTTTCGTCTTCAGATAATTCAGGCGATCCGTTCGGGCCGGCGACATGACTGGCGCCGTAGGGGGTGCCACCGGTACGTGTGGAGGATAATTCGGGCTCGGTGAAAGGCAGCCCCATGACCAGCATGCCATGATGTAGCAGGGGCAGGGTCATTGACAGCAGGGTTGCCTCGTTGCCTCCATGCTGACTTCCGCTGGAGGTAAAGACGCAGGCTGGCTTTCCGGATAGGGTACCGTTCTGCCAGGCGGCAACAGTGCCATCCCAGAAGTATTTCATCGGGGCGGCCATGTTGCCAAAGCGAACCGGGCTGCCGAGGGCGAGGCCTGCGCACTCCTCTAGATCCGAAATTTCGACATAAGGCGCACCGAATTCGGGAACGGCCGGTTCGACTGCCTCGCAGGTGGTCGAGACGCGAGGCACGGTACGCAGGCGTGCCTGGCAGCCGGGAACAGACTCAACCCCGCGGGCAATCCGTTCGGCCAGGGCGCGAACTGAGCCACGATGGCTGTAGTAGAGGATGAGGACGTCTTGCATGGTCAGCTATTATACGGCCCCATGCAAACGCGCTCCCGAAATCACCGTGATCGTCGCAAGCCGTCAGGTTCTGCGAGCATCTTCCATCGCTTCTATGGCGAGAACATGATGCAGACCAGCGCAGCGCTGGCTTTTACGACATTGATGGCCTTGGTGCCGCTCGTTACGGTTGTGCTGTCGGTAGCCCATGCCATTCCTTATCTCGATCTGGTTGTAGCGCGTCTGGACTTGATGGTGCGCGAAGCCTTGTTGCCAGCCGGGGCAGCCGGAGCAATCGTCGGCAACATCGGCAAGTTTTCCCAGAAGGCCCAGAATCTGACGTTCGTTGGTCTTGGGGTGCTTGCTGTAACTGCATTTTTGCTGATGAACACCATTGAGCGCGCGTTCAATCATTTGTGGCGCGTAAATCCGCGCCCCGTCCTGGCGCGCTTGCGGCTTTATGCCTTCGTGATGGCGGTATGGCCATTTATCCTGGGCGCAGTTGCTGGGATGATGTCGTTTGCCGTCACCACCTCGCTCGGGCTTTTTGACGAGCCGATGTGGTTTCGTCGTGTCGCCTTTAAAGTGGTTGCTACGGTGCTCCTCGGCTTGTTTTTTTCGTTTTTGTATTACGCAGTGCCAAATGCCGACGTTTCGAAGCGGGCGGCCTTGGTCGGCGGTGTATTTGCCGCGCTGGCCTTTGCCGCCATGCAGAAAGTCTTCGAGTTGTTTCTGGTCAGTTCGGCCATGCTGAAAAGCATCTATGGTGCTTTCGCAGCCTTCCCAGTGTTTCTGGTCTGGCTGCACCTTTCCTGGGCGGTGGTGCTTTTCGGTGGATTGCTCGCGGCTAGCGTGAACCGTCCGGGGAAACGCTGAAAATTTCGATGCTGCTAGTTTGTTCGTTCAGGCCTGTGGCTTGAAGCTCATGGATTTTCAGGTTTTCCTCTTCAAGAAGAACGACGATTCTCCGGGCGTTTTCCTTGATGAACCCGGTTGGTACGACCAGCGACTGAGTTGGCCGCAATGGCGGCGTGGGCGGGAGAATCAGAGCCGCCACCTTGGTTGATTCCAGTTCGAAAGGCGAGGCGATTTCCACTGCAATGGCCTTGGGGGAAAGCATCTGCAGGCCAAGTTCAATATGCTCCGGGTTCTCGGAAATGGCCCAGCGGATGATGCAGACATGCCATGCAGTCGTTGTGCCGGAATGCTCTTCCGTGGCCTGAAGTGCAACAATGTCGCCGACTCTGATGTCTGTCGTATGACCGGACATGTGCATCAGTGCGTAACCGTCGGGGCTTTCGTTGGTGACCATCCATTCGCTCAGCTCTGCTCCTCCTTCGGGGGATCTGATCAGCCGCCAAAGGTTGCCGAGGCCGGAGCACAGATTGGCACGATAGGATTGTCTCCGTCGTGGAAATCTTCGTTTGGTCGGATGGCCCCAGAGCTGGCTCAGGCGCAACAGTACTCCTGGCCCGGTATGCGTTTCGGCAAATGCCGGCAATCTCAAAAAGTCGGCGGGTATGCCCTGGCTCAGTTCGGCATGGTGCTTGAGAGCAAGTTCGGCGACAGCGTCGCATGAAAAGTAGAGAACTTGCGCATCCGGGCTCGGGATGCGGCGAATGAGCGCATGCGCCGGAAAATCCTTGTCCGGGTCGATCCAGAAGATCCCTTGACTTTGACGCGGTGGATTTTCGAGTAACTCCAGATCAGGTGTGCAGTTGGCGATGTACTCGCCAATGAATTCGAGTTCTGCAGAGGAGAAGGAGGCAGGCTGGGCGATGGCGGCGAGCAGGATGGATGTGTAGATGCGGCGTATGCTCGGGCCGCCATTCGGGCCGGGGAAGTCCTCCAGGCCAAGGCGGCGTGCGGTACGAAAAGCCGCATGCAACTGTTGCCAGAGCCCGATGGGTGTCGGCGCTGCGATCAGTTGTGTAATGCGGACCTGCCAGGCAATCGTGTGCATCGCCCGACGCAGCGATGTGTGTGGCGTACGTGACGCACTCAATCCTTCTGGGTCGAACAACTCGGCCAGCGTGTTGAAATAATCTTGTGTCAGCGTTTCGAGCAGGTCGAGAAGGATTCTGACCTTCTGTCGCAGTTTTCGGGTTATCGGCAAGCTGACTTCGTGCAGTTCAGGCGCTTCGGCCTTGGCGATGCGCTCTGCCTGACTGAAAAGCAAGTCGAGTATCTTGAGGCGCTGGGTATTCGGGACTGGTGCTTCGCGCAGCAATAAAAGCTGGCGGTGCAACTGATCCGCATCATCCGCGCCAGTGCGGCCATGAGCCAGTGCCAGCCATTCAAGAATGCTCTTGATGTTGGCTTCGGAGTTTGTTGGTAAAAGGTTGTCCGGTGCGCGATTCATTGTCTTGGGAGCATAACAAAAAATTACGTTTTCGCCATTGATGTGGCCTCTTTGCTAAGTGTTGATCTTTGGGTTGATGCTATTTGCGGGGTCTAAGTGGCTTGTTTTTCCTTGATAAAGCGCTATAATCACCGGTCTTTTTTCCAGCTAACGAAAGTATTCTCATGGTTGTTATCCGTCTTGCCCGTGGTGGCGCCAAGAAGCGTCCGTTCTACAACATGGTTGTTACCGATTCCCGTAATCGTCGTGATGGCCGTTTCGTTGAGCGTATCGGCTTCTACAACCCGGTTGCTTCCGGCAATGCAGAAGCGCTGCGCGTTTCCGTGGATCGTCTGGCTTACTGGCAGAGCAATGGCGCCCAGCTGTCGCCGACCGTTGCCCGTCTGGTCAAGCAGCACGCTGCACAGCAAGCAGCCTAAGTTTTAGTTTTGACCAGCAGCGATATCGTCGTACTGGGTCGGCTGGCCGACCCCTACGGGATTCAGGGCTGGCTTTGGTTGTACCCTTTTGGGGATGATCCGCTGGCGTGGGCTGAAATGCCCGTCTGGTGGATTGCCAGAGAAGGCGAGCCGTGGCGCGAATGCAAGCTGAAAAGTCTGAAAGCGCACGGCAATGGTGTGGTGGTGCTGTTGGATGGTGTCACTGATCGCTCGGTCGCTGAGTCCATGAAGGGTGTTTTGGTCGGGGCGCCGCGCGAAGCGTTGCCCTCGACTGAAAAAAACGAATTTTACTGGACCGATCTGATTGGTCTGGATGTCATCAATACCGCGGACGAGCGGCTCGGCAAGGTGGTCGGGTTGATCGAAACCGGAGCCAACGCCGTTTTGCGCGTGCTTGGTGATGACGGCGTCGAGCGCCTTTTGCCGTTTGTTTCGGCGGTGGTTCTGACTGTCGAGAAAGAAGCCGGACGGATTCGAGTGGAGTGGGGCAGCGACTGGTGATCCGGTTTGACTGCATTACCCTCTTTCCGGAGATGTTCGCGGCAGTAACGGAAAGTGGCATTACCCGTCGGGCGCTGGAAGAACAGCGCTGGCAGTGGCAAGGCTGGAATCCTCGTGATTTTGCCGAGAATGCTTGGCGACGGGTGGATGATCGTCCTTTCGGGGGCGGGCCGGGCATGGTTATGCAGCCGGGGCCGCTAGAGAAGGCGATTGCTGCAGCCAAGGCGCAGCAGCGTGAGGCAGGGCTGGCGAAAAGCCGGGTCATCTACCTCTCACCGCAAGGCGCGCCGCTGACGCATGAGCGGGTGATGCAGCTGGCGACAGGCGACGAAGGGCTGATCCTTCTTTGCGGTCGTTATGAAGGGATTGATGAGCGTTTGATCGAGCGCTGTGTCGATGAAGAAATTTCGATCGGAGATTTTGTGCTTTCCGGTGGCGAGTTGCCGGCAATGGCCCTGATAGATGCCGTTGTTCGCCAGTTGCCGGGGGTGCTTGGAGATGCCGCTTCGGCGGTGGAAGATTCGTTTGTCGGTGGTTTGCTGGATTGTCCGCACTACACCCGTCCGGAGATTTATGAGGGCGTGTCGGTGCCGGAGGCTTTGATGTCTGGCGATCACAAAAGAATTCGTCGCTGGCGGCTGAAACAGTCGCTGGACCGAACCCGGAAGCGCCGGCCGGATTTACTGGCGCACCGCGTGTTGAGCGCGGAGGAAACGCAACTCCTCACGGAAATTTCTGGAGAGGAGCAATGCGGTGAGTAAGTGTTTATAAAATTTAAGGATCTCACATGAACCTGATTGAACAGTTGGAACAAGAAGAAATTGCTCGTCTGGGCAAGACCATTCCTGAATTCGCACCGGGCGACACCGTTGTCGTGCAAGTGAAGGTCAAGGAAGGTAACCGCGAGCGTCTGCAGGCTTACGAAGGCGTTGTTATCGCCAAGCGTAACCGCGGTCTGAACTCTGCTTTCACCGTTCGCAAGATCTCTTCCGGTGAAGGCGTCGAGCGTACTTTCCAGACCTACTCTCCGCTGGTTGCTTCCATCGAAGTGAAGCGTCGTGGTGATGTTCGTCGCGCCAAGCTGTACTACCTGCGCGAGCGCTCTGGCAAGTCGGCTCGTATCAAGGAAAAGCTGGTTCGCAAGGAAAAGCCGGTCGTCGCTGCATAAGCGATTTTTCCGGATTGAAAAAAGGGCGCCTAGGCGCCCTTTTTCTTTGCTTTGCTTTTGCCTGTAATCAGCAGTGAGCGGCAGGGTTCTTCTTGTCGTTCTCAATCAGGGCGTAAGCGGAGTGGTTGTGAATCGATTCGAAGTTTTCTGATTCAACAACGTAGGCATCAACGCGCGCTTCTGCGTTGAGCCGGGCCGCCACATCACGAACCATGTCTTCGACGAACTTGGGATTGTCGTAGGCGCGTTCAGTCACGTATTTTTCATCGGGACGCTTGAGCAGGCCAAAAAGCTCGCAGGAGGCTTCCTGTTCAACGAGCTGGACGATTTCTTCAATCCACATGAAATCGTTGGTACGAGCGGTGACGGTGACGTGTGAGCGCTGGTTGTGAGCGCCGTACTCGGAAATCTTCTTGGAGCATGGACACAGGCTGGTTACCGGGACGACAACCTTGACCGAGGTGGCGATTTCACCGTGGCAAATATCGCCGATGAAGGTGACGTCATAGTCCATCAAGCTTTGCACGCCGGAAACCGGTGCGGTCTTGTTGATGAAATAGGGGAAGTTCATTTCGATATGGCCGGTCTCGGCTTCGAGTTTGACCACCATGTCACGCAGCATGCTCGGAAAATTTTCCACCGAGATCTCGCGTTCGTGGCTGTTCAGGATCTCCACGAAACGGGACATGTGGGTGCCCTTGAAGTTGTGTGGCAAACCAACGTACATGTTGAACATGGCGATGGTGTGCTGGATGCCGACTGATTTGTCCTGCACCTTGATGGGATGACGAATGGACTTGATGCCAACCTTGTTGATGGCGATATGGCGCGTGTCGGCTGAGTTCTGAACGTCGGGAATGTTTGAGGTCGGGGTGCTCATGAGCTGTTCTTTAATGAATTATTGTGGGTTGGTCCGGGTACGCACTGCGCGTACGATGCCGTCCTTGTCGAGGCCGAGTTCTGCCAGCAACTGTCCTTGTTCGCCGTGGTCGATGAAGCGGTCCGGCAAGCCAAGGCGCAATAGCGGCACCTGAAGGCCTCGTTCCGCCAGCACGCGCTCGATTTCCGAGCCGGCGCCACCAATCACGGCATTCTCTTCGATACTGACCAGCAGGGAATGGTTCCCCGCCAGTTCGACAATCAGCTCGGCGTCGAGCGGTTTGACGAAGCGCATGTTGGCCACGGTGGCATCGAGTTCGTCGCCAGCGGCCAGTGCTGCCGGAACCAGGCTGCCGAAGGCGAGCAGGGCGACCTCCTTGCCGTTCCGACGAATTTCGCCCTTGCCAACAGGCAGGGTATCAAGGCTGCATTGTGGGATCTTGCCGGTGCCGCCACCGCGCGGGTAACGGACCATGCTCGGGCAATCCAGTGCGTAGGCAGTGGACAGCATCTGACGGCATTCGGCTTCGTCAGAGGGCGCCATGACCACCATGTTCGGAATACAGGTCACGAAGGACAGGTCGAAGGTGCCGTGGTGCGTCGGGCCGTCTGCGCCGACCAGGCCGCCGCGGTCGACCGCGAATACCACCGGTAGATTCTGCAGGGCGACGTCGTGCACAAGCTGGTCGTAGCCTCGCTGCAGGAAGGTCGAGTAGATGGCGACGACTGGTTTCAGGCCTTCGCAGGCCAGGCCGGCGGCGAAGGTGACGGCGTGCTGCTCGGCGATGCCGACATCGAAATAACGGTCGGCATGCTCGGCTGAGAAGCGCACCATCCCGGAGCCTTCACGCATGGCCGGGGTGATGGCAACAAGGCGCGAATCAGCCTTGGCCATGTCACATAGCCAGTCGCCAAAAACCTGCGTGTAAGTCAGTTTGCCCGGTCCCTTGGCTGACTGGATGCCGTCACAGGCGGCGAACTTGCCGACGCCGTGGTAGAGAATCGGGTCGTTTTCGGCCAGCTTGTAGCCCTGGCCCTTCTTCGTGATGATGTGCAGGAACTTCGGACCCTTGAGCTTCTTGAGGTTTTCGAGCGTCGGGATCAGGGCGTCGAGGTCGTGGCCGTCGATCGGGCCGTAGTAATGGAAGCCGAATTCCTCGAACAGCGTGCCCGGGGCGATCATGCCCTTGACGTGCTCTTCGGCGCGGCGCGCCAGTTCGAGCAGCGGCGGGGCGAAGCCGAGCATGTGGCGACCGGCTTCGCGGGCAGCGTTGTAGGTCTTGCTCGAGGTCAGGCGGGTCAGGATGTTGTTGAGCGCGCCGACCGGCGGCGAGATCGACATTTCGTTGTCGTTGAGGATGACCAGCATGTCGGTATCAACGACGCCGGCATTGTTCATGGCTTCGAAGGCCATGCCGGCCGACATCGCGCCGTCGCCGATGATGGCGATGGCCTTGCGGTCCTCGCCCTTGTGCTTGGCGGCCAGCGCCATGCCCAGCGCGGCCGAGATCGAAGTTGAGGCTGGTGGCCGACGTCCCAGACCAGGCGGTCTTCCGGCGTGTTGAAGACGGCGTGCAGGGCGATGGTCAGTTCGACGGTGCCGAGGTTGGACGACAGGTGACCGCCCGTTTTTGAGACGGAGTCGATCAGGAAGGCGCGCAGTTCGGTCGCCAGTTGCGGTAACTGCTTGCGGTCCAGGCGGCGCAGGTCGGCCGGGCTGTTGATGGTTTCGAGCAGGCGGGAGGCGGTCATCAGAATTGCCGGTGGCAGATGAAGTCTGCCAGCTGGTTGAGGCGGGCGGCGCGCTCGCCGAAGATGCTCAGGGCATCGCGGGCGTCAGCACGCAGATCTTCGGCGTAGGCGCGGGCCTGTTCGAGGCCGAGCAGGGCAACGTAGGTCGGTTTGTCGGCGGCTTCGTCCTTGCCGGCTGTCTTGCCCAGCGTGGCCGTGCTCGCCGTGCAGTCGAGAATGTCGTCGACGATCTGAAAGAGCAGGCCGGCACGCTTGGCGAAACGGTCGAGGTTGGTTCGCTCTTCAGTGGAAAGCGGCTGGCCGGCCAGGGCACCGAGCAGCACTGCGGCACGGATCAGGGCGCCGGTTTTCAGCGCATGCATCAGTTCCAGTTCAGGCTGGGTCAGCGGCTTGCCGACCGAAGCGAGGTCGATGGCCTGGCCACCGGCCATGCCGCGCGAGCCGCTGGCGTGGGCAAGCAGCGAGATCATTTCCAGCTGTTGCCTCGGTTCGCCGATGGTCTGGCTGGCCAGCAACTCGAAAGCCATGGTCTGCAGGCTGTCGCCGACGAGCAGCGCGGTCGGTTCATCGAATTCGACATGGCAGGTCGGGCGGCCGCGGCGCAACACGTCGTCGTCCATGCACGGCAGGTCGTCATGGACCAGCGAGTAGGCGTGGATCATCTCGACGGCGCTGCCGACGATGTCGAGGGCCTCCGGCGTCGCGCCGGTCAATTCGCCGGCCGCGAAGGCGAGCAGCGGACGGACACGCTTGCCGCCACCAAGGGTGGCGTAGCGCATGGCTTCGTGCAGGCGGGCCGGGATACAGTCATTGCCGGGCAGGAAACGGCCGAGGGCGGTTTCGGCACGGTCCTGAGTGACGGCCATCCATTCAGCAAAGGGGAGCGCGCTCACTGGGCCTCCAGGGTATCGCGGTTAACGTCCTTGAACTGACCGTTTTCGAGTACGCGAATCTGCTCTTCGGCATCGGCCAGTTGGGCCTGGCAGTGCTTCATCAACTCGGTTCCGCGCTTGTATGCGGCGATCGAGGCTTCGAGTTCGAGTTTGCCGCCTTCCATGCTGGAGACGATGTTTTCAAGCTCGGCGAGTGCCGTCTCGAATTTCATGTCGGCGATGGGCTTTGTGGCCATGTTTGAGGCGATCAAGGAAACACGCGAAAATACTCTATCAGGGGGCGCTTGGTCAAATATCGGGGTAAAATACATCCCCTTTTTAACCCCCGCTGGAGGCTTGGAATGTCCGACTTGGCGACTGTGTCCCGGTTGGCCCCCGCAGTTTCCCAACTGCCGGTGGACTGGTATTTCGACGAGAAGATTTTTGAGCTGGAGAAACAGCTCATCTTCGATGCCGGTCCGGGCTATGTCGGTCACCAGTTGATGGTCCCGGAAGCGGGTGATTACCGTTCGCTGGAATGGAAGGACCATGGCCAGATGCTGCTTAACGGTGGCACGGAAGGAAAGAATGCGGGCATCTGGCAGATGTCCAATGTCTGCCGCCACCGCCAGGCGATCATGTTGCAGGGCGCCGGCAAGCTGAACGGGCCGATCGTCTGCCCGATCCACCGCTGGACCTACGAGCAGGGCGGCGAGCTGATCGGCGCACCGCATTTCCCGCAGAACCCCTGTCTGAACCTTAACAAGGCGAAGCTGGAGAACTGGAACGGCCTGCTCTTCAAGGGGCCACGCTCGGCCAACACCGACCTTGGCGGCATGAAGGTGACGCCGGATCTCGATTTCACTGGCTACAAGCTCGACCATGTCGAGATGCACGAGTGCAACTACAACTGGAAGACCTTCATCGAGGTTTATCTCGAGGATTACCACGTCGTACCCTACCACCCGGGCCTGGGCAACTTCGTCACCTGCGACGATTTGAGCTGGCAGTTCGGCGACTGGTATTCGGTGCAGAAAGTTGGCATCACTTCGCTGATGAAGTCCGGGTCGGCCGCTTATGACCGCTGGCAGAAGGTGGTTCGCGAGTATTACGGCGACCGGGGAGAGACGCCGCCGCAAGGCGCGATCTGGTTGACCTACTACCCGAACATCATGGTCGAGTGGTATCCGCATGTGTTGGTCGTGTCGACGCTGATCCCGCAGGGGCCGCACAAGACGATCAACGTTGTCGAGTTCTACTACCCCGAGGAAATCGTTGATTTCGAGCGCGAGTTCATCGAGGCAGAACGTGCCGCCTACATGGAAACGGCCATCGAGGACGACGATATCGGCGAGCGCATGGATCGTGGCCGCATGGCGTTGCTGGCTGAAGGGCGCAATGAGGTCGGGCCGTACCAGAGCCCGATGGAGGATGGCATGCAGCACTTCCACGAGTTCTACCGCCGGATCATGCAGAAGGATATAGAAGCACGCTGAAGCTTTGCTGCACAGGGAAAAGGGCGCCGGGGTAAAATCCGGCGCCCTTGGTCTTTTGAGTTCCCCTGATGCAGTCTTTGTGGATGATCGCCGCCAGCTTCCTGTTCGCCTGCATGGGCGTCTGCGTCAAGTTTGCCGCGCAGACCCATTCGGCGGTGGAGATCACCTTCTACCGCAGCTTCATCTCGCTGATCCTGATGTTCGGGCTAGTTCGTCTGAACGGCGTGTCACTGGCCACGCCGCATTGGCGCTGGCAGGTGACGCGCGGTACGGTCGGCTTCATCGCCCTGTTTTCGTATTTTTACGCCATCACGCTGCTGCCGCTGGCGACGGCCGTGACACTGAACTACACCTCGGCCATTTTTCTTGCCCTTTACCTCGGTTTTGCCGGCATGCAGCTGCGCAAGGGGATCATGGGAGCGCTGGTGCTGGGCCTCGTCGGCGTCGTGCTGCTGCTCAGGCCGACCATGAACGCCGACCAGCTGGTTGGCGGTCTGGTCGGCCTCGGTTCCGGGATCATGGCCGGCATGGCCTATTTCAGCGTGCGCGAACTCGGGGCGCGCGGTGAGCCGGAAATGCGCACAGTGTTCTATTTTTCGCTGGTCTCGTCGGTTGGTGCCGGTGTCTGGCTGCTATTCAGCGACATCCACGCGATCGACCTCAAAAGCGGCCTGCTTCTGCTCGGCGTCGCCTGCTTTGCCACGGTCGCCCAACTGGCCATGACGCGTGCCTACACGCGCGGCAAGACGCTGATGTCGGCCGCACTGGCCTATAGCACAGTGATCTTTTCCAGCCTGTTCGGCATGCTGTTCTGGGGCGAGGTGCTCGACGCCTCGGCCTGGGCTGCGATCGGGTTGATCATCCTGTCCGGCATTGCCGCCACCCACTTTTCCCGCGCTCCGCGCGTCGAGCAGACCTGATTCGTCTGGCATTACAAGGCATCGTAGAATGGCGCGGTCATTCTCGAACGGGGCTTTGAATGGGGGCGTTGGATTTTCTCTGGGTGCTGCTGGCCGCGCTTGCCATCTGGCTTGTCGTGATAGGCGGCCAAATCGCCATGGCGGTGCTACGCCTGATGCGCATGCGCTTTGCTTCGGATGTAGTTCAATCGGTCGGGCGAGAGGAAGTTCCGGCTGACATCGCCGCGGTCTTCGGGCCGTCCGAACGTCGCCTTGCCGAACTGGGCTTTGCCTATCAGGAAACCCTGAAGATTCCGTCCCGCCTGCGTTGCGAAGGCGTCGAGCCGATCTGGGTCGATATTTATCGCCACGCCGACGGCGCCACACGGGCTGCCATTCTGGTTGCCGAGGCACCCGAGCCGGGCAGGGCTGCAACCGTCAGCTTCTCGAGCCATTTCAAAAATACGGTCCTGCTGACCGAAAACCGGCGCCAGCACCTTCTTTTCGCCATGCCGCCGGGCTGGCAGGTCGAGGATGCGCTGGCCGCCAGTCTGGACGAGCATTGGGCGTTTCATCAGCGACGGGTCGCCGCTGAAAACGATGAACCATTGCTGGACGAACAGGAGATCCGTCGCCGCCATCGGGAGCTCGATCTGGAGACGTTTCGCCATTTGCAGGCAGCCGGTGTCATGGTGGCGGCCGGCGATGAATGGCGCCTCACCACGACAGGTGCCTATCGCTTCGTGCGCCAGGTGGTGGCGGGAAATCGCCGCCTGGCGGCACTGCCCCCGCAGGCTGAACTCGAAGACATGCCGCTGCGTGTCATTGCCGATCGCCATGCCTGGGCCACCCAGGAGGCCATTCAGGTCGGCACCGGCATGTCCCGGCGCGGCAAGGTCGTCATGTTCGGGCTCAGCGCCCTGGCCGGCGCCGCTGCATTTGGCTATCTCGTGTCGTGGGAGATGCTGCCCGTGCTGCTGGGCGTGCTCCTCTTTCACGAATTCGGCCACGCGCTGGCCATGCGCGCGCTCGGCTACCGCGACCTGAGCGTTGTCGTGCTGCCCTTTCTCGGCGCGGTCGCCTTCGGCCGCAAGGATGACGCCGGCCCCTGGCAAAAACTCGTGGTATTGCTGGCTGGTCCCTTGCCCGGCCTGATTGTCGCCGTCGTTTGTCTGGAGCTGGCCATGCAGGGCGGCAGCGATCCGCTGTTGCTCAAGATCGGGATCATGGCGCTGGTGCTCAATCTATTCAATCTGCTGCCGCTGACGCCACTTGACGGCGGGCAGATCGTCGACACCTTCCTGTTTGCCCGTCGCCCGCGTTTGCGCTTTGCCTTTTTCACCGTCAGCGTACTGGCGCTGATCGGCATCGCCCTGATGCTCGACAGTACGGCGCTGGCTGCCGCCGGCGTCCTGCTGGCGCTGAGCATCCCGGCCCTGTGGCGGCGCCTGCGCATGCTGTCCGGCATCGACCTGACGGCGGAAAGCGATGTGCCGACAGCCATCTTCAAGCAACTGCACGCTGCCGATCAACACAAGGTGCCGAATTTTGCCGCCCGGACGCAGATCGTCCGCCTGCTGCAGCCTCTGATCCGGGGGCGCGCGCCGTCGCTGCAGGAAAGCCTGGTCGGTCTCTCGGCCTACGTTGCGACCATCGCCGTGCCGATCGCCCTGCTCTGGCACACCGGTCTGCCGCAAGGGAGCTACGCCGGGCTGTTTTCCCCCAGGGTCACCCAAACCGCCGAACTGGCGCCCGATTGGGATAAGCAACTGGCCGCGGCGCAGTCGCCTGATGAACGCCATCGGGTTCATTGGGAGGCTGGCCGCTGGTTTGAAGACAGCGAAGACGACGAGCAGGCGCGCACCCACTATGCGGCTGCACTGGCCGAAACCGCCGCCTTCGCCGGGGCGCCCGACGATCTGCGCCGCCTTGACGCGCAACTGGCGCTGGCGCGCCTGGCGGAACCGTTGATCGCAAGGCAGCAGCACCTTGACTTGCTGCCGCAACTGCGTGCCTTGCCGGCCACCGAGCAGCATCGCCTGGCCGAGGTCCTGGAAGCCTTGAACTGGGAGGATGCAGAATCTCCGGAGCGACGCCTCGCCTATCTTCGCGAGGCCATTGCGGTACGCAGCGCCGGGCCGATCAAAACGAATGGACAGTTCCTGGCGATGGACCGGATCGCGCTGGCTCGCTTGCTTGATGCGCAAGGAGATCCGACTGAAGCCAAGGTGGAATTGCAGCGCATGCTCGATGGTGCCAAACAGCATTTCGCCTGGGAGATCGAGCCCGTGGCATGGTATTACATGGCCCATCAGCAGCCCGAACAGGCAGAAAAGCTGCTGCTCGGGCTCCCTGAAAAACTTCGGGTTGAGCCGCAACTCGTCAATGCGCTGATCTGGGTCGTGCTGGAACAGGGGCGGGGAGCGGAAGCCAGACAATTGCTGGAAAGCCGATTGTCCGAGAACAAGCGGCAAAGGGGTGAATGGCCGCGCTTACTGATGGCGGTCGATCTGATCCATGCCAGCGGCGATGCGCCCGGGGAAAGGACGCGCTGGCTGTCAGCGGCCGAGGCCAGCAAGGCGAAAATGGGCAAACAGTTCAAGTATTTCCTGATTCGCTTGCGCGACGAAGCGGAGAGCGGCGCCTGGGAGAGTCGGCGGGGCCGGGCCCGGTTGGCGGCCATCAGCCTGCTGCCGGGAGTCGCCGATGAATTGAAGGTGCTCGATAAGCGGCCGTGATTTTGTCCGGGAGTTTTCCCGCTGGTGGGCGCTGGTGCAGCTTTTCGGGCTAAACTGAGACAAACAACAGTGGAGAGAAAACATGATCGTCATCGACCACCAAGCCAACCGTGTCAATGTGTCCGTTTTCGGCGAGTTCACGCTGGCCGACTACAAGGAATTCGAAGAAGTCGTCAATTTCAAGGTCAAGTTCGAAGGCCCGGTCGATCTCTATTTCGATCTGACCCAGATGGCTGGCCTGACGCTGGACGTGGCCTGGGAAGAGGTCAAGTTCTCGCGCGCCCATGCCAACGATTTCAAGCGTGTCGCCGTCGTCACCGACAGCCAGTGGGTGACGTGGAGCGCCTGGATTTCGCAGACCTTCGTCAATGCCGATGTCGAAGTCTTCGACAACGCCGACGAAGCGAAAGCCTGGCTGGCCTGAGCTGCCGTGAGTTATACGACGCTCGTTGACGTCGCGACGCTGCAGGCGCATCTCGACGACCCGAACTGGCTGGTGGTCGATGTTCGCCACCAGCTTTCCGACACCGGCTACGGCGAACGTGTCTATGCCGACGCCCACATTCCCGGCGCTGTCTTCCTGCATTGCGACCGCGACCTGTCCGGGGCGATGACCGGCTGCAACGGCCGTCATCCGCTGCCGGATCGGGAAAAACTGGCCGCCCGGCTGGGCGAAATCGGGATCGGCGCGACAACGCAGGTGGTGGTCTATGACGACGCCCAGGGCATGATTGCCGGGCGCCTGTGGTGGCTGTTGCGCTGGCTCGGGCACGATGCCGTGGCCCTGCTCGATGGCGGCCTGCAGGCATGGCAGGCAGCGGGTGGTGCATTGACGAATGTCGTGCCGGACCTGCTGTCACGTGTTTTCGTCGCCCGGCCGCAGGATCTGATGGTCGAGGCTGACTACGTGGTCGAACGGATCGAGACGCCGCACATGCATCTGGTCGATGCGCGCGGCCCGGATCGCTTCCGGGGTGAAAACGAAACCATCGACCCGGTCGGCGGCCACATCCCCGGTGCGGTGAATCGTTTCTTCAAGGACAACCTGCTGCCCGATGGCCGTTTCAAGCCGGCGGCCCAGTTGCGCGCCGAATGGCTGGCCGTGCTGGCCGGTTCGACACCGGATCAGGTCATTCACCAATGTGGTTCTGGCGTCTCTGCCTGCCTCAATATGGTGGCCATGGAAATCGCCGGTTTGCCCGGTTCCCGCCTCTATGCCGGCTCGTGGAGCGAGTGGTGTGCCGATCCGGGGCGACCGGTGGCCCGTTGAGCCGCGATCTGAATAACTGAAAGGTCTTAGGGTGTCCCTGTCCAGTCGCGTGATGCGCCAAGTGTTGCTGGTGGCAGGCGGGGCTTCGTTATTGTTTGCCGTGCTGTTTCTCGGCCTTTATCGCGAACAGTTGGAGCGTGAACGGGCGGCCACCTCGACCCAGATCAATCGCCTGCTCCGCGTGGCGCTGGAAAACGCCATGCTCAAGCGCGATGTGCCGGGGTTGCGCGACATCGTCGAAAAAATGGGCGAGCAGCCCGGCATTGTCGGGGTGATGATCCTGGCACCGGGCGGCGAAGTGCGCTTCGCCTCGCGGCCGGAAAAGCTCGGGCAGCAGTTGCCTGAACTGCTCGGCAAGGAACACCCGGGTGTGCCGCAGACGCGTTTCGTTGCTGAGGCCGGGCAGGCCGAAGTGCTGCGCTCGATCAATCCGGTGCCCAACCAGCTGGTTTGCACCAGCTGTCACGGGCCGCTGGCCAGCCATCCGATCAACGGTGTGCTGGTCGTCGATTACGACGCCGGTACGATACGACATGATGCCTATCGCAGCGCCGCCCTGTTTGCCGGGGCCGGCATTGCCGTTCTTGCTCTCACCCTGTGGTCGATCTGGCGTTTGCTGCGCCGTCGCGTCATCGATCCGCTGGCCCGCCTCGACCTGGCCGCCAATGAGTTGGCGGCCGGCGACCTGACTGTTCGCGCGCCGGTCGACCTGAATGATGAGCCGGGTCGTCTGGCCGCCAGCTTCAATCGTATGGCCGATCATCTGGCGGCGCAGATCGGGCGCTCGGAGCGCCAGCAGCGCTACCTGCAGGAATTGCTTGATGGCTTGCCCGATGGCGTGCGGGTCATCCGCAAGGCCGATTACCGGATCGTTGCCGTCAATGCGGCCTATTGCAGCCAGCTCGGTGTGAGCGCCGAGGCGGCGCTCGGTCAGTTGTGCTATGGCTCCAGCCATGGCCGCGATACCCCCTGCGCGCCGACGATGGTCGTTTGTCCTGTGGCCGAACTTGAGCAGCCCGGCCAGTCGGTGAAGTGCCGTCATCGTCACCGCGCTTCGGATGGTCGCGAAATTCCTGTGGAGGTACATGCCGTACTGCTGGAGAGTGAAGGTGAGCACGGGCCGGAGCAACTGATCGTCGAGTCGACCATCGATCTGTCGCAGGCGGTTCGCCACTCGCAGGAGCAGCGTCTGTCCGAACTCGGGCTGCTGGCGGCCGGGATTGCCCACGAGATCCACAATCCCCTGGGGTCGATGCGTCTGGCCGTGGATGGGCTGTTGCGCGGTCTGCGCAATGGTACCGACGACCCGCAACGCATGGCCGGCTATCTCGACATGATGAGCAACGAAATAGACCGCTGCACCGGCGTTACCAAGCGCCTGTTGCTGCTGTCGCGCCTGCCGCAGCAACAGGCACAGATCGTCGCCTTGAATCCGGCTGTTTCGGATACCGTGACGCTGCTTGATTTCGATGCCCGCAGTCATGGCATCACGCAGCAGCTTGAGCTGGACCCGTCGGAGCCGCGCGTGCTGGCCGACGACAGCGATCTGCGGATGCTGATCCTCAATCTGGTCCAGAATGCCCACCATTCGATGCCGCAGGGCGGCATACTGATCGTGCGGACGATCGTCGAGGCCGACAAGGCGATCATCGAGGTGATCGATCACGGGTCCGGCATTACTGACGACACGCTGCGCCGAATTTTCGATCCCTTCTACAGTCACCGGGCCGATGGCGAGCCGGGGACTGGCCTTGGCCTGACCATCTGCAAGAGCATCGTCGAGCGTTACGGCGGCAGTATCGAGGTGCGCAGTATTCTGGGTGAGGGAACTACCTTCCGCGTCACACTGGCGCGGGTGAGCGGATAAAACAATGAAAAAACTGATTCTCGTCGTCGATGACGACCAGGTGTTCAACCGGCTGCTCGTCGAGCAGATCGCCGACATGGGCCTCGACGCCGTTGGTGCCCAGAGCTGGGCCGAAGCGTCGGCTATCCTCTCGGAGCGCGAACCGGACCTGATCTTTCTCGATTTCCGCCTGCCCGATGCCGACACGCCGCAACTGGTGGAAGCGCTGGCCGGGCAGTTCCCGGTCATCGTACTGACCGGCTACGGTTCGATTCGCAATGCCGTCAGTCTGATCCAGGCCGGGGCGGTCGAGTACCTGACCAAGCCGGTCAGTCTCGATGAACTTGAAATCACCATCCGCCGCGAGCTGGAGAATGCCGAGCTGCGCCAGCGCAATGCCTTCTACCAGCGCCAACTGGAGTCGCGACGACCCGGCCCGTTGGTCGGCAATTCACGGGCCATGGACGATCTGCTGGCGATGATCGAGGCGGTGGCGCCGACCGATGCGACCGTGCTGATTCAGGGCGAGTCGGGGACCGGCAAGGAAATGGTCGCTCAGGCCATTCATGAGGGCAGCGCCCGCCACGCCCACGAGATGGTGACTATCGACGGCGGTACGCTGCAGGAGACGCTGTTCGAGTCCGAACTCTTCGGCTACGAGCGTGGTGCCTTCACTGGCGCCGACCGACAGAAGAAGGGACTGATCGAAGAGGCGGCGAGCAGTACGCTGTTTCTCGACGAAATAGGCGAAACGACGCCGGCCAATCAGGCCAAGTTGCTGCGCGTGCTGGAAACCGGCACTTTCCGGCGGGTCGGCGGGGCGCGGACCCTGAAATCGGATGTCCGCTTCGTTGTGGCGACCAATCGCGATCTGGCCGAAATGAGCCAGACCGGCGGTTTTCGTAGCGATCTCTATTTCCGGCTGGCCAGCTTCATCATCAAGGTGCCGCCACTGCGCGAGCGGCGCGACGACATTCCGCTGCTGGCGGCGCATTTCCTGCAGCGTTTTTCGCGCGGCATCGAACGCAAGCTCACCGCTGAGGCGCAGAAACTGCTGGTCGCCTACGACTGGCCCGGCAATGTCCGCGAACTGCGCAACCTGATCGAACGTGCCGCCATCCTGGCCGGGCGGGAGGAGCGTATCCGCCCGGAACATTTCGGTCCCTTGCACTCGCGTCGCGAAGATGCGCTGGTCCTGGCCTTCGAGCACGAGCCGAGCCTGGCGGATGTCGAGCGGGAATGCCTGCGCCAGAGCCTTGTCCGGCATGCCGGCAACCGGGCGAAAGTGGCGGCCGTACTGGGTATCAGCGAACGGAACATTTATCGCTTGATCAAGCAGTATGAATTGGGAGATTGAGTCGTGCCGATGTGCTTTTCCTTGCCAGTGCAGGCTGAAGCGCCGAATTGGCATGCTCGCCTCCTGAATGCTGCCAATTTGGCAGGCGGCGTTTTTCCATGGAATCAATCGCTTAGCATAAATCGTGAAATACAGCCTGCCAAAATGGCAGAATCGACTGTCGGCGATTATCTTTTTGAATTTATTTTTGCAATAAAATCAATGGCTTGAATCTTATCTCGAACTGGCACGTGAAATGCTCTATAGAAGTGCCCTGGCAGGTGCCTGGGTCGTTTCTGGCCTTTTGGCGGAGACGATGACTATAAAATTCGAGTGAGGTTATACATGAAGAAATTTTCGACTTTTGCAGCACTTGCCATCGTCTCCCTGGCTGCCGCTACCGCGAATGTTTACGCTGAACAAAAGGGCATGTCCGGCATGGGCGGCATGTCCGGTATGGAAGGCCAGAAGGGCATGAGCGGTATGCAGGGCCAGAAGGGTATGTCTGGCATGGAAGGCCAGAAGGGTATGTCCGGTATGGGTGGCATGTCCGGTATGGAAGGCCAGAAGGGCATGAGCGGCATGCAGGGCCAGAAGGGCATGTCT
>JAGTRS010000046.1 GCA_018262195.1 Pseudomonadota bacterium | reverse complement strand
CACCAAGAGCCAGCAACGCATCGACATCAGCAACCGCCTGACCCTCTACGACACCCCGGGCATGCTCTGGCCGAAGATCGACCACCCCATCGACGGCCTGATGCTCGCCGCCAGCCACGCCGTCGGCGTCAATGCCTACATCGACGAAGAAGTCGGCACCTGGCTGGCTGAATTCCTGCTCGAACACTATCCCGCGCTGCTCAAGGCTCGCTATGGTTTTGCCACGGAAGGCATGGATGCCGTCGGCGTCATTGAAGCCATCGGAAAGAAGCGCGGCTGCGTGATCAAGGGGCGGGGCGGCGAAATCGATATGGAAAGAGCTGCGGCCATCCTGATCCTCGACTACCGTTCCGGCGCCCTCGGCCGTATCAGTCTGGAAACACCGGAGCTCAGGGCAGCTCGTCAGGCCCGACTGGCTGCCGCAGCCAAAGCAGAACCCAAAGAAATTTGATGGATTTGATATTTATGTAGTTTAATTCGCAGGGTATTTGGTTAAGATTGCCCTATGACCAAGGGAGTTGATTCACCATGAACTACCACCTGCGATATTTGCCGTTACCCGATGTAGCCGAGGGCATGGTCCTCGGCGCCCCGCTGATCCTCACCGAAAAGGGGGTCATCAGTTTCAGTCTGCCGGAAGGGCATCTGCTGACGGAAACCAATCTCCAGCAAATGAAAGTCCGGCACGCCGAGTTTGTTTGTGTGCGGGAAGAAGATACCCGTAGCGATGACGAGCGGGCCGATGCCTGGGCGAAAGCCGAGGCCCGGCTGCAACGGATATTTCGCGCCGCCGATCTAAGCCTGCCGGTGATGGCCAATCTTTACGAGGCGGTGCGCGCCTATCGGAGAACGTGATGGCGCTGCAGCTCACCGACCAGGGAATCATCGATCGCTCGAAAAGCATGCCTGCCTTTCCGCGGGTGGTGACCGAAATACTCGCCACGCTGGACGATGATGGCGCAACGCTGGGGGCACTGGTTCATCATGTTGAGCGCGATCCGGTGATCACCGCCCGTGTGCTGTCGATTGCCAATTCGGCGGCGATGGCCGGGCACTCAGGCTCCGATGTGCACGATGTTCGCAAGGCCGTTTCACTGATCGGTCTCGAGAAAATCCGGGAAATTACGCTGGCCGTCAGTCTGGCCGAATTCGCGCATGGCTGCCGCATGGCGTCGTATTTCTGGGAGCACAGCGTAGCCGTCGGTATCTGCGCGCTGGAAGTCGGCCGCTTTACCCATCAACCTTCGGGTTACGCGCTGGTTGCCGGCTTGCTGCACGACATCGGGCAACTCTGGATGGCCCATTTCCACCCCCTCGAATTCCAGATGGTCCGTTCCGCGGCGAGCAGTGGCACCGAGGGTATCAACGAAATCGAGCAGCGTTACTTTGGCGTAGACCACTGCCACATCGGACGCTTGCTGGCGACCAACTGGGGTTTGCCGCCTTCAGTCATCGATGCGATCTACTTTCACCACGATCCCGACCAAGGCCTGGGCGAAAGCCTGGTCGCCATCACCCATGTGACAGAAGTGCTCTCCAACGCCCTGGATCTGACCGGCCGCGAAGGAAACATGGTCGCCAACATGTCAGCCGCCGCCTGCGAAAAACTGGGCATCGACTGGAGCCAGGACCTCGGCCCACTGTTCGGTCGTATCGAAGCCCGGACTGAATACGCCTGCCGGGTGTTTCGCTAACCAAACTCGGCGTCGCCTGCGATAGCCAACAATAGGGCTGGGCCTATTGTTTTTGATGCGAGCGGTGCGGACCCTGTCGCAGCACTGCTATGCCGCGCACAACGCGTATGCCCATCGTTTATGGTGAATTCATTGCGACTAGTATTGGAAAGACATAGACTTCAAGTTTTCCATGTATCCATAGCCCCCCGTGTTACTTGGACGGGGTACCATGAGTCGTAGCAACTTCAACTAAATAACATTCCAATATGAATAAAGTTTTTCTGTCGCACAGCAGTAAAGATAAAAACCAATATTTGAGAATAGTTGCCGAAAAGCTTGGAAAAGAGAATATTGAGTACGATGAGTTCACCTTCGAAGAAGGTGAAAAAACACTTGAAGAAATTGAGAAGCGACTGGATTCATGTGATTTATTTGCTCTTTTTATATCCGATCATGCACTCAATTCCGATTGGGTAATGAACGAAATATCGCGTGCATCAAATCAACTTGATGCGAGAAAAATAAAAAAAATATATCCAATCATTATTGATTCAACGGTTACTTATGCGGATTCGAGAATTCCAAAATGGTTGAAGGATCAATATAATCTAAAATTGATAAGTCGTCCTGTAGTGGCTGTTCGAAGAATCCAATCAAAACTAAGAGAGCTCCATTGGTCAAATCATCCTTTGGCGAAAGCTCGAAGTGGTATTTTTGTTGGGCGAAATGAGATCTTGGATGATTTCGAGAGACGTATTGATGATATTGATCTTCAAAAACCGGTTTGCATCATTGCATCAGGCATTCGAAAAATAGGTCGCAGCAAGCTTCTTCAGCATGCGCTAGTAAAATCAAATATTGTCCAAGGCTCATATTCACCTATTAAGCTAACTCTTGATAGAGTTGATAGTATCGAAGATTTTATTCTTAAACTCTTTGACACCGGATTAACTTCAAAAACAACCGATGATGTTTCTGGAATGTTGAGTAAATCAATGAGTGATAAGGAGTTGCTTTTAGGCGAAATTCTTCAGGATATTCAGGCAGCGAAAGAAATCATCTTCGTTGAGGATGGTGGCTGCCTTGTTACCCATACACGTGAGATTGCGGATTGGTTATTGAATTCTGTTTCTACAGCTAGCAAACTCACCCGGCCTGTTTTATGTATTTCAGCGAATTTTAGAATAAATAGAACGGCAATTCGTCACCACAAAAAATTTTATGCCGTTGAAGTTCCAGAGCTGAGTACTCCTGAGCGCAGTGGGTTGCTAAAACGGCTTTTGGAACTTCATGAACTAGAAATTTCGGCGGATGATTTCAATTTCTTTGCCGAGCAGCTTCATGGCTTCCCAGAAGAGGCGCATTTTTGTGCAGATCTAATACTTGATCACGGAGTCGATGGTGCCAAGAACGAATCACATCAAATTACTGAATTCAATACAGAAAAAGCTTCGTTATTGCTAAGGAAATTTGAATCTAATCAAAAGGTATTAGATTTTATTTATTTCTTATCGGAGTTTGAATTTGTTAGTGTGTCATTTGTCTTTGAAATTGTTGATGAAATAGAGTATCAGCCAATACTAGAAGATCTCACGACACATCTGATTTGCGATTATATCGGTGGCGAACACGAATACATTCGTCTTAACGATACGATTCGCGATTTAATTAAGAGAAATCGACTTTCTATGCCAGGCCTTTTTAAGGAAAGGCTTCGAAGTCATGTGCAGAATTTTGTGAAGGATAACAATAAGTTTGAGAGAGATGCAGCAGATTTTTTCTACTCAGTCAAAGAGGCGCTTGCTGCCGACGAAAAAATTGACGACAAGTATCTAGTTCCATCTAATATTCTGCGAACGATAAAAGAGCTATATCAAAAGAGAGAGAATTTGAAAAGAGTTGTTAAGTTCGCAGATATGCTCTTAATGAAGGAGTCATCACTTGACCCAAAGTTAAGTCAAGATGTTAGGTATTATCTTTGCTTAAGTTTGGCACGCCAAAAAGATCGGCGAGTGTTAAAAGAAGCTACACATATTCATGGCCCAGAGCACGATTTTGTACTTGGTTATTATTATAGACTTTGTGGTAGGCATGCGGATGCAATAGATCGGCTTAGTAAATTGGTCGATACACCTTATATTTCATCTCGAGCAAAGCGTGAATTAGTGCAGGTATATCTGTACATAGAAGAGTTTGATAAGGCGCTAAAAATGGCTAGGGAAAATTATGAAGCGAATCGTGGGAACCAGTTTCCAATTCAGTCATACCTGAACTGTTTGTTAAATAGTGATGAAGTAATAAATCGGAAAATGGAAGTTGAGCGCTTGATTGGTGAACTTGAACAAATCGGTTCTAATCAATCGCGTCAAATGACTCTCATCGCCAGAGGTCTTTTGGAGTCAAAAGTCGGCACGAACAAAGTAAGAGCATTCAATTACATCGATGATGCGATTGCATTGGATGAAAAATCACCTTATCCGTACTTGGCAAAATTTGATATTGCCCTCCGCTTTAATGACACAAATGTGATGTTTGATGCGTTGAGCTATTTGGAAGAAATATCTGAATCGAGAACTTTTTCCAAAAATACTATTGTGAAAAATAAGGCGTACTATAATGCGGCGATTGGTAAACTTGATATTGCCGAAAGCATAGTTGATGAGGAGCTTGCAAACTTTCCGGTTGAAACCATTGCTAAGATTAAAATTAAACTCAGAAATATTGCCAACAAGTGATAATTTGACAAAGTGAATTTTATTCGAAAACTTTAATTTTGCCGTGCGCTCTACTGTCGATAATGCATTGCTTCGATATTGATTTTCGAATTGCGCAGCGCATTGATTAATCGTTTCAGGAGTGTCCTACTAGAAGCAGAACTTTACTTTCCAGTTCTAGAACTGTCTGAGTTATCGAACTAGATATACAAACAAAAGCCCAGGTTATAAGACTGGGCTTTTTGTTTTTCAGCGGGATTGGGGAGTAGATTGATTTGGCTTTTCCCCTGTCTCAATCCCATTCCAATTTTGGCCATTTTTCCGGTTGACCGTGACAACAAGAGCGCTCAGCTAAGGCGCGGTCTGCTCCAGTACCGGCCAGATCCGCCAATGCCCGCAGGCCGAGCGGGCGCGGCGTTCGGAGTTGTCCCAGCCGCCGCCTACGCAGAGGCCTTCCGAGGTTTCGGATTCGATGATCACGGTGCCCGGCTCGGTGCCGGGTTGGCGCCAACCCCTCCAGCGCTCGCAACTGGCGCAGCGTTTGCGGTCGACGGCCTGGCTCAGCAAGTCTTGGCGGCCTTGCAGGAGGCAATGGTCTGGGTGGCCGGAGTAACCGGGCCGCCGGCGCCGATCCAGCCCTTGATGCCGTTCTTGACGTTGTAAACCGTGGCGTAGCCGGCCTGTTGCGACAGGAACTGGCTGACCGGCTTGGTGCGGTTGCCGGTGCGGCAGATGACGATGACCGGCTCGTTCGGCTTGGCGAGTGGCTTGACCTTTTCGAGCCAGCCGGCGGCATCGTATTTTCCCTGTGCGTCAAAGAAGGTCAGCAGCTTGCTGCCGGCGACGATGCCGGTTTCTTCCCATTCGGATTGCAGGCGGATGTCGATGACCGGAACGCCGCTTTTGGTCAGCTTTTCGAGCTGGGCGTTGTCGATGTCGATCACTTCGGCGTGGGCGAACTGGCTGGCGGCAAGGAGGCAGGCGAGGAGTAGGCGGCGCATGGTGGTCTCGTTCATAAGAAAACGCTGATTATATGGGGAGCCTTACTGCTTTTGCTGGCGCTTCATCATTTCGCGCACCTGCGGATCGTTCATCATTTCCTGCATGTTGAATTTCTGCATGCCCGGCATGATCACGTCGCCCGGTTTCTGGCCGGCCTTGCAGGGGCCGAGCCAGCGGGCTTCCTGAACCATCTTCATTTCCTTCATCCCGTGCTGCGGCGGATCGTAGCGAACTACCATGTCGTTGCGGTAGGCCGAGTCGAAATCGCCGGTGATGACCGAATCGCTGGTGCTGGTCACGCCCTCATGCTTGCAGACGGCGTGGATGGTGACCTTGCCGGTGCCGCGGCTGACATCCATGACCGGGCAATTGACCTTTTCCTTGGTGCGTTCCTGCATCACGTTGTCGCTGGCCTGATCGACGCACATCTGCATCGGGCCTTGCGAGGGCATGCCGGCCATCTGGGTTTTCATTTCCCACAGCCCGGATTTCCGGCGCGGGGCATCGGCGGCGTCGGCCTGAACGGCGAAGAGGCTGGCGAGCAACAGGGGAAGGATGCGCAGTGGGCTCATGGCGGGGTCTCCTGAAGAGTGGCTAGTAATAATCGTAGTCTGCTTTGGGGAATGCGTCATGGGATAATCCGCGCTTTTTACGGGAACCGGCATGGCGCTCAAATCCACCATTTTCAAGGCCGAATTGCAGCTCGCCGACCTCGACCGTTCGCACTTCGGCGACTACTCGCTGACCATTGCCCGGCACCCGTCGGAAACCGACGAACGCATGATGGTCCGTCTGCTGGCTTTCGCGCTGAATGCTTCGGAAACACTGACCTTCGGGCGTGGCTTGTCGGCCACCGACGATGAAGGGGATCTGCAGGATCTGGACGCCACCGGCAGCGTCGAGCGCTGGATCGATGTCGGCCTGCCCGATGAAAAGCTGATCCGCCGCGCCTGCAATCGGGCGCGCCACGTCATGGTGCTGAGCTACGGCGGCCGGACGGCCGAAATCTGGTGGCAACAAACGCAGGGCAAGGTATCCGGCCAGAAGAACCTGCGCGTGCTGGCGCTGAGCGTCGAGGACAGCAAAGCCCTGGCCGGCCTGGCTGAGCGCGGCATGCGCCTGCAGTGCACGATTCAGGATGGAACGATCTGGCTGGGGGGAGAGCAGGGCCACGTCGAGTTGAAGCCGAAAGTTTTGCAGGCACCCGAATCGGCATAGAATGTTGGAATAATTTTTCCTTCCGACTGACTTCTTTTTTGCGAGGTGACTATGGCGGCAAATGATGATGACGAGTCCACAGCGGTAATCGTTGGGGTATTGGCGGGTATCGTTCTGGCAGTGGTTGCCGTGGTTTATGGCGCCAGTGCCGGCAAGGGCTACAAGCCCGCCGCGCCGGTCGCCGAGCAGGCTGAAATTGCACCGGTCGGCGATGCGCTGGCCAAGGTCTATTTTGCCGTTGGCGCCGCTGCACTGGACGATGCCGACAAGGGCGTGGTTGCCAAGACGCTGGAAGCGCTTGCGGCCAACCCGAAGGCCATCGTGCTGCTGTCCGGCTTCCATGATCCTTCAGGCGATCCGGCAAAGAACGCCGAACTGGCCAAGCAGCGCGCCATGGCGGTTCGCGATGCGCTGGTCGCCGGTGGCGTCGCGACGGACCGCATCAAGTTCCGCAAGCCGGAATCGACCGTCGGTGCTGGTAGTCCGGAAGAGGGACGTCGCGTCGAGATTCGCGTCCAGTAAGTGCCGCAGGTTTCAACAAAAAAGCGGGCTGAGGCCCGCTTTTTTATTGCCAAGAAGAGCAATCGTTCTTCGATGCACTGACTGATCTATGCAGGAATAGCTGCATGCAGGTTCAACTGGTTGTCGTGATAGATCTCCAGCGTCGTCCGGTGCGCGACGCTGACCAGCGTGCAATTCGGCAGTCTTTCGACCAGCAGCTGGTACATGCGGGCTTCGGTGGCATTGTCCAGGGCGCTCGTGGCCTCGTCGAGGAACAGGATGTCCGGCCGGTAGAGCAGGGCACGGGCAAAGGCCAGACGTTGCTGCTCGCCTGGTGACAGGCGGTGGCCCCAGCGGGCTTCTTCATGCAGACGGCCGGCAAATTGCGGCAGGTTGCAGTCGATCAGCATCTGGGTGCAGGTGGCGTCATCGATGGCATCGGGCGGCAAGGGGTAGGTCAGTGCCGCTTTCAGGCTGCCATCCGGCAGGTAGTTCTTTTGCGGGGTGAACATCACCCGCGCCGTGCCGGGCAGGCTGATGTGACCTTTGCCGAACGGCCACAGGCCGGCGATGGCGCGGAGCAGCGTGCTCTTTCCGGTGCCCGAGGGGCCGCGCACCAGCCAGCGCTCGCCGGGGCCGAAAGCCATGGCATCGACGTTGGTCAACGGCTTGCCATCGGGCAGCGTGAGCGCGATGTTCTGGCCTTCCACGATGTTGGAGGGCGAATGATTGTCGAAGCCGATCCCCTTGGGGGCGGGTTGGTTCAACGCAGTATCCATGCCGTTCAGACGCTGGGTGACGGCAGAAAGCTGGAACAGATCGCTGTAGGAACGGGCAAACCAGGCGATGGCTGCCGCTGTTTCAGAGAAGGCCGAGACATCCTGCATCAGCGTGCCGATGCCGAGTTCACCGGAGAGCACTTTCGGCGCTACGGCGATGATCGGCACGAGCACGGAGACGACGGCAAAGCCGCCGGAAGCCATGTTCAGGAAGATGTGATAGCGCATCAGTTCCGACCAGTTGCGCCGGATTTCCGAGAATAGGTGGCCGAGTCGTCCTTGTTCGACAGCCTCGCCCTTGTAGAGCGCAATCTGTTCGGCGGAGTCGCGCACCTTGGAAAGCGCAAAGCGGAAGTCGGCTTCCACCTTGTGCTGCTCGACGGTGACGCCGGCGAGCTTGTGGCCAGCCAGGTGAGTGACGATGGTTTGCAGCACGCCCCAGCCAATGGCCAGCCAGAACATGTAGCCGGGGATGGTGATCGAGCTGTCACCGATGGCAAAAGTCATTGGTCCGGCGGTATGCCAGAGAATCCAGCCCATCGTGCCCAGCGCGCCGAGGTTGGCGATGAAGCCCAGCGTCAGCTGGATCATCAGCTTCACATACTCGGTCATGTCCTGCGTCAGGCGCTGGTCGGGGTTGTCCAGGGTGTTGTCGCGCTCGATGCGGTAGAAGCTGCGATCCTTGAACCAGCGACCCATCATGTTCTCGGTCAGGCTCCAGCGCCACTTCATTTCCAGCCCCTGCTCCATGTAGCTCCTGGTTACGGCGACCGCGACGATCAGGCCGATGGCGACGAAGAGCAGGACCAGATTTGAATTGAAGGCAGCCGTGTCGCGATTCTGCAGGGCATCGTAGAAGCCCTTGGTCAGTTGTGTGTTCCAGGCCATCAGCGCCGTGTTGAGGCCGACCAGCACGAGCAGGAAGGCGAGCAGCAGCCAGGCGCTCCTGCGTCCTTCTGCATAAAGCCAGAAGGGTTTGGCAAGGCGGAAGATTTGGGAGGTCCGAGTGGTCATCGTGGGCCGTCGAGTTGAAAGTGGTTGAGGGTGCTGGCAATTGCCGGGAGAGAAAACCTGCTACGGCTGCTTGCGAACTTTTCCCGAGAAGATCGTATTCAAATAGGCGCCGGCCAGATTGCTGCCCAGAATGCTCAGGTGGTCTTCGTCGAAGCCGCGCAGCGACGTCGCCTGTTGTTGTGCGGCATGGCGAAGCTGGCTTTCCAGTGGGATGGTGCCGTCACCGCTGGTGGAAGACAGCGTGCTGGCATTGCGGAAGCCGAACAGGATGTGATGCTCAACGCCGGCAGGCAGCGGCATGGAGAACAGGTTGTTCAGAAAGGCGCTTTCCGGTGACATGCTGCGCCAGACCGGCATGACGACCGGCGCGTATTCGACGCCGCTCTTGGCTGCCTGAGCACCGCCGAAAGGGGATGAAATCGAGGTAAACGTGCGGACGTAGTCGCATTCGTCTTCTTCCTGGCAGGTGTTGAGCAGGGAGCGCGCTACCAGCCCGCCCATGCTGTGCGCGACGATGTGCAGTTGCTTGAACTCGTGCTCCAGCCAGAGTTTGTTCAGCATGCCGAGCAGGCCGTTGCTGATGCTCGGGATTTCCAGGCCGGATGGGTAGTAGAACAGCCAAGGCTGGTACTTCTTGCGGTCGATGTGCTGAACGAGATTGGCAAAGTCCCGTGGCGTGCCGTTGATGCCATGGACGAACAGGATGGGTGTTTTATTCGGGGTGTAGGGTTCGAGGAAGTAGATTCCGGATATGCCCGACTTCATGAACTGCATCGGTTGCCACATGCCCAGTTCGGCGCGATCCTGGTTGAATCGCGGCTGATTCAGGTCGGTGATGCTGCCCAACTGAATATCAATGCCGGAGACCAGTTTGTTTCTCAGGTCAAACAGACTCCCGTGAGGATAGGGCGTTGTTGGAGCTTTTCCGGTACTTGGCTGAATGTCGAGCGTGATCTCGCTGGCTGCGTTTCCCTTGTGAATGCCTTCTGGCAACGCCTGCCAGGCGTAGGGCTCACCCGGATTGAAAGACAGGTCGTGATTGGTGTCGTGGAAGGCAAACACGCTGTTCGCCGCCGTGCTCAAGAGGATTTCGAAGTGGCCGGGGTGTTCGAAAACCTTGTAGCTAAGTGATTTTCCTGCGTCGTCGAGCACGACGACGATGATCAGGCACTCCGGGCAGGCTGATGTGCTCAGGGTTCCTGAGGCACGAGTGACGGTGGCGTTGTAGGCCGTCAAATCCCGCTTGAGGTTGATGAAACTAGCGCAGCTTGCAAGGCTGGCAACCATCAGGGCCAGTGACAGGAGACGTAGCATCATGGGCGTTGTAGATTTGTATTCTTGGGCAGCGAATGAGGTTATCACAGCAAGCCATTGGCATGGCGAGTGCGATTCCTGACGGTGGGCCGGTCGCGCTCAGGCTTTCCGCGCGCCGAAGGTTCACTTCAGTGCCGAATCAGGTTCCAGACAAATTCGGCGCCGGCGGATACCAGGTCGATGGTATCGATGATGCCGGCGTTCTCGGGCTCCTGCTTCATGCGCTTCAGGCGTGATTTTTCTCGTTCGCGCATCACGATGGCGTCGCCCAGCAATTCGACATCACGCGTGGTGCGGCGGACTTCGGCATGCTGATAGCGGCTGAGCGCCTGTTCGACAGCGCTGGGGTCGAGGATGGTGATCGGTGCGCGGCAATGGCCACAGGCGTGATCCTTGCGGATATCGACCGGGGCGCCACAGCCCATGCAGCGGATGATGCCGACCTTGGCCGACAGTTCGTCGATTTCTGCCGGGTTGAGTTGCCGGACGAAGCCCTTCTCGATCATGAACTGGGCAAAGGTGGTGAAACGGCCGTGTTTTTGCAGGCAGCGGTGGTAATTGAACTTGCCGCCATGTTTGGCGACATCCAGACCGTGCAACAGCCGCTCGTTGCAGCGCGGGCATTTCAGCGGATCGCTCAGGGGCATCCGCTGATCGTCTTGATGCTCATGCAGTAGCTTGAAGAAATCGATGATGCCACCCGGGGTGATCTGGGCGCTTTCGAATTCGTCGAACCAGATGCCCTGGCAATGAAAGCACAGATCAAGGACAACCTCGCCATGATGCAGCCGCTCCAGGCGGTGCTTGGTCATGGTCTGCTGGCACGATGGGCAGGGCAAGGGCTTCATGCCGATATTATGCCGGACGAATGGTTCCCAGGTTGAGCTTGACGCCCTTTTTCATCTTGCCGATGACGTGCATTTCGCAGGCCTTGCAGTCGAACTTGAGGATCAGCTTTTCGTTGCCGTTGATCAGCGTCATCGGGTCCGGCTTCAGGTGCTTTACTTCCTTGGGGCAGAGGTTGAAGCTGTAGCGCAGGCAGTGGCGCGTGATCATCAGCGAGACCATGCCTTTTTCGTTGCCAGCCTCGTAGGCTTCCTCGATTAGTTTGACGCCGTGCTTTTCGTAGAAGGCGCGGGCCTTGGCGTTGAAGACGTTGCCGAGGTAGGTCAGTTCTTCCTGCGGATAGGGCACCGGGTTGGCGGCGGGCGTAGCACGCGGCGGGCGCGGGTGGCTGGCAATGCGGGCGGCTTCGAGCTTATCGGTGGCTTCGCGACGCAGGGCGTTGATGGCGCTGACGGGCAGGAACCACGCTTGCGACAGTTGCAGTTCGACGGGCTCGGCGACAAACATGGTGTTGCCGAACTTGCCGAGGTTTTCTCTGAGCTTGGCCAGTGCCTGATCGGCGTTCTGGGCAATTTCGCTACCGATTTTCTCGCTTTTCGGCAGATCAGCTACGGCGGTGACCCCATCTTCATCGGTCAGCGTCAGGCGGAAGCCGCCGGCAGTTTCGGTGAGGATTGGCTTCACCGAAATGCGACGGTCGGCTGAGTCCTTTTCCAGCGCCCGCTCGAACTCCTGATCACGGTTGCGGAAAAGGGTAGCGCCTTCGGTCAGCGCCTCCGGCATTTCGGCCGGGAACAGCTTCTTGCCTTCGGCCCGGTTGATGCGCATGCCGAGCAGATCGCCATGGGCGTCGTAGAAGCAGACGCCATCGCCATTGTGGAAGTCCTGGTCGGTATTGACCATGAACCAGCCGTCGCCGATCTCGGCCACGTCACCAATCAGTTCGCCAACGAAAGCCGGCGAATCGAAGGCGCCAATGTCGTCCTGACGGTCGTTGGCAAAGTAATCCGTGTAGCCACGGTTGAAGGTCTTGTCCGGCTGCGGCGTGAAGGTATAGGTGCTGTGACCGCTTGAGGCGCGAGTGAATTCCGAGTTGGTAGCGATGATCTCGTCGAGCAGTTGGCGGTAGTGCGCGGTGATGTTCTTGACGTAGCTGAGGTCTTTCAGGCGACCCTCGATCTTGAACGAGCAGACGCCGGCGCGAGCCAGTTCCAGTATGTTGTCGGTCTGGTTGTTGTCCTTCATCGACAGCAGATGCTGGTTCTCGGTGATGGTCTTGCCCTTGTCGTCGACCAGGGTGTAGGGCAGGCGGCAGGCCTGCGAACACTCGCCGCGGTTGGCGCTGCGCCCGGTGTGGGCCTGGCTGATGTAGCACTGGCCGCTGAAGGCGACGCACAGTGCGCCGTGAACAAAATATTCCAATGAAACAGTTGATTGCGACGCAATCTTTACAATTTCGTTTAAGCTGCATTCGCGGGCCAGAACGACCTGCGAGAAGCCGACATCTTCCAGAAACTTCACTTTTTCCGGGTTACGGTTGTCGGTCTGGGTACTGGCGTGGAGCTGGATCGGTGGCAGATCCATTTCCAGCAGGCCCATGTCCTGGATGATCAGCGCATCGGCACCGGCTTCGTAAAGCTGCCAGGCCAGCTGCCGGCTTTCTTCCAGTTCCGAATCCTGCAGGATGGTGTTCAGCGCAACGAAGACCTTGGCCCGGTAGCGATGGGCGAAATCACAGAGGCGTTTGATATCAGCGACATCGTTGCCGGCGCCGTAACGGGCGCCGAAAGCCGGGCCACCGATATAGACAGCATCGGCACCATGTTTGATGGCCTCGATGCCGAAATCGGCGTTCTTGGCCGGGGCAAGGAGTTCGAGAGGGTGTTGAGTTCGAGTCATGGCGCCTTAGTACGTGAAACGCGTGGCAAGTTCTTCGATATTGAACTCGCGCAGGATGGCTTCGGCACGTTCGCGGGCATTCTTGCGAGGATTGCCGCGCTTGCTGGCGATGATCAGTTCGTTCTTCATCGAATGCTCCCAGCCGACCAGCTCGGTGACGGTGACGTCGTAGCCATGCGACTCGAGCAGCAGGCAGCGCAGCACGTTGGTCAGGTGGCTGCCGAGTTCGCGGGTGTGAATCGGGTGTCGCCAAAGTTCTGACAGCGGTGTCTTGCCCAGCGATTCGTTCTTTTTGGCACGCATCGTGGCGGCCACTTCGGCCTGGCAGCAAGGGACGAGGACGATATGGCGGGCATTGCGGGTCAGGGCGAAACGGATGGCGTCATCGGTTGCCGTGTTGCAGGCGTGTAGCGCGGTGACGACATCGACGGTGGCTGGCAGATCGGTGGACGACAGCGAATCCTCGACCGTACAGGCCATGAAGCGCATCCGCGGAAAGCCAAGCCGGGCGGCCAGTTCGCGCGATTTCTCGACCAGTTCGGCACGTGTTTCGATGCCGATAATCTCGCCGCTGGCACGTTCCTTGAGATAGAGGTCGTAGAGGATGAAACCGAGGTAGGACTTGCCGGCCCCGTGGTCGACCAGGGTCTCGGCGCCATCCAGCAGTGGTTCGATGAATTGATAGAGGTGATAGACCTGCTTGAGCTTGCGCCGCGTGTCCTGATTGAGCTTTCCATCACGGGTCAGGATGTGCAGTTCCTTGAGCAGTTCAAGGGACTGGCCGGGACGGATTTCCGGGATGGCGGTAGCGGTGTTGGGCTTCTTCATGGGGTGCAATTATCGCATTCAAACTTCTAATGAAATTGTGTCAACCGAATCAAAGTCGGGTCGTTATTAGGCTCATGGTGATCAAACACCGCAAACATACGGAGAGTGAGAAATGGGCAGTCTGAGCAATGAATCCTTCGAGCAGTTCCTGGATTCCCTGAAGAAAGCCGGTATTACAATTTCCAACGAAGCCGAACTGCGCGAGCGTCTGGCTGAAGCACAACGGTGGCGTTTTGCCTTCCAGACCTTGGCTGCAAATGGCAAGACCATCGGAATTTGCTTTGAAGATCATTCCGACGGCCGTAACGAAGCAGAAATTACTCGTGCGTTTAACGAATTCCAGTTTTCCGAAAAGAGCAAGGCGGTTTTCTCAGCCAGCCTGAAGCACTAAAATCCACACAGACCGGTTTTGAGCCTCGCATTGGCGGGGCACGAAAGAAGAACGGGCGCCGAAATGGCGCCCGTTTTGCATCAATGCTACGGTAAGGCCAAAAAAACGGCCAAAATCATCAGTGGAGACTTGGAGAATCCGAGCCGAACCACGGCTAGGGGCGAATCGGAAGGCGACCGCTCGAACTTGAATATGGTGTCAAAGGCGAGGAACGGGGCGCACTACCAAGACGTTCTTTCCGTGGACTGGGGTTCCCATGTATTCCAAGCCAACTTCTTCGGCAGAGACTAGCGCCAGTTTCACGCGTCCTTGATACCGGTTCAAGAAGCGCTCAATGGTTTCGCCTTCCTCGCATCCTCTCTGAAACCGCCAGAATCCTTCGGCGTCGGTCTCGGAGGTTGGGCCGAACATGCTCAGCACAGCCCAACCCCGGTGAGGGTCCTTGACCTTGTAATCGCTCATGGTCTCCAGTTCGGCGAGACCGGCAAGCTCTGTAAGTAAGGACATGGGAAATGCTCAGAATCAGCGGGTAATTGGCTTGTAGCGGATCCGTTTTGGCTTGGCGCCTTCTTCGCCGAGGCGTTTCTTCTTGTCTTCCTCATATTCCTGGAAGTTGCCTTCGAAGAAATTCCACTGCGAATCGCCTTCGGCTGCCAGGATGTGCGTACAAATCCTGTCGAGGAACCAGCGGTCGTGGGAGATGACCATGGCGCAGCCGGGGAATTCGAGCAGGGCATCTTCCAGCGCGCGCAGGGTTTCGACGTCAAGGTCGTTTGACGGTTCGTCGAGCAGCAGCACGTTGCCGCCAGTCATCAGCGTCTTGGCCAGGTGCAGACGACCACGCTCACCGCCGGACAGATTGCCGACCTGCTTGCCCTGATCGGCGCCCTTGAAGTTGAAGCGGCCGATGTAGGCGCGCGATGGCATTTCGAACTTGCCGATTTGCAGGATGTCGCTGCCCTGAGCCAGTTCTTCGAAAACGGTCTTCGTGCCGTCGAGGCAGTCACGTGACTGATCGACATAGGCCATCTTGACCGTCGGGCCGATATCGACCGTGCCGGAATCGGGCTGCTGCTGGCCGGTGATCATCTTGAACAGCGTCGATTTACCGGCGCCGTTCGGGCCGATGATGCCGACGATGGCGCCGGCCGGGATGGTGAAGCTGACGTTATCCATCAACAGCTTGTCGCCGAAGGTCTTGGTGACGCCGTTGAACTCGATGACCTTGCCGCCCAGGCGGTCGCCGACCGGGATGAATATTTCCTGGGTTTCGTTGCGCTTCTGGTATTCCTGGCTGGACAGTTCTTCAAAACGGGCGATGCGGGACTTGGATTTGGCCTGACGGGCCTTCGGGTTCGAACGTACCCATTCCAGTTCCTGCTTCATCGCCTTCATGTGGGCGTCGATTTGCTTGTTTTCCGTTTCCAGGCGGGCTTCTTTCTGCTCCAGCCAGGAAGAGTAATTGCCTTTGTACGGAATGCCGTGGCCACGGTCGAGTTCGAGAATCCACTCGGCGGCGTTGTCGAGGAAGTAGCGGTCGTGGGTGACGGCGACGACGGTGCCCGGGAAGCGGACGAGGAATTGTTCCAGCCATTCGACTGATTCGGCGTCGAGGTGGTTGGTCGGTTCGTCGAGCAGCAGCATGTCCGGCTTGGCAAGCAGCAGCTTGCACAGCGCGACGCGGCGCTTTTCACCGCCGGAGAGCACACCGATCACGGCATCCCAGGGCGGCAGGCGCAGCGCATCGGCAGCCAGTTCCATCTGGGCTTCGGTGTCGGAACCGGCGGTAGCGATGATCGCCTCCAGGCGAGCCTGTTCCTCGGCCAGTTTGTCGAAATCGGCTTCCGGGTCGGCGTAGGCGGCGTACACCTCGTCCAGCTTGGCCTGAGCCTGCATCACTTCGCCGAGGGCCGATTCAACTTCCTCACGTACCGTCTTGGCCGGGTCGAGTTGCGGTTCCTGCGGCAGGTAGCCGATGGATACCCCGGCCAGGTGTTGCACTTCGCCATCGTATTCCTTGTCCACACCGGCCATGATCTTCAGCACGGTCGATTTGCCGGAGCCGTTCAGGCCGAGCAGGCCGATCTTGGCGCCGGGGAAGAAGGAGAGGGAAATATCCTTGATGATCTGACGCTTGGGCGGGACGATCTTGCTGACGCGCAGCATCGACATTACATATTGAGCCATTAGCTTGCCTGTCGTTATGAGTGAGTTTTTTAGATGCGCGAAGTCTACGGGGCTTCAATGCAAATGACCAGCCTCCCGGATGCCGGGGGCTGGCCATTGTTGGTTTGAGTTAAGTGAAAGACTAGAAGTGCAGGTTGCCTAGCGTGCGGTGCAGCAGGATGGCTGGTGCTTCGACGCGGGGGCAGGTGCGGAGTGAGCCGACCTGAGTAAAGCCGAGTTGCCGACGGTAATAGCCGGCGTGCCGGGGATTGACTTCGATGACAACATCGGTACCGCCAAATACTGCCCTGGCGTACTGATAGGCGCCGCGAAAAAGTGATTTCAGCAGTTCCGGGTCGTGGCAATCGAGGTCGACCGCCAGGCGAGTCACTTCGCAGATCACCTTGGCCGGTTTGCGCAGTGCAGCCATCTCGTGGCCATAAAGCGTATCGGCCAGCAAGCCAGCGCTGGAATCACGCGAAGCGGTCAGAGTGGCAACCAGATCACGGTCCAGCCAGGCGCCGAGCGTGACGTGGTTCGGATCGCCAAGTTGCTGGCGGGGTGGGGTGAGTCGGTAGCCGCGCCAGGAATACATGCGGCGAACAAGGGCGCCACAGGCTCGGTGCTGATGATAGGTTACGGCCGGAGCGATCATCAATTCCGGCGAGCCGGAATCAGAGCTCGTGCCGATATCAAAGTCACTTAGATCGGGCAACAAATGGGCGCCCAAGTGGCCTTGCGGGGGAGTGAAATGCGGAGGTGCTACATGATGCATGGATTGCATTCTATGGCCTGCCTAAAATGTAATCAACCAGCGACGGCGCTGAGGGCGATTGCCGGTTCCTCGCGATGGTAGAACTGGCCTGACTTTTCGGCGGAAAGCGCGTTGATGTCGCCGCACAATTCTCCGCCTTCGTCGATCACCAGCTTGCCGTAGCGAATCTTGCCGCTGACCCGGCCGGTAGCGTGAATGATCAACTGCGAGCGTGCGGTCAGTTCGCCGTCAAAAGTGCCATGAATTTCCGCAATATCGATGCTGACCTTGCCGGAAAAAGAACCCTTGTCGGCAATGCGTATCACCCGGCTGTCCATGGTGGCTTCGACGCGACCTTCGACAACCAGTGTGTCGCAATCGAGAATCTCGGCGCCCTTGAGCTTGACGTCCGGGCCAACGATCAGGCGGGCACCCATGACGTTTTCGGAGGTGTTGGTGGTTTCCGGTTTTTCCGGAGCCGCTGGCGATACGGCCGGCGCGGGTGTTTCGGTGACCGGTTTCAGGTTGGCAGCACTTGAGCCAAGGATGTTGTTAACCTCCTTGCGGGTGATGGTGTCATTGCGATTGGTGATGCTGGGTTTGTTGAACATGGAAACTCCCGTTTTGAGGTTTGCGATGACTTAGTGTCCGGGAGGCTATTGCGATAAGTGTGCCATGTAACAAAAAGTCAATATAAACAGCGCGTTATAAAAAATATTTAAACTGGAATATTGAAATGAACGACGATGGTGTCGTCAAATGGCGACAGGTTTATTTGGCATAACCCGGAAACGCGACTAGGCTATAAGGAATAGCTGTCGCTAAAATGCGACAAACTTGTAATTGCTTGTTTATTAGGAATAAATTATTGCAAGGCCGGGGATTTTCGACCCGTTGGCGATGTCCTGTTCAATTAGGGGAATGATCGATGCGGTTTACACTGGGGTTTTCCAAATCAGTACGCGAATGAATCGAATTTCCTTTCGCCAGGGCATGCTGCTTGGCTTTGCACTGATCGTTTTGCTGCTTGGCGGCGCTGCCGTGCAAAGCTGGCTGGTTGTCGAGCAGCTGGTAGAGCAAAGCCGCCGCGGAAGCGAGAAGGCTATCCAGTTGACGGCCGCCATTCAGGAGCTGGATGAGCGGACGGTCGATATCGAGCGCAGCGCGCGTCAGTATCTGGTTCTGGATAACCCGGTATTTCGCCAGCGCTTCGACGAACATTTGGATCAATCGCTGGCTGTGGTCGATCGGCTCGATGGGATGGCCGCCGAGCCGCTGCTTCCCTTGCTGGGTGGCTGGCGTATGGTCGCCGAGGCGCTGCGTAGCGGTCTTGAACAGAACATCCCGCAGGCCGAGATCATTCCGCTGCTGGGCCGCATGGCGGAATTGAATGACTTGCTGAAGCAGGCTGGGCAGCGCTGGATCGAGGCACAAAATCGCAAATCGCTGGACGACCTTGAAGCCAATCGGCTCCGGCTTGGCGGGCGGATCGGCCTGGCCTTGCTCGGGGCATTGCTGGTGGCGCTGGCCATAGGCTGGTGGCTGGTGCGCCCGGTGCGCCATCTCGAGCAGGCGATCATCCGGCTTGGCGCCAGTCGCTTTGACGAAGCCGTCAAGGTGGGGGGGCCGGCTGACTTGCGGCAATTGGGCAAACGGCTCGACTGGCTGCGGCAACGTCTGGCCGAGCTGGAGTCTGATCGCGAGCGGGCCTTGCGCCACGTGTCGCATGAACTGAAAACCCCGTTGACTGCCTTGAAAGAGGGTATTTCGCTGCTCCGTGAAGAGGTTCCCGGGCCGCTGGCTTCCGGCCAGCGCGAAGTGGTCGAGATTCTTCAGCACAATGTCCGTGGCCTGCAGGAGCAGATTGAAAGTCTGCTGACCCTGAACGCGGCGGCCTTCGAGGCGCGTCGCCTGCAGATCGCGCCGGTCAGGCCGCGCAAGTTGCTGGCCTCGGTGGCACAGCGCCGCGAACTGCACAGTCAGTCACGGCAGTTGAATATCGTTGTCGAAGCTCCTGACGAGCAGGCCATGCTCGATGCCGAGAAAATGACGGTCGTCCTCGACAACCTGTTATCGAACGCCATCGATTTCAGTCCGGAAGGCGGTGAGGTCCGTCTGGTGGCCTCTCATGCCGATGGCCTTTGGCGTTTTGAATGTATCGACCAGGGGCCGGGCATTGCCGACGAAGACCGGCAGCGGATCTTCGATCCCTTCGTTCAGGGTCAGCGCGAGGCACCGGCGCCGCGCCAAGGCAGCGGGGTTGGCCTGTCCATCGTGCGCGAACTCGTCCGAGCGATGGGCGGTGCGGTCTATCTTCTCCCGCGGGCAGCGGGCGCCCATTTTTGTGTGGAAATACCTGATGAGCAGCAATAGAGAAAAGTCTTTCATCAAGCGGGTTACGCTGTTTTTCATGGTTCTGGCGATTGCCGCCTGTACGACGGCGCCTGTTGTCAAAAAGCCGGTCCGCGTTGATGAAACGACACCTGAAGCGGCACTGACTTACAACCACGGCCTGAACAAAATGACGGCAGCGGAACTCGGTCGTGAGCGCATGGTACTCAATGCCGTGCCGCAGACACCCTATACGCAGGTCAGGATGGCGATGCTGCTTGGCCATCCGCGCGTGCAACAGGATCTGGGCAAAGCACTCGCCATGCTCGATAACGTGCTCAAGTCCAGCGATCCGGCGGCAACACCATTCCATCCGCTGGCCCGCCTGCTTTCCGACAACTACATCGAGCGAGCCAGGCTGGAAAACCAGCTCGACAAGCAGGGGCAACAAATGAAAGATAGCCAACGCAAGGCCACCGAACTCCAGGAGAAACTCGATAGCCTGGCCGATATCGAACGGACGCTGACCCCACGGTCACGGACACCCCGGCACGAAGGAGTCAAGCGATGATCGCGGCGCCGCCAAAGGCGGTCGGCGCCCATGTGCTGGTCGTCGATGACGATGAGGACATCCTCCGCCTGCTGACCATGCGCCTGCGGGCGAGGGGGTTCCGGGTATCTGCCGTCGGCTCGGCCGAACAGGCGCTGGCCCAGATCGCCGTTGATCCGCCGCGGCTTGTCGTCAGCGATGTTCGTCTGCCCGGTCTGGATGGTCTGGCCTTGTTTGAGGAAATCCGCCGCACGCGGCCGACCTTGCCCGTCATTCTGCTCACGGCGCACGGCAATATCCCCGATGCGGTCGATGCCACCTCCCGTGGCGTCTTTGGCTACCTGACCAAGCCTTTCGACAGCCAGATCCTGCTCGAAAAGATTGATCGCGCCCTGCAGCTATCGGCACCAACGCCTCATGTCGGCGAACTGCCACCCATCACCGCCGAGGCTGACGATGCCTGGATGGCCGGCGTTATCTTCCGCAGCAGCCGCATGGCCGAGTTGATGGCCGAAGCGCGCATGATTGCCGCCTCCGATGCCAGCGTGCTGATCCGTGGCGAAAGCGGCTCCGGCAAGGAGGTGCTGGCAAGGGCCATCCACCGGGCCAGTCCGCGCGCCAAGGGGCCCTTTATCGCTATCAACTGCGGTGCCATCCCCGAGCAGTTGCTCGAATCGGAATTGTTCGGCCATGCGAAGGGCGCCTTCACCGGCGCCGCCACCAGCCGTGTCGGTCTGTTCCAGGCGGCTAACGGCGGCACACTCTTCCTCGACGAAATCGGCGATATGCCGCTGGCCCTGCAGGTCAAGCTCTTGCGTGTGCTGCAGGAGCGCGTTGTCCGTCCGGTTGGTACGACCAAGGCCGAGCCGGTGGATGTCCGTCTGCTGTCGGCAACCCATCGCGACCTCGATGCCGCCATGGCGCAAGGCCAGTTCCGCGAGGATCTCTACTACCGCCTTGATGTCGTCTCCCTGACCCTGCCGCGTCTTGATGAACGACGGGAAGACATTCCGCTGCTCGCTTCCCATTTCGTCCAGATATTGGCCGGCAAGTACGGCAAGCAGGTCAATGGCTTCGCCCCGGAGGCGCTGGAGGCATTGGCTACTGCCGCCTGGCCGGGCAACGTCCGGCAGCTCTTCAATGTGGTCGAACAAAGCTGCGCGCTGACCTCGACACCATTGATCCCGCTGACCCTCGTCCAGCGCGCCCTGCGCGTGCCGGCCATGGATGCGCTAACTTACGCCGATGCCAAGCAGCGTTTCGAGCGCAACTACCTCGTTCAGCTACTCAAGCTAACCGATGGCAACGTTGCCGATGCGGCGCGTATTGCCGAGCGCAACCGCACCGAATTCTATCGTCTGCTGCAGAAGCATGACCTGACCCCGGCGATGTTCCGCAGCGATAGCGAGGCGATGGCCGAACGCTGATCCTGCTGGGCAATCAAGCTGCCGGCAAAAACCTGTCGCTGGCAGACGACTGAATGAGGGGAATGGTTTCGCGTTGTTCTTTATTAAGCATATGATTTAAAGTGGTAAATTAATTCTGGCACGAAGTTCGCAATGAGCATTGGCATTCAATAAAAAGGGGATCGCCATGCTCATTCGTAACTTCTTCGTCGCCACGCTGGTTGCCGTCGCCACCTTTGTCGGTCTGGCACTTTCCGCCTTCGCTACCGATGACCCGCAAGTTCTGGCTGCCGTAGTCGCCAATAACGATGCGCTCGACACCACGCTCACTGAGAAGGTTGAAACCATCCTGCGTACTGATGTCGGTCTGGTCGGCTCCAAGATTCGGGTTTCTTCCAAATCAGCAGTAGTCACCGTTGCCGGCACGGTTCCCGACGAGCATGCCCTGCGTCGGGCGCTTGATCTCGCCAGCAGCGTGCGCGGCGTGCGCGAGGTGCGCAATGGCATGGAAGTCGATGCCCAGAAATGAAGGGGCCGCGGCGATGCGGGATCGCTTCAAGGCTGGCTCAGGCTGATTCCAGCGTTACCAGCAGTGCGTTTTCATCAACCGTATCGCCCTCGGTGACATGGATTTCCACCACCCGGCCAGCGTAGGGGGTGGGGATATCCAGCGCCACCTTGCCGGTTTCCAGCGTCAGGATGTTGTCGTCCCGTTCCACGACATCGCCGACCTTGACCAAAAGTTCCAGAATGAACACGTTGCCGCTCGCACATGAACCGCAACTTGACCAGCACTCGGGGTATTTCGGCATTCGGACGGAGACTGTAGACATCGCTTTTTTCCTGAAAACCCTTGCATTCTACGCTTGGGTCCGTATAATGCGCCGCTCTGACAGTGCGCCCGTAGCTCAGCTGGATAGAGTACTTGGCTACGAACCAAGGGGTCGGGCGTTCGAATCGCTCCGGGCGCACCATTCAGAAATTGGACCAATCAAAAGCTTGGTCCTTTGTTTTTAGCAGTGCGCCCGTAGCTCAGCTGGATAGAGTACTTGGCTACGAACCAAGGGGTCGGGCGTTCGAATCGCTCCGGGCGCACCAGTTAAAAACATGCAAAAGCCACCGTTCAGGTGGCTTTTTTGTTTTCTGCGCTGTCTAAATTGCTCATTTTCAGTCAGCTGCCGCATCAAGCCCCATCATCTATATTTTCATCATTCCAATGACCTCTCGTGTTACTTGGATGGGACTGCAATCGGCTGCCAAATGCTGCCATTCGAGTGTTGATTAAGCTACGTCCGTTTTGTAACCGAATTCTGACAGCGAGAATTTGTCCACATGGGTAGCGACGAGGTCAAAATCAACTCTGAACAGGAGATTTCGCCGTCGCTTAAATCACTTGGCGCTAAGATAGCCTCGTCGGGAAAATGTTTTCTCGTTTCGAATGGTATGACATGGACACTGCCACCCTGTTGAGTACCAATGCGCTGCTCTCATCAGCAGCAGCACTCATCATGTTGGTGGTCCAGCGCACGCGCAAAACGTATCCGGGATTCGGTTTTTGGACTGCTGGTATTGCGTGTATTGCGTTGGGAGCTGCGATGCTCATCCCCAGTGCGCTCCCAAAAGTTTGGTTTGTGGCGGTCCTACGCAATGGCTTGCTGCTGGGCGGTCTCTTGCTACTGCTACGTGGCATGCTGATTTTCCGTGGATTGAGTGTCAGTTACCGCTGGGATTTGTGGTTTGCGCTCAGTTTTCTTCTCGTGTTTGGCTACTTCAGCCTAGACCCCGACCAGCTGAATACACGGATAGTCATCTATTGCACCCTGGCTGGCATCCTCAGTTTCTCGACAGCCGTTCTCACATTACGTAACCGACCGCCGTATTTTGGTTCGAACGACGTCATGCTCGCGCTGTGGTTACTGATATACGGGGCACTCAATTTTGTTCGTGTCGCACATGAACTGAGCGACCCCAACGCCATCACGGCGTTTGAGGCATTAAAGGGCTTTGGCAGCTATTACGCACTGGCCCAGATTCTGACGGTGCAGTTGATGACACTAACGCTCATCAGCATGAATTCGCAACGTATCGAATACGAATACCGGGTCAGTGAATCCCATCTGCGGGAGCGCGAAGGGCAATTACGTGCAATGGGGGACAATCTGCCCGATGGCTTCGTTTATCAATTTGAATTACGAGAAAGCAAGCGGGGATTCAGCTATATCAGTGCCGGGGTCGAGAGGATGCTCGGCCTTAAAACCACGGACCTTATGGGGGATGCACAGCCATTGTTTGCCATGATGGCGCCCGATTCTTACGCTCAATACCAACGAGACGAAGAGCGATGCTTTCGTGAACAGAGTCAGTATTCAGGTGTGTTGCAATTTAATCCGCCCAGTGGCCGGGAGGTCTGGTTGCATGTTCGCTCGGCACCCATGCAGGGTTTAACTGGCGAGCCGGTCTGGGCAGGGGTTGCGGTAGACATTACGAAACTCAAAGAGACCGAAGCCGAGCTCGAGCGCCACCGAAATCACCTGGAGGTGATGGTAAATGAGCGAACCGTAGCTTTGATGGATGCCAAACAGGCAGCTGAAGCAGCCAATGTTGCCAAGGGCAGCTTCCTCGCCAACATGAGCCACGAAATCCGAACCCCCATGAATGCCGTGATTGGCTTGTCTGAACTATTGCTCAGAAAGTACCAAGAGCCGGACACAGCGGACAAACTCGGGAAAATTCGAACTGCTGGCAAACATCTCCTGAGCATCATCAATGACATCCTCGACTTCTCAAAAATTGAGGCAGGAAAGCTTCAGTTATCGGATGACAAGGTCGACGTTCGCGTATTACCCGTTAATGTCTGTTCCATGGTGGCCGAACTGGCCAAATCCAAGGGGATTAAGCTCAAGACCGAAGTTGATTTCCTGCCACCTCAATTGTCAGGGGATAGAACACGTCTTACGCAGGCATTACTTAACTTGGTCAGCAATGCGGTCAAATTTACCGAAACGGGTTCAGTGACCATACGAGCTATCAAAGTATCAGAGGATGCAGATTCAGTATCGATTCGCTTCGATGTTATCGATACAGGTATCGGTATTCCCCAGGAAGCTAAGCACAGATTGTTCAATGCTTTCGAGCAAGCCGATTCCTCGACTGTTCGTAGCTTTGGTGGCACGGGGCTTGGCTTGGCGATTACTCGCCGATTGGCTCAATTGATGGGAGGGGATGCTGGTGTTGAAAGTGTTCTTGGTGAAGGGAGCACTTTTTGGATATCGGTGTGTTTGAAGAAGATAGACGGGGAGAGTGTCGATGCTACGTTCGCCTCGGGGACTGATGCGGTCGCTCAGTTGAAGAAGAAATTTGTCGGCACCCGGATATTGGTGGTTGAAGATAACGAAATCAATCAGATGGTCGCCCAAGAGATTCTCGAGGATGCCGGCCTCGTTTGCGATGTAGCCAATGATGGAGAAGAGGCAGTATCGATACTTCGCACTGCTCAACCGGGAATCTACGCCCTGATCCTCATGGATATGCAAATGCCCAAAATGGATGGTTTGGCCGCAACCAAGCTTATTCGACAGTTGGAAACTGGTAAGGACACTCCCATTGTGGCGATGACGGCAAACGCCTTCAACGAAGATGAGGAACGCTGCATTGCGGCCGGCATGAATGACTTCGTTTCGAAGCCTGTTGACCCAGACCGACTCTACTGCACGCTGTTGAAGTGGTTAGACAGGTAATCGACGGGTTGCAGGCACAAGAAGATGGTGAAGCCAATACAAATTCAGCAATTCGGTGGCTTTTTCTATTTTCGTTGCCGGTTACTCAATAAACAGCCGTTCGCCAGGATGGCTCCAGTGTCCGTGCGACAAAGGCGGTTGCACCGACTGCCCCGTGGCATTCTGGGATCAGTTTTTCGTCGGGTTTGATCCAGGCTTCTTTGGCCATGCTGCAGATGAGCAGTTGGACGTCTTCGGCGGCGAGTTCGCGCAGGAAGGCGAGGATGGATTTTTCGCGGGATGGGGTGGCGTAGCTGTTGGCGGCGATGCCTTCGACCAGCCAGCGGGCGGCGGGGCCGGCGAAGTGGATTTCTACCTGGCAGTCGAGGGCGCGGGCGGCGAGGGCGTGGACGAGTGGGGTGGTGATCAGTTCCGGGTGGTCCGGGGTCGCGGCCCAGATGAGGAAGGCAAGGTTTTCCGGGGCGGGCGGGTTATTGCTGCTCATCGAAGCTGGCCTCGGGTTCGATTTTCAGGATGTGGGCGCGGTAGGCGTTGGCATCGACCAGCGTGGTCGAGTCTTCCGGCCAGTTGGTTGGCTTGGCGCGGGCCATCCAGCCGGCGCCGTATGGCGCTTTGTTGACCAAGGATGGACGCTCTTCGGCGGTTTCGTTGCCTTCGAGCAGGACGAAGGAAATCGGTGCGTGGACGGCGAGCACGGTCTTGCGGCATTCGACGGTGCCCATACCGCGTCCGAATTCGACTTCGGCGCCTTTTGGTTTGGCGGTGAAGGCGATGATTTCGCCAGCGAGGAAGATGCCGAAGCTGGTGGCGCCAATCAGGACTTCGCCGTTGTCGCCAGCCTGCACCCACATGTCGTAGCGTGGGCAGTAGAGGCGGTCGTCGGGTATGCTGCCGGTGAAAGGGGTGTGGGCCATTTAGCTGAGGAAAAATGGCGGAAGGAAGCAGGAGTCGAACCTACCCAAGCCTGTTTGACAGGCCCTGACGGTTTTGAAGACCGTCCGTCCCACCGGGGAACGATTCCTTCCGTTGTTCATGAACCGAATTGCTCCGGCGAACCACGCAGCACGTGGGTGTCGCGCACTCGGCGAGTGTAGCCGATGCGATCGAAGAATTCGAGGATGTGGATGGCGACTTTGCGGCCGCCGCCGATCTGGTCGCGCAGGCTGGCGGCTCGGGCGAAACCGTGTTCGGTGTTGAGCGCGGCGACGTGGCGGGCGAGGGCAGCAACGGCGCTGGCGGTGAAGTAGTGGTCGTGCGCCACCGGATAGGCTTCGCCGATGCGGGCGACCCGCTTGAACAGGGCGCGGACGGTGTCTTCGCCGACGCCGGTGGCCTTGGCGACATCGCGAACGCGGGGCGGGCCATAGGGTTCGGCATCGAGCAATGGCTTCAGCGTCTGCCACAGGTCGCGGTCGCTGGCAGCCATCTGCACGCGATGTTCGGGCAGGTGCAGCCAGGCGTTGGTCTGGGCGATACGGCCGCTGGCCAATGGCGCGGCCAGCAGGGCATCGAAAGCCGGGCGGGATAGCGTGGGTAGCGTCAGGCGGCGCAGGCGGTCACGTTCGACGCCCGGCATGTCCGGGGCGCGTTCGTGTTCGGCGGCCAGCGCGGCGAGCAGCTTTTCTTCGAGGGCCAGCCAGTGGCTTGGCGAGAAGACGGTGTTGCCGACACGCTTCAGGTTCAGTTGGCCGACGATGGTTTGCAGCATGGCCGGATCGAGATTGCGATTCAGCGCATAGGTGTCGAGTTCGACGCCGGCGGCTTGTTGTTCAGTGGCGAGTTGCAGCGCGGTGGCGGGATTGTCATCGGCCAGCGCGGCGAGCATGGCCAGGCGTTCCGGGCTGCCTTTCTTGCGGCTGGGCGGGAAGATGTCGAGCACCTGGCCGCCGCCGATGGTGTGGCGGGCCGAGGCATCGCGCAGGATAAAGCGGTCGCCGGCCAGGGTGCCGATTTCGCGGTCGAGGGTTATTTGCGCCCAGTGCTCGCTGCCGGGTGCGATATCAGTCGCATTGAGCAGTGCGACGCGGGCCGGGACGTCTTCGGCACCCAGATGCAGATGCACCTGCGTCCAGTGCTTGAGGGCGGGCTGGCCGGAAAGGACGCGGATTCGGGCGTCGAATCGGCGCACTGGGGCATGCAGCACCGGGGCGATGATCCACATGCCACGTTCGACGTCGGCTTTTTCGATGCCGGACAGGGCGAGGGCGATGCGTTGCCCGGCGTGGCCGGATTCGGCCGGGGCGTCCTGCACGCGCAGGCTGCGCACGCGAACGGGCTTGTTGGGCGCTGAGAGGAGCAGCTGGTCGCCGGCTTTGACACTGCCGGCGAAGGCGGTGCCGGTGACGACGGTGCCGGCGCCGGATAGGGTGAAGCAACGGTCGATGGCGAGGCGGAAAGCGCCGTCAGTCTGGCGTTCGCCAAGTTCCGATGCAACCTCTTCGAGATGGGCTCGCAGTTCGGCAATGCCTTCGCCGCTGACGGCAGCGACCGGGAAAATGGGGGCGGTGGCCAGCGCGGTGTCGGCGAGTAGTTCCGTGATGGCGGTTTGCGCCTGCAGTTGCTGCTCCGCCGAGGTAATGTCGCTCTTGGTCAGTGCCACAGCGCCGCGCTTGATGCCGAGCAGTTCGATGATTTCCAGATGCTCGCGGGTCTGGGGCATCGGGCCATCGTCGGCGGCCACGACGAGCAGGGCGAAGTCGATGCCGGTGGCGCCGGCCAGCATGTTGTGGATCAGCTTTTCGTGGCCGGGGACGTCGATGAAACCAAGCGTTGGCGTGTAGGCGTAGCCGAGGTCGACGGTGATGCCGCGGGCCTTTTCTTCCTTCAGGCGGTCGCAGTCGACGCCGGTCAGGGCTTTGACCAGCGTGGTCTTGCCGTGGTCGATGTGGCCGGCGGTGCCGATGATCATGCAGCGTCCTCCACGGATTCAACGATTGTCAGCGCATCCCCACAGACCAGCTGGCCGGAGGTGAGCACATTGGCGCGCAGCCCGCCGCGCCCGACCCAGTATTTGACAACCTCGGGCGCCGACAGCGCTTCGTTTGCCAAGCGCAGCCCCAGCGTGCGGCAGGGTTCGCAGGTTTCGATGCCGAGCAGCACGCAGTTGCCGAGGCGGAACTGGCGCCCGACGAGTTTGTTCAGGCGGATGCCACGCGTCACCACATTGCGGCGAGTGATCGCCAGATCGTCGGTGCGGCCTGTATGGGCGCAGAAACGCTCGATTTCCTCGGCCTCGACCAGCGTCAGTTGCTGGCCGGCCCACTCCGCCTTGGCGAAGTGGCGATCACCGACAACGCCTTGCCCGGCCAGCACTTCAATTTGCCGGCATTCGCGCTGCGCTTCGCCACGGGATGGACTGAGGAAAAGGCGTTCGACGTGCATCTACGCAGACTGGCCCGAAAAGTAGTCGGTAGCCGCGGCCATCGCCGCGCTGTCGGCCAGCACGGCATTGGGTGCGCCGCCCTTGCCCCAGAGCGGCTCCTGCCATTGCATGCCGAGAAATTCGGCGCACAGTCGATAGCTGTCGAGCATGGGTTGGGCCTTTTCGCGGTTGCCGCTGGTGGCGATGACCCACAGGCGCTTGCCGGCCATCCCTTGTTTGAAATCGAGGTCCGGGACGCGCAGCCAGGCGCTCCAGTGGTCGAGGTAGGTTTTCAGCGGCGACGGGATGGAGAACCAATAGACCGGTGAGACGAAGACCAGATCGGTGGCGGCCAGCGTGGCGTCGAGCATGGACTTGGCGTCGGCCATGGGCATCGGGTAGGTGCCGGAGGTATGACGCAGATCGACAAAGGGGGGGAGTTCCAGATCGGCCAGCTTGACCCAGGTTTGCTCGGTACCGGCCGGCAAACTGGCGGCAGCACGCCGGGCCAGCGTTTCGGTGTTGCCGACATGGCCGGGTTCGCGGGTGCTGGCGTTCAGGAAGAGAAAGTGGGACATATCAGTACTTGAAGTTGGAAAACATGCCTATTCTGGCATGCCCGACCCGTTATCCGGGTCGGGCCGTCATGGCTTATCCGAACATGTCTTCGTACATGCGCCCGGCCCAGGCGAAGTCTTCGGTGACCAGCTCGTCGCGGCGCAAATTGTCGTCGTCCTGATCCTGAATGATGATGCCCTTGTCGTTGACGTAGTACTTGAAACGGACCGCAACGTCTTCGCGTGGGGCAGTATTGACCATCATGAAGCACAGGTTGTCGGGCAGCGCGTACTTGGGTTCGCGGCCCTTGACGCGCTGGGCAATGTAGTTGGCCACGATGCGGCCCTGGTAGTTGGCAACATGGCCAGCCTTGGGATAGAAGCGGAATTGTGGCGAGACCATGCCGACCGCGTCGCCGATGACGTAGACGTCCGGGTCGTCCTTCATGTTTAGGAAGAAAGGATCGACGCCAGCCCAGCCGGTCGGCTTGCCTTCTTCGTTCCTGCCGATGACGCCAGCCTTCCAGGCCATGTCGCCGGCCTGGTGCGGGGCCATCAGGATGCTGTGGTCGAAGCTGAAATCGCCCACTGCGGTCTTGATCTTCTTGTTGAAGGGATCAACCTCCTTGATCACAGCCTTCGGCACGTAGGTGATCTGATCCTTGTAGAGGTTCTCGAAGGCTTCCTGGAAGCCGCCGGTGATCGGCGCCGGGCTCGGCTTCGGGTCGAGGATGGTGATCCGGCCCTTGATCTTGCGTTCCTTGAACAGGCCAGCGATCAGGCAGGCGCGCTCGTAGGGCGACGGTGGGCAGCGGTGTGGCGGAGGCGGCAGGGTCATCACCAGGTCGCCGCCCTTGAAGTTCTGGATGCTCTGCTTGAGGCGGAAGTGCTCGGCGTTCGGGATGTAGGCGGCCGGGAACATGGCCTTGGTGTAATCGGCAGCCTTGCGGTCGTTGCCGAACCAGGCCTCGTAGTTGTAACGGATGCCGGCACCGATGATCAGGTAGTCGTAATCCAGCCAGCCCTGGGCGGTGATGACGCGCTTGCGCTCACGCTCGAAGGCGGTGACTTCGGTCTGGATGAATTTGTAATCGTATTTTTGGGCGACTTCGAGATAGCTGAAGGTCAGGAACTGGACGTCCACGACATCGACCAGCCACTTGTTGCTCATCGGGCAGGAGAAGAACACCGGATTGCGTTCGAGGACGACGACCTCAAGGCTGGCATCGAGCTTCTTCAGGTGCTTGGCGGCGCTGATGCCGCCCCAGCCGCCACCACAGATGACGACGCGCTTGC
>JAGTRS010000089.1 GCA_018262195.1 Pseudomonadota bacterium | reverse complement strand
GATCTGACCGTCAACAGCGAAAAGCCGATCGTCCTGATCGGTGCCCAGCGGAATGCATCGGAACACGACTTCGACGGGCCGCGCAACCTGCTGAACGCCGTCCGGATCTGCGCCGCTCCGGAGGCGAAGAACATGGGGGCGATGATCTGCCTCAACAACCAGATCAACGCCGCCCGAAACGTCACCAAGGTGCACACGTCGAGCGTCGAAACCTTCAACTCCGGCGATTTCGGGTTCATCGGCTACGCGGACAACGACCGGGTCGTCTTTTACCGATACCCGATAAGACGCCAGCACATAGCCCTTGCGACGGATTCTTGCCGCGGCGGACCAAGGCGCTAAGGGGATCGTCATTCAGGCGCTCGGCTGGGGAAACGTGAATATCCCCATGTTCGAGGCGATCAAGTACGCCATCGGCAAGGGCATCCCGGTCGTCATCTCGACGAGGGTCCCTACCGGCAGGGTGTTGCCGGTTTATGGCTTTGCAGGCGGGGGCAAAACACTAAAGGACGCTGGCGCAATTTTCGCAGATGATCTGAACCCTCAGAAAGCTCGGCTACTGCTGATGCTCGCCCTTCAGGCAGGAGTTAAAGACACTCAGGCGCTGCAAAAGTTTTTCGATTTGTAGGCCTGTGCCTGAGACACCGATAGGTTTTGATCCTTAATAGCGCCGAAATGATATCCCAAGGAGGTTCAAACATGACAAAATTGATGCGCTTGTTAACAGTTGCCTTGGCATTCGTACTCATAGTGTCGTTGTTTTTCGAATCTGTATCCTTCGCAGGCCCCATCACAGAAACCATGCAGGTAGCGGGTATCAAGGCGCCGGCTGAAATTCTCGTCGATCGCTGGGGCGTGCCGCACATATATGCCAAGAGCGAGGCGGATGTGTTTTTTCTTCAGGGATTCAACGCCGCCCGCGACCGTCTTTTCCAGATCGATCTGTGGCGCCGGCGAGGATTGGGGCAGCTTTCTGAAGTCTTCGGAAAAGCGTTCGTCGAACAGGACAAAGCGGCGCGGCTGTTTCTCTACCGGGGCAGCATGGACCGTGAGTGGCGGGCTTACAGTTCGCGCGGCACACCGGAGGCCAAAGACATCACGCGGAATTTCGTTGCAGGTATCAACGCCTACGTCGATTGGCTTTCATCCAACCCCGACCGCATGCCCTGGGAATTCAAGCAACTGGACTATAAGCCCGCCAAATGGGCACCGGAAGATGTGGTTCGCATCCGCTCCCACGGGCTTACGCGAAATTTGAACAGCGAGGTCGCGCGAGCCAATACTGTCTGCAAGGCCAAAGACGTCGATGCCGACCAGGTGCGTTTTTATCTCACCAACCATTGGAGGGCCCAGGTTCCGGAGGGGCTCGACCCCTGTTTGCCCGAGGACGTACTTAAGGTGTTTCGGTTGGCGACTCAAGGTGCTCGTCTCACGCCGGAGTCCATCAAGTCGGCATCTGCGAACCCGCTGATCATGGCCAATGATCCTCACCGGGCCTATTCCGCGCCCAGCCTCCGCTATATTGCACACATTTCGGCACCAGGGCTCAACGTCATAGGCGCCGGGGAACCCGCCTTGCCGGGTATCTCCATCGGCCACAACGGTACGATTGCCTTCGGGCTCACCATTTTCAACATAGACCAGGAAGACCTTTATGTTTATGACCTCAATCCAAGCAATCCGACTCAGTACCGCTCGTGCCTATGCCGTGCGCTCGTGCTGGCTGGAACCCGGCATGAGCCCCTATTTCGGTTCCATCGACTACATGCGCGCCAAGGATTTCAAGGCGTTCCAACGCGCCATGCTGAACTGGGGCGCCCCCACGGAGAACCAGGTCTATGCCGACGTGAAGGGCAACATCGGGTGGATTCCAGGCGGGCTCGCCCCCAAGCGTCCCAATTGGGACGGCCTTTTGCCAGTACCAGGTGACGGCCGTTACGAGTGGGCCGGTTTCTGGCGGGGCGACCAGATGCCGTGGAGCTACAACCCGAAGGAGGGATGGGTCGCAACGGCGAACGCCTACAACATCCCCACCGGCTACCCCGCAACGCTGCGCAAACTCGGTTTTGAATGGACCAACCCCTCTCGCTACACGCGCGTAAAAGAGGTTTTGGGAGGTTTGGACAAAATATCGATCGAGGACTCGGAGCGGCTGCAAAACGATATCCTGTCGATTCCTGCGCGACGCCTGATGGTTCTTGTGATGAATCTCAAACCCACCGATGAGAAGGCTCAAAAAGCCATCGACTTGCTGCGCGGCTGGGATGCCCGCCAGCAGGCCGAGTCGGCCCAGGCTGCATTGTTCGAACTCTGGCAGACGCGCCACCTGCGCAAGGCCTTCCGTGAAGCGGTGCTGTCGCCCTCTGAGGCGGCGGCGCTGCCGACCACCGACATGAACCTTATGCTGGAATGGCTGGAGCAGCCGACTATCCGGTTCGGCGTCAATCCTGCTGCCAACCGAGACGCCTTGCTGCTCACCACCCTTGCGGCTGCCTGCGTGGAGATGGAAAAACTGCAGGGAACCGACCCCAAGGTATGGCAATGGGGCAAGCTCCACCACAACTTCAACGAACATGCGTTTGCGGCGGTCGTTGACGACAGCACGCGCGGTAAAATAAACGTCGGTCCAATTCCGAAACACGGCAGCGAATATACGCCGAATCAATCGCTTTACCGCGCCAGTGACTTCAGGCAACAGAACGGTCCGTCGTTCCGTGTCGTCGTCGATGTAGGCAACTGGGACAACTCGCGCGCGGTGAACCACCCCGGTCAGTCAGGTGACCCCGACAGTCCGCATTATCGCGACCTTGCCCAAATGTGGCGTGATGGAAAATACTTTCCCTTGCTCTATTCACGCAAGGCCATTGAGGAGGCTGCGGAAAAAATTATCCGCATAGAGCCGGCCCAGAAAAAGTAACGGGTAATTGGAAATGGCCCAATGTGAGCCCCTCAGGACCGCATCAAAACTTATCAGAAACCGAAAGTCGCGCTACGATAACTTCGCGGCGCTGAGGGGCTTTTGCTTCCCTACAATCGAACATGGATCGTCGTTTGAAATATAATCGCCCGAAATTTACCAGGCAGTATTCAGACACGAGCCTTGATCAAATCGCACGTATCAACGCTTAGCTGGTCGGGGACGACCCATGGCAAACAAGGCTATGTCGAGTGAGGATCTGGCGGACCTG
>JAGTRS010000073.1 GCA_018262195.1 Pseudomonadota bacterium | reverse complement strand
CGCTGTACCGCACCGGCTATCTGCACAACCATGCCCGCATGTGGCTGGCCAGCTATCTGGTGCATCTGCGCAAGACGGACTGGAAGGCGGGTGCGATGTGGATGTACCGCCACCTGCTCGATGGCGATCTGGCGTCGAACGCGCTGTCCTGGCAATGGGTCGCCGGCACGCTGACCGGCAAGCCTTATCTATTCAACGCGGAGAACGTCGAGCGTTATGCGCCGCAGTGGTCCAGCCGCGATACTGTGCTCGACACCGGATACGACGCTCTCGAGCAGTTTGCACGGCAGGGCGGCGACTGCGGCCCGCACAGCCTGCGTGCGGAAATGGTGGATGAACCGCTGGCCGGCGCCGTGCCCGCTCCGGACAACCGGCCGGTGTGGCGCGACGGCGGCGAGGTGTGGCTGATGCACCCGTGGGCGCTTGGGCTTGCACGGCAGGGCAGGGTGATCGGCTGGATCGTACCGAGCTTCCATGAACGTTTTGCCTGGAGCGAAGCGCGCTGGCAGTTTGTGCTTGGCCGCATGCGCGCCGTGTGCGAAGGGATTGTCGTTGGCGATGCGACGGTGCTGCGTCAGCAGCTTGGCGTCGCACAACTGATGACAATGCAAACCTACAACCCGGGCTATGCGCAGGCAATCGCCCACGCCGGCATACTGGCGGAGCCGGTGACACGGCAGTTCGACGACCCGCCGAGTGCCATGCCATCCTTTTCGCGCTTCTGGCAGCGCGTGACACCAAAAGCGAAGGCGCGGAAGTAAAAATTTTTACTTGGAAATTGAACTCAGGAAAATTCGATTTGTCTAGGACAATGTAGGTGATCAATTTTCCACTTTGAATTCTTTCGGAGTAAATCATGAAAAAATTTCGTTCGTTCATTGCCGCAGGTGTGGTTTCAACGCTAATCCCCTTCGCGGCAATCGCTTATGACACCAATGCATCTGCCTCCCCCAGTGCAGAAAAACCCAGCAACATACTGGATGCTGCGCGGGCAAATGGCGGTTTCTCGATCTTTCTCGCAGCAGTCGACCACGCGGAGATGACCGCGGCACTCTCCAGTCAGCGTGTTCAGTACACGTTGTACGCGCCAACCGACGCTGCCTTTGCCAAGATGCCCAAGGCGCAACTGGCGGCGCTTTTCGAGGACAAGGACGAATTGCGTCGGGTGATCGCACAGCACGTAGCGCTCGGCAAGTATCATTCGTCCGAAATCAACGCGGGGACCAAGCGCACCATTTGGGGCGAACCGCTCGCTGTAACCACCCACAGAAATCTGCACGTCAATTGGGTGAAAGTCGTGGCAACCGATCTTGAAAGCGGTAACGGTATCGTTCATGCCGTCGATAACGTGATCGTAAGTTCTGGAGAATCGAATTCCGCTTTCTCGCAACAACTGGCTGAATTCAATGCAGCATCGCTTGGCAAAGGAAATCATTTCTAAGCATTCCCCCCAATCCCCCATCCCCTTTCCCCGGGCACTTCGTTGTCCGGTTTTTTTTGACAGTTTTTCCGCCTATCCTCCTTGATATTGCTGAGCGCAGCATCGTCCAAGCTTTCCGAAGCGACGACAAAAGCAAAGCAGCAAGCAACGGACGCTTCAAGGATCAAGGACTCTTTCCGCGACCGGCACTTGGCGGGTCCGCGATGCCGCGCAGAGCTCGGCCCGCCGGGCAATCGCCTTCGTCATGCCTTCAAACAAAATGACATGCAGCGGTACCAGCGAGTACCAGTAGAGCAATCCCCAGACGCCCGCCGGATGCCAGTAGGCGGTTGCGGTCAACTCGGTTTTTCCTTCAATCTCCACAAGCTCGAACTCCAGAACGCCGGCACCGGGGGTTTTCATGTCAAAACTCAGGGTGAGACGGCGAGCGGGTTCGATTGCGATCACCGTCCAGAAATCGACCTTGTCGCCAAGATGCAATTCAGTCGGGTGCGGGCGGCGGCGACAAAGACCGGGGCCGGCGATCAGCCAGTCGAGCGTGCCGCGTAGTTGCCACAGAATGTCGAGGTAGAAATAGCCGCGCTCGCCACCCATCAAGCTCAGTTGACGCCAGACGCTGGCCGCCGAGGCATCGGCAACGGCCTTGCCGGCGGCCTTTTTGGCGTAAAAGGCGTAGTCAGGCTTGAGGTTGCGAAAGGCGAGATCGCCCTCCACCCAGGGCCCGCCATCACCGGCCTCACGCCGTTCGGCATTGAGCGCCGCTTCGACGGATTCACGAAAACCGAGCAGGCGCTGCGGCACCAGCCGGGCCAGGGCGTCGCTCTGAGCCGGAATGTCGTATTCCAAGCCCTGAATCAGCGCCCGGGCAATATTGGTCGGTACACTGGTCACCAGGCCCAGCCAGCGCGATGACAGGTTGGGCGTCAGCACCGGCACGCGAATGATGAAAGGACGCCGACCGACGCAGTCGGCAAATTGCCGCATCATGTCTTCGTAACTGAGAAAATCCGGGCCGCCCGCATCCAGTATCTGGCCCCCGGCTTCGGGCAACTCGGCAACGCGCACCAGGTAGGTCAACAGGTTCTCAAGCGCAATCGGCGCCGAGCGCGATTGCACCCATTTCGGCGTAACCATGATGGGCAGGTGATAAACCAGGTCGCGAATCACTTCGTAGGCGGCGGAACCGGCGCCGACAATGACGGCGGCCCGAATTTCGATCACCGGCACGGGGCCGGCCCGCAAGCGCTCACCGGTATCGCGCCGCGAGAGCAAATGCTCGGAACGGGCGCCTTCAGGAATGATGCCGCCGAGATAAACGATGCGCTGAACACCCGCCGCAGCCGCCGCAGCGGCAAAATTGCTGGCTGCCTCGAGATCCAGTCGGCCGAAATGCCGTCCACTGGCCATGGAGTGCACCAGGTAATAGGCGACGCTGACCCCGGCCAAAGCCTTGGTCAGGGATTCAGGTTTGAGCGCATCGGCCTCGACAATCTCGACACCCTGCCAGCCCCGGGTTTCAAGCGCTGCACGGCGCCGGGCGACGGCCCGCAACGAACGCCCCTCGGCCAGCAGACGCGGCACGAGGTGCGTGCCGATGTAGCCGCTGGCGCCGAAGACCAGCGTCAGCGGACAACTCGGAAATCTCTCGCGGGCAGTTTCTTTCACGCTACCGAGTCTGACACTCGTCTGGCAACGAGGCAATTGGCGGTTTCAATTCAAGGTGGGGTCTCGGCATGAAAAAGGCATTACCAGTGGCAACGATGGACGAAGGCCAATGACTTCCATCCGCTTTCACGTAAAGCGCAAGCTTGTTTCATTTGGCTGGTGATCCTCACCTCATCGCATTCGGCCCGTATCGCAAGACCTGTCTCAGACAGGAGGCAATGACGAGCGCTATACACGCGACTCAGGGGCTAAGTTTGTCCTGACGTTGAAAAGGCAAGATTTTAGGTCGTGCAAATGTGAGTCGGGAACGCGGATTGGAGGCGATCATCTTGACCCCTTGTTCGCAGAAAACGTAAATTTTGCTCGGCGGGTCGGATTTTCTCGGGGCACGTATTCAACAGACAGGCTGGCTCAATTCGTATCGGCCCGTTTTTGATCGACCCAGATCAGCTTGTCGGTGGCAAAGCCAAGCGCCCGGGCCTGACTGAGCAGTTGCTCGCGGACCTCGGTCGGCAGCGTCTTGTCGCGGGCAAGAATCCACAAATAATCGCGATCCGGCCCGGCGACGAGCGACCAGCGATAGTTCTGCTGATCGAGCGCAATCACGTGATAGCCGCCATAGAAGGGGCCGAAAAACGACACCTTCAGCGACGCGGTACTGCTCTCGCCGACAAACAAGGCGCGGCCGATGGCTTCCTTCCACGCCTGACGCTGCGTGTCGTAACCCCGGTTGATGACCTTGACGCTGCCGTCTTCCTGCAGTTGGTAAGTAGCACTGACGTCGCTCATGCCGCGCTCGAAAGAATGGTCAAGCCGGGCGATTTCATACCATTGCCCGAGGTAGCGATTGAGATCGAACGAAGTCACCGGACGCAGGCCTTCAGGAGGCGCCGTCGAGCAAGCAGCCAGCGTCAAAGCAAAAAACAGGGCAAGGGTAGCAACGCGGATCGACGACATGGGCAGGCTTTCGGAAGGTGTCCAAGCAAATTACAGAACCACTCAAACTTTATTTTGTCCTAGACAATACAAATGTACAACTAAAATAATAAGCTAACTCGTCGTTAAGCCTGCAGATCAATACCTGTCTTTCAAGTCGAAACAAAATTATCAAGGAGCCTGCATGAAAAAAATCGCATTGGTCACCGGCGCCGCCGGCGGTGTCGGGCGTGCCGTGGTGGCTCGACTTGCTACCCAGGGTTGGCAGCTGATCGTCACCAGCCGCCAGACCGAACACCTGACGGCAGCCTTTGGCGACCAGCACCTGCAAGTGGCCGCCGATTGCTCGACGGTGGGCGGCGCCCGCCAGATTCTGCAGGCGGCCAAGGATAACCAGATGCAGCCCAC
>JAGTRS010000045.1 GCA_018262195.1 Pseudomonadota bacterium | reverse complement strand
TGGCGACGACGTCACGCTGGTCGATCAGGTAAACGCGCTCTTGCGCAACAGCAGAGAAGCCGATGCCGGCCAGCAGGGCCAGTACCAGAGATTTCTTGAGGATATTCATATTCAGCAGTCCCGGTAAATAATTTGGATGGATGCAGCAATTCAGACACCCCCCGATTCTATTACGAATAGTCACACTTCAACCACTTGTCACATACATCGAATAGACTTTATCTCAAGTAAGATGGCTCGTCCGACGACATGACAGTCTCGCCATGGCACCCATAAAATGATCAAAAAACTGCGCGCCTGCCTTTACTGGTTTCTCGGCAAACCCAATCCCCCCGGCGACCCGATCGCCAATGCGCTTGACCGCTACCGCGACGCCGATGCCGACACGCTGGAACTGACCCGTCAGCTGGTTGCTGTCCTGCGTCCGCAGAATCGGGGCGACCACGCCGCCCCGGAACGCTATCAGGCGATGTTCGAGCGACTGGAAGCGGACGACAGTTTGCGAACGGCCTTTCGCAGCCACATCGTGCATTTCATTGCCACTCGCCGCCTGGTTACCTTTTTTACTGACAGCGGCATCCTGCCCGGCACCGGTTTTTTCTCGGAATGGTGGCGCATTCTGGGCAGCCGCCTGCTGCCGGAAGTCCCCGATGAAAGACGACTCAAGGACTGCCTGCACGTTATCTACGACCGGGCCAGCGACTGGCGCTGGCTGGAAGAAATCCCGCCTGAATCTTCGCAACGTTTCTGGGAACTGATCGCACCGGCCGAAGAATTGCGCAGCATCGACTGGCGCAGCATCCAGGAGCAGATGCTCGACGCCGTGCTGCTACTCGCCCACCGGGTCAGCGGCCTGGGCGTTGAAAGCGAGCTGATGCGCGCTTCGCCCAATTTCGACGACGACACACCGCGCTTTGTCGCGCTGTCGGCCGAGGCACTGGATTTCGTCAATGCCTTCCGGGCGGCGCTGAACGATCCCGAACAAACCCCGGATGACGGCAGCCAATTGCTGGTCATCGCCGCCCAATGCCGGGACACCCTGCAACGGATCAGAAAGCGGGCACTCACTGTCGGAACGAGCCTGCATCTGTCGTATCTGCTGACGCGCAGCGAGCAAAGCCTTGAGCGCCTGTGCGATCTCGCCGCCATCCTGACCACCGGACAACAGGCGACGGCAAGAGGCGAAGCCATCCAGTCCTGGGCGGAATTTGCCCACGCCGCTTTTCTCGCCGAAAACCGCCGCAACAGCCTGCGTTTCTACATCGCCCAGTTGTCGCATTTGCTGGCCGTGCGCGTCACCGAAAATGCCGCCCGTTCCGGTGAACATTACATCTGCGACACCCCCGCCGATTATGGCCGGATGTGGCGCTCGGCGGCTGGGGCCGGGGTGCTGATCAGTCTGATGGCGCTGCTCAAGATCAAGGCCGCCGCGCTGCATGCGCCCCTGTTCGGTGAAGCCTTCATGTTCAGCATGATCTACGGGCTGGGCTTCGTGACGATCTTCCTGCTCGGCATGACCGTCGCCACCAAACAGCCGGCCATGACGGCGCAAACGCTGGCCAGCCTGCTCGGCGACCTGAAACTGACCCGCAGCGCCGATCTCGAAAGACTGGTCGACGTCATCGCTGCGGTCAGCCGAAGCCAGCTGGCGGCCATTGCCGGCAATGTCATGGTCGCCCTGCCGGTCGCCATCGCAGTCGGCCTCGGCCTGGGTTTTCTGGTCGACATGCCGCCGATCACCGTCGACAAGGGCGCCCACCTGATTGCCGACCTCGACCCGTTGTCCTGGGCCCTGCCGCATGCCGCCATCGCCGGCTTCTACCTCTTCCTGTCCGGCCTGATCACCGGCTATTTCGACAACCGTGCGGCCTATGCCGACATTGGCCCGCGCATTGCCCGCCTGCGCTGGCTGCAGGCGTTATTCGGCCAGGACCGGGCGGGCCGCATCGGCAACTACATCCAGGAACGGCTGGGCGGCATCATGGGCAATTTCCTGTTCGGCTGCATGCTCGGTTCGACCGGCGTCATCGGCACCATCCTCGGTCTGCCGCTCGATATCCGGCACATCGCCTTCGCCTCGGCCAACCTCGGCTACGCGCTGACCGGCTTCCAGTTCGAACTGCCGCTCAAGGCCATCGCCTGGGCCGCCTTCGGGGTTGCGGCCATCGGCTTTACCAACCTGGCCGTCAGCTTCACGCTGGCCCTGCGTACCGCCATGCGCGCCCGCAGCATCCAGTTCGAACATGGCGGCCCCTTGCTCAGCGCCCTTTGGCAACGACTCCGCCAGCAACCACGCAGTTTCGTCCTGCCCCCACGCCAAGTCAGCGCTGACGCGTAAGATGACGGGGTGATTGCCCGCCGCCTGCCTCTCCTGTTGCTGCTTTGCCTCGCCCAGCCGCTCGCTGCCGGCGAGCTTGAGCTGCAGGCGCCTGATGAGATCGCCAAATTGCTCGCCCCTTATCTGCCGGACGAAGCAGGCAGCCCAAGCAAACTGCAAGGCTTGCTCAGCGAGATTCTCGCCACCGAGGGTTACTTCTCACCGCTCTTCGAATTTGCCACGCAGGGCGATGGTCTAATGCTGACCCTCGACCCCGGTCTGCGTACCACCATCAACAGCCTCGATTTGCAAATCGATGGCCCGGTTGAGGCGGGCGCCCGGAAAGAACTGGTCGACGACTGGTCCCTGCCGGTCGGCCAGCCGTTTCGTCAGGAGGACTGGAACACGGCCAAGCAGCAGATCCTCTCCCGCCTGCTCGCCGTCGAACACGCCGATGCCCGATTACTCGACAGCGAGGCGAGCATCGATACGGAAACCCGGCACGCCGACCTGCGCGTCCACTACGATGCCGGCCCACGCTATCGCTTCGGCCCATTGCGGGTCGAGGGGCTGCAGAACTACTCTTCCGACCTGATCGCACGCTACAACCGCATCGTTCAGCCCGGCCAGCCCTACAGTCAGGACAAACTCAACGCCCTGCAGACGACCCTTCAATCGACCCCCTATTTCGCCTCGGTGCAGACCGGGCTCGACCGGGAGGCCGCCGTAATAGAAGATGACGGCACGGCCACCGCGCCCATATTGGTCCGCGTCCGCGAGCGCTCGCCCCACCGCGTATCCTTTGGTGCCGGTGCCAGTTCCAACACCGGCGCCCGGGTCGAATTCAATTACCACACGCCCAATCTGCTCGGTCACGCTTGGGAACTGGACACTGGCCTGCGCCTGGAACAGAAGCGGCAGACCGCCTACGCCGACGTTTTCCTGCCACCGGACGAGCGCAATCGCCGGCACAGCTTCGGGGTGATGGCCGAAGCCACCGACATCCAGAATCTGAAGACCGAGCGCTACGCCGTTGGCGCGCAAACCATCCAGCAGCGCGGCAGCGTCGAGCAACGACTGTCGCTCAACTGGCAGAACGAAAAACGCGATCCGGATGGCGCTTCGCCGGTCACCAGCCGGGCGCTGGTCCCCAACGGCATGTGGACCTGGCGTCATGTCGACAGCCTGATCGAACCGCGAAACGGCACCGTGCTGCAGGGACAGATCGGCGGTGGTTCGAAAGCCGCCCTCTCCGACCAGAACTTTGTTCGTTTCCATGCCCGCTTCCAGCACTACATCCCGCTCGGTCGCGTCGATACGCTGACCCTGCGCGGCGAAATCGGCTACACACTGGCCGATTCCCGGCAACGCATCCCGCAGGATTACCTGTTCCGTACCGGCGGCGCCAGCTCTGTGCGCGGCTATGCCTACCAGAGCCTGGGCATCAAGGAAGGCAATGCCACGGTTGGCGGCCGCTACCTCGGCATTGCAAGTGCCGAAGTGACGCACTGGCTGGACGAGGCGTGGGGTGTTGCCGCCTTCATCGATGCCGGCGATGCAGTTGATTCCCTGCAGGATATCCGGCTTGCCATCGGCTACGGCATCGGCGCCCGCTGGCGCAGCCCGGCAGGACCGATCGGCGTCGATCTCGCCTATGGCGAACGAACCCGCCAGGTACAACTGCATTTCTCGCTGGCCATTCCTTTCTGACATGCTGCGCCGCACGCTCCTCATCGCCAGCACCGTCGCCCTGATCGGCGCCACCGCCTGGCTGACCACCAGCGAAAGCGGGCTGCAAGCGACCATCCGCCTGGCAAGCAGCATGACCGGGGGCCAGTTGCAGATCGAACGAGCCAGCGGCCGGCTGAGCGGGCCGCTGGATTTCGATCAGCTGCGCTGGACCAGCTCCAATCTGCATATTGAAGCAATCCAGGTCCACTTCGACTGGTCGCCCTCGGCCTTGCTGCGTGGCACGCTGCTGATCGCCGAACTCGACGTAGCCGGCCTTCAGATCACCAGCCAGCCAAGCAGCACTCCGACGCCGGTACCAGCCGACCTCCAGTTGCCGATCGGTGTCGAGATACAAAAACTGGCCATTGCTCGTTTCGCCTACGGCGACACGCTGACCGGCAGCGATCTCGCCGCCCGTTTCAGCAGCGACGGCCGCCACCACCAGCTTGAAGATTTCCGTGCAAAAAGCGCCGACATTGCCGTGACCGGCCGCGCCACCCTGGACGGCGCCGCTCCGTTCCCGCTTGAAGGCAGCGCAGATATCTCCGGCCAGCTCGAGCAGCGGCCGCTGGCGATGTCGATCACCGCCCAGGGCCCGCTTGAGCGCCTCGCCCTCGCCGCCGTCGCCACCCAAGGTGTCGCCGGTCACGCCGATCTCGTGCTGACGCCGTTCGCCGATGCGGCCTTTGCCAGCGCCCGCATCCTGCTCGAAGACATCGACCCGGCCATCTGGCTGGTCGGCGCACCGAAGGCCCGGCTCAGCATCACGACCGACATCCAGCCACAAGCGACCGGCATTATCGGCAGCTTCGGCCTGACCAACCACCAGCCCGGCCCGCTTGACCGCCAGCAACTGCCCTTGAGCACCCTGGCCGGTACGGTCGACTGGCAAGACAGCAAAGCCCGCTTCTCCAGCCTGCATGCCAGCCTGCCCGGCAATGGTGAACTGACCGGCTCCGGCGAATGGCAAGACGGCACGCTGAAACTGGCCATGACCGCCAGCCGGCTGGATGCCTCCCGGATCGCCTCGGTGCTGCGCCCCACCCGACTGAACGGGCCGATCTCGACGACGCTGGGCGCCGATCATCAGGCGCTGAAAATCGAACTGAAGGACCAGACCTTCAGCCTGCTGGCTGACGCCAGCCACGCCAATGGCCGGATCGACCTGGCGCAACTGCAGCTCTCTGCCAGCGATGCCCGCCTGAGCGCCCACGGCGAACTTGACCTCAAGCTGCCGCGCAACTTCACGCTGGAAGGCGAGTTGCAGCGTTTCGACCCAAGCCGTTTCGCCAAATTGCCAGCTGCCCAGATCAACGCCAGCCTCAAGGCGACTGGCCGACTCGCCCCGCAACCTCTGGTCGAGGCCGGTTTCACGCTGCAGGACAGTCGTCTGGCCGGCCAGCCGCTGGCTGGCAAAGGCCAGGTCAGCATCGCCTGGCCGCATATCCCGCGGACCGACATCCAGCTCGTTTCCGGCGCCAACCGGCTGACAGCCCTCGGCGCCTACGGTCAGCCGGGCGACACCCTGACCGTCGCGGTCGATGCCCCACAACTCGCCCCCTACGGACTGGAGGGTGGCCTCAGCGGCAGGTTCGACCTCACGGGCAGTGCCCAGAAACCCCACTTCGCCGGCACCCTGAATGCCGCCCGCATCGGCCTGCCGGGCAGCGCCCGTCTCAGCAGCATTAACCTCAAGACCGAGGGTGGCGGCGAACCCGCTTCCCCGCTGCTGGTGGATATCAATATCGCCACCATCGAAACACCGGACCAGCCCGGCCTGCTCAAGGCCACCCATCTCCAGGTGACCGGAACCAACCAGTCGCACCGCCTGAACGCCACCAGCGAAGTGGCCGGCAAGAACCTGCTGACACTGGTCGCCGATGGTGCGCTGGGGGGTGAAAACAGCTTCTGGCAAGGCGCGCTGCTTGAGGCGGGACTGAAGAGCACCGACCCTTCGAGAAATTTCCGGCTCACTGCGCCAGCGCCCATCAAGCTCGCCGCCACCGGCTGGAACTTCGGCCCGGCACACCTGGCCGGTGATCCGCTGGACTGGCAGGCCACCGTGCAGGCGGCAGCAGACACCCGGCAACTGCATGCCAGCCTCAACGTCCGCGGCAGCCGGATCGGCCTGGTCAACGGCGAACTGAGCGCGGCCATGCGCAGCCCCTGGACAATCGACCGGCAGGCGCGCTGGCAAGGCCGCCTGAAGAGCGACATCGCCGACCTTGGCTGGCTGGCCGAGCTGATCGGCGAAGGCTGGCAGAGCGAAGGACGTCTCGCCGGCGAGCTGCAACTGGCCGGCACCCCGGCAGTCCCCCTGAGCAGCGGACGCTTCCGGGGCGAAAAGCTTGCCCTGCGCCTGCCCGGGCAAGGCCTCAACCTCGCCAACGGCGAGCTCGATGTCGAGCTCCGCGACAACCTGCTGCGCATCAACCGGCTCGGTTTCGACAGCCTGCTCCAGCCACTCCCCCGCGCCCTTCGCCTCGAGGCTCGTGACGATCTGGCCGGCTTGACCAGGCAACCGGGGCGCCTCGAAGTCACCGGCGAAATGCGCGTGGACAAAGGGCAGGCCCAGGACAGCGCCTTTCTTGATTTCCACCTCGACCGGCTCGGCGCCTATCAGTTGCCAGACCAGTGGGTAGCCGTCTCAGGGAACGGCCGGCTGAGCTTGCAGAATGGCACGCTGGGCGCCCAGGGCAAGCTGGCCGTGGATGCCGGCTACTGGCAACTCGCCCCCGGTGGCACGCCGCGCCTGTCCGACGACGTCATCGTCAAGCGCCCCGGTAGCGACAAGGTAGTTGCCACGCTGCGCCCGAAACTCAATCTCGACATCACGACCGACCTCGGCAGAAATTTTCGGTTCAATGGTGCCGGCCTGTCGAGCCGCCTGGTCGGCGACGTCCGGATTACAGCCAGTGGCCGCGACCTGCCGCGGGCCAGCGGCACGATCCGCACCCGGGACGGACGTTTTGATGCCTATGGCCAGAAACTGGAAATCGAGCGCGGCATCCTGAACTTCAACGGCCTGCTCGACAATCCGGGGCTGGATGTCCGGGCCGTGCGCAAGGGCCTGGCGGTTGAGCCCGGCGTCCAGATCAGCGGTACGGCGCAGAAGCCGGTGGTCAAACTGATTTCCGACCCTGAACTGCCGGATGCCGAGAAGCTGGCATGGCTGGTGCTGGGTCATGGCCCCGAACAGATGGGGGCTGGCGATGCGACGCTGCTCTTTTCCGCCGCCGGCGGCCTGCTCGGCAACGACTCGGGGAACGTCATCCAGCAACTGAAGAAGACTTTTGGCTTCGACGAATTCGGCGTTCGCCAGGGCAATATTGGCGACACCGGAGGCCGGCAGCAAATCAGCCGGGTGGCCGGCGGCAACAGCGCCAATACGACAAGCACGACCGGCCAGCAGATTCTCAGCGTCGGCAAGCGCCTGTCGTCGAACGCCCTGCTTTCCTACGAGCAGACGCTGGGCAGGGCCGAAGGCATCGTCAAATTGACTGTCAACCTGACCCGACAGATCTCGGTCATTGGCCGGGCCGGCAGCGACAATGCGCTGGATGTCTTCTACACGCTGACTTTCGGGCGGAATGTGCCGGAAGCCAAAGACCGTTCACCGGCGGGGGGCAAGCCTTAACTGGCGTCGGGCACTTGGTCCAGCCATTTGCCGAGCAGCTTCAGCAGTTCATCGCGATTGATCGGCTTGGCCAGAAAATCGTCCATCCCGGCCGCAGCACAACGCTCGTAATCTTCAGCAAAAGCGCCCGCCGTCAGTGCCACGACCGGCAGGCGGGACTGTGCGTTTTCCTTTTCCCAGGCGCGAATTCGTCGCGTTGCCTCCAGGCCGTCCATCACCGGCATCTGGACATCCATCAGAACCAGCAGAGGACGCTCGGAAGCGGTGGAAGTGGCCACCAACACCGCCTCAAGGCCATTCTCGACCGCATCGGCCTGGATGCCCAACTTGAGCAACATGGCCTGGGCGACCTTGCGATTCACTTGATTGTCATCCACCACCAGAATCCGCCCCTGCCAGGCGGTCGACACCCTGTTCTGCGAATCAGCAACCGAATCCCTTGCACTCTCCCGGCATTCCTCGCCAGCAGCAATCACTTCGGCACGGATGCGGAACCAGAATCGAGCCCCCTGCCCGGACTCGCTCTCCACGCCAACCTCGCCCCCCATCATCTCGGCCAGGTGGCGAACGATCGACAAGCCCAGCCCCGTTCCTCCGTACTCCCGGGTCGTTGAACTGTCGGTCTGGGAAAATGGCTGAAACAGGAGCCCCTGCTTTTCCCGTGGAATACCGATACCACTGTCCCTGACCGAAAACTCCAGAATTGCCGAATCGCCATCGCGACTGATTTCAGAAGCCTCGACGCGTACGAACCCCTGGCTGGTGAACTTGATGGCGTTGCTCACCAGATTGGCGAGCATTTGTCTCAGGCGCGTCGAATCCGCCCGATAGCGCGCCCCCGCAGCCCCCTGCCAATTTGACTGGATGTCCACATTCTTCTCCCGGACCGTCCCGGCAAACAGGGCTACGGTTTCCTTGACGACCTGCGCTGGCTCAAATGCCGTGTTGGAGAGTTCGAGCTTGCCAGCCTCAATCTTGGAAAAATCGAGGATATCGTTGAGCAGCGACAACAAGGCCTGACCTGAGTTAAGGATGGTCCGGGCATATTCATCGCGCTCGCCGTTGGCTAAATCCGGCAGCAACAGCAATTGCGCCATGCCCAGGATACCGTTCATCGGGGTCCGTATTTCATGCGACATCATTGCCAGGAAGTTGCTCTTGGCGGCATTGGCCGCTTCGGCTGCCTCCTTGGCGGCATAGACGGCAGTAATGTCGATGCGGAAACCGACGATGAACCCTTCCGGCGTTTTCCGCTCGCGAATTCGCAGCCAGCGACCATCGTCCAGAGGCTGGATCAGATCGGTGTCCCCGGTGCGATGCGCGGCCAGACGCTCGGCCACCCAGGCATCGACCCGTCCAATCGCTGCCTTGTACTGGCCACGTTCGGCCCCGATGCGAATGATTTCCTCGAACGACTTTCCGGGCACCAGCAAATCTGCCGAGGTCGGGTAATAAGCCCGGTACTGCTCATTGCAATAGGCCAGTCGGTCGTTCTGGTCATAAATGACGAAAGCTTCACCAATCGTATCGACGGCTGAGCGCAACATGGCCTGACTGTCGTGCAGCCGCCGTTCCATCTGGCCTCGCAAGGACCAGGAGCGGAAGAGCAGCATAAGCAAAAACATGATCGCCAGACTGGTGGCGATCGCCGTTGATACGATCACCAGCCGGTGCGTGCGATATGGGGTCAGGACGTTTTCAAGCGAATAGCCAATGACAAAACTCAGGCCATACTCGGGCAAGCGGTAAAACCCGTAGAGGCGCTCGACACCGTCTACCTGTGCCCGCCGGGTAAAACTTCCGGAAAGGGGCGCCTTGGGCAGCAAATAGGGCGTTCCTGTCAGTTGCTTGCCCATCCCCTGCTCGTTGTCGGGCTGGCGAGCCATGATGTCGCCGCTGTCTGCAACCAGGGTGATTACTGCATCAGTCGGCAGTTTTTCCCGGAATGCCCCCAGGATCTCCGGACTGACCGAAACAACGAGTACCCCCTTGAAGCCGTCCCTGGCAAGAATCGGCCGGGTGAACTGGATGGACCACTTGCCGGAGACCTTGCCTTTAAGTGGCTTGCTGATGAACAGACGATCTCTACCGTCCAGATGAACCCGGAAATGCTCCCGCTCACCCAGATTTAGCCGTTCCTTCGGCGTACCAAGACTGGAATAGGCCAGCCAGCCTTTTTCATCGATCACGGCGACCTGAAACGCGACATCATCCATGTAGTCCTGGCGGCGTTGCACTGCCGAGGCAAAACTGTCGGGATTCCCGTCCCAGCGAGTCCGCAGGTCGAGCAGGATTTCATTGATCCGCTTGACCAGCGACAAGGTATTTTCGGCAAAGGCCTGCGCCTGAAACTCGGTCGAATGCTCGAAATCACGAAGATCGGCAGTCCGGCGACGGTCCAGTTCGTAAAAAGTCGCCAGCCAGATAAGTCCCAGGCACAGACCAAGGGCAAGCCAGAATCTGGTCTTGAGGGAATATTGTCCGCTGATAGCTGAGGTCACCACGGGTCCTGTCGATCATCGTTTCTGCCAAGCCGCCAAAAACTTCAGCAAGCAGCGCAGGATTCAAGCGAAAAAAGCTCGGCCAGATTATCGCCAATTACACGGCGCCCAACCATTCCCCTGATAGCAATCTTCAGCTTTGTCGCGACCCGAGCCTCACCCTGACCCAGAGGATCAGGTCATCGACGTAGGTAAAGACAACCGGGATGACCAGCAAGCTGAGGAAGGTCGAGGTGATCAGACCACCGATGACGACGATGGCCATCGGCGCACGGAAGCTCGGGTCGGTGCCGATACCGAGCGCAATCGGCATCATGCCGGCGCCCATCGCGACCGTGGTCATGACGATCGGCCGCGCCCGCTTGCGGCAGGCGTCGAGCAGCGCGCTCCAGCGGTCGAGGCCATGATCGCGGCGGGCCAGCACGACGTAGTCGATGAGCAGGATGGAGTTCTTGGTGGCGATGCCCATCAGCATGATCAGGCCGATCATCGACGGCATGGACAGCGCCGTCTGGGTGACGAAGAGGGCCAGGAAAGCCCCCGGCACCGACAGGATCAGCGCGGCGAGGATGGTCACCGGCTGGACGAAGTCCTTGAAGAGCAGGACCAGCACAATGTAGATGCAAAGCACGCCGGTCGCCATGGCCAGCGAGAAGCTCTGGAACAGTTCCCCCATCGCCTCGGCATCGCCGATGGTGGCCTGGATAATGCCGGGCGGCAGGTTCGCCAGGCTGGGCAATGCCAGCGCCTTGGCCTCGACTTCGCCGAGCGGCACACCGTTCAGTTCGACTTCGAAATTGATATTGCGCAGGCGGTCGTAGCGGTCAATTTCGGCGGGTCCGCCGGCGATGCCGACGCTGGCCACATTGGCCAGCAGCACCGGGCCGTGCTTGCCGGGGACGGTGAGCCGTTCGAGCAAGGCCAGATCTGCGCGGGCGGCAGGCGGCAGTTTGACGACGATGGGGACCTGGCGCTGGGCAAGGTTGAGCTTGGCCAGGCCCTGGTCGTAGTCGCCGGCGGTGGCGATGCGCAAGGTGTCGGCGATGGCCGCGGACGTCACCCCGAGATCAGCCATCCGCGCGAAATCGGGGCGAATGACCAGTTCCGGACGAACCAGGCTGGCCGTCGAGGTAATGTTGCCGATGCCGGTGAGGCTGCGCAGTTCGCGCTCTACCACACGGGCATGCTCAGCCAGCAGCGGGCCATTTTCGCTGGCCAGCACAAGGATGTATTTCTCGTTGCCCGATGCCAGGCCAACCTTGACCTGGACCCCGGGAATGGCGGCCAGCCCTGCGCGCAACTGGCCTTCGATGACTTGCTTGCTGATCCCTGAGCGCTCACCGCGCGGCGTCAGGTTCAGGGTCAGCGTCGCCTTGCGGACTTCGGCAGCACCGGCGGGGGCGAATGGGTCGCTGCCTGCCTTGCCGCCGCCGACTGCGGTATATACCAGCCGGACATGCGGATTGGCCTGGGCGATGACCCGCGCCTGTTCGGCGGCTGCCAGTGTTTCCTTGAACGTGACGCCGGGCGGCAGGGACAGGTAGATCTGCGTTTGCGAAACATCGTCCGGCGGCAGAAATCCCTTGGGCAGCAGCGGCACGAGCATGAAGGAGCCAACGAAGAATACGGTGGCGGCAAGCATGGTCAAGGCACGATGCTTCAAACACCACGCCGCCCAGCCTTCGTAACGTTTCAGCCAGCCCGGCGTCGGCACGTCGTGGGCGATCGGGCGCAGGATGTAGGCGGCCATCATCGGCGTCAGCATGCGGGCGACGACCAGCGAGAAGAAGACGGCTATCGCCGCCGTCCAGCCAAACTGCACGAAAAACTTGCCCGGTACGCCGCTCATGAAGGCGGTGGGCAGGAAGACGGCGATCAGCGTGAAGGTAGTGGCGATGACCGCCAGACCGATTTCGTCGGCCGCCTCCATGGCCGCCTGGTAGGGCGTCTTGCCCATGCGCAGGTGGCGCATGATGTTTTCGATCTCGACGATGGCGTCATCCACCAATATGCCGACCACCAGCGACATCGAGAGCAGGGTGACGACATTGAGCGTGAAGCCCATCAGATACATCGCCGCGAAGGTCGGAATCGCCGACAGGGGCAGGGCGGCGGCCGAAACGAAGGTGGCCCGGCCGTCACGCAGGAAGAGCCAGACGACCAGCACGGCAAGCAGCGCACCTTCGATCAGCAGCTTCATTGAGCCTTCGTAGTTTTCGATGACCGGATCGACGAAATTGAAGGCCTCGGTGATTTCGATATCCGGGTGATCGGCCTTCAGCTTTTCGAGCACCAGCTTGATGTGATCGGCCACCTCGACTTCGCCGGCGCCCTTGCTGCGGGTGATTTCAAAGCCGACCACCGGCTTGCCGTTGAGCAGTGCAGCGGTGCGCTGCTCGCCAACTGTGTCGCTGACTTTCGCCACCTGGTCAAGGCGGATGCGCCGGCCGTCGGAGAGCACGATGTCCATGGCGCCGAGTTCTTCGGCGCGCTGGACGGTGGCGATGGTGCGCACCGATTGCTCGATGCCGCCAATGTCGGAACGGCCGCCGGAGGCATCCTGCTGAGTCTGCCGCAACTGGCGCGAGATATCGGCAGCCGTCGCGTTGAGCGCCAGCATCCGCGCTGGGTCGAGTTCGATGCGGATTTCCCGCGTCACGCCGCCGACCCGCGCCACCGCGCCGACGCCGCGCGCCGACAGGAGTGCCTTGCTCACGGTGTTGTCGACAAACCACGACAGCGCCTCGTCGTCCATCCGGCTCGACGCCACGGTATAAGTCAGGATCGGCGCGCCGGACAAGTTGACCTTGCTGATCACTGGGTCCTTGAGATCACCGGGCAGATCGGCGCGGATGCGCGAGACGGCATCGCGCACGTCGTCGACCGCCTCCTGCGTCGGCTTTTCCAGGCGGAACTCGACGGTCACCGTCGCCGTGCCGTCCTGGACCTTGGTGTAGATATGCTTGATGCCCTGCAGCGTCGCTACCGAATTCTCGATCTTGCGCGCCACCTCGGTTTCCATCTGGGCCGGTGCGGCGCCTGGCAGGCTGGCGGTGACCGTGACGGTCGGCAGGTCGATGTCCATGAACTGCTGGATTTTCATCGCCTTGAAGGCCATGACACCAGCCAGCGTCAGCAGAACAAAAAAGAGGATGGCCGGAATCGGGTTGCGGATCGACCATGACGAAACATTCAGCACGCCACGCCCCCTATTTGCCCGGAAAACTCAAATGCTACGACCACGGAAACAGCGGCTGGCCCCGGGGTCGGCCCGAAAAAAAGGCTCATTTTGAATTTCCTTCGACGACCTTCACGGCATCGCCGTCGGCCAGGAAACCGGCACCCGTCTCGACAACCCTGGCCCCGCCATTCAGCCCGGAAACAATTTCGACCCGTTCTCCAAGACGACGACCAAGCTCGACCTTGGTCTGTGCCACGCGATCCTCGCCCTCCAGCCGGAACACATAGGCAAACCCTTCGCGCAGGACCAGCGCCGATTGGGGCAGCGTCAGGGCCGGACTTTGCGCCAACTGGAACTCGCCACGGGCAAACATGCCGGCGCGAATGGCGGCCGTGGCCGGCAGGTCGACATAGACCAGCCCGCTGCGCGTCTGCGGATCGACGCTGGGCGCAACGGCACGCACCGACCCCTTGACCGTCTCGCCACTCGGCGCCGTCAGCGTGGCGAGCACTCCGGCCCGGAGCTTGCCGAGATCGGCAGACGGTACTTCTGCCCGCCACTCCAGGCGGCCGCCGCGAATCAGCCGGAACAACTCCTGCCCAGGCTGGGTCAGCGAGCCGACCGTCGCACTGCGCGCCGAAATCACGCCGTCGTCCGGCGCCAGCACGCCGGTCTTGTCCATCTTCAGCCCCGCCGCCTGCTGCCTCGCACGGGCCGCGGCCAGGCGGGCCAGCGCGGTGTGTTCGGCGGTCTGGTATTGGGTATTGAGTTGCGAGCTGTAGAAGCCTTTTTCCTTCAGCTCCTTCGCCCGTTCGGCATTGCTCTTGGCCTCGGCAGCACTGGCTTCGAGTTCGGCTACCGATGCCTTGGCCTCGGCCAGTTCGCTGGCCACGGTATCGCTGGCGATGCGGGCCAGTACCTGGCCTTTCTTGACGAGATCACCAACCTGGACACGCACCTCGGTGATCCGGTAGTTGGCGATCTCGGGGCCGATCACGGCCTCCTGCCAGGCGACGACATTGCCGTTGGCCGGCAGGACCAGCGGCCAGCTCTCCGTCTGGGGTGCTGTCAGGCGCACGGTCAGCGCCGGCCGACTTGCTCCTGCGACCTTGGCCGGCTCAGCCGGCTTGGGCGACTCGGAACGCATGAAGAAAGCAGCACCGGCCACAACGGCAGCCAGCACCAGTGCAATACGGGTTTTCCGCCCGGCAAGAGCCCCCGACAAATTCATTTTCATGCCAAAACCTGTGTCCACCACTGCGATCCGGCAATGATACCTTGCTCCACCGTCATGTCATCGCCGTAGTGACCGCCCGGTTAGCAACTGGAACCCGGCCCGACGGGTCTCCCCTCTAGGTCGCCAATTGCCCTCGGGCCAGATCGGCCGTCTCGTAGAGCTTTGGCGAGATATCCCGTTTCTCCAGCGCCTCTCCCAGCTTCATGCGCAGGAAAGTGCTCGACGTGTAACGGGTCACATCGTGGTAATGGCGTTCGACAACGCCCTTCACCATCGCGATGTAGTCGTCAATCAGCTCCGGCAGGATGCTGAAGCGGTCGTAATTGACGATGGCGTTGACCTTGTGGCCGATCGGCGCCAGCGCCGCTTCGACCGCCGCTTCGATGCGCCGGATATCCTCACCGCTGCGTACGCTGAGCCCGGAGAAATCGAGGAAGAACAGGTTCTTGCCGAGATCGTAGGACAGGCGCTGGGCCAGCGGCACTTCCAGCAGTTCCGGGCGAATCCCCATCGGCTCCTCGCGGAAAATGCGCTCGTCCATCAGTGCCGGCTCGCCATCGATGATCGGCCGGAAAGCCATGCGATCGAGAATATCCTTCTGCAGATCGACGCCCGGGGCAATTTCGGTCAGGAGCAAGCCTTTGGCGGTAAGGCGGAAGACACATCGCTCGGTGATATAGATCACCTCCTTGCCGCGCCGGGCAGCCTCCGGGCCGCTGAATGTGCGATGCTCGACCTCACCGACGAATTTGATCGACTTGCCGTCTTCAAGAATTTTCAGCTTGCCGCCTTCAAGCGCGACATCGAGATTGCCCGCCGTAAAGGTGCCGACAAAAACGACCTTCTTGGCATTCTGCGAAATGTCGATGAAGCCTCCCGAGCCGGCGAGTCGCGGACCGAACTTGGAAACATTCAGATTACCCTGCTGGTCGGCCTGAGCCAGTCCGAGAAAGGCGATGTCCAGCCCGCCCCCCTGATAGAAGTCGAACTGGCTGGGCTGGTCGATGATCGCCTGGGTGTTGGTCGCCGCACCGAAATTCAGGCCGCCTGCCGGCACACCGCCAATGACGCCAGGTTCGGCGGTCAGGGTCAGCAGGTCGATGATGTGCTCTTCCGCCGCGACGTTGGCCACCCCTTCCGGCATGCCGATGCCAAGATTGACGATGGCGTTGGCCTTGAGCTCCATGGCCGCCCGACGGGCGATGATCTTGCGCTCGCTCATGGCCATAGCCGGGATGGCCGACATCGGCACCTTGATCTCGCCGGAGAAGGCCGGGCTGTAGGGCTCGATGAAGGTCTGCATGTGGTACTCCGGCTTTTCGGCGACCACGACGCAATCGACCAGGATGCCGGGAATTTTCACCTGCCGCGGATTCAGCGTGCCGCGTTCGGCAATGCGCTCGACCTGGGCGATGACGATGCCGCCCGAATTGCGCGCCGCCATCGCGATGGCCTGTGCCTCCAGCGTCAGCGCCTCTTTCTCCATCGTGATGTTGCCATCCGGATCGGCCGTCGTGCCGCGAATGATCCCGACGTGGATCGGGAAGGCCTTGTAGAACAGGTAGTCCTCGCCGTCGATTTCCATGCGGCGGACGATATCCACCTTTGTCTTTTCATTCAGTTTGCCGCCACCGAACAGCGGATCGACAAAAGTGCCCATTCCGACACGGGTGATCGTCCCCGGCTTGCCGGCAGCGATGTCGCGAAACAAGTGAGTGATCACTCCCTGCGGCAGGTTGTAGGCCTCGATGCGGTTCGAGACGGCCAGTTCCTGCAGCTTCGGCACCAAGCCCCAGTGTCCGCCGATCACCTTGGCGACCAGCCCGTCGTGACCAAGATGGTTCAGGCCGCGCTCCTTGCCATCGCCCTGCCCGGCGGCGTAAACCAGCGTCAGATTACGCGGCGAACCAACACCCTGCAGGTCGGCCTCCCGGCTTTCGAGGAAACGCTGCTCCAACGCCACGGCGATGTTTTCAGCAAAACCAATGCCGACAAAACCGCCGGTCGCCACCGTGTCTCCATCGCGAATCAGCCGGACAGCATTGCGGGCGGAAACCACCTTGCCGGTATCGGAACCCGGTAGCGAGGCGGCAATGGGATGAGCTGGTACAGACATGACAACTCCAGGGTTTCGTTGGCGTTAAATGATGCATGCTTGGCCAAAAGCAGAAAAAAATCCAGCCTCACAATTGAGGCTGTGGATTCAATTTGATTGACCGCCGGGCATCCTGTGCCAGGCGGCAAACGCGAGACTCAGTTAACCAGTGCTGCCTCGATCTCGGCAAAGGTGTTCGCCAGTTCAAAACTGAGCACCGGCACGCCAAGCAGGCGACCGATCTGTGTCGCCGAAAACAGGCCGCGCACGCGTGGCAGGGCAGTGACCGGATCGACATCCTCAACCAGAATGTGCTGGCGACCCAGATGCTTCAGGGCCTCAAGAATATCTGCGACGCGGGCATGTAGCACCTCGTTCAGATACAGCGTGTCGACATTGCCGATCGGCGTCATCAGGTCAGCGACCATCAACTCATCCCGCTTGCAGCCACGGGCCTGGGCGACCTGCAACGGCTTTTCGCCGAGGATGTCCCGGGCGGTGATCAGGCCATCCACCCGCTCATCATCATTCGTCACCATCAGCATCCGCACCCCGCGTGAAATCATCCGGGCATTGGCTGAAACGACGGACGCATCAGCGCCAATGGTGACAACATTGACTCTCAGGAAATCAGTCATCGCCTCGATAGCCGGTGAATCAGGGCCGATCAGGTTGTAGCCGGAAGCACTCAGGGTGGCGTTCTTGGAAATCTTGTGCGTACGCACTTTGGCAGCCAAAGTCATGTCTCGATCCTCCATCCGGATGTTGTTGTGCAAACTGAATCTCTGCGGGTTCGGGAAAATGCCTCTGGCTGAGCCCCTCCCCGACGCGAACAAAGTATTCGGCGAATCGCAATGCAATACAAGCACCCCGAGGGAAAACCCTAACCCGGCCACAAACGAAAAAAGCCTGACGAATCAGGCTTTTTCAACATCTGGATGGTGGAGAGGAGGTCTAACGAACTCACTTCGAAAACTACGGTTGCACAATGATCCGCGTTTTCTCTATTTTCTGATATTCCACCAAATATGCCCCCAGCAGCCACCTGCTAGGCTGCAATTCTCCATCCATTTTCGCTCTCTTCGGCCGTCAGCCGTTCATGCTCTTGGCGGTCGGTGTCATTGATACGTTCAATGGTTTGGCGAATTGGCACATTTCCGCCAATGTGCTCTAGGTAAATTAGGCGAATCATTCTATCGGCTGTCCTTGGAACCTTGCCGAACTTCTCCCACTTGGCAACCGCCTGGTCTGTATTACCAAGAAGCTGGCCTAAAGCTCGTTGAGACATATCCATCTCCTTGCGGAGAAAACGAACCTCCGCCCCTGTCAGCCATGCCTTACGAGCTAATGTCTCACCAATGGCACGATGCAGACCTTCAACGTCATGAATAGCGACGCCTGTGCCATATTCAGTTTCAACGACTTCAAACCCGCTGGCTAACCAGAGGTTACGTAGGCCGCTATCTGTGTAGTGGTATTGCTTCATTTCATCACCGTGACAACAATGCAGTAATCTCCGTCGCCCTTTGCCTTGATCGCCACCGCAACGCTGACATTATCGCCAGCAGTTCGATGCGATACCGTCGCCTTCCAATCTCCGTATGGCGTCAAGTGCGCCCGTTCGCTGACGGTTCCTTTCTGCAAACAGGCAATCACCTGCCCCCGATTTACTTTTCGCTCCACCATCCGCTGCTTTGCGTGCGCAACAATAACGACGTTTGCCGAATTTGCTGCCGCCAGTCGAAGCCGCTTGAGAAAGTTGGCATCGTTCAAGGCAAGCGGTAATGGCGTAGCACTCATACCTATACATTGTATGGGTAATTGAACTTGGATCAAGCCTTAATTGGCAGACGAAAAAACAAAAGATCGCTGCTTGGGCGGGTCAATTTGATTGAATATCGGTTTGTTCTCCACTACGCGTCAGCTAGTCAGACAGTGATAGCCAAGGTTGAGGATCGTATTTGACTGATCAATATCGAGTTAGAAAGAAAAAGGACCAGAGGCTACATTCCGTAACCTGCTGATCCTTTAGTAATTCCGATGGTGGAGAGGAGGAGGATCGAACTCCCGACCTCTGCATTGCGAACGCAGCGCTCTCCCAGCTGAGCTACCCCCCCAACGTCCTGCGATTCTAGCGCAGTCCATTTCGCATATCAAAGGCGGGCGCAAGGTCCTGCGGCAACCGGTATTTTAGCCCTGGCCTGCACCTGCCACGGCACGGCGCAGGCGGTCGGCAACCGCCGTCCATTCGGCGCCTTCCGGCAGTGACTCAACGATGATGACATCGACACCTGCGTGGTCCATGTCGCGCAGGGCGGCATAGAGATCGTGGGCATAGCCGACCGGGTCGGCTGGCATCAGGCGCCAAGCGTGGGGCATGCCGGCCTGCGGCGGCTGGTTGGCGCTGATCACGCCGCAACGTCCGCCGCGATGGCGCTGGGCGTTGATGAAATCGAGCAGGCGCTCGCCGCTCACCATGCGCAGCGGTGTCACCGGCGCATAGTGCGCTTCGAGCGAACCGGACACGCGTGGCGCGCCGACCGCGGTTTCAATGGCCGGGCGGCGACCGAGTATGGCTTCGAGATGCAGCGGCGAAATATGGCCGGGACGCAGCACGACCGGCTCGCCGCGCGAGCAGTCGACGATGGTCGATTCGATGCCGACGGCACACGGGCCGCCATCGAGGATCATCGGAACGGCAGTACCGAGCTCCTCGGCCACATGCGCCGCGGTTGTCGGGCTGATGCGGCCGAAACGGTTGGCCGATGGCGCGGCGATGCCAGCGGGTTTGCCATCGCTTTCGCCCTTGGCACGGGCGAAACGGCGCAACAGTTCAAGCGCTACTGGATGGCCAGGCACGCGCAGTCCAACGGTATCCTGCCCGCCGGTCACGGCATCCGGCACCCAGGCCTGCTTTTTCAGGATCAGCGTCAGCGGGCCGGGCCAGAAGGTTTCCATCAGTTCCCAGGCAACATCCGGGACCTGCTCGGCCCATTGGTCGACGGCATCATGGCCGGCCAGATGAACGATCAGCGGGTGATCGGCTGGGCGGCCCTTGGCGGCAAAAATCTTGGCGACCGCGGCCGGGTTGGCAGCGTCTGCCCCCAGGCCATAGACCGTCTCGGTCGGCATGCCGACCAGTTCGCCGGCACGCAGCAGTTCGACCGCACGGGCGTAGTCGGCGTCGGAAGGGGTCATTCGTCCTTGATGCCGATGGCAGCGCGGGCAGCCAGAGCGGCCTTCTGTACCGCCTCGGCGTTGTCGCCGATCACCGTGAAATGGCCCATCTTGCGCCCGGGGCGAGCATGGTGCTTGCCGTAGAGGTGGAGCTTCAAATTCGGGATGGCGTAGAGCTTGGCCCAATCGGGTTCACGATAGGTGTCGCCTTCGTACCAGAGGTCACCGAGCAGATTGACCATCACCGACGCCGAATGGGCGCGTGCTTCGCCGAGCGGCAGGCCGCACAGGGCACGCACCTGCTGTTCGAACTGGTTGGTCACGCAGGCATCGATGGTGTAGTGGCCGCTGTTGTGCGGCCGTGGCGCCATTTCGTTGACGATCAGCTGGCCGCGGCTGATGAAGAACTCGACGCCCATGGTGCCGATGTAGCCGAGCTTTTCGGCGATACGCGCGGCGACATCCTCGGCATCGCTCCTGACGCAGCCGGTGGTCCGCGCCGGCACGATGGAAACATCGAGGATGCCCTTCGTGTGCTGGTTCTCGCCAGTCGGGAAGCACTGGACCTGGCCGTGTTCGTCACGCGCCAGCACGACGGAGACTTCATAATCCAACGTCAGGCGCTGCTCAAGAACACATTGCTCGCCCTTGAAGTGGCCGAAGGCAATCAGCGCTTCTTCGCGATTGTTCACCGTCGCCTGACCCTTGCCGTCGTAGCCGAAGCGGGCAACTTTCAGGATAGCCGGGAACAGTGAGGCGTCGGCATTCTTGATGTCGTCTTCACTGCGGATGGCCGCAAACGGGCCATGCGGCAGGCCGTTGTCGCGCAGGAAGGATTTTTCGGCAATGCGGTTCTGGCAGACGGCGACAGCTGCCGCCGAGGGGCGAACCGGGACGAACTTGGCGAGGTAATCCAGCGTATCGGCCGGGACGTTCTCGAACTCGGTGGTAATCGCGGCGCATCCCGCAGCGAATTCGTCGAGGGCAGCGTAGTCGTTGTAATCGACGCAGAAATGGCGCTCGGCGATCTGGCCGGCCGGCGAATTCTTGTCCGGATCGAGCACCCAGACCTGATAGCCGAGTTCGTGGGCGGCAGAAACGAAGAAGCGGCCAAGCTGGCCGCCACCGAGCATGCCCAGCGTGGCGGGCGGGAGAATCATCGTGGTGCTCAAGACAGGAACCTCATCGGCACTTCAAATTTTGGGCGTTTTTTAAGGTTGAGCGCAGCAATCACACTTCCGGCAACTTCATGGCCAGCACCTTCTCGGTCTGGGCCTGGCGGAAGGCTTGCAGCTTGGCGTTCAGGGCTGGATTTTCATTGGCCAGCATGGCGACGGCGAACAGCGCCGCATTGGCAGCACCCGCCTCGCCGATGGCGAAGGTGGCGACCGGGATGCCCTTCGGCATCTGGACGATGGAATGCAGCGAATCGACGCCGGACAGCGCCTTGGACTGCACCGGCACGCCGAGCACCGGCACGGTGGTCTTGGCGGCCAGCATGCCCGGCAGGTGGGCGGCACCACCAGCACCGGCGATGATCGCCTTGATGCCGCGCTCGCCCGCCATGGCGGCGTAGTCGAACAGCAGATCCGGGGTGCGGTGGGCAGAGACGACGCGGGCCTCGAAGGGGACGCCAAATTCCTTGAGGATCACGGCGGCGGCCTGCATGGTCGGCCAGTCGGAATCGGAGCCCATGACGACGCCGACAACAGGTTGGTGAACTGCGTTCATAGTCCGGCCTTTCGTTCGGCGGCTTCAATGGTATTGGCCAGCAGCATGGTGATCGTCATCGGACCGACACCGCCTGGCACCGGGGTGATCTGGCCGGCCACTTCGAGGCAGTCGGCGTAATCGACGTCACCGCACAGCTTGCCGTCCGGCAGGCGATTGATGCCGACGTCGATGACGACGGCGCCCGGCTTTACCATGTCGCCGGTCACAAACTTCGGCTTGCCGACGGCAGCGACGAGAATGTCGGCGCGGCTGGTGTGGAATTTCAGATCCTTGGTGCGTGAATTGCAGACGGTGACGGTCGCCCCGGCATTGATCAGCAGCAGTGCCATCGGCTTGCCGACGATGTTGGAACGGCCAATGACCACGGCTTCCTTGCCGGTCAGATCAACGTTGCCTTTTTCGAACATCTTCATCACGCCGTAGGGCGTGCAGGGGATGAAGCGCGGATTGCCCTGGGCCAGGGCGCCGACGTTTTCGGCGTGGAAACCATCGACGTCCTTTTCGGCGGCAATCGCTTCGAGCACGGCTTCTTCATCGAAATGCTTGGGCAAGGGTAGTTGCACCAGAATGCCGTGGATGTTCGGATCGGCGTTCAGTTCGGCAATCTTGTTAAGCACTGTCGCCTGATCGACGGTCGCATCGTAGGTGATCTTCTCGGAGTGCATGCCGATGGCCAGGCAGCCATTGACCTTGTTGCGGACATAAACCTCGGAAGCCGGATCGGCCCCGACCAGAATGACCACCAGACCGGGCTTGTGCCCCTTGGCCGTCAGTGCCTCGACCCGTGCCTTGAAACCCTGGCGGAGTTCTTCGGCCAGCGCCTTGCCGTCGATAATTTGAGCTGTCATCGTCGCATCCAACAGAAAAGAAAAGGGGAAAGGCGGCTGCCTTTCCCTTTGAATTGGCGCGTATTTTACCAGATTACGCCAGCGCAGCCTCAGCTTCGCCCACGGCAGCGCGTCCGGCCTCGAACGCCCGCCGGTTCAGATCGACGAGTTTCTCGCCCTTGCGCTGGAAACGCTTGAGCACGCAATCGAGCAGCGTTTCGGCGCCAAACGGCAGATGGTCGGCAATGGCACCAAGCATGACCGTGTTGCCGAGGCGAATGTCGCCCAACGCCTGCGCGATTGAGGTCGCATCGAAAGCGACGACCTTGTTGCCGCACTTCTTGATTTCGGCCAGCGGATCTTCCGGGTAATCGAACAGGCCCAGCTCGACGACTGGCGGCACGAGTTTGGCCGTATTCATCAGCGTGATGCCGCCCGGCTTGAGCATGTGCTGCCAGCGCATCGCTTCGGCCGACTCGAAGCCGAGCAGCACATCAGCCGTGCCCGGCGTGATCTGTGGCGACAGCACCTTGGCGCCAAAACGCAGATGCGAGGAAACCACCCCGCCGCGCTGCGCCATGCCGGCTACTTCGGTTTTCTTGGCATCGTGCCCGAGGGCGATGGCTGCTTCGGCGAGAATTTCGGTAGCAGTCATGACGCCCTGCCCACCGATGCCGACGACTAGAATGTTGGTCGTTGCACTCATGCCGAACACCCTCCCTTGACCAGCGTGATCGGCGAGGTCTGCACGTGATGCACGATGGCCTTCGGCGCACAAGGCTGGACGCAGAGGCCGCAACCGGTACACACCGAGGTTTCGATGCGGACAAAGGCCAGATCGACCTCTTTGCCGCTCGGCTTCACTTCCTTGCCGCGCCGCGTGACGTGGATGGCCGGACAGCCAACGTCGATGCAATTGCCGCAACCGGTGCACTTGTCGTCGATGACCTCGAAGGGTTTCAGTTTGTGATAATCCTTGATCAACACACAGGGCTGGTCGGTGATGATCACCGAAACGTCCGGCACCTTCACTTCTTCGCGGATGGTCTTGAACAGGACCGGCAGCTCATACGGATTGACGACGTGGATGCGCTCATCCTTGACGCCCAGCGCCGACACCAGCTTGGCAAAATCGATACGCGGCGCTTCGTCACCATAGATGTCGCGGCCATTGCCCGGGTTGTCCTGGCCGCCGGTCATGCCGACAGCCCGATTGTCCAGCAACAGCACGGTGACATTGCCCTTGTTGTACACCATGTCGAGCAGGCCCTGCATGCCCATGTGCAGGAAGGTCGAATCACCGATCACGGCCACGACGCGCTTGTCCTTGTCGGCCTCACCACGCCCCTTGTCCATACCCAGCGCAACGCCCATCGAGGCGCCCATAGAGACGCAGGTATCGAGGGCATTCCACGGATGCCCTGCCCCCAGTGTGTAGCAGCCGATGTCACCGGAGATGTTCAGGTTACGCACCTGCGACAGCGTGTAATAGACGCCGAGGTGGGGACAGGCCACACACATCGTCGGCGGCCGCGGGAAGACTTGCATCGGGGCGAAGGCCGTGCTTTCCGGCGCCGGTTCGCCAAGCAATTTGGCGATGGCCGGGCGCAACACATTGGGCGACAGTTCCCCCTGCAAGGGCAGGATTTCCTTGCCGATCACCTTCAGGCCCTGCGCCTTCAGTTCGGTTTCAACCAGCGGCTCGACTTCTTCGACCACCACGACCTGATCGACCATGGCTGCCAGTTCGCGGCATTTCTCGAACGGCACCGGGCAGGAGAAGCCAAGTTTCAGCACCGGCGCATTCGGGAAGGACTCCTTGACGTGCATATAGGCCGGCCCGGAGGTGATGAAGCCGACGCGCTTGTCGGAGCCGCTTTCGATGAAATTCAGCGGCGAGGTTTCGGCCTCGGCGCGCAATTCGATATCGCGCTTGAACATCAGCGGGATGCGCTTGCCGGCATTGCCCGGCACCATCACGAAGCGACCCGGCTCCTTCTTGAAGCCGGCGCCGACGTACTCATTCCGCTCCCCGACCGTGACCAGCGACTTGACGTGGTTGATGCGCGTCGTCATGCGCAGGATGACCGGCACCTGGAATTTCTCGGACAGCTCGTAGGCGAGCTTGGTCATTTCGTAGGCTTCCTGCGAATCAGCCGGCTCGAATACGGGTACATGGGCAAAGCGGCCCCAGTAGCGTGAATCCTGTTCGTTCTGTGAGGAGGACAGGCCGACGTCGTCGGCAATCGCGATGACGAGGCCACCGATCACACCGGTCAGGGTCAGCGTCATCAGTGCATCCGAAGCGACGTTCATGCCAACATGCTTCATGCAGCAGAAGGCACGCGACCCGGCGTAGGCAGCACCGATGGCGACTTCGAGAGATACCTTTTCGTTGACCGACCATTCGGCGTAGAGATCCGGGTAAGTGCAGATCACTTCCAGCATTTCAGTGGATGGCGTGCCTGGATAGGCCGCGGCCACCTTGACGCCCGCCTCCCATACGGCGCGGGCGACCGCCTCATTACCAGACATCAGAATCCGGCTTGCTGCCGGTGCGGGCATGACTGCCGCCATATCGACTCCTCGAAAGCGCAATGCGAAACCCATGATTATAGAAAGCTTGTTTCGCCGCCATTTGATACAGAACAACTCAGCCAATCTTTTTGTTTCGTGTCACATGAACCTGATCCGTTGATGAACATCAATGCCCTCAGCAACGGGGAACGAAACAATGAAAGCCATTCTGACCATGACCTACAAATGACCGCCGCCACGCTCGACGCCCCTGCTCCGCTGGAAGACAGCACCCGCCGCATTCCCGGCAACAAGGGCATGTGGGCCGGCATCACCTGCGAGTTTGTCGAGTTCACCGTGCTGTTCGCGGTCTACTTCATCGCCCGCGCCCATTTCCCCGATGCCTTTCACGCCGGGGCGCAAAGGCTTTCGGTCATCGCTGGGACGACCATCACCCTGCTGATGATCACCAGCAGCTACTTCATTGCCTGCTCGGTCAATGCCATCCGTCAGGACAAGCATCGCGCTGCCATCATCTGGCTGGTGGGCGGGCTGGTGATCGCCCTCGGCTACCCGCTGACCAAGGCGCTGGAAATAAGCTGGAACCTGGCCCAGGGCATCAACGGCGAATCCGGCATCTTCTTCACCGTCTATTACTACCTGACCTTCACCCATCTGGTCCATGCCACCTGGGGCATTCTCGGCATCCTGTGGGTACTCGCGCGACTGGTCTTCCGTGGCTATTCGTCGAAGGACTACGCCGGACTGGAAGCACTTGCCTGCTACTGGCACGCCACTGACATGATCTGGCTGGTCATCTTCCCACTGTTCTACGTACTGGCCTGAACATGGACAAGCACACAGACCATTTCCTCCTGCTGACTAGCGCCTGGCTGGCATTGGTCGCCCTGACCCTGGCCAGCCTCGGGCTCAGCGAGTGGTTCCGGGACATCAGCCTGCTACCGTTGCTGGTGGCAGCCATCGTCTGGATCAAGGGCGCGCTGGTCGCCCGTTGCTTCATCGAGTCGCAGGTCGCCCACCCATTTATCAAACGGGTCTTGAAAGTCTTCATCGGCATCGCGCCGATCGCCCTGCTCGCCACCTCCTTCTTCGGCAGCACACTGGCCCGCTGGGCCACGCTTTAGCATCCGGCTTCGCATTTTTGAAACAGGCAGCCAACAGGCGGTCGCGGTGCGTTACGCGGCCCCCCAGCCATCCGCTTCACCCCAAGCATCCGCAAAAATAATCGTAAAAAAATTCGCGCTACGGGTTTGCCTGTATTGCACGATGTGAATTTTGTTTTTACAATGCGGAACGATGATTAGGGAAAACACGGGCTCGCGAACCGACTCGTAACGAGCTAAAGTTGTTTTGCTCAACAGGCAAAACAGAATGAAATGCAACCTAGGAGACAAACCATGGCCGAACAACCGAATGCCTTGCCTGACCCTGCAGACGTAGATCCGCAGGAAACCAAAGAATGGACTGATGCCCTCGAAGGCGTCATCACTCAGGAAGGCGCCGAACGCGCTCACTACCTGATCGAGAAACTGATCGGCCAGGCCCGCGAAGACGGGATCGATCTGCCCTACTCGGCCAACACTGAATACGTAAACACCATTCCCGCCGACCAGCAGCCCAAGTACCCGGGCAATGCGGACATGGAAATCAAGATTCACAGCTATATCCGCTGGAACGCCATGGCCATGGTCGTGCGTGCCAACAAGGACACCAATGTCGGCGGCCATATCGCCTCCTTCGCTTCGGCCGCCGCGCTGTACGACGTCGGCTTTTCGCATTTCTGGCGCAGCATCAATGATCCGTCCGGTGGCGACCTGATCTTCTTCCAGGGCCACTCGGTTCCGGGCGTCTATTCCCGCGCCTTCATGCTCGGCCGCCTGAGCGAAGACCAGATGGACAACTTCCGCCAGGAAGTCGATGGCAAGGGCATTTCCTCTTACCCGCACCCGTGGCTGATGCCGGACTTCTGGCAGTTCCCGACCGTTTCCATGGGCCTCGGCCCGATCCAGGCCATTTACCAGGCCCGTTTCATGAAGTACCTCGACTCGCGCGGACTGGCCAAGGCCAATGATCGCAAGGTCTGGGCCTTCCTCGGTGACGGCGAGACCGACGAAGTCGAATCGCTCGGTGCCATCGGCATGGCCGGTCGCGAGAAGCTGGACAACCTGATTTTCGTCATCAACTGCAACCTGCAGCGCCTTGACGGCCCGGTGCGCGGCAACGGCAAGATCATTCAGGAACTGGAATCCGAATTCCGTGGTTCAGGCTGGAATGTCGTCAAGCTGATCTGGGGCACCCAGTGGGATGCACTGTTCACCCGCGACAAAAAGGGCATCCTGAAAAAACGCATGATGGAACTGGTCGATGGCCAGTACCAGACCTTCAAGGCCAAGAACGGCGCCTACGTCCGCGAGCATTTCTTCAACACGCCGGAACTCCGCGAACTGGTTGCTGACTGGACCGATGATCAGGTCTGGCAACTGAATCGCGGCGGCCACGACATCTTCAAGATTTTTGCTGCCTACGACCGCGCCATCAAGCACAAGGGCCAGCCGACACTGATCCTGGCCAAGACCATCAAGGGCTTCGGCATGGGTCAGGCCGGTGAGGCGATGAACATTTCCCATCAGCAGAAGAAGATGGACAAGGAGCAGATCGGCCGCTTCCGCGACCGCTTCAACCTGCCGGTGCCGGACGACAAGCTGGAAGAGCTCCCGTATCTGACTTTCCCGGAAGACTCCCCGGAATACCAGTACATGCGCCAACGTCGCATGGACCTTGGCGGCTTCCTGCCGCAGCGCCGCCGCAAGGCCGAGCCGCTGCAGATTCCGGCCCTCGACTCCTTTGCCGCGCTGCTCAAGGCATCTGGAGAAGGCCGCGAGTTGTCTACGACGATGGCCATCGTCCGCATCATGAACATGATGTTGAAGGACAAGAATGTCGGCAAGAACGTCGTGCCCATCGTGCCGGACGAATCCCGCACCTTCGGCATGGAAGGCATGTTCCGCTCGGTCGGCATCTGGAACCAGGAAGGCCAGAACTACGTCCCGGAAGACCATGACCAGCTGATGTTCTACAAGGAATCGAAGACTGGCCAGGTGCTGCAGGAAGGCATCAACGAGGCCGGTGCGATGAGCGACTGGATCGCCGCCGCCACCTCGTATTCCGTCCATAACGTCCAGACCATTCCGTTCTACATCTGTTACTCGATGTTCGGCATGCAGCGCGTTCTCGACCTGTGCTGGGCAGCTGGCGACCAGCGCGCCCGTGGCTTCCTGATCGGCGGTACTGCCGGTCGCACGACCTTGAACGGCGAAGGCCTGCAGCACGAAGACGGCCACAGCCTGATCCTCTCCAACCTGATCCCGAACTGTGTCTCCTACGACCCGACCTTCCAGTACGAAGTCGCCGTGGTCACCCAGGACGGCATGCGCCGCATGTTCCAGGAGCAGGAAGACGTCTTCTATTACCTGACGGTAATGAACGAGAACTACGAGCACCCGGAAATGCCGGTCGGCGCCGAAGCCGACATCATCAAGGGCATGTATTCCTTCAAGAAGGGTGCAGAATCGGCTGGCCCGCGCGTTCAGCTGCTCGGTTCCGGCACCATCTTCCGTGAAGTCATCGCCGCCGCCGACCTGCTCAAGGCCGACTGGGGCGTCGAGGCTGACCTCTGGGGCTGCCCGAGCATGAACGAACTGGCCCGCAACGGTATCGATACGCAACGCTGGAACATGTTGCACCCGCTGGAAGAACCGAAGCTGTCGCACGTCGAGCAAAAGCTGGCTGGTGCCAAGGGCCCGGTCATCGCCGCTACCGACTACATCAAACTGTTCTCCGAGCAGATCCGCCCCTTCGTCAAGGCACCGTATGTCACGCTGGGCACCGATGGTTTCGGCCGTTCGGATACCCGCGAGAAGCTGCGTCATTTCTTCGAAGTCGATCGTCACTGGGTGACGCTGGCTGCCTTGAAGGCGCTGGCCGACAACGGCGAAATAAAGCGCGAAGTGGTTGCTGCCGCTCTGGTCAAGTACAACCTTGACCCGAACAAACCCAACCCGATGTCGGTTTAATCAGGGAGAGACAACATGAGCCAAATCATTGAAGTCAAAGTCCCCGATATCGGCGATTTCGCCGAAGTGCCGGTGATCGAGTTGTACGTCAAGGTCGGCGACAGCATCAAGATCGACGACGCCATTGCCACGCTGGAATCCGACAAGGCGACGATGGATGTACCTTCCACCGTTGAAGGCGTGGTCAAGGAAGTGCTGGTCCAGCTCGGTTCCAAGGTTGGCGAAGGTAGTGTGCTGATCAAGGTTGAAACGGGTGGCGCCGCAGTTGCAGCTCCTGCTGCTGCCGCTCCGGCCGCGCAGGCTGCTGCTCCGGTACCGGCCCCTGCGGCTGCCCCGGTTGCCGCGGCGCCTGCTGCTGGCGGTGGTGTGGTTGAAGTCAAGGTGCCCGATATTGGCGACTTCTCGGAAGTCCCGGTCATCGAGCTTTACGTCAAGGTCGGCGACAGCATCAAGGTTGACGACGCCATTGCCACGCTGGAATCCGACAAGGCCACGATGGATGTTCCCTCCACCGTCGCGGGTACGGTCAAGGAAGTTCTGGTCCAACTCGGTTCCAAGGTGGGCGAAGGCACAGTTCTGATCAAGGTTGAAACCGGCGCCTCGGCTCCGGCCGCCGCCCCCCAAGCTGCAGCACCGGCACCTGCCGCTGCAGCCCCGGCTACTGCCCCGGTTGCTGCGCCCGCCGCCGCACCGGCAGCGCTGGCTCCGGCCCTGGCGGTTGGCTCCAAGGTTCACGCCTCACCGTCCGTTCGGGCCTATGCCCGAGAACTCGGTGTCGATCTGAACAAGGTACCTGCGACCGGCCCGAAGAACCGCATCGTCAAGGAAGACCTGACCAAGTACGTCAAGGGCGTCATGTCCGGCGCCGTTTCCGGTCCGGCAGCCGCTGCATCCGGCGGTGTCGTCGGTGGTGGTGTGCTCGATCTTCTGCCGTGGCCGAAGGTTGATTTCGCCAAGTTCGGCGAAATCGAGGTCAAGCCGCTGTCGCGCATCAAGAAAATTTCCGGCCAGAACCTGTCGCGCAACTGGGTGATGATCCCTGCTGTCACGTACCACGAAGATGCCGACATCACCGACATCGAAGCCTTCCGCGTGCTGCTCAACAAGGAAAACGAAAAGGGTGGCGGCGCCAAGCTGACCATGCTGGCTTTCCTGATGAAGGCTTGCGTCAAGGGTCTGCAGAAGTTCCCGGAATTCAATTCGTCCCTCGACGGCGACAACCTGGTGCTGAAGAAGTATTTCAACATCGGTTTCGCGGCCGACACCCCGAACGGCCTGGTCGTACCGGTGGTCAAGAACGTCGACAAGAAGTCGGTCTTCGAACTGGCGCAGGAATCCGGCGATCTGGCCAAGCAGGCACGTGATGGCAAGCTGAAGCCGGCCGACATGTCCGGCGCCTGCTTCACGATCTCCAGCCTGGGCGGTATCGGTGGCACCTACTATCGACGGTGCGCTGGCGACCCGCTTCAATGTCTATATCGCCCAGCTGCTGGCCGACTTCCGTCGCGTCGCGCTGTAAGGGGAGAACACCATGAGCAATCTGGTAGAAGTCAAAGTCCCCGATATCGGCGATTTCGCTGAAGTGCCGATCATCGACCTGTTCGTCAAGGTTGGCGACAGCATCAAGGTGGATGACGCAATCTGTACGCTGGAATCCGACAAGGCGACGATGGATGTGCCGTCACCGGTCGCCGGCGTCGTCAAGGAAGTGCTGGTTCAACTCGGCGCCAAGGTTGCTGAGGGCTCCTTGCTGATCAAGGTCGAATCCGGCGCTGCGGCAGCAGCACCTGCCCCGCAAGCCGCCGCCCCCGCAGCGGCTCCGGCGGCGCCAGTCGCAGCCCCGGTCGCCGGCAGCCATGCTGGCGGTGCCGACATCGAGTGCGAGATGCTCGTCCTCGGCGCCGGCCCCGGTGGCTATTCCGCCGCCTTCCGCTCGGCCGACCTCGGCATGAAGACAGTCATCGTCGAGCGCTACGCCACCCTCGGCGGCGTCTGCCTCAACGTCGGCTGCATTCCGTCCAAAGCCCTGCTCCACGTTGCTGCAGTCATGGAAGAAGCCCAGCACGCGGCCGATCTAGGCGTCACCTTTGCTGCACCAACCGTTGATATCGACAAGCTGCGCGCCCACAAGGACAAGGTTGTCGGCAAGCTGACCGGCGGTCTGGCCGGCATGGCCAAGGGCCGCAAGGTCGACATCGTGCGCGGTTTCGGCACCTTCCTCGACCCGCATCACATCGAAGTCGAAGTCACCGATGGCACAGGTCAGGACAAGACCGGCAGCAAGAAGGTCGTCAAATTCCAGAAGTGCATCATCGCCGCTGGTTCGGCCGCCGTGCATCTACCCTTCATTCCGAAGGATCCGCGCATCGTCGATTCGACCGGGGCACTCGAACTGCGCTTCGTGCCGAAGAAGATGCTGGTCATTGGCGGCGGCATCATTGGCCTCGAAATGGCCACTGTTTATTCGACGCTGGGCGCCAAGGTCGATGTCGTCGAAATGCTCGACACGCTGATGCAAGGCCCCGACCGCGATGCGGTCAAGGTCTGGGAAAAGCAGAACACGCATCGCTTCGACAAGATCATGCTGAAGACCAAGACGGTTGCAGTCGACGCGAAAGATGACGGCCTGTACGTCACCTTCGAGGGCGAAGGCGTTTCGGCCGAACCGGTCAAATACGACATGATCCTGCAAGCCGCCGGCCGCTCGCCGAACGGCAAGAAGATCGGCGCCGACAAGGCCGGCGTCGCCGTCACCGATCGAGGCTTCATCAACGTCGATGCCCAGATGCGGACCAACGTGCCGCACATCTTCGCCATCGGCGACGTCGTCGGCAATCCCATGCTGGCACACAAGGCTGTCCATGAAGCCCACGTCGCAGCCGAAGTCGCGGCTGGCCACAAGGCTGCCTTCGACGCCACGGTGATCCCCGGCGTCGCCTACACCCATCCGGAAGTGGCGTGGGTTGGCTACACCGAAGATCAGGCCAAGAAGGAAGGTCGCAAGGTCGAGTCCGCCAAATTCCCGTGGGCAGCCTCTGGTCGCGCCATCGCCAACGGTGCCGAGTACGGCTTTACCAAGCTGATCTTCGATGCTGAAACGCATCGTGTCATCGGCGGGGCAATTGTCGGCCCGAACGCCGGCGACATGATCGGCGAGGTCTGCTTGGCCATCGAGATGGGCTGCGATGCGGTCGATATCGGCAAGACCATCCACCCCCACCCGACGCTCGGTGAAACGGTGGGCATGGCGGCCGAAGTGGCGCACGGCACCTGTACGGATGTGCCGGCACCGCGCAAGAAATAGTCAGGCACCCCGATTGCGGTTCCCAACCGCGACAAGCTCCAAGGAAACGGCCGAACCCCATGCAAGTGGCGTTCGGCCATTTCGTTCCGGTCGCCTGCATGGAACGGGAAAAAACAGCCACGACAATCTCGCCCTCCATGCCTGGAAATCGAAGCTGACAACCTGATCCTGGCGGACGAATATGCCAACGCCACCATGCTTTGGAGATGGCTGGACGCAAGGAGTTTTTCCAGAGTTGACCGTTCCCTGAGCAGAACGAGATACTGCGGCAAAACATTCCCGAGCGAGTTGTAAAACGCCCAGCTAGGAGACAAGAAACACCCGGAGACATGTCGATCCTTTCGCTGCACCAACAACACCCGGGGCCGGGCAATCTCGGCATCCTGGCGCGCCTGGCACTGCTGGCACTGCTTGGCGTACTCCTTCCACTGCTCTGGTGGTGGGAGTCCTCGTTTGTCATTCGTGGCGCTCTGGCCCTGCTTATCCTCTTCGGCGGCTACGTCGTCCAGCTTCAGTTGCGCAAGTTGTGGGCGAATCAGCGCGCCTACAGCCTGGCCATGGCAGCGGCGCACGACGGCTTCTGGTCGTGGGACCCAGTCAGCAAGCGGCTCAATGTCGGCAAACGACTGCTGGAAATACTCGGTTACCGCGACAACTTCCTGCCCGATACGCATGCCTGGCTGGAACTGGTCCATCCGGACGACCGCCCCCATTACAACCGGACCGTCGCCGAGCACCTGAAAGGCCATACACCCTACTTCTACTGCGAATACCGGGTCCGCACCAGCAGTGGCCAGTACTGCTGGATCGCCTCGCGCGGCATCGCCGTGCGCGACCGTCACGGCATCGCCTACCAGATGGCCGGCTCGGTGACCGACATCACCGAACGCAAGCAGCACGAAGAGGAACTCGCTTTCATGGCCCAGCATGACCCGCTGACCGGCCTTCCCAACCGTTTGCTGCTCGCCGAGAAACTGGGTGAGGCTCTGCAACAGGCAACGGCCAAGCAAGAATGTGTCGCCCTGCTGTTCATCGACCTTGACCGCTTCAAGGATATCAACGACTCACTCGGCCACCGGCTGGGCGACAGCCTGCTCCAGGATGTCGCCGGGCGCCTGCGCGGTGGTCTCGGACCGCTCGACACCCTGGTCCGCCAGGGCGGCGACGAATTCATCGTGCTGCTCACCGACATCGCCAATGGCGCGGCCGCCGAAGCTCGTGCCCGCCATTTCCTCGAACGCCTCAACCAGCCTTTCGTCACCGATGGCAACCAGTTGCACGTCGGCGCCAGCATCGGCCTCAGCCTGTACCCGGACGACGCCGCCGATGCCGAGCAATTGTTACGCGACGCCGATACCGCGATGTACGTGGCCAAGCGTCGCGGTGGCGGCCAGGTAGCCCGCCACACGCCGCAAATGAAGGAGCGCGTCCTGCAACGCGCCTCGATTGAATTGCGCCTGCACCGCGCCATCGAGCAACGAGCCTTCTCGCTGCACTACCAGCCCAAGTTCGACACCGCCAGCGGCCGCCTGCTCGGCGCCGAGGCCCTGCTGCGCTGGCAGGACGATGGCCAGTGGATTCCGCCCGACCGCTTCATTTCGGTGGCGGAGGAAACCGGCCTGATCGTCCCCATCGGCCACTGGGTACTGACGGAAGCAATCGCCTGCCTGGCCCGATGGAACCCCCTGTCGCCAACGCCGCTGCACATGGCCATCAACCTCTCGGCCCGCCAGTTCTGGACCGGCGACCTGACCGAGACGGTAGCCGCACTCTGTGCCGAACACGGCATCGCCCCCGGACAGATTGAGCTCGAAGTCACCGAGTCAATGCTGCTGCAGGCCGAGGGCAACCACGTCGACATGCTCCACGCCATGCGCAGCCGCGGTTTCCGCTTGGCGCTCGACGATTTTGGTACCGGCTACTCCTCGCTTTCCTACCTGCACCGCCTGCCCTTCAGCAGCCTGAAAATCGACCGCAGCTTCGTCACCGCGCTGATCGACGATGCTGGTGGCAGCGCACTGGTGCCTGCCATCATCACCATGGCCCATAACCTCAGCCTCGAAGTTGTCGCCGAAGGGGTCGAAACGGCAGCGCAACTGGCGCTCTTGCGCGACCTTCACTGCAACATCCACCAAGGCTATCTGAGCGGCCGTCCGATGCCGGAAGCCGACTTCCGCCAGCGCTTCCTCGATGCGCCAAGCCAGCCAATCTGTGCTGATGCCTGACGTAGCGCACGGTACCTGCGCCTACACACCAGCACAGCGTAAAAAGTAAGCTGCGTTAAAATTGCGTTCGGCTTGGGCGACGACAACCCCGTCGCCCTTTTTAATGTCTATCGGACCCAATGACCTCGACTCCGCCCCGCCGCTCTACTGAAGAGCAAAAGCATCTCGAAATTACGTTGCGTTATGTTTTCGAGCATCGCCTCTGTTTCAACGAACTCCTGGGTTTCCGCGTCGAATCGCTCGATCCGGCTGCACCGCAAATCAGCTTTGCGATGCGCCCTGACCTGATCGGTCATTTTCAGCACGGCCGGCTGCACGGCGGAGTGATCGCCACCGTGCTTGATACCGTCGGCGGCTTGGCCGTGACGGTTGCCATCGCCGAAAAATTCAACAGTGAAAGTACCGACCAGGTCAGCCATCGTTTTGGCCGCATCGGCACTATCGACTTGCGTACCGACTACCTGCACCAGGGTGTCGGAAAAAAATTTACGGCCACCGGACGGGTAACCCGTCTCGGCGGCCGCATTGCATCCGTGCAGATGACTTTGGAAAACGAAACCGGCCTGCTCATCGCGACCGGCGGTGCCTCCTACGTAATCAGCTAGAGGATCGGCACCCCTTGGTGCTCGCCACGCTCAAAGACGACATTGGCACGGCCGACAATCAGCGGGTCCAGATTGCCGATTCGCTCGGTATCTTTATTGTTATATGGCAGTTTGTGCAGCACGTAACGCATGGCATTCAGGCGTGCGCGCTTCTTGCAGTTCGACTTGATCACCGTCCACGGCGCATCGGCGGTATCCGTGTGGAAGAACATCGCCTCTTTGGCCTTGGTGTAGTCGTCCCACTTGTCGAGCGAGGCCATATCGATCGGCGACAGCTTCCACTGTTTGAGCGGATGTACCTTACGTTCGCGGAAGCGGCGGCGCTGCTCCTCGCGGCTGACCGAGAACCAGAACTTGATCAGATGCGTGCCATTTCGCGCCAGCATGCGCTCGAACTCCGGCGCCTGACGGACGAATTCCGCATATTCCTGATCGGTGCAGAAACCCATCACCCGCTCGACCCCTGAACGGTTGTACCAGGAACGGTCGAACAGCACGATCTCGCCATTGGTCGGCAGGTGCTGGACGTAGCGCTGGAAATACCACTGACCACGCTCCATTTCGCTCGGTTTCTCCAGAGCGACGACGCGGGCGCCCCGTGGATTCAAGTGCTCCATGAATCGTTTGATGGTTCCCCCCTTGCCCGCCGCATCACGGCCTTCAAACAGGATCACCACCTTCTGCCCGGTTTCCTTGACCCAGGCCTGCAGCTTCAACAACTCGACTTGCAGTCGATATTTTTGCCGCTCGTAATTGCGGCGCTGCATCAGGTTCTTGTAGGGATATCCACCGTCACGCCAGTCCTTGACCAGCTCATCATCCGGGCTGGCTGGCAGCTCGTCGGCCACCACGCCCTGCTGCTTGAGCAGGCCCTTGAGCAAGGCGACCGACTCCTCAGGCGGCAGACCGGCGATCACATCGCGCATGGCGCCCAATTTCGACTCCTGGGCACCATCGATTGCTGCGTGGACGGTGAATCCCTCGATACCATCGGGGGTCAGTTTTGGCGCAACATCACCGCTGGCTACAGCGCGCTTGCGAGGTGGACGTGATGTTGGCTTTTTGGTGTTGGCAGTTGCCGGTGCTGTTATTGCTATTTTCTTGTTGGTTGCCATGCCCTCTCCATCCATTGATGCGAAAAGGCTTATTTCACGCCTAAGTGGCGAGCTTGTCTAGTCCAGCATTTCAACCGGAATCACGGCCCGCAGCACGGTCTGCGTTTCATCGCGACGCACACGATTGCTCAGCCACCACAACGCCCCCTTCTTGATGCTCCATTCCGACTCCTGCCCAGCCAGCAGCAGCGATGCAAAACGCCCCAAGGAGGGCTGATGCCCGACAATCAATACGGAGCCCTTGGCGGCCGGCCAACCTGATGCGGCAATCAGTTCCGAGACACACGCGTCCGGCCCGATCTTGCGATTTGTTTCAAAGGGCAGTTTCAAGGCCTCGGCTGTTTGCTGGGTTCGTACCGATGGGCTAACAATGATCCGCAGATCTTTGGGCTGGTTTTTGCGAATCCACGCCCCCATTGCCCGCGCCTGCTTCTCGCCGCGCTCGGTCAAACGACGCTTCAGATCGTCTTCGCCGTCCTCGGCTTCAGCGTGGCGCCACAGCAACAGGTCCATGATCGTCTCTCTCGAAAAAGCCGGCATTATCTGCGCCAAATGTTACCGCAGCATTGCAATGTCATCATGAATTCCGGAGGCCGAAAACGAAAACGGCTTCCATTTCTGGAAGCCGTTTGAATTTGGTGGCCAATCGCGGAATCGAACCACGGACACGCGGATTTTCAATCCGCTGCTCTACCAACTGAGCTAATTGGCCAAACGAGCGCGAATTATAGCGATGTCACTGGCTCTCCGCAACTAGCCCAAGCATATTTGGGGACCGGTGAAGCGTTTCGCTGCTTTCAGGTCCCAATTGGAGGCGATTGTCGATAGAGCTCGGAGAAATCATCTGGCGGAGGAAGCGGAGCTGGTGGTGGATACCAGGCTGCAAATGCGACACGCGCCACCGCTCCTTTCCCGAGTGGATTTGGGCGCAGGCTGGCCCGCGAGTTGTGTTGCATGGCAATTTCCTGAACGATGGCCAAACCCAGGCCGCTACCCTCGGTCGACGCATCGTCGACGCGATAAAACCGTTCGAAAACCAGCTCCGCCTGCTCCTCGCTGATACCGACGCCGTCATCCTCAACTTCAAAAAGGACCGTAGCCGGATTAGCCACCACCCGACAGGTAACGTGCCCCCCGATTGGCGTATAGCGCAAGGCATTGTCGATCAGGTTCTTGGCCAACTCGCAGAGCAGGAAGGAATTGCCGCTGATCATCGCCGGACCTTCGGACTCGTAGCCCAGGTCGATACTTTTCTCGATAGCCACGGTGACCCAATCTTCAACCACCTCCCGCACCAGAAGGGATAGATCAAGTGGCTCATGCCGACTCTGTGCCAATTCGCCGCCTTCGGTACGAGCCAGCGTCAGCAATTGATTGACCAAACGACCCGCCCGGTCCACGCCAGTTGCTATCTGGCGCAGAGCATGGCGCAAGGCTTCCGGATCGGTTTCACGAATGGCGAACTGGGCCTGAGTTTTCAATCCGGTCAAGGGTGTCCGTAGCTGATGGGCAGCATCGGCAACAAAGCGCTGCTGCGCTTCGACGCTGCGCTTCATCCGTTCGAGCATTTCGTTGAAGGCCTCGACCAAAGGCTCAAGCTCTTCAGGAACCCGGCGTGTGGCAATCGGGGACAAGTCATCCGGCTCGCGGGCATCAATGGTCTGGCGCAGGCGGGTCAAGGGCCGCAAGCCACGCGACAAGCCGAACCAGACAAGCATGACGGCCAGGGGAATGATGATGAATTGCGGCAGGATCACACTGGCAACGATCTTGTTGGCCAACTGGCTGCGTTTTTCCGTGGTTTCGCCAACCTCGATCACGACCCACTGGGATTTAGGCATGTTCGGCTCTGCCAGATAGGTATAAGCCAGTCGAAGATCCTGCCCCTTGAAATCGGCGTCTCGCTGATAAATTTCGCCGGGAACCATCGATTCATCCAGTGGCAGTTCGCTCAAGGGCAGATCTTTGTCCCCAGCCAGAAAACGCCCGTCGAAAGTCACCACATGGAAATACACGCTGTCTGTTTCATCGGCCCGCAACAGGGCACGTGCCGACGCTGGCAGGGAAAGCTGGGGTTTGCCATTGACCAGCTTGACCTGCCGGGCAATCGCCGCCACATGCTCGCGCAGGGCCTGGTCATAAGGATAATTGGCAACGTTATTGGCGAAGTAATGCGTGAAGGCAATACTCAATGGCCAGACAAAAAGCAGCGGCGCCAGCATCCAGTCGAGAATCTCGCCAAACAGCGAACGCTCGGTTTCGGATGCCTGAGTCGGTGGGTTATTCGCCGGGAGGGCGCTCAAGGCAATATCCCAGACCACGAACGGTAGCGATCTTTACGCCACCCGGTTCAATTTTCTTGCGCAGGCGATGGACATAGACCTCGATGGCATTGTGGCTGACCTCCTCGCCCCAGCCACAAAGATGGTCAACCAGCTGATCCTTGCTGACCAAGCGCCCCATGCGATTCAACAAGACTTCGAGCAGCCCGACCTCGCGCGCCGACAATTCAAGGCTTTGGCCATGAATCAGGGCAACCCGACCGACTTGGTCATAACTCAAGGCGCCGCACTGGATGGTTGGAGAAGTACCCGCCGAGCGACGGGTCAGCGCCCGCACCCTGGCCTCAAGTTCAGCCAGCTCGAACGGCTTGACCATGTAGTCATCCGCACCAAGGTCGAGTCCCTTGACGCGATCCCCTGTGCCGTCAAGCGCAGTCAGTATCAGCACTGGCAACTGCGAATTACGCGCCCGCAGCCGCTTGAGCACTTCGAGCCCGGACAGCTTCGGCAGTCCGAGATCCAGGATGAGCAAATCGTAGGAAACCGTGACAAGGGCGGTATCGGCTTCCATACCGTTGGGCGCCCAGTCCACAGCGTAACCGCCCTGACGTAAGGAGCGGGATAGGCCATCAGCGATGATGGCGTCGTCTTCAGCGATAAGAATGCGCATTTATCCGATTGTTGCCTTTGCAGGCGTAAGATTTCTGTAAGCCAGTCGCATTATCCTGAGCGGGCTGTTCTCCTTTTATGGTCTTGGAGTACGCGGCTTCTGCCGCTACTCAGGGGGTGGCCCGATCCTGCACTGGGTACCCCCTACCGTTTTTTCCCCGCCAAACACACACAGTCTATCAAATAAACTGCCCTGCGATTCCCGCAGCGCACAAGCACGCCCATATTATTCGGCGAGCGACCGCCGGCAAATCACCAGCATCGAAATTCAAGACGAAAAAAAGCCCGGGCAAACCCGGGCTTTTTACTGACGAGGCTAGTCGTCTGATTAGTGACCGCTGGCGCCGGAAGCACCCAGACCGGTCTCGGAACGCAGCTGCTGAGACGGGTACAGAGCACGTTCTTTCTTGGCCTGTGCGGAGTTGTCCAGAATGGACACCAGCCAGATGGTAACGAACGCGGCAGTCATCGAGAAGATGGCAGCAGAGTTGTACGGGAACCAGGCGGAGCCCTTCGGGTTGTGCATCACAGCTTCCCAGACGCTGGCAGAGCCGATGGTCAGGATTACTGCAGAAGCCAGACCGACGAAGCCACCAACCACGGCACCACGGGTGGTGCAGTTCTTCCACAGCACGGACATGAACAGTACCGGGAAGTTGGAGGAGCAGGCGATCACGAAGGCCAGCATCACCATGTAGGCAACGTTTTCCTTTTCGAAGGCGATACCCAGAACAACAGCCAGAACGCCGAGCAAGACGGTCGTGATCTTGGAGACACGCAGTTCCTGTTCGGAAGTACAGCCCTTGTTGAACACGGAAGCGTACAAGTCATGCGACACGGCAGAAGCACCGGACAGGGTCAGACCAGCCACAACAGCCAGGATGGTTGCGAAGGCCACGGCAGAGATGAAGCCGAGGAACAGGTCGCCACCAACAGCCTTGGACAGATGCACAGCAGCCATGTTGCCGCCGCCCTTCAGGCCCTTGGCGATTTCGCCGCCGACGTAGAACTCGGACGGGTTGGTAACCAGGTTGGTGATAGCGCCGAAGCCGATGATGAAGGTCAGGATGTAGAAGTAACCGATCCAGGTGGTTGCCCAGGCAACAGACTTGCGGGCTTCCTTGGCGTTCGGCACGGTGAAGAAGCGCATCAGGATGTGCGGCAGACCAGCGGTACCGAACATCAGGGCCATACCAACAGAGATGGCGGAGATCGGATCCTTGATCAGTGCGCCCGGACCCATGATGGCATCCTTCTTGGAGTGCACTTCAACAGCCTTGGTGAACAGTGCTTCCGGCGAGAAGCCGAATTGCAGCAGCACGGAGACAGCCATGAAGGTTGCGCCGCCAAGCAGCATACAGGCCTTGATGATCTGCACCCAGGTCGTTGCGGTCATACCGCCGAACAGCACGTACATCATCATCACGGAACCGACGAGGATTTCGGCGTACATGTATTCCAGACCGAAGAGCACCTTGATCAGCTGACCCGCACCGACCATCTGCGCAATCATGTAGAAAGCGACGATAACCAGGGAAGCAGAAGCTGCGAAGACACGAACCGGGGTCTGGGAGAAACGGTAGGAAGCCACGTCAGCAAACGTGAACTTACCCAGGTTACGCAGACGCTCGGCCATCAGGAAGGTGATGACCGGCCAGCCGACCAGCCAGCCGATCGAGAAGATCAGGCCGTCGAAGCCGTTGGCGAACACCAGACCGGAAATA
>JAGTRS010000072.1 GCA_018262195.1 Pseudomonadota bacterium | reverse complement strand
ATTTGAACCGATACTGCCGAAAAAAGAGGGGGCTCTGAATTTTGTGTTTGCCGCATGTTCGGTTTGCACTTGGAATCAGTCTGAGTCGACAGCAAACTCCACTGTAGGGCTCGGCCGAGGACCGGAAGTCGGCCTAAGATGCCGTTCCGAGAACTTGCAAGCAACGACAGGAATACGACCAATTTCTGACCCTTAAATTAGCCTTCATCTTTGGCTATCTAGGGATCGCCTCAATCGATAAAGTCAGTGAGCCACGTACGGCAAGTGCTTCGACACCCTTGTCGAAACGACCTAGTTTGATAAGTCCGGTGGAATAACCAAAGTCCCGGTAGAAGATCGCCAGGTTCCCCCAAGGAGCGTAATAGGTGATATCACCTACATCGGGATCGATGCCAGCCGGCGCGCCTTGGGTAGTCAGTTTTTTCGGCAGATAGGCGATTTTTTCCGTGGAAGCATAGTCATCCAGTTTCAGCGTCATTGGTAATAAGGCGATGAAATCCCTGGTCGTAGGGCTGTCGATTAGGGTTGCGGTTGTCGACATCCCATTGAATGTCAGGCGAATCCTCATGGAGTTGGCCTCCTTAAGCTTTGCTGACGCTACGTATTTTGTGTCGCTTGTCGAAGCAGGATGACGCTCGGCAGAACATGCCGCAATTGAGCAAAGCATAGCCAGCGCAAAGGCAAGGGGCTTCATTTATTACCGGCGCCGAGGCTGGCGCTGTCGATCACGAAACGGTACTTCACCTCACCCTTGAGCATGCGCTCGTAGGCCACGTTGATTTCATCAGCGCGGATCAGTTCGATGTCGGCGACGATGCCGTGTTCGGCACAGAAATCCAGCATCTCTTGCGTTTCCGGAATGCCACCGATCAGCGAGCCAGCCAGGGTGCGGCGCTTCATGATCAGGTTGAAGACGTTGGGCGAGGGATGGGGCGATGCCGGCGCGCCAACCAGCGTCATCGTGCCATCACGTTTCAACAGGCCAAGGAAAGCGTCGAGATCATGGGGAGCGGCGACGGTGTTGAGGATCAGATCGAAGCTCTTGGCGTGCGCGGCCATCTCGTCAGCATTGCGTGAAACTACAACCTCGTCTGCACCCAACGCCTTCGCCGCCTGGCGCTTGGATTCCGAGGTAGTAAATGCCACAACATGGGCGCCCATCGCATGCGCCAGTTTGATCCCCATGTGACCCAGTCCCCCGATGCCGACCACGCCTACCTTCTTGCCCGGCCCTGTATTCCAGTGGCGCAGCGGCGAATAAGTGGTGATGCCGGCGCACAGCAGCGGCGCCACCGCGGCCAGTTGCGTCTCGGGGTGACGAACGCGCAAGACGTAACGCTCATGCACGACGATCTGCTGCGAGTAGCCGCCCAGCGTATGACCGGGCGCGTCCGGTGTCGGGCCGTTGTAGGTGCCGACCATGCCGTCGCAGTAGTTCTCCAGTCCGGCGTCGCATTCCTCACAATGCTGGCAGCTATCGACGAGACAGCCGACGCCAACCAGATCACCGGTCTGGAAACCGGCAACGTGGGCACCGACGGCCGAGACGCGGCCGACGATCTCATGCCCCGGTACGCAGGGAAAGAGCGTGCCGGCCCACTCGGCCCGCACCTGGTGCAAGTCGGAGTGACAGACACCACAGAAGGCGATGTCGATCTGCACGTCGTGGGCACCCGGCGCCCGCCGGGTGATTTCCATCGCTTCCAGCGGTTTGTCGCCGGCGTAAGCGCCATAGGCTATGACGGTCATGGTGTTCTCCTTAATTTGAAATTACTTGAGATGCGTGGCGAAGAAGCTGGTCAGCTTGTCGAACGGGATCAGGTTCACCCGGTCATAGAGATCAACGTGGCCGGCGCCAGGAACGATAAGCAGTTCCTTCGGCTCTGCGGCCAGCTTGTAAGCCGCTTCGCTGAATTCACGGGAGTGGGCGGCACCACCCGTGATGAACAGCAGCGGACGCGGCGAAATCGTTTCGATGTCGTTGAACGGGTAGAAGTTCATGAATTTGACGTTGCTGGTCAGCGTCGGGTGGGTCGTCAGCTTCGGCGATGAACCCTTGGGCGTGAACTGGCCGCGCGGCGTACGGTAAAAATCGAAGAACTCGCGTTGAATGGGATGTGTGTCCTTATTCAGTTCATGCTCTGTTCCACTGGTGTACCGGGTTTCACCGCCCGTGAACTCGGCGTAACGCTGTTCTGCGGCCTCGGCGATGATCTGCTTGCGCTGCGCGAGGGTTTGCGAGTGATTCAGCGCATTGCGATTGGCGGCACCCATGTCATACATGCTGAGCGTGGCGATGGCCTTCATGCGCGGATCAATCTTGGCGGCACTGATGACGAAGCTGCCGCTGCCGCAAATACCGATGGCCCCGATCCGTTGCCGGTCGACAAAGGACTGTGTCCCCAGGTAATCCACCGCTGCACTGAAATCCTCGGCGTAGATGTCCGGCGAAACCGCATTGCGCGGTCGACCGTCGCTTTCGCCCCAAAACGACAAATCGAGGGACAAGGTGACAAAGCCCTGTTCGGCCATCTTGGTGGCGTAGAGATTGGCGCTCTGCTCCTTGACCGCACCCATTGGGTGACCAACGATGATCGCCGCATTTTTCCCCTTCCGATCCAGGTTCTTGGGAATGAAGAGATTCCCGGCAACCTTCATCTGGTATTGATTTTTGAAGGTGACCTTTTGCACGATCACCTTGTCGCTCGAATAGAAATTGGCAGCCCCATTCGACATATCCTGGGCCATTGCCGGCATGGCAAGGGCTGCTGCCATGCCGAGCGTTGCCATCCCTGCCGCAGCCTCTTTCAGGAAAAGGCGGCGTTCAGCGGACTGAACGGGGTTTTCTTGAGTGCTTTTCTGCTTGGGAGGGCGGTGCGTGCTCATGGTCGATGCTCCTCATAAACGTGATGAAGTAAGTCTAGTCTGGACATTCGCTTTTGATTAGCTAATAAATACTTAAAAACAATATAAGATCGGCTAATAAATAGCTTTGGAGAGCGGGTAATGGCGAGACGTAACCTGAACGATCTGTTGGCTTTCGTCACAGTGGCGCGGGAAGGCAGCTTTACCCGCGCCGCCGGCGTGCTGGGCGTGAGTCAATCGGCACTCAGTCAGGCCATAGGCGGACTGGAAACCCGGATGGAGATCCGGCTGCTCGCCCGCACAACACGCAGTGTGTCGCCGACGGCAGCCGGTGAACGGCTGTTACAGGCAATCGGTCATCGTTTCGACGAGATCGAAGCCGAACTGGACGCCCTCACTGAAATGCGCGACAAACCGGCGGGCACCGTGCGCATCACCTGTACCGATCACGCCCTGAGTACCTTGCTTTTGCCCAAGCTCGGAGCGCTGCTGCATGAGTATTCCGATATCAAGCTGGAATTCGACATCAATTACGGGCTCCGGGACATCGTGGCGGATCGCTTCGACGCCGGCGTGCGCCTGGGCGACTACGTCGACAAAGACATGATCGCGCTCCCCATCAGTCCACCGTTTCGGATGGCCGCCGCGGCCTCGCCATCCTACTTCGCCAAGCGCCCGGTGCCGCAGACACCGAACGATCTGACTGCTCATCGTTGCATCAGTTTTCGTACGTCAGGCGATGGCGGCTTGTACGCCTGGGAGTTAGAGCGCGATGGTCGCAAGTTGAACGTCCGCGTCGACGGCCCGCTCATCCTTAACACCTCGGCGCATATCGTGGAAGCAGCACTAGCTGGGCTGGGCATCGCGTTTGTTCTAGAAGACGAGTTTGCGCCGCATATTGAGGAGGGGCGCCTGGTGCGCGTACTCGAAGACTGGTGCCCCCCATTTGCCGGCTACCACCTGTATTACCCAAGCCGCCGACAGCCATCACCCGCGTTCAAACTAGTTGTCGACGCTTTGCGTCTATAGACGACTGATTGCTGATCGGCGCATCCCTCCTGTCTGCCCGACTGGCTGCAAACCGCAGAATTACTGACCAATTACAGCAAGGTAGTCGAACGTCGGCAAAGGCCGAAAAGCACGCATCCGCCTAAGTTCCGACCCATACCACCCGCGACTCGGGTACTGAGGTATCCGCTTGAGAATAGTTGTCCTTGCCTGAGGTATTGACTTGGTTCAAGGCCTCGTCGGCGCGGCCGATCACGTCGGTCACGGTCATGCTTGCGCAAGGAAAGAGGCGCAGGCGGATCGCCACATGACCGATAATTGCCATCCCGACCCAGTGAACGTGGCTGCTTCCCGCTGAACCGCCATTCCTGCGGTGAACCGGAAAAAATGCCCTGATTTCACAGCCAGCCCGCAGACCCGCATCCTCCCGAAGGCATGTTCCGCAAAATCCGCATCCTGATCCTGCTGCTCATCCTCGCCACCGTCGCCCTTGGCACGTGGCGGGCCAATAGTCGGCTGACGGCCTGGGAACACACGGTTCATGTCGCCATCTACCCGATTGCCGCCGACGATTCGCCGGCGACCAGCCGCATTACTGGCGAACTTGAGGGCGAAGACTTCGCCGACATTGCCCGCTGGCTGCAGGAACAAAGCGACCACTACGGGCGTTCGGTA
>JAGTRS010000007.1 GCA_018262195.1 Pseudomonadota bacterium | reverse complement strand
TCCGCCGAACCGCATCGCCGAATTCCAGGCCATGTGCGAGCGCGAGCGCTGCCCGTTCGCTGTCGTCGGCGAAGCGACCGGCGACGGCCACCTGACCGTGACCGATGCCCATTTCGGCGTCAATCCGGTCGACATGGAAATGGAAGCGCTGCTCGGCAAGCCGCCGCGCATGACGCGCGACGTCAAGCATGAACCGGAAACCTTCGTTTCCTTCGACGCCACCGCCATTGAACTGAAGGATGCCGCCTATCGCCTGATGCGTCTGCCGACCATCGCCGACAAGACCTTCCTGATCTCGATCGGCGACCGCTCTGTCGGCGGCATGACCGCGCGCGACCAGATGGTCGGCCCGTGGCAGGTGCCGGTGGCCGATGTCGCGGTGACCACGATGGGCTATCAAGGTTATTTGGGTGAAGCCTTCGCCATGGGCGAGCGCACGCCGCTCGCCGTTTTCGACGCCCCAGCTTCCGGCCGCATGGCCATCGGCGAAGCGCTGACCAACCTGGCTGCCGCCGATGTCGGCGAACTGGGCAAGGTCAAGTTGTCGGCCAACTGGATGGCGCCGTGCGGCGTGCCGGGCGAGGATGCCCGTCTTTTCGATACCGTCGAGGCGGTCTCCGACCTGTGCAAGGCCATTGGCGTGTCGATCCCGGTCGGCAAGGATTCGCTGTCGATGCGCACCGCCTGGGAAGATGGCGGCGAGAAGAAGCAGGTCGTGTCGCCGCTGTCACTGGTCGTCACTTCCTTCGCCTCAGTGAACGATGTGCGCAAGACCAAGACGCCGCAACTGGCCGTCGATCAGGGCGAAACTGAACTGCTGCTGCTCGACCTCGGCAAGAACCGCCTCGGCGGCTCCTGTCTGGCCCAGGTTTACAACGCCACCGGCAGCGATGCGCCGGATGTCGACGATCCTGCCAAGCTCAAGGGATTGTTCGATGCAGTCCAGAAGCTGAATCACGACGGCCTGCTGCTGGCCTACCATGACCGTTCGGATGGCGGCCTGTTCGTTGCCGCCTGCGAAATGGCCTTCGCCACGCGACGCGGTGTTTCGCTCGACCTCGATGGACTCTGCTATGACGCTGGTGCCGGTGATGTCGATGGTTCCGAGAAACTGACCAACCTGCTGGCTGGCCGCGATTTCGAAAATATCGTTCGCGCGCTGTTCAATGAAGAACTCGGCGCCCTGATCCAGATTCGCCGCGCTGATCGTGAAAAGGTCACGACGGTGTTGCGTGCGCTGCGCGTGCCTTACCACTTCGTCGGCCACATGAACGAGTGGAACGAAATCCGCGTCACCCGCAACGCCAAGCGCGTTCTGCGCGAGAAGCGCGTCGACCTGCAGCGTGCCTGGTCCGAGACCAGCTACCAGATGCAGGCCATGCGCGACAATCCGAGCTGCGCCCAGCAGGAATTCGACCGCATCCTCGATGTCGCCGATCCCGGCCTGACGCCGAAGCTGACTTTCGATCCGCAGGATGATTTCACCCAGGTCTACACGCAAGTCGGTGGCCGTCCTCGTGTTGCCATCCTGCGCGAGCAGGGCGTCAACAGTCATTACGAAATGGCTGCCGCTTTCGACAAGGCCGGTTTTGCCTCGGTCGACGTCCATATGAGCGACATCCTGGCTGGCCGTGTCAGCCTGAAGGACTTCAAGGGGTTGGTCGCCTGCGGTGGCTTCTCCTACGGCGACGTTCTCGGTGCCGGCCTCGGCTGGGCGCGGACCATCCTGATGCACGACGGTTGCCGCGATGAGTTCGCCGCCTTCTTCAACCGCAAGGACACTTTTGCACTGGGTGTCTGCAACGGCTGCCAGATGATGAGCGCGCTAAAGTCGATCATCCCGGGTGCCGAGCATTGGCCGGCCTTCCGTCGCAACAAGGTCGAGCAGTTCGAAGCCCGCTTCGTGATGACCGAAATTCTTGATTCGCCGTCGATCTTCTTTGCCGGCATGGAAGGCTCGCAAGTGCCGATCGTCGTTTCGCACGGTGAGGGCAGGGCGGTATTCGACAAAGCGGAAGATCAAGGGAAGGTTCTCTCCGCCGTGCGCTATGTCGACAACAAGGGTGAGCCGACCGAGGTCTATCCGTACAACCCGAATGGTTCTCCGAATGGTTTGACGGCAGTGACCACGGCCGATGGTCGCTTCACGATCATGATGCCGCACCCGGAACGTGTCTTCCGTACTGTGCAGATGTCCTGGCACCCGGAAAACTGGGGCGAGGATTCGCCGTGGATGCGCATGTTCCGCAACGCGCGGCGCTGGGTTGGCTAAGCTTTACCGGCCACAAACAAAAAAGGAACTCCGCGGAGTTCCTTTTTTGTTGCCTGCGCTTACTGGAATTCGATCAGCAAATCCTTGGCGCTGATCACGTCGCCCGATTTGACGTGTACCGCTTTGATCACGCCATCCTGATCGGCGCTGACCACGGTTTCCATCTTCATCGCTTCGATCGACAGCAAGGTCGCCCCGCGGCTGACCTTCTGGCCGGGCTTGACCGGTACGGTGACGACCATGCCGGGCATCGGTGCGCCGACCTGAAGCGGATTGCCAGCGTCAACCTTCGGCCGTTGGCGAACGCTGCTTGCCAGGCCGAGTTTGGCAATGCGGGCCGTGCGCGGCTGGCCATTGAGTTCGAAGAAGACCTTGATATTGCCGTCCTCGTCCGGGACTTCGGAGCGCCCGGTCTGGCAAACCACCAGTGCCTTGCCCTTGTCGATGTCGATGGTGATTTCCTCGCGGTCCTGCAGGCCGTAGAAGAACGGCGAGGTCGGCAACAGCGCGACATCACCGAATTCGCGGCGATGCTCGGCGTAATCGCGGAAAACCTTGGGGTACATCAGGTAGGATGCCAGATCGGTATCGCTCGGATGGCGGCCGATGGCATGTTCGAGTTCCTGGCGCCTGGCGTCGAGATCGACCGGTGGAAGGAAGTCGCCGGCGCGTCCGGCCAAGGGTTTTTCGCCCTTGAGCACCTTGGCTTCAAGGGCTTTCGGAAAACCTTCGGGCGGAAAGCCGAGCTCGCCCTTGAACAGCGAAATGACAGACTCCGGGAAGGCGATGTCCTTATCCGGGTCGGTGATGTCTTCCGGTTTCAGATCGTTGGCGACCATGAAGATCGCCATGTCGCCGACTACCTTGGAGGTTGGCGTGACCTTGACGATATCGCCGAACAGGCGATTGACGTCCGCGTAGGCCCTGGAAATTTCCGGCCAGCGATGCTCGAGACCCATTGCCCGCGCCTGTTCGCGCAGATTCGTGTATTGGCCGCCGGGCATCTCGTGGTTGTAAACGTCTGAGGTACCGGAGCGGATTTCCGGCTCGAATGGGGCGTAGGCATGGCGGACGCCTTCCCAATACTGCGACAGCGACTGCAAGGCAACGAGGTCGACGCCGGGGTCGCGCTCGCTGCCTTTCAGTGCGGCGGCGATCGAGCCGAGGTTGGGTTGCGAGGTGAGGCCGGAAAGGGCATCGAGCGCGCCATCGACCGCATCACAGCCGGCGTCGATGGCTGCCAGCACCGAAGCGGCAGCGATGCCGCTGGTGTCATGGGTATGGAAGTGCAAAGGCAGGCCGACTTCTTCCTTCAGTGCCTTGACCAGGGTGCTGATGGCGCGCGGTTTGCAGACGCCGGCCATGTCCTTGATACCGATGATGTGGGCGCCGGCCTTTTCCAGCTGTTTGGCGAGGTCGACGTAGTATTTGAGATTGAATTTGGGGCGACCCTGGTCGAACAGGTCGCCGGTGTAGCACAAGGCGCCTTCGCACAGGGCGCCGCTCTCGATGACGGCATCCATGGCAACGCGCATGTTGTCGACCCAGTTCAGCGAGTCGAAGACACGGAAGACGTCGATGCCGTTCTCAGCCGCCTGCTGCACGAAGTAGCGCACGACGTTGTCGCTGTAGTTGGTATAGCCGACGGCATTGGAGGCGCGCAGCAACATCTGGAAAAGGATGTTCGGCACCTGTTGACGCAGGCGCTGCAGGCGTTCCCACGGATCTTCCTTGAGAAAGCGCAAGGCGACGTCGAAGGTGGCGCCGCCCCAGCATTCAAGCGAGAACAGATCGGGCGCCATCCGGGCGTAGTAGGGCGCGATGGCCAGCATGTCGTAGGAGCGCATGCGGGTGGCGAACAGCGACTGGTGGGCGTCGCGCATCGAGGTATCGGTCAGCAGAACCTGCGGCTGCGCCTTCATCCAATCGGAGAAGCCCTTGGCGCCGAGTTCCTTCAGTCTGTCGCGGCTGCCGGCCGGAATCGGTGCATTCAGGTCGCAATGCGGTCTGATCGGTTTCGGCAGGGGAAGCGAGGGCAGTTTGCGGCCCTTCATTTCCGGGTTGCCGTTGACGGTGACGTGGCTGAGGAACTTGACCAGGCGGCTGGCCCGGTCGCGTCGCTTGGCAAAATGGAAGAGTTCCGGCGTTTCGTCAATGAAGCGGGTTGTGCATTCGCCCGACAGGAACAGGGGGTGCTGGATGACGTTTTCGAGGAACTGCAGGTTGGTGGCCAGGCCACGCACCCGAAACTCGCGCAGTGCCCGGCCCATGCAGCGCGCTGCCTCGGCGCCGCTGTGGCCCCAGGCGGTAACCTTGACCAGCAGTGAATCGTAGAACGGTGTGATGACGGCGCCGGCATAGGCGGTGCCGGCGTCGAGGCGGATGCCAAAGCCTGCCGGGCTGCGGTAGACGCCGATTTTTCCGTAATCCGGCGTGAAATTGTTTTCCGGATCTTCGGTGGTTACCCGGCACTGCAGCGCATGGCCATACATCCGGATGTCTGCCTGCTCCGGGACGCAGGATTCCGGCTGACCGATGCGGTAGCCCTCGGTGACCCGAATCTGCGCCTTGACGATGTCGATCCCGGTGATCTGTTCGGTCACCGTATGCTCGACCTGGATGCGTGGATTGACCTCGATGAAATAGAACTTGCCGGTATCGGCGTCCATCAGGAACTCGACGGTACCGGCATGCGTGTAATTGGCAGCGTGAGCCAGTTTCAGTGCAGCATCGCACAGTGCCTGCCGGGTTGAGGCATCGAGGTAGGGCGCCGGTGCGCGTTCAACAACCTTCTGGTTGCGGCGCTGCACCGAGCAGTCGCGCTCGAACAGATGGACCAGTTGGCCATGCTTGTCGCCCAGTACCTGCACCTCGACATGGCGTGCACGGCGCACCAGTTTTTCCAGGTAAACCTCGTCGTTGCCGAAGGCTGCCAGCGCTTCACGGCGGGCGACCTCTAGGGCCGGGGCCAGTTCTTCTTCATTTTCGATGACGCGCATGCCACGCCCGCCGCCGCCCCAACTGGCTTTGAGCATCAGCGGGTAGCCGACGGCCGCCGCCATCGCTCTGGCTTGGTCGATATCAAGGGGCAGGGCTATCGTCGCTGGCACCACCGGCACGCCGGCCGCCTCGGCCAGTTCGCGCGCTGCCACCTTGTTGCCGAGGCGCCGCATCACATCGCCATTCGGTCCAATGAAGGCGATGCCGGCTTTGGCGCAGGCGTCGGAGAATCCGGGATTTTCGGACAGGAAACCGTAGCCCGGATGGATGGCATCGACCTCGGCCTCCTTGGCGATGCGAATGATGTCGTCGATGTCGAGATAAGCCCGGATCGGTTTTTGGCCAGCGCCGACCAGATACGATTCGTCTGCCTTGAAACGGTGCAGGGCAAAGCGGTCTTCGCTGGAATAGATGGCGACGGTGCGGATGCCGAGTTCGGAGGCCGCCCGCAGAACGCGAATGGCGATTTCGCTGCGATTGGCTACCAGCAGGCTGCGAATGGGTTTCATGAGTGCAACTTTCATCATTCCAGGAATATCAACGGTCGGGCCATTTGCCCGCTTGGGTGGTTGCAAGCACAGCTTGTGCCGGGAGTGCGCTGGGGAACCTTTGGCAAGGAAACTAGCGGCGCGATCTTATCTGGGCCACAAGCAAGGCAGTTGCCGCGGCGGGATCGGGTTGGCCGCAGATCGCCGATACGACTGCGACGCCGCGGGCCCCAGCTGCCAAAAGCGGCATGCAGTTATCCGCACGGATGCCGCCGATCGCCACCACCGGCCAAGGGCTCGCCCCGACGAGTTGTGAAAACAACGGGAGACCGGTGGCCGCCGCCGCGTCGGGCTTTGTTCCTGTCGGATATATGGGGCCGATGCCCAGGTAGTCGACGCCAGGCGGTACGGCGGCCAGTTCGGCTGCGTTCGAAACGGAGAGTCCGAGAATCTTGTTTGGCCCGATCAGGCGGCGCGTTTCAGCGACCGGCAGGTCAGCCTGTCCGACATGGACTCCATCTGCATCAACGGCCAGCGCTACATCGATGTGGTCGTTGATGATCAGCGGTACGCCGAAGGGGGCCAGCGTTGCCTTAAGTTCTATGGCCGTGGCCAACCATTGGCGTTTCTTCCATCCCGGGGCGCGTAGCTGGACCACGGTTGCACCATTTTCGGCGGCCAGACGGGCCGTGCGCACCATTTCGGCCGGGCTGCCGCAGAGCTCAGGGTCGAGCACCAGATAAAGCGACAGATCGATCGGGTTTTGCTTCATGTTGCTTGCTCGCGCAGTTTTTCCGGTGTCATCAGGTAGAGCGCGTCAAGAAACTCGGCCTTGAACGAGCCCGGCCCGCGGCTGTTTGCCGCTGCCTGTTCGCCGCACATCCCCGCCACGGCACACGCGGCCGCCACCGCATTGAGGCGGTTTGGCGCCTGGGCGGTGAAGGCGGCAACCAGCGCAGAAAGGGCACAGCCGGTGCCGACGACGCGCGTCATTACCGGATGCCCCCACGGTGTCGCCCAGGTCGTCGCGCCGTCGGTGATGAAGTCTGTCTCGCCAGTTACCGCAACGATGGCGCCTGATGAGCGCGCCAGTTGCTGTGCTGCCTCCAGTGCAGCAGCGGATCCTGCGGTCGAATCGACGCCGCGCCCGGTTCCGGCGAATCCGGCCAGTGTGAGGATCTCGGACGCATTGCCGCGGATGGCTGCCGGCTGCAAGGCGACGAATTCGCGACAGGCCTGTGTCCGGTAGTCGAGCACGCCCACTGCGACGGGATCGAGGGTCCAAGGTACGCCGGCCTGGTTGGCAGCCATCACCGCCAACTTCATCGCGGCTAGCCGTGCCGGATACAGCGTCCCGACATTGACCAGCAGCGCACCTGAAATCGCAGCAAATGCGCCAGCTTCTTCTTCGGCCACGATCATGGCCGGCGAAGCACCTGCAGCGAGGAGCACGTTTGCGGTAATTTCCTGCACGACCTCGTTGGTCAGCAGGTGCACGAGGGGATTGCCGGCGCGCAGACGTGCCAGTTCGTTGGCGATGATTTCGATGGGGAGTGTGGTCGTCACGATGCGAAGAATTCTCGAGGAAGAAGTACAGATGGAAAGTATACGTTTGCGAGGGGCAGGAACAGTGTTTTGCGCGAAGACAAACGGCTCCATGGCGTGTCGGTTCCGGTGATTGTTCAAATCGTCGCAAGGGCTGCCAATACAGCGGTCTCAGCCTCTGAATTGTCGTGCTGACTTCTGCGGATTTGGATCATAATGAGTATGAACATTCCGTCAGGGAGATACCATGCATCGACAACCTCCTGCTCCAGATGAAGAAACACTGACTGAGGACTTGGTACCGTTTCGTGGGCTGATTCGCTACGAACAGCAGTTGCCGGTTCGCTAGGTGGCTTATTACCTTTGCGGGGAAATCCGCGAGCCGCAATATTACACAGAGTTGTTTTAACCCTGCGCTCAGCGAGCGACACCGATCTGGTCTATATCCACATCAATTCGTCCGGTGGCGATTTCAATACCGGCCTACAGATCATCAACAATATTTTTTCGTCGAATGCCCGGGTGGTCACCATTCTTGAGGCGCGTGCCTACTCGATGGCGGCGCTGATTTTCCTGAGTGGCGATGAGTTGATCGTGCATGACAATTGCCAGTTGATGTTCCACATCTATTCGGGGATTTTTGCTGGCAAGGGCAATGAACAGCAGGCCGAGGTGGCTGCGGTGGGCAACTGGTTCGAGAAGGTCATGTCCCGCTTGTGTTCGCCCTTCCTGACCGAAACGGAGATCGCCAATATCCTGAAGGGTTCGGATCTCTGGATGGATTCCGACGAGATTCGCCGTCGCCTGCTGCGCATGCAGCGGGCCAAGAACGCCGCACGAAAGAGGAAATCAGTGAAACCTGTTGCCTGATCTCTTTGCAGAGAAGACTGCTCCTTTGGGTCAGTCGTTTGACCTCTGGCGGAGCGAGCGGATGGCATCCGCTCGCTGAAATGAAAATGGCACAGAAACCCTGTGCCATTTTTAACTCTGGGCCGCTGACTGTGACCGGCAACTTTCGTCAGCGCTGCTCCCGCAATTTGTCCAGTTGGCCAACGAGTTGGTGCGATGCTTCGTTGAGCTCCGGCAGCAACAGGTCGGCTGAGTCACCGAGGCCATTGTTGCTGAGATCGACGATGTCGTTGGCCAGTGCATGGAAGCGGTCGTGGATGGCGACAAGTTCCTTGAAATCCGGCGATTCGACGTAGGCTCCCTGAGCCTCTTTCAATATTCTGGAGAGCGTGCAGCCACGGTGTTCTGAGAGTGGCATATCCGCGTAAGCCCCCCCGGCGAATGCATTGAGGAACTGCCGCCGCCATTGGGTGTGCAAGCGTATGGCGCTGTCGATGTCGATACGCTTCATGAACAGGTTCTCCAGAGAATTGATGGCTGGCGGCTCGGATACCGCTTCTGGCCGAAAGCTGAATTATGCCGCAGGGCCGTTTATGGGCAAGGGGGCGGGGCGGGTTCAGCGAGGAAATTTCTGGTGGGCGATGAAGGTTTCCATTTGTGATGCGTTGAAAAACACCAGTCGAATGTCGTCAATACTGGTGATTTCATCCAGACATTTATGCAGCGCCTGTGACACAACCAGCGCGGCTTTCTCGGGTGGATAGCCAAAGGCACCGGTTGAGATGGAAGGAAAGGCTATGCTTTTCAGCTGATGGCTGGCGGCAAGCTCAATGGCGTTGCGATAGCAGGCAGCGAGCAGCTCCGATTCTTGACCGCCATGTTGCCCAAAGATGGGGCCAACGGTGTGAATGACATAGCGAGCGGGGAGTTTTCCGCCGCCAGTGATCTCGACCTGACCGGTAGGCAAACCATTCGGCCACTGGCTGCGGCGAAGCTCTCGGCAGGCCTCGAGAATGGCGGGGCCACCGCGTCGGTGAATTGCTCCATCAACCCCTCCGCCACCGAGCAGGGTACTGTTTGCTGCATTGACAATCGCGTCAACCGTTTGGTCAGTCAGGTCTCCGACGAAGAGCCGTACTCGTCCGTTCAGATATCGGGGCGTGGTGGGTTTCATCATTTGCATGTCTCTTTACACAGCATTTTAGAGGGCCGTGCGATGGAAATGGCTATCGAAGAGAGGATAGGCATTCAATGTCACAAATCAGACTGGCAAAAAAATGAATTAATAAATTAATATATAAACGCACGCTTATTTGGTGGTGCTGAATGACACATAAAATCAAAGGGGAAATTACATGTTCAAGAATATTCTGATGGCCGCTGGTCTTGCCACGCTGGCGCTGGGGGTATCGGCCCAGGAAAAAGAATTGTTGCGCATTATCGGTGAGGATAAGCAGTTTGTTGTCCAGACCAAGAGCGGTCCGTTTGTCATTACCCGCACGATGACGCCGTGTGCCAAGAACAAGGGCTGGTTGCAGCCGCTGATTCCGGTGCCGGGTGTGCATCCGGTGACCGAAATTGAAATGCTGCACGCGATGAATGACAAGGATTCCTTGATTGTCGACATGCGTGAGCCGGATGACCGGATCAAGGGCACGATCCCTAATTCGTATCACATCCCTTACACCCTGGTTGCCGGGCGCATGGATGAACTGGGCTGCAGCAAGGCAGGCGGCAAGTGGAATTGCAGCAAGGCCAAGAAGGTTTATGCCTTCTGTAATGGCCCGGTCTGTCCGCAAAGCCCGACGGCAATCAGTGCCATGGTGCGTGACGGTTTCCCGGCCGACAAGATTTATTACTACCGTGGCGGCATGCTGGATTGGGATGCGCTTGGTTTCCCGATCGTCAAGGACGAATTCTGATCGCTTGCCCGACCGGGAATTGAAAGGCGGCTGCGGCCGCCTTTTTCATTGCAGGGCGACGCGCTGTTTTCTACGCCAGCAGGCCGGAGTCTGCAGTGCGGCGATGTCTGGGATGGTGTCTGCAAAAATTGCCTTGGCCCGCGCCAGACGGGCATCTTCTTCGGCGGAAATACCGGCGAGCAGTTCGAATAGTTTCTGAATGCGTTCCATGATGAAGGCCTCCGTCACTGTTAGTTAATCAACTGTATGAATAGCCAGTATCCTGGCAACAGGGTGGAGATTAACTGATAACTGTATGGATGTACAGTATTCGATTTTTGTGCATTCGAGGTTAGCCTTGAGTTGTCCAGATTGCAGGGGGTAACGCGATGCCCAGAACAAAATCCCACTGGCTGCCCAACGCCGGTACGGTTGCCACCTATCGTGGACGGAGCAGCAATTCCACCCGTAATGTCCGGGTAATTGCCGAAGCTTCTGGTGGCCGGATGGTGGTCGAGGCCATCGGGCGGCAGGGCGTGCCGGTTCGCCTGACGGTCAAACAGGAAAACCTGGTTCCAATGCAGCCTGGACTATTCGATTGATTTCTCCGTGTCGGGAATTCGGCGTTTGCTAATACCCATGATTCCCCTCAACGCGTGGTGGCAGTAATTTGGGTGTTCCAGCGTTTTCCGCTGGCGCACCTTAGCCAATCCAGCAAGATCTTTAACGCATTACCTTTAGATGCCATTTCCAGACGGACCTGACCATCACTGACGCTCTCGACAAGCACCAATCCATGGCTGTCGATCCGGTGCGTTTCACCTGGTGCCAGAAAAATATCTGCAAGCTTGTCTGGCGCCGTTATCCAGATTGTTCCGCTGACACAGCGAATGCATACGCCGCGAGCGTTGGACAGGCGAACCGGATGGCTCTTCGTCAGGTTTAGCTCGCTGGAAACGAGATCGATTTTCATGGCGCTCTCTTCTTTTGTTGTAAGGAGAGTGTAGGGCGATGATTGTTGGTGATACAGTCACAATAAAGTTAAATTGTGATCAATACAGTTGCGTTAGTTTGCAACTGTGCTGGTTATCACGTTACCCATCTGTACTGGTATCCGATGAGCGAACAAGCACTGCGTTATGAGCAACTGGCTAGCGAGCTGGCTAGCTTGATCGAGAGCCGCGTGCTCAGTCGCGGAGATCGGCTGCCGTCCGTCAGGCAACTGTCGAAAGAGCGGCGCCTGTCGGTATCTACTGTGCTCCAGGCGCTACACCTGCTTGAAGACAGGGGGTTGGTCGAAGCGCGACCTCAGTCGGGGTATTTTGTTCGCCAGGCAAAGACCAGCCATGCCGAACCACTTGTCCGTTCGACCCCGGATGCCGCCATGCCGGTTGATATTTCCCAGCGCTTGGTCAGGGTCTTGCAGTCCGGCACCAGGCCAGGGGTAGCCCCACTCGCTGCGGCGCTGCCCGCCCCGGAACTGTTGCCGGTTGCCGCCTTGAATCGCCTCTATGCTGGCGTTGTGCGGCGCCATCCGGAACTGTTGTCGGGGGGGAGTCATATCAACATGGACGAGCCGGCACTGGTTCGCCAGTTGGTGCGCCGTTCCCTGGCTTGGGGCGGTCCAATTGCTGCCGAGGAATTCGTCATTACCAATTCCTGCACCGAATCGCTCGGGCTGTGTCTGCGAGCGGTTACCAAGCCCGGTGATACGGTGGCCGTCGAGTCGCCTGCCTATTATCTGATGCTGCAATTACTGGAGACGTTGGGACTGAAGGCGTTGGAAATTCCAACTGACCCACGTACCGGCATGTCGCTCGATGCGCTTGAACTCGCAACTCGCCAAGGCGGGATTGCCGCTTGTCTGCTGGTATCGAACGGCAGCAATCCGCTGGGTTGCGTGATGCCAGACGAAAAGAAACGTCTGTTCGCGACGCTCACTGCAGCCCGCGGTGTAGCAGTGATCGAAGACGATATCTACGGCGATCTGCATCTCGGCAACGTACGTCCCTGGCCGGTCAAAGCCTACGACAAGGTGGGTAATGTGATGCTCTGTTCGTCGTTTTCGAAAAGCTTGTCGCCGGCATTACGCATCGGTTTTGTCGCCGCCGGTCGCTACCGGCCGGCGATTGCTTTGCACAAGACCATTACCAGCGGCGGGACCAATCCGATCACCCAGCATGTGCTGGCTGAATATCTGGAGTCAGGCGCCTACGACCGGCAATTGCGAACGTTGCGTCGCGCCTACGAGCGGCAGCTTGAGGCGATGCGACTGGCCGTCAGCCGGCATTTTCCGGCGGCGACCAGGATTGCACAGCCACAGGGGGGCTATGTGCTGTGGGTCGAGTTGCCTGAAGGGTTCGACACCACACAGCTTTACGAGCAGGCGATTGCGGAAAACCTCGCCTTTGTGCCGGGCGAACTGTTTTCACCCAGCGGCATGTATCGGAACTGCCTGCGCCTCAACTGCGGCAACCCGCATACGCCGGAAATAGAGGACGCCGTGCGACGTCTGGGCGCCATCTTTTCCCGCCCCCAAATCAAATGATGGACGCACAAACTACGGTATGATTGCCCCTTTTTGGCAAGCAGCTTTTGCCTTTTTGAACGCATTCGAAGGATTTTTCGGCTCATGTTCGACGCAGTCCGCAACAACAAAAGAATCGTCCAGGTTTTCCTTGCACTGATCACGCTACCTTTTGCGTTTTTCGGCGTTGATTCCTATATGCGCAGTGATGGATTCGGTGGTGACGTCGCTTCCATCGGCGATATCAAGATAACCCAGCAGCAGTTCCAGCAGACGCTGCGGGATCAACAGGAACGCCTGCGCACCCAGCTGGGTGCCCAATTCGATGCCAAGATGCTGGATAACCCCGAAGCGCGCCGGGCAATTCTCGACGATCTGATCAATCAGCGCCTGCTGCTGGTCGAGGCCACCAAGAAGCGCATGAGCGTCAGCAACGATGCAATACGCCAGACGATTGGTGCCATCGAAGCCTTCAAGGTTGATGGCAAGTTCTCGAATGAACGTTATGAAGCGGCCTTGCGCGCTCAAGGCATGTCGCCAGCTGGTTTTGAGGCCCAACTGCGCCAGGATCTGACCTTGCAGCAACTGGCAACAGCCGTCGGGCAATCCGGCCTGGTGGCGCGTACCGTCAGTGACCGTCTGTTGTCACTGCAGACCGAGAAGCGCGAGGTGATGGAGTATCGCTTCAGCTTGGAGAGCTATCTCGATAAGGTCAAACTGGCTGACGATGCCAGCAAGAAGTTCTACGACGAAAACAGCAAGCAGTTCGAGACACCGGAACAGGCCAAGGCCGAATATGTCGTGTTGTCGATGGATGCAATCAGTTCGCAACTGGCGGTAACTGATGCCGAAATCAAGGCCTGGTACGACGGGCACAAGGATCGTTTCCAGCAAGCTGAAGAACGCCGGGCCAGTCATATCCTGGTGGCTTCCGAAAAGCTCGGTAAGGACAAGGCCAAAGCCAAGGCCGTGGAACTGCTGGCTGAAATCCGCAAGAACCCGGCTGCCTTCGGCGATTTGGCCAAGAAGAACTCCGATGATCCTGGTTCGGCGTCAAAAGCCGGCGATCTTGGCTTCTTTGGTCGCGGCATGATGGTGAAGTCTTTTGAAGACACCGCCTTCACCCTGAAGGATGGCGAGATTTCCGGTGTGGTCGAATCCGATTTCGGTTTTCACATCATCAAGGTGACCGGTATCCATGCTGCCAAGGAAAAGCCGCTGGCGGACGTCAAGGGTGAAATCGAAGCAGAGTTGAAGAAAACCGGTGCTTCCCGCAAGTTTGCCGAAGCCGCCGAAACGTTCAGCAATATGGTCTATGAGCAATCGGACAGCCTGAAACCGGTCGCCGAGAAATTCAAGCTGACTGTCAAGCAATCCGACTGGCTAGGCCGTCAGGCCAACCCGGCCAATGGCGTACTGGGCAATGAGAAGATCGTCGCGGCCCTGTTCTCCGACGATTCAGTCAAGAACAAACGCAATACCGAAGCTGTGGAAATTGCTCCCAATACACTGGTTGCCGCACGTCTCATCGATTACAAGCCAACCGCCTTGCAGCCGTTTGACGGCATCAAGGCCGGTGTCGAAACGATGCTGAAGCGCAAGGAAGCGCAAGTACTGGCCAGCAAGGATGGCGAGGCCCGTCTCGAAGCGCTGAAAAAGGGTGAGGACAAGCTGAACTGGGGCGCTGCCAAGTCTGTCTCGCGTCTGGATTTTCGTGTGATCCCGCCGCTGGCAGCTCAGTCGGTGTTCCGCATGGAAGCTGGCAAACTACCGGCATATACCGGCGTTGAGTTACCAGGAACTGGCTACGCCTTGTACAAACTGAGCAAGGTGGTTGCTGGCGAGAATCTGGATGAAGCGAGCAAGAAGGGCATGCTGCAACAACTCGGGAATCTGGCTGCCAAGGAAGAGGTTCAGCTCTATCTGGCCGCATTGCGTAGCCGCTACAAGGTGGAAATCAATCAGGCAGCGCTGGAGGCCAAGGAAAAGTAATCTTCGGCAATGCGCGATGAAAAAGCGGGCCGCGGCCCGCTTTTTTTATGTTCTTTTTTGGGTTGTCTTCCTGGACCAGGTAAGTTAGTAGCCAGCGATTCTACCGGGGTGTTATTCTTGCAGAGAAGGTAGTGGAGATGCCCTTGGGTAGGGGCTTTCACAGATTTGATGACGTTTGCTTGCCAATGACATGAATCAGGGAAGGAAATGACGGGGAATCCAGGTTTGGCTGTTTCTGTGGAAAAACGTCAAAGCGTTCTTCGCTTGCTATGGGGCGGAGTATTCCTGGTTAATCTCGTCGTTGTTGGCGCAGTTGCGCTCGTTCTCGAAAGAAACCGGGCTCAGGAGGTCAGTCAGGCGGAAATCCTGACTGAAAATTACTCCAAGATTCTGGAGGCAAGCCTCGCCGGTTTTATCAGCAAGATTGATATCACGTTGCTGACGGTTGCCGAAGAGGTCGAGAGGCAAATGGCTGGCGCCGGAATTGACCAGAAGGCGCTGGAGAAGTACATCGCGCTTCAGGATTCTCATATCCCGGAAGCCCTCGGGCTGCGCGTGGTTGATGCCCAAGGCATCATTCGCTATGCCGTCAGTGACATCAAGGTCCGCAATGCCAGCATTGCAGACCGTCCACAGTTCATTCGCCTGCGGGATGATCCGAATGCCGGCCTGGTCATTTCAAAGCCGGTCATGGGGCGCGCCGCAGAAAAATGGATGATCACTCTGGGGCGCCGTATCAACCATTCCGATGGTTCCTTCGCCGGCGATGTCCATGTGGCTGTTGCCGTCGATCAATTCATAGCCATGTTCGCCAACCTCAATTTGGGCGAAAAGGGGAATGTCGGCCTGTGGGACAAGGGCACGCTGATTGCTCGTTATACGAAGACTGATACTCGTGGCGCATCGGTGGGGATAAACACCCCCTCGCCGGACCTGCGCGCCCTCATCGATTCCGACAAACATGCCGCCAGTTACCATACTCGTTCCGGGGTGGACGGCATTACCCGAACCTTCTATTTCAGGCAGGTTGGTCACCACCCTCTATATCTGGTCGTCGGTCTGGCCGACGAGGATTATCTGGCCAAATGGCGGAAAGATTCGCTGAACTCTGTCGTACTCGCTGGGCTGTTCGTACTGGCCACCCTGATTTCATCAATACTGATTTCTCGTACCTGGAAGCGGCGGGAGGGGGATCGTCAGGCGCTCCTTCTTCAGGATGCGGAACATACTGCCAAACTGGAGCAGTCGAACCGCGCAACAGAGGCTGCATGGCGGCAGAGTGAACTGATCCTCTCCTCGGCGGCCGAGGGTATCTGCGGGGTTGATCTGGAGGGACTGGTTATTTTCGTCAATCCGGCAGCGCGCAGGATGTTTGGATGGGGCGAGGATGAAGGTATCGGGTTCAATCTGCATACCCTGACGCACCATCATGATATTCACGGAAATCCCTACGACAACGAAGACTGTCCTGTTTTCAAGACGCTTCACGACGGTGAGCGGCGGCATGTCAGTGATGGTCTTTACTGGCGCAAGGATGGCTCATCCTTCCCCGTCGAGTTTACGGTCTCGCCTATTGAACGGGATGGTGAAATCGCCGGTGCGGTGAACGTATTTCGGGACATTACCGAGCGCAAGCAGATCGAGGCGGAGCTGGAGAGGCATCATCGCCATCTTGAAGATCTGGTGCAGCAGCGTACTTCAGAGCTGATGCAAACCGAGGCCAGGGCCAGTCATATTCTGGAATCCAGCGCCGACGGGATGTACGGGATTGATTGCAATGGCATCATCACTTTCATCAACCCTGCAGCCTGCGCGATTCTTGGCGTCAGCGCCGAGCAGGCGATCGGTCGTTCGGCGCACACTCTGCTTCACCACAGCAGGCAGGATGGTTCAGCTTATCCGGCGGCTGAGTGCCCGAGCTACAATGCCTTGCGGCTTGGTCAGAAGGTTCGGGTTGACGACGAGGTTTACTGGCATGCCGATGGCCACGCTGTCCCGGTGATGTATGCAACCCATCCCATGCTACAGAACGGAGAAATTACCGGAGCGGTCACCAGCTTCATTGACGTCAGCGTTCAACGCGCTGCTGCTCAGGCACGGGAAGAGGCGCTGATCGCCGCGGAGAACCTGGCCAAAGTGAAGAGTGAGTTTCTTGCCAACATGAGCCATGAAATTCGAACACCGCTCAACGGCGTCCTTGGATTTGCCCAGATTGGCTATCGCAACTACCAGAATAGCGAAAAGGCACGGGACGCTTTTGCCAAGATCCAGCTTTCCGGGAAGCGTCTGCTTGGAATCATCAACGACATCCTGGATTTTTCCAAGATCGAAGCGGGAAAGCTCAGGATCGAGCAGACGGAAGTTGTGCTTTCCGAGGTTGTGGAACATGCGCTCGATTTGGTCAGGGAACGAGCCCTGGCCAAGCAAATTGAGCTGCAGGTTGATCTTGCGCCAGATCTGCCGAAGACCTGCATCAGCGACCCGCTGCGTATGGGGCAGGTGCTTCTCAATATTCTTTCGAACTCAGTCAAGTTTACCGAGGCCGGCAGTGTGACTCTGTCACTTCTTTGTCGGGATGGCATGCTGATTTTCAAGGTTGCAGACACCGGGATCGGCATGGATGCTGCACAGGTGGCAGCCTTGTTCAACCCATTCCAGCAAGCGGATGCCTCGGCCAGCCGAAAGTTTGGTGGCACGGGGCTAGGTCTGGCGATCAGCAAACGCATTCTGGAGTTGATGAACGGAAGCATCAGCGTCGACAGTCATCTGGGCATTGGCAGCAGCGTCGAATTCCGTTTTCCTTACGTGAAACCTGAGCTGCCTGTGGATTTGAAAGCAGGTCAGCAAGAGGGCGCAGACAATCTTCAGAAACCTCTGTCGGGCATTTCGGTGCTTGTTGCCGACGATGAGGCGATCAATCGACTCGTGCTGGAAGAAATACTGGTCGAATACGGTGCTGTCGTTGTTCTGGTCAGTGATGGCAAGGAGGCCGTGGAGCGTGTCATCCGCGACGGCCGTGATGCTTACGATGTGGTGCTCATGGATCTCCAGATGCCGGAGATGGATGGCTATGAAGCAACGCGCCGGATTCACGAACTGCTCCCTGATCTGCCCATCATTGCCCAGACTGCACATGCCTTCAGTGAGGAGCGGCTGAAATGCTTTGCAGCCGGCATGGTGGACCACATCGCCAAACCAATAGACCCCGCGATGCTGGGTCAAATTATCCTGCAGCACGTTTTGGCCAAACCTTAAAGTAGAAACGCCGACCGGATAAACCGTGTCGGCGTTTTAGTCTTTTTGCGGCGCTGGCCGCCGAGGCTCGTTTAGGTAGGTAGCGGGTCAGCGTTACCCAGAGCCACAGTGTTCATACCACCATCAACGTACATGATTTCGCCGGTAATACCGCTGGCCAGATCGGACAGCATGAAGGCAGCGGCGTTGCCGACTTCGTCAATGGTCACGTTGCGACGCAGCGGGGCATTGTGTGAATTGTAGGCGAGCAGCTTGCCAAAGTTGCCGATGCCGGAGGCAGCCAAGGTCTTGATCGGGCCGGCTGAAATGGCGTTGGCACGGATGCCTTCAGGGCCGAGACAGAAAGCCAGGTAGCGGGTAGCGGCTTCGAGGCTGGCCTTGGCCAGACCCATGGTGTTGTAGTTCGGCATGGTGCGCTCGGCGCCGAGGTAGGAGAGGGCAAGCGCGGAGCTCTTGCGACCCTGCATCATCGGGCGAGCAGCCTTGACCAGCGCCGGGTAGCTGTACGACGAAATTTCGTGGGCGATACGGAAGGCTTCACGGGTGATGCCGTTCAGGAAATCGCCTTCGATGGCTTCGGTCGGCGCGTAGGCGATGGAATGAACCAGACCATCCAAGCCGTCCCAGCTCTTGGCCAGTTCGACGAACAGATTATCAATCTGCTCATCGCTACCGACATCCAGCGGGAAGACCAGCGTGCTGTCAAATTCGGCGGCGAATTTGTTGATACGGTCCAAAAACCGTTCATTCTGGTACGAAAAGGCGAGTTGGGCGCCTTCACGGTGGCAGGCCTTGGCGATGCCGTAGGCGATGGAGTGCTTGGACAGCAGTCCGGTGATCAGAATTTTCTTGTCGGCGAGAAAGCCCATGTGTTGTTCTCCCTAAGGGGTTTAGCCGCAAGATTATAAACCGGGAAACCGCGATTCGAGGTATGCAAACGCGGTTTCCGGTTTCTACCTACATATTCGGGTAGGTCGGGCCTTCACCACCTTGCGGCACAACCCAGTTGATGTTCTGGGTCGGATCCTTGATATCGCAGGTCTTGCAGTGCACACAGTTCTGGGCATTGATCTGCAGGCGCGGGTTGGTGCCGCTTTCATCGCGCAGGATTTCATAGACGCCAGCCGGGCAGAAACGCTGTTCCGGCGCATCGTATTTGGCGAGATTGACGCTGATGGGAATACTGGCATCTTTCAGTTGCAGATGGCAGGGCTGGTCTTCCTCGTGATTCGTGCTGGAAAGGAAGACAGAAGACAGTCGGTCAAAGGTAATGACGCCATCCGGTTTCGGATAGGCGATCGGGTCACACTCGGCCGCTGCCTTAAGTTTGGCATGGTCGGGCTTGCGATTATGCAGTGTCCAAGGCGCCTTGCCGCGTAGTACGACCTGATCAATGCCGAACATGATGGAACCAAGCATCAGGCCCTTGTTCATCCACGGCTTGAAATTTCGGGTCTGATGCAACTCCTCGAACAGCCAGCTCTTCTTGAAGGTTTCCGGGTAAGCAGTCAGTTCGTCGCGCTGGCGTTCGCTGATCAGGGCATCGAAGCAGGCCTCAGCCGCCAGGGCACCGGTTTTGATGGCGCAGTGCGTGCCCTTGATGCGTGCAGCATTCAGGAAACCGGCATCATCACCAACCAGCACGCCGCCGGGGAAGGTCAGCTTGGGCAGTGACTGCAGGCCGCCAGCAGTCAGGGCACGGGCGCCGTAAGCGATGCGCTTACCGCCTTCGAGGAACTTGCGGATTTCCGGATGGGTCTTGAAGCGCTGGAATTCTTCGTAGGGTGACAGGTGCGGGTTGCTGTAGCCGAGGCCGACGACGAAACCGACCGCGATCTGGTTATTTTCCAGATGATAGAGAAAGCCGCCGCCGTAGGTGTCTGGCTGCATTGGCCAGCCGCCGCTATGGATGACGAGACCGAGCTGGTGCTTGTCCGGTTCTATTTCCCAGAGTTCCTTGAGCCCGATGCCGTAGGTTTGTGGATCGGCATCCGCATTGAGGTTGAATTTCTCCATCAATTGCTTGGCGAGATGACCACGGCAGCCTTCGGCGAAGAAGGTATATTTGCCATGCAGTTCCATGCCCAGCTGGAAGTTCGGGCCTTCTGAACCATCGTGAAGGCGACCCATGTCACCAGTAGCCACACCTTTGACGGCACCGTTCTCATCGAACAGCACTTCGGCACCGGCAAAGCCGGGGTAGATTTCGACGCCCAGTGCTTCGGCCTGTTCGCCGAGCCAGCGGCAGACATTGCCCAGAGAAATGACGTAATTGCCTTCATTGTGGAAGCAATTGGGCAGCAGACTGTTCGGTACCTTGGTGGCGCCGGTTTCGGAGAGAATGAAGAAGCGGTCTTCGGAAACAGGGGCGTTGAGCGGGGCGCCGTCTTCCTGCCAGTTGGGCAGGAGTTCGTTCAGGGCGCGCGGGTCCATGACGGCGCCGGAAAGAATATGGGCACCGATTTCGGCACCTTTCTCGATCAGGCAGACGCCAATATCCGCTCCTTTTTCTGCTGCCAGTTGTTTCAACCGAATGGCCGAAGCCAAGCCAGCCGGGCCGCCGCCAATGATGACGACGTCAAATTCCATGGATTCGCGTTCCATGATGTCTCCTAAGTTTTATTGTTAGCTTATTTTCAATACGGTACAGTATGGAAATGCTTTGATCAACAACACTCTAGTATTCAGGATTATGGAACACAAGAAAAAGCTTATTCACGTAACAAAAATGCCCATCCGCTGGGGCGATATGGATGCCTACGGGCATGTCAACAACACGATCTATTTCCGCTACATGGAACAGGCGCGGGTCGAATGGATCGAGGAAATGAAAGTACCGGTTCGCCCGGGCGGCGACGGGCCGGTAATCATCAATGCCAGTTGCACCTTCATGATTCCGATGACTTATCCCGGGATGGTTGAAGTACGGACCTATGTCGGCGCAATCGGCCGTTCCAGCTTCCAGACCTACGTCGAAATGCGCATCGAGGGAGATGACAAGCTCTACGCCGAAGGCGCGGCCAAGGTGGTGTGGATGAACACCCAGAGCGGAAAATCAGTTCCGGTGCCTGATCACGTGCGGGCGGCACTCGAAGCAGAGTAAACTCGCAGCCCATCGCATCATCGAATCCGAAGAGCATGGGTAAACGAAAAATCTGGGAAAAGCTGCTGTCGAGCGAGCGCCTGGGGGCCGGCAAGGCACCCGGGACTGCGGAGCGTACGGCATTCCAGCAGGATTACGACCGCATCGTCTTTACTTCTGCCTTTCGGCGAATGAAGGACAAGACGCAGGTTTTTCCACTGTCCAAAAGCGATTACGTTCGCACTCGCTTGACGCACAGCCTCGAGGTCAGTTGTGTCGGGCGCTCGCTTGGCGCCGTGGTCGGGCGCGAGATCATTGCCCGGCACGGTTTGCAGCATGTCGAATCAGGTGATTTCGGCGCCATTGTGGCCGCAGCCTGCCTGGCCCACGACATTGGTAATCCACCGTTTGGACATGCTGGCGAGGATGCTATCCGCGAATGGTTCCGTCATTCCGGCCTGCTCGAACGTCACACCTTCACGCCAGCGCAGAAGGCAGACTTCGAGCGTTACGAAGGTAACGCACAGGGATTCCGCATCGTCAGCCGCTTGCAAAGCCCGGCCAATCCGGGCGGCTTGCAGCTTAGTAGTGCGGTACTGGCCACTTTTACCAAATATCCGCGCCCATCCCATCTTGATGTCGAACTGGATGGCAAAAGCGGCAAGAAATTCGGCTTTTTCCAGCAGGATATTGAGGCATTCCAACAAGTGGCCCGGTCTACCGGCTTGGTCGAGCGCATTCCAGGCACCGCCTGGCGGCGCCATCCGCTGGCGTTTCTGGTTGAGGTGGCTGACGACACCTGCTACCTGATCGTCGATCTCGAAGATGCCGCGCGGCTGGGATTCGTGCATTACAAGGACGCCGAATGTCTGCTGGCCGATCTGGCCGGCAATACGATTAACGGTGGGCGGCTTGATCGGCTGCATGACCCGAAGGAACGTCTGGAGTATCTGCGTGCCAAGGCTATTGGCTGTTTGCTGGAAAGTGCAGCGGCTGTCTTTCTGGAAAACGAGGATGCCATCCTGAGCGGGAAGTTTGATGATGAACTGCTCGAAAACTCGCCCATCGCTCATCCCTTGCAGGCCATTCTCAAGCTGGCCAAGGAAACGATATACACGGCGCGCCCTGCGCTGGAAATCGAGACTGCCGGTTTCGAGGTGCTCGGCGCTTTGCTTGGCTTGTTTACCAATGCCGTCGAGGCAAAGGCTGGCCACGCTCGTTTCACCACTCGCGAACGGATGTTGCTGAAACTGCTGCCGACTCAGTTCCTGGGCCATGATGGCGAGCCGGATGCTGATCCATACATTCGTCTGTTGCAGGTGGCTGATTTTGTTGCCGGAATGACAGATTCCTATGCAGTCGATATGTATCGCAAGCTAAAAGGGTTTGATCTGCCTACCTGACAGGAGGTTCTCGAACAAGCGGCGGTTTCTTGTCTCGCTGGTCGCAAAATGCGACATTAGTCGTTTAGATGGATAAAAAAGATAAATAAAGAGGATGACATTCATGTTTTTTGGAAGCGGAAAAGAATTGGCGCTGGTCAGGCAGGAGCTTGATGCGGAGCGATTGAAAAGGCAGGCCCTGGAGTCAGAATTGATTTCGCTCCGTCAAGCGCTGAACAGCCAGCAAAATGCAGCCTCTCAAAAAGAGCGGGAATGTGATGCACTGAAAGGCATTCTTGCCAACCTCGCCTCATTCAGCGAATCGCTTGGTATTTCGCAGAGCAGCCTGGGACAAATGGCTACGGTTCTTAATGAGGAAAGAAACCAGGCTATCGAAGCTGCAGAGGTTTCTGTCCAGAGCGGCAAGGCAACGACTGAAATTGCTTCCAACCTGCATCGACTGGCTGAAGATTCCGCAGCCACTGCCAAGGAGGTCGAAGGGCTGGCGCATCAGGCGGGTGAAATCGGCAAGATTGTCCAGTTGATCCATGAAATTGCCGATCAGACCAATTTGCTCGCCCTTAATGCGGCGATCGAGGCGGCTCGAGCCGGTGAATCCGGGCGCGGCTTTGCCGTCGTGGCCGATGAGGTAAGGAAACTGGCTGAGCGAACCTCCAAGGCAACGGCGGATATTGAAAGCCTGGTTTCCGGAATCAGGCAAAACTCCTCAGCTGCCAGGGATGCCATGGAAACACTGTCGCACACGGCGGATGATTTCAGTCAGCGGGGTAATCGCGCTACCGAGGATATGCAGCAACTGATGCGGCTTTCCCGAAAGATGGAAGAGGTCATTGCCGGTAGCGCCTTGAAGAGTTTCATCGAGGTGGCAAAGGTGGATCACCTCGTCTTCAAATTCAGGATTTACATGGGTTTGTTCGGCCTGATTGACCTGCGGGCCGGCCAAGTGGCTTCCCACACTGCCTGTCGGCTTGGTCAGTGGTACTACGAAGGCGAAGGCAAGGAATGCTTCAGTCGTCTGGCTGGCTATAGAGAACTCGAAGCGCCGCATATCGAAGTTCACCAGAAAGGCATTGCTGCGCTTGAGGCAAAGAGTGCAGGGGATGAAGCCAGTGTTTTGCGCCATGTGGAAGCCATGGAGCGGGCCAGTTTCAACGTGATTGAGAACTTGCAGCGCATGGCAGATACAGCCATGGGCGATCCATCGCTCCTCTGTCATGGCTAGATCACTGCTCCGGTAAATCAGGTCAGGCGCATTCCATGGCCTGATTTACCGCTTGCCAAAAAACGATTACTGTACAAAAATACAGTCATTGGTTTTTAGCGGAGACAGGCCATGAAACTCACGCCACGTCAGCAGGAAATTCTCGACTTCATCAAGAGTACGCTGGAAGTGCTCGGTGCTCCGCCAACGCGCATGGAAATTTCCAGCGCCTTCGGTTTTGCTTCACCCAATGCAGCGGAAGATCATCTTAAGGCGCTGGCCAAAAAGGGTGCCATTGTGCTCGAACCTGGTTCGGCGCGAGGCATTCGCCTCGTCGAGCAGCTTGGTTTGCCGCTGATTGGTAGTGTCGCTGCCGGTTCGCCGATTCTTGCTGTCGAGAATGTGCAGGGCCGCTATGCGCTGGATGCCAGCCTGTTCGCACCAAAGGCAGACTTCCTGCTCAAGGTGCGTGGTCTATCGATGATCGATGTCGGCATCTTCGATGGTGATCTGCTGGCTGTGCACAAGACCAATCAGGCGCGCGACGGCCAGATTGTGGTCGCCCGGCTGGATGAGGAGGTCACGGTCAAGCGTCTGGAGCGAAGCGGTGGCCAGATCAGACTGATTGCCGAAAACCCTGATTTCGAACCGATCATCGTCGATCCGGAAGAGGTCGATTTCGCGATTGAAGGCATTGCCGTCGGCCTGATTCGCGGGGCTGTTTCCAAGCTGTCATGACCCCCATGTCGTCGCCGGTCGCTTTGGCGGATGTGCTGGCCAGAGGCGATGTCTGGCGCGGCGACACGCTGGCCTCCCTGCCGGAAACCGCCATTCCCAGCGGCCATGGTGAACTTGATGCCGAGTTGCCCGGTGGTGGCTGGCCACGCGGAAATCTGACTGAGATCCTCGTTGATCACAGCAGTGTCGGGGAAATGAGTCTGCTGTTGCCGGCCTTGGTCAAATTGTCGACCGAAGGTGGCTGGCTGGCACTGGTGGCCCCTCCATGGCAACCGCACGCGCCGGCCTGGGCGGCGGCCGGGCTGGCACTGGATCGGCTGGTTATCGTTCGAGCGGGCAAGAATGTGGCTTGGTGTGTCGAGCAATTGCTTGCCAGTGGCGGGTTTGCCGGTGTGCTGGCCTGGCCAGAGGCGGGTATCGATGCGCGCGCATTGCGTCGCTTGCAGGTAGCCGCCGAGGGGCGAGCAGTTTTTGCCTGTTTATGGCGTCCCGCTGCAGCCGCACGAGTGCCGTCACCCGCACCGTTGCGCTTGACGCTGAATCCGGCGCCGGCCGCTAGCGACAACGAATTGTCGGTGCGCATCATCAAGCGGCGTGGCAGGCCGGTTTCCCGGCCGCTCGCCTTGTCCATACCCCGTCCCGGGAGAAGCTCGCGTGCTGTGGCTAGCCCTGCACTTTCCCTTGTTGCCGCTCGAGGCCTTGCCGCTGCGCCAGTCGCCTAGTGCCGTTGTCGCCCGTGGGCGGATACAGGTCGGGGATAGTGAGGCGACGGCTGCAGGTGTCAGCGCAGGGCAGAAACTATCGACAGCGCTCGGCCTGCAGCCAGGGTTGGCGGTTTTTGAACGAGACGAAACCCGGGAAATAAAGGCGCTGGAAAGCCTGGCCTGTTGGGCCGGCCGCTTTACGCCAACAGTCAGCCTGGCACCGCCGGATGTCTTGCTGCTCGAAATTGGTGGATGCCTGCGTTTGTTTGGCGGGGTGCAGGTGATCGTCGAGGCGGTGCTGGCCGGTTGTGCCGAACAGTCCTATTCGACAAACTGGACCGTTGCACTGACACCCCTGGGCGCATCCTGGCTGGCGCGCGGGGGCTGTGCTGGCATTTATATCGAAACATCGGACATGCAGACAGCCTTGGCGGCCTTGCCTTGTGCCATTCATGGCTGGTCGGATGAGGTAGTTGATCGACTCGAATCGTTCGGCCTGAAGCGGCTGGCTGATCTGCGGAAGCTGCCCGGTGCCGGATTGAGGCGACGCATCGGCAATCGGCCAATGGACGATTTGCTGCGGGCTTGGGGCGACTTGCCCGATCCGCAGAAACCTTACGTTTTTCCTGAAAGTTTTGCCATCGACCTCGAGTTGCCGGCGCGTGTCGAACATGCCGAGGCGCTGGCGTTTGCCGGGCAACGCCTGTTCGCATCGCTGGCCGGCTGGCTGTATGGCCGGCAATTGCTGCTGCGTCGCTGTACGCTGCATTTGAAATACGACGATGAGATGCAAACGCCGCTGGTTTTGAGTTTTGCCGAGCCATCGGCTGATGAAGGACGCTTCATGCGGCTGTTGCGCGAACATCTCGCCCGGCTGCAACTCAAGGCGCCTGTCGAGGCACTGCGCTTGCAGGCAAATGAGCTGCTCGACAAGCCAGGCGCCAGTACGCATCTGTTTGAGCAGGCGCCAGATGGCGAAGGCGCGTTGGCCTGTCTGGAGCGTCTGCGCGCCAGGCTGGGCGAGGGGGCTGTGCTGGCGCTTTCCCAAACTGCTGACTATCGCCCGGAATGTGCTACGTTGCAGCACGAAGTGGACACGAATGCGGCATACAGTTTTCCGCCAGCTTTCTCTATCAGCCAGCATCGCCCGTTATGGCTGCTGCCCAGGCCGCAGGCACTGGTTGAATCCGCTGGCAGCCCGCAATGGCACGGTCCCTTGAAATTGCTCTCACGTGCCGAGCGCCTGGAAAGCGGCTGGTGGGACGAGGGGGAGTCTGGCGCCACCGGCGACGTCCGCCGCGACTATTTCGTCGCCCGCAATCCGCTTGGACAGTGGGCGTGGATCTTCCGCGATGCCCAAGGCTGGTTTCTGCACGGCCTGTTCGCCTGAGCCGGTGAGTTTATGTCGCTGCCTGATTATGCAGAACTCCACTGTCTTTCCAATTTCAGCTTTCTGCGCGGTGCTTCGCATCCGGAGGAACTGGCCGAACGTGCCGTGGCTCAGGATTATGGCGCGCTAGCGCTGACCGATGAGTGTTCGCTGGCTGGTGTTGTCAGGGCGCATCTGGCGGCCAGGAAAAATGGGCTGAAATTCATTGTCGGCAGCGAGATCACAACGGTCGATAGCCTGAAGCTGGTTTTTCTGGCCTGCAACCGCCACGGTTACGGCAATCTCTCGGCGTTGATCACGCTGGCTAGACGGCGCGCGGAGAAGGGCAGCTATACCCTGCACCGCAATGATCTGGAGGCCGTTTCGCCGAGTGGTGCGCTGCCTGATTGTCTGGTGCTCTGGGTGCCGGGCGGGAATCCATCGGCCGAGGATGGCGAGTGGCTGGCTAGCCGCTTTCCCGGTCGGTGCTGGATTGCCGTCGAGTTGCATGCCGGGCCGGATGATTCGGCGAGGCTGGCTGGCTTGCAGGCCTTGGGTGAGGCTTGCGGCTTGCCGCTGGTCGCGACTGGTGATGTCCATATGCACATCAAGGCCCGTCGGCCGGTACAGGACGTACTGACGGCCTTGCGTCTGAAAAGTACGGTTTTCGAGGCTGGCTATGCGCTGTTCCCCAATGGCGAGCGCCATTTGCGCTCCCGGCTGCGGCTGTCTCGGCTCTATCCGCCAGAGCTGCTGTCTGAAACCTTGAACATCGCGGCACGCTGCGATTTTTCACTCGATGAACTGCGCTACGAATACCCGGAAGAAATCATCCCGTCGGGTGAAACACCGGCCAGCTGGCTGCGTAGCGAAACCGAGCGCGGCTTGCTGCGGCGTTATCCAGTCGGTGTCCCCGACAGCGTTCGCGAACGCATTGAACACGAACTGAGGCTGATCGCCGAAATGGCCTATGAGGCCTATTTTCTGACGGTTTACGACATTGTCTGTTTCGCCCGTAGCCAGGATATTCTTTGCCAAGGGCGTGGCTCGGCAGCCAATTCGGCAGTCTGCTATGCGCTGGGAGTGACCGAAGTCGATCCGGCCCGTTCGGCCTTGCTGTTCGAGCGCTTCGTTTCGAAAGAACGTGGCGAACCGCCGGATATCGATGTCGATTTCGAGCATGAACGGCGTGAGGAAGTCATTCAGTACATCTACGCCAAGTACGGCCGTGAGCGGGCAGCACTGGCAGCGGCATTGATTACCTACCGGACCAAGGGGGCTTTGCGCGATGCTGGCCGGGCACTTGGTTTTGGCATTGCCCAGATCAATGCCCTGACTGCCTCGCTGGCCTGGTGGGACAAGCGCGAGCAGTTACCTGAACGCTTCGCCGAGCTCGGTCTCGACCCGCATGCACCGCGTGTCGAAAAATGGCTGGCCATCGCCGAGGCGCTGCGTGGATTTCCCCGCCATCTGACGCAGCACGTCGGCGGCTTTGTTATCTCACGCGGTCCGCTTTCACGGCTGGTACCGGTTGAAAATGCGGCGATGCCGGCGCGCAGCGTGATCCAGTGGGACAAGGACGATCTCGATGCGATGGGGCTGATGAAGGTCGACATCCTGGCTCTCGGCATGCTGTCGGCAATTCGCCGGATGCTGCAACTCGTTGGCGAAGCGACCGGCCGAGCCTTGAGAATGCAGGATATCCCGGCCGAAGACCCTGCCACCTACGAAATGCTCTGTCACGCCGACAGCATGGGTGTTTTCCAAGTGGAGTCGCGCGCCCAGATGGCCATGCTGCCGCGCCTGAAGCCGCGCAGTTTCTACGATCTGGTCGTCGAAGTTGCTCTGGTGCGCCCAGGGCCGATTCAGGGCGATATGGTGCATCCCTACCTGAAGCGGCGGCAGGGCAGGGAGCGGATCGAGGAAATTTCGCCAGCCGTCGATGCTGTGCTCAAGCGCACCTATGGTGTACCGATCTTTCAGGAACAGGTCATGCAACTGGCTGTCGTTGCCGCCAACTTCACGCCCGGCGAGGCCGACCAGTTACGCCGGGCAATGGCGGCCTGGAAGCGCAAGGGCGGCCTGGAGCCATTCGAACAAAAACTCCTCGCCGGCATGGCCGCCAATAAACTACCGGAAAGCTTTGCTAGGCGAATCATTGCCCAGATTCAGGGGTTCGGCGAATACGGCTTTCCCGAGTCCCATGCTGCCAGCTTTGCGCTGCTTGTCTACGCCTCGGCTTGGCTCAAGCGTCACCATCCGGCTGCCTTCCTGTGCGGTCTGCTCAACAGCCAACCGATGGGTTTTTACTCGCCGTCGATGCTGATTCAGGACGCTCGCCGCCACGGCGTCAGGGTGCTGCCAGTTGATGTTACGACCAGCAACTGGGATAGCCATCTTGAGGGAAGCGGTGCCGTGCGTTTCGGCCTGCGTGAGATCAGCGGTTTTTCAAAAGCGGTGGCTGAACGCATTGCTGCAGTCGTCAAGAAAAAACAGCCATTCTCGAATGTCGCCGATCTGGCCGCGCGGGCAGGCCTGCAACGGCGTGATCTTGATCTGCTCGCAGCGGCTGACGCCTTACAAGGTTTGGCCGGCCATCGCCGGCAGGCCGCTTGGGCAGCCAGCACTGCTGTCGTTCAAGGCGACTTGTTCGACGGTGCCCCTGTATTCGAAGCAGACATCGAACTGCCCGCGCCGAATGAAGGTGAAAACCTGGTTGCCGATTACCGCAGCCTCGGCCTGACACTGCGCGCCCATCCGCTCACCTTATTGCGCCAACAGCTAGCCAAACGTCGATTCGTTACTGCAGCCGATCTCAAAAAAGCTGGCCACCACGCCCTGATCCGATCCGCCGGCATCGTCGTCGGCCGCCAGCGACCAGGCACCGCGACCGGCATCGTTTTCGTCACCCTGGAAGACGAAAGCGGGCTGACCAATGTCGTCGTCCATCCGCAACTCGTCGAAAAACAGCGCAAGGAACTGCTCGGCGCCAGCCTGATGGGCGTTTTCGGGCAGTTGCAGATCGAAGGAGAGGTCGTGCACCTGATCGCCAAGCGCCTGGTCGACCTCAGCACCTGGCTCGGGCGGCTGGAAAGGCCCAGCCGGGATTTTTATTGAAAACATACCGGTAGAAGCCAGAAATGCATTGGTCTGGATGGTTCAGGCACAGAAACGAAAAAGCCCTGCGAGAGCAGGGCTTTCTTTGGTCGCTTCTGAGCGCAATGATCAGGCCTTTGGCTTCCTACGCCAAGATGCCAACAAGCCCAATAGCCCAATACCGGCCAAGGCAATTGAACCTGGTTCAGGGGTTTGATTTGGCGGCGGTGCATTGTTCCCGGCCACGGAAAGCAGTTTGAAATAATCGTTACTAGCTAATATGCCCAACCCAGAAGAAGACCCCGCATTGCCATAACCGCTGTTATAAGCGCTGATTAGCCACCAACTGGAGGTAACCGTGGAGGTGATCGTCGCAGTATTGTTCGTCAAACCGCCTACTTGCCCATAGTTTCCGACCAAGGTCCAGCCGGAGCTTGTCAGTGCCGTCAACGTCAAGCCACTCAATCCCGTGGTTGGCGATGTAGGCGGAGTATTGCCGGTGTAGGCAAGGATACTGATGTCGGAACCTGCGCTGAAATCGTCAGTACCGTTCCAGCCAATCTTGACTGACTCCAGGTCCACTTTGTTGGTGAAATTGAGCAAGAATGCATCCGTGCCGTATTTATTGTCCGTTGAGTGCGGGCCGGTCGAGTTTGGATCTTCGTTACGCGCCACAATACCCAAGCCGGCGGATGATCCCCAATCGTAAATCTTCGCAGCGGCGAAAGTAGTACCTGCGCTGGGGGCACTTACCGTCCCGGTTCCTGTTGACCAGCCACTCATAGTCAGATCGGGGGCGGCCACATTGCACTGAGCTACGTATGTGCCGCTATTAACTGCAGGATCGCACGAACCACTCAGGCTATAGTTCCAATCGGTCGCTGCCATGGCGGATGTACTAATTACGGCTATTCCTAGCGATACGGTCACTGGCAATAGTCGATTCATTTTGGCTATTCTCATGGTGGTGCTCCTAAGTCAGGCTAATCGGACCTAACAAGGCCCGTTCAGAATTCATCAATATCAAGCAATACCTGTGCCCGAATAATTTGTTTTTAATTTTCAATCAACTATAGACAGCATCGATTTGATCGGAGCCCTGGCTGTAAAGATATCCGACAGATAAATAACGCTGAAGATTATTTCAATGTGCTTAACAAGGCTTCGGCTTCATGCACCTCATCGAACTTGCGCCCGATCTTTAATGCCGCCTCCAATTCCTCGCGTGCTTCGCCTCTTCGGCCCGATTGCGCGAGCACAGCGGCCAAGTGATAGCGGATCACCGGGTTCTCGGGCTGGCGTAAGCGAACATCACGTAGCAGTCGCAGGGCGCGATCACTCTGCCCTTGTTGAAACAGAATCCAGCCCAAGGTATCGATGGCGTTCGGATTCCCGGGGCTCTTGGCAACCGCTTCCTCCGCGACCTTCAGCGCCGAGGGATCCTTCAGGCGTTGCAAGACATTAGCGAGGTTATTGAGGACGGCGCCGTCGCCAGGCGAAACGCTAATAAGTTTCTCGTACGCAGTGCGGGCTAGCATGTAGTTACCGACGCGAGCATATCCGTCAGCCAGGATCCGCATGACTTGAAGATCCCTTGGATGTGTCTTCAGCCATTGCTCGGCCAGTTGCTGGGCTTGTTTTTCTTGACCTTGGCCAGCCATGGCGCGATTCAGGCGCAGCAAAGTGTCCGTTGAGGGTTCGACCTGATGCGCCTTGCGGTAGGCATCCAAAGCTGCTGACAAATTTCCTCGCGACACAGCAATATCGCCTAACAGACTGTGGCCGATAGCAAGTTGAGGCCGTTTCGCAACGATGTCTCGGGCACGAGACTCCGCCTTTGATACATCTCCTCGCCGCAACTCGATCTCCGCCATCAGCGCTTGCGCCGGCAAGAAGTCCGGCTGGCCTGACAACGCTTTTTCGAGACTGTAGCTTGCCCCGTCAAGGTTGTTTGCCCGCAACTGCAGCAACGCTATCGCAACTTGCCGTTTGGGGTCGAAATCAGCCACTCGGGTTGCGGTGGCCAATGAGTTCTTCGCACCCGCAAGGTCGCCATTCGCCAATTGCACCTGTGCCAAAACCATCAGGACAGACAAGTTGTCAGGCGACTTTGATGCGGCGATTCTTGCAGCCTCAAGCGCCGGCCCGGGCTGACCTTGGCGCATCTGAAAGTCGGCCAATGCCAATGCCCAACGAGCTTCCTTGGGTCTTGAATGATCAACCGCCTTCTTTAGCCATCCGAGCGCATCGCTTGTTTTTCCTTGGCGCTCCGACAAAACGGCCATCTCAAATAGTGCTTCGGAGTTTTTTTCGTTCGCCTTTAGGATCGCGCTGAGGCGCTGACCGGCAGCGTCGTATGCCTTGTCAGCGATTTCGATTCGGGCCAAGTTGAGCTTGGGTGCGACGAACGCACCATCGAGCTTGGTGGCTTGTTCAAACGCCACCTTTGCCCCCGCGCGGTCACCCGCCTGGCGCTTCGCCACGCCAAGCAGGTTGTGAAACAGGGCGTTCGCAGGCTGTTGCTTGACCAGACTTTCGGCGACCTCAATCGCTTTTTTTGCCTGCCCGACTTGCAGATAGAGGCTGACCAGCGCCGTTCCCGCCTGTGTTTGAGTACGGTTTTTCGTCCAGGCGGCTTCAAGTTCCGCCACACCGCCCGCCGCCTGACCAGTACGGATGAGATTCAAGCCCAGCAGGGTGCGAAACTCCGGCGCATCGCGAGTTTGCAGGGCCTGTCGCATCAGGGAGATGGCCCTCGCGTTCTGTCCCCTCTCCATCAATGCAGTCCCCAGAAGTATCATCGCCTGTCCATCGGCGGACTGGACTTTGAGATACGCCTCGAGAACCTCGATGGCGCGGTCGGTGCGTCCATCGTTCAGGTAGAGTTGTGCCAATAGTTTGGCTGCGGCAGTGTTGCCTTGGAAGCGCTGAAATGCTTCCAGATATTCCCGTGCCTTTTCATTCTGATTCAGCCCGAAGTGCGCCAAACCGTTCAGCATCAGGAATTGCGGGCGGTAGCGGATGAAATCAAGCGGCACTGGGTCGATCAGTGCCGTCACCTCACCCAGGGCTTTTTTGACTTCCTCGGGGCGGTTGTCGCGCTCAGCCAGCAACGCTCGCAAATACGCTGCGCGAGGCTCCTTTGGAGAAACGCGGCGCAACTCTTCAACGTCGGCAGCGGCTTCCGCAAAACGCCCCTGGTCAATATAAACACCGGCTCGGGCGATGCGAGCTTCGATATGGTCCGGGTTTTCCTTGAGCACTCGATCGTATGCGGCCAACGCCTGTGGAATATCCCCGGTTACATGATGTACCGTCGCTTTTTGGTACCAAGCCTCGGGAGCATCTGGCGCCAGTGACAACGCTCGTTCTGCAGCCGCATTCGCAGCCGGAAACTGCCGATTGCGAATGCGGATCGGCACCTCGGCTATCCACGAGTCGGCAGTTTTTGGATCAATGGCGCGTGCCTCCTCAACTGCGCGCATGGCCTCGCGTGGGTCACCCAAGTCCGAACTAGCAACTGATCGTAACAGCAGCATGCGCATTCTTACATCAGTCGGCAACCCCTCTAGGCGCACCTCGGGCTGCTCGAAGATTTGCTTGTGCTTGCCTTGCCCCAAATAGACCTGAGCCAGTTGGGGCGCCACCTCAGCCCGGTTAACGCCGAGTCGCAGGGCTTCCAAAAGTGCGACCTCTGCGGCAGCCAGTTCGCTGTTCTGCAACAAGGCACGGCCAAGCAACAAATGCCCCTGCAGCATGGCATTGTCGATCTGCAGGGCGTTCTTTACCTGGATGATTGCGCCGGCCAAGTCCTTTTTTTCGTAGCGGACCAGCGCATCCTCGTAATACTGCGAGGCTTTAGGGGTGGTGGCTGGCCAACAGACGGTTGGAGCGGCAAGAGCCATGGCAAGCGCAACCAAAACCCTTGGCAACAGCGCCGGGCGAGCAGCGAGGTGAGTCCTCGCGTCATGCCCCTGGTGTTCACCGTGGGCCAAAGTTCCGATTTCCTCCGCTGTGCCTGCGTTTCGTATCGCAGGTGCCGTGTAGGCAATTCGGAGGGCGGGAAAGGTTGTTCGGAGCCAGCCCGCCGCCTGCTCAGGTTTATGTCGAATTGGCGCTGCGGCAAAAGACAGGAAAAACGATTGTTTGGAAGTCATGGTAATCGGAATACCTGGGTCGGGGGATAGGCTGAGTTGGCCGTGGCTGGCAAGTGTGCGCTTGGTTGCAAAGTAACGTCAAACGCCAAATTCCGTTTGACTAATCGGTTGCTCGAACGACAACTCCGGATTGCTGGATGGATTTTGATCTAACTACGGTGATTGACGCGCTCGCGTGCCGTTTCTTTTTGGGGTCAAGTACTTTCAACCGCTCCGCGGTGGCCTTCAATCAATGCAGCAAGAGACGCGACTGATCGCAAATGCTTCCTGGCATCTTCGTCACTGGCTTCCAGCACGACCCCGTATTTTTTCTTCAGGCCTAGTACCAGTTCCAGCGCATCGATCGAATCAAGTCCCAGGCCGTCATCGGCAAATAGCGGCATATCATCATCAATATCTGCCGGCGTGATGTCTTCAAGGCTCATCGTCTCAATGATGAAAGCTTTGAGTTCCTGGTGCAGTTCGGTCATGGTCATATCAGTTCAGTTTTTTGCGGAGTTGCATGCCGGAGAAGCCGAGGATGGCATCGTCTCCGGATTCGATGAGGCGTAGTGTGTCGCCGCGGCTGGTGCCGAGGCCGGCGGTGACGACTTCGTATTCTGATACGGGGTTGAAGGCGATGCGCAGGAGCAGGTCGGGAACCTCCGGAAAGTGCGCCTCGCCGATCAGCATGCCATGGTCTTCCTTGAGTAGGAGCCTGTCTGGTGAGGGGCCGTCGATCTTGCCGACAATCTCGTAATGGCCGAGGTTCTGCAGGAAACGCTCGGGAATAACGTAGGGTTTCAGTTTTTCGCCAAAAATCAATGATTCGTCGCCGATCCTGCCTACGATGATCTGGCGTCCATCAACATTGGCCATTGACAGGTGAATGTCCTCGAAGGCACCAACGCGCACCGGCAGCATGCCAAATACCTTGTATTTGATGGTCAGCAGACCATCTTCGTGCGGCACCAAGCGGAACTGGTGGCCGGCGGCGTCGACGTCAATCTGGCCGGATTTTGTGCTGATTCTGGCTAGTCCGACCATGGTGTCAAAACTCCCGTCGAACTGGCGCAACTCTTCGGGGGTCGGTGCACGCTCGGCGGCACGAACAGGTGGTTCAGGATTCTGGCGAATGCCGGTCTTGGCTTCCAGCATCAGCCGCAGGGCCTCGGTGGCGATTTTTGAAACGGCAACATGCGAGGTGGCCGAGTTTGAAAGAACGACGACGCCCAGTTTGTGCTCCGGCAAGATGGCCATCATGCTGTGCGAGTCGGGTAGCGATCCGCCGTGGCTTGCCACTGGTCCTCCGCCAGGGATGTCGATGCCGCTCATCATCCAGCCTAGCCCGACGTATTGCTTGAAGGTCAGGGGGAAATCCTTGTTCTGGATGCGTACCATCTCGTGCAAGGAGGTCGCGGATAGAACTTGCCGATCGCTCACCTTGCCATCGGAGAACTGCATTTTCATGAACTGGCTCAGGTCGACAACGTTGCTTAGCAAATTGGCAGCCGGCATGTCGCGCAGTGAGAAGACCTCGGTTTCCTTGTTGCGATCGTAGGCCTTGGCGATCGGTCGTTGGGCAAAGCTGGTCTGGGGCATGCCCAGCGGCTGGAAAAAGTGGCTTTCCATGTAAGTATCGAACGGTTCGCCGCTGACCTTCTGTATGGCGGCGCCAAGTAGCGCCATGCCAAGATTCGAATAGGAAAAAACGTAATTGGGCGGAAAGGCGAGATGTTCGTCGTGAATGGCCTCAACCACAGAGTCAAAACGGTCAGGTTCGCGAACAAACAGGCCGCGCAGGAAGTTCGACGGCAATCCAGAGTGATGACACATGATATTGCGCGGTGTCACCGGGGCGGCATTCGGAAAACGGGTCTTGATCGAGAATTCAGGCAGGGCAGCCACCAATGGGCGGTCAATGTTCAGCTTGCCCTGCTCAGCCAGCTGCATGGCGGCAGCGGCGGTAAATACTTTGGCGATCGAACCAGCCCGATAGACGGTGTCGGGTGTGGCCGTTATTTTGTTTTCCAGGTCGGAGTAACCAAAACCCTGTTGCCAGATCACTTGTTGGTTATCAACCAGTGCGATGCTGATCCCGGTGATCTCGTTTTGCGCCATTTCGCGGTCGATCAGCCAGGACAGGTATTTCTGCGTATGGCCATAGTCGCCGCGGACATCATTTTTTGATGTGGGCGGCGCTGTGGCGCAGCCGCCGAGCAAAACGACGGCAGCAGCGAGGAGCAGGACGGGGCGGTGCAGCATGGTGGAATGGCTTTCGCAGCAGTGGCAAAGGATTATAAACAGAACACGCCGCTTGCCCTCGGGGAAAATAGCTGACAAATTCAGTCGAGTATTTTAAAATCGCCCTCCTTTGATTAGGGAGATCAGGCTTCATGTTCCGGCATCTGCGTGAGGACATCCGTGCGGTTTTTGACCGCGATCCGGCGGCCCGCTCATCCTGGGAGGTACTCACCTGCTACCCGGGCATCCACGCCCTGATCATGCATCGTCTCGCCCACTGGCTATGGGGCCACCGCTTGCGCTGGCTGGCGCGATTTACGGCACACCTGTCGCGCATGCTGACAGGCATTGAGATTCACCCCGGTGCCACGATTGGTCGCCGCTTTTTCATCGATCACGGCATGGGCGTCGTCATCGGCGAAACTGCGGTGATTTGTGATGACGTCACCCTCTACCATGGTGTGACCCTTGGTGGCACTTCCTGGAACAAGGGTAAGCGCCATCCAACACTTGAAAACGGCGTGGTCATTGGTGCTGGGGCCAAGGTGCTTGGACCGATCACAATCAGTACCGGTGCCAAGGTCGGCTCGAATGCGGTGGTGACCAAACCGGTTCCGGAAGGCGCGACCGCTGTCGGCAATCCCGCCCGGATCATCGATCGGCAAAGTCGCGAACGTGAAGCTCAGGCCGAGAAACTCGGCTTCTCCGCCTATGCTGTTGCCCGTGATCAGGATGATCCGCTGGCCAAAGCCATTCACGCACTGCTTGATCACGCCTCGGAAACAGATCGTCGTCTTGCCTCGTTGGTCAAGGAACTTGAGGCGCAGGGCGTCAAGTGCGACGAGGATGTGCAACAGGCTGATGCCTTCGATCCGAAATACCTGAGCAAAATAGTTGACTAATTTTGTCTGGATTGTATATAGTTGACAATAATACTAGGTTATTAGCGGGAGTTCGGAATGCGTTTGACGACCAAAGGACGTTTTGCAGTGACGGCCATGATGGACCTCGCCATGCGTGGCGAAGACGGGCCGGTAGCGCTAGCCAGCATCAGTGAGCGCCAGAGGATATCGCTCTCATATCTTGAGCAGTTGTTCGGCAAATTGCGTCGCCACAAGCTGGTTGACAGCGTGCGGGGGCCTGGCGGTGGCTACTGTATCGCCCGGCCGCTCGAACTGGTGGCGGTGGCCGATATCATCCGGGCCGTCGATGAACAGCTCGATGCCACGCAGTGTGGCGGCCGTGAGAATTGTCATGACGAACATCGCTGCATGACGCATGACCTGTGGTCGACGCTGAATACCAAAATGTTTGATTACCTGGCTTCTGTCACGCTCGCCCAGTTGGTCGAGCGCGAAAAGCAAAAGCGTGGTGGTGGTACGGTCACCCTCGAAGACAAACGTCGCCTTGGCCCGCAACCGCGTGGCCGTTCAGGCCGCGAGAAGATTTCGGCCATTGTCTGAGTTTCAACATGTTTCGCCCCATCTACCTCGACCATAACGCCACAACCCCGCTTGATCCTGCGGTGCTGGAGGCGATGTTGCCTTGGCTGGAAAGTCAGTATGGCAATGCGTCCAGTCGTCATGAATATGGTCGGCAGGCGCGGCAGGCGATTGATGAGGCGAGACAGAAAGTCGCGGCGGCAGTCAATGCTCATCCGACGGAAGTGGTTTTTACCAGTGGTGGCAGTGAGACCAATAACCTCTTTCTGAAAGGGGCAGCTGCCTGCCTGAAGCCGGGCGCGCTGGCTGTTAGCGCGGTAGAACATCCTTGTGTACTCAAGCCGGCTGAACAGCTGGCGAAGCAGGGCTGGCAGGTTCGGCATCTCGCGGTTGATCGTGCCGGACGCGTGAAAACCGAAGATTTTTCCGAAGCCATGTTGCTCAGGCCAAAACTGGTTTCGGTGATGCTTGCCAACAACGAAACCGGTATCGTGCAAGACATTCCCGTGCTGGCAAATCTTGCCAAGAGCGCTGGTAGCTGGTTTCACACTGATGCCGTGCAGGCACTTGGCAAGCTGGATCTCGACTTTCGAGCCCTCAATCTGGCAGGCGTACATGCGATGACGCTGTCCGCCCACAAGGCCAACGGCCCGAAAGGCGCGGCAGCGCTGATTATCAACAAGCGCATCGAACTTCAGCCACTGATTGCTGGTGGCGGGCATGAGCGAGGATTGCGTTCAGGCACTGAAAACGTGCCGGCCATCGTCGGATTTGGCGTGGCTGCGGAACTTGCGGCGAATCGTGTTGCCGAACTGTCGGCTCGCTTGCGGGCTATGCAGGCGAAGCTGGAGGCCGGGCTGGCTGGTTTGGGTGCCCGGGTCTTTGCGACAGATGCGATGCGTTTGCCAAACACCAGCTATTTCGCCTTTCCGGATATCGATGGCGAAACGCTGGTCGGCAAGCTGGACCGCGAAGGATTTGCCGTGGCCAGCGGTGCGGCGTGTTCCAGTGCCAATCCGGAACCATCGCATGTACTGCGGGCGATGGGTGTGGCGCCGGAAATCGCCCGTGGGGCAATACGTGTCAGCCTCGGGGCAGGTAATACCGAAGCAGAAATTGAACAATTCATCAACGCCTTGTGGGCTACAGTCGGACGCCTGCAAGGACTGACAGCGATGGCTGTCTGAACAACCCGACTTAGCGAGAATGACGATGAAACTCCCCATTTACCTTGATTATTCGGCAACCACCCCGGTCGACCCCCGTGTCGCCGAGAAAATGATTCCCTACCTCTGCGAGCATTTCGGCAATCCGGCGTCGCGTTCGCACAGCTTTGGCTGGGTGGCCGATGCCGCAGTCGAGGAGGCGCGCGAGCGGGTCGCGGCGCTGGTCAATGCCGATCCCAAGGAAATCGTCTGGACTTCCGGTGCCACCGAGTCCAACAACCTCGCCATCAAGGGCGCTGCCAATTTCTACGCTGGCACCAAGGGCAAGCACATCATCACGGTCAAGACCGAGCACAAGGCCGTACTCGATACCGTACGCGAAATGGAGCGCCAAGGCTTCGAGGCAACCTATCTGGATGTCAAGGAAGATGGCCTGCTTGATCTGGAGGTTTTCAAAGCCGCCATTCGTCCCGATACCGTGCTTGCCTCGGTGATGTTCGTCAATAATGAAGTTGGCGTCATCCAGCCGATCGCCGAACTCGGTGAAATCTGTCGCGAGAAGGGCATCATCTTTCATGTCGATGCCGCACAGGCTACGGGCAAGGTAGATATCGACCTGAGCAAGCTCAAGGTCGATCTGATGAGCTTCTGTGCTCACAAGACTTACGGCCCGAAGGGCATTGGCGCGCTGTACGTCCGCCGCAAGCCGCGTATTCGTCTCGAAGCACAGATGCACGGTGGTGGTCATGAACGCGGTTTCCGCTCTGGCACCTTGCCGACGCATCAGATCGTCGGTATGGGCGAGTGCTTCCGTTTGGCCAAGGAAGAAATGGCTGAAGAGAACAAGCGCGTTGGCGCGCTGCGCGAGAAGTTGCTGAAGGGCTTGCAGGATATCGAGGCCACTTTCGTCAATGGTGACCTGACGCAGCGTGTGGCGCACAATCTCAATATCAGCTTTGCTTATGTTGAGGGTGAGTCGATGATCATGGCGATCAAGGATCTGGCAGTTTCATCCGGCTCGGCCTGTACCTCGGCCAGCCTCGAGCCTTCCTACGTGCTGCGTGCCTTGGGGCGCGATGATGAATTGGCGCACAGTTCCATCCGCTTCAGCATTGGTCGCTTCACGACGGAAGAGGAAATAGAATATGCAATCAAGTTGTTGCATCTGAAAGTTGGCAAGCTACGTGAGCTTTCGCCGCTATGGGAAATGTACAAGGACGGCATCGATCTGAGCACCGTTCAGTGGGCAGCGCACTAACAAGAACGATTGAGAAACACCCCCGGAATTAATGGAGAATTAACATGAGCTATAGCGTAAAAGTCATTGATCACTATGAGAATCCGCGTAATGTCGGTTCCTTCGGCAAGGAAGACGACGGCGTCGGTACCGGCATGGTGGGCGCCCCGGCCTGCGGCGACGTGATGAAGCTTCAGATCAAGGTGAACAAGTCTGGCGTAATTGAAGATGCCAAGTTCAAGACCTATGGCTGCGGTTCGGCGATTGCGTCGTCGTCGCTGGTCACAGAATGGGTCAAGGGCAAGACCGTCGACCAGGCTTTGGCCATTAAAAACACTGAAATTGCTGAGGAACTGGCTCTGCCGCCGGTTAAAATTCACTGTTCGATCCTGGCCGAGGATGCCATCAAGGCAGCTGTGGCGGATTACAAGAAGAAGCACGGAGAATAAGCATGGGCGTCACCTTGAGCGACTCGGCGGCAAAGCACGTCGCCAACTTCCTGACCAAGCGGGGCAAGGGTATCGGACTGCGCCTCGGTGTGCGGACAAGCGGCTGTTCCGGCATGGCGTACAAGCTGGAATTTGTCGACGAGGTGAATCCTGACGATATGGTCTTCGAGCAAAATGGCGTCAAAGTCATCGTCGATGCGAAGAGCCTGCCTTACCTTGAAGGGATGGAGCTCGATTTTGCCCGCGAAGGCTTGAACGAAGGCTTCAAGTTCAATAATCCGAACGTCAAGGATCAGTGCGGCTGCGGCGAATCGTTCAACGTCTGATGGATTTCAAAGCCGATCACTTTGTGCTGTTCGGGATCAAGCCGGCATTCCGGCTTGATCTGTCAGATCTCGATTCCCGCTATCGTGACATTCAGGCTCAGGTCCATCCGGATCGCTTTGCCAATGCCGGCGAAGCGGAGCGCCGTCTATCCATGCAATGGGCAACCCATGCCAACGAGGCCTACCTGGCGCTGAAAAAGCCGCTGGAGCGTGCCAAGTACATCCTGCATCTGGCTGGCCACGACATCCAGGCGGAGAACAACACTGCGATGCCGGCCGACTTCCTGATGGAACAAATGGAATGGCGTGAAGCGGTGATGGAAGCCCGCAATGGTGGCGATCATCATGAACTTGAGCGTCTGCACAACCGGCTGCGTGGCGACATCAAAAGTCGTTACGATGAACTCGCCGAGTTGCTGGATGATGCAAGTGACTATGCCCAGGCTACCGATCGCGTGCGCCGCTTGATGTTTCTGGAAAAACTCCTGTACGAAATCGACGACGCGCTGGCGTCGCTGGAAGAATAAATAATGGCTCTGTTTCAAATCGCCGAACCGGGCGAATCGGCGGCACCGCACGAGCACAAGCTCGCCATCGGCATCGACCTGGGTACCACCAATTCGCTGGTCGCCACCGTGCGCAGCGGCATTGCCGTCTGCCTGAATGATGATCAGGGCCGTCCGCTACTGCCTTCTGTCGTCCGCTACCACGCCGACGGCACGACCGAAGTCGGCTACGACGCCCAGAAGAACCAGGCGGTCGATCCCAAGAACACCATCGTTTCGGTCAAGCGCTTCATGGGGCGTGGCACCAAGGACATCGCTCATGTCGAGTCAATGCCTTATGACTTCGTTGAGTCGCCGGGCATGGTCAAGCTGAAGACCCATGCCGGCATCAAGAGCCCGGTTGAAATCTCGGCAGAAATCCTGAAAACGCTGAAAGCTAGAGCTGAAGCGGGTCTTGGAGGCGATCTGGTCGGGGCCGTGATTACCGTACCGGCCTATTTCGACGATGCCCAGCGGCAAGCAACCAAGGATGCCGCTCGTCTGGCCGGCCTCAATGTGCTGCGCCTTCTCAACGAGCCGACGGCTGCCGCCATCGCCTATGGGCTGGATAACGGCGCCGAGGGCGTCTACGCCGTTTATGACCTCGGCGGCGGTACCTTTGATATTTCCATTCTCAAGCTGACCAAGGGCGTTTTCGAGGTCATGTCCACCGGCGGCGATTCTGCCTTGGGTGGCGACGACTTCGACCACCGTATCTACTGCTGGGTCATCGAGCAGGCAAAACTGCAGCTGCTCTCCCCGGAAGACGCACGTCGCCTGATGATGCGTTGCCGCGAAGCCAAGGAATTCCTGACCAACAACCCGGAAGCCCCGATTTCACTGCGTCTGGCTTCGGGTGAGAACGTCGAGGTCAAGCTCGACGTCGCCACCTTCGCCAACATCGCGCAGACGCTGATTTCCAAGACCATGCAGCCGGTCAAGAAAGCATTGCGCGATGCAGGCCTGCGCGCTGAGGACATCAAGGGTGTCGTGATGGTGGGCGGCGCGACGCGCATGCCGCAGGTACAGAAGGCGGTTGGCGATTTTTTCCGCCAGGAACCGCTGACCAATCTCGACCCGGACAAGGTCGTCGCCCTCGGCGCTGCCACCCAGGCCAACCTGCTGGCTGGCAACAAGACCGGCCGGGATGACTGGCTGCTGCTTGATGTCATTCCGCTGTCGCTCGGCCTCGAAACCATGGGTGGTCTGACCGAAAAGGTCATTCCGCGCAATTCTACGATCCCGACGGCGCGCGCCCAGGAGTTCACTACCTTCAAGGACGGTCAGACCGCAATGGCCATTCATGTCGTCCAAGGTGAGCGTGAAATGATCTCTGACTGCCGTTCGCTCGCCCGCTTCGAACTGCGTGGCATTCCGCCGATGGTGGCAGGGGCGGCACGTATTCGCGTCACCTTTCAGGTCGATGCGGATGGCCTGCTGTCGGTAACGGCTCGCGAACAGACAACTGGCGTCGAATCCAGCATTACCGTCAAACCATCTTATGGTTTGTCGGATGACGAGATCGCCGGCATGCTCAAGGATTCGATGGAGCATGCCAAGGACGACGCCATGACCCGTGCGCTGAAGGAAGCTCAAGTCGAGGCGCAGCGCATGATCGAGGCGACCGAGGCGGCGCTGGCTGAAGACCCGCATCTGCTCAACGAAGCGGAAACTGCCAAGATCAAGGCAACAATCGCCAAGCTTGCCGAGACCATGGCCGGAGAAAATCGCCGCCTGATCAATATCGCAATGGATGACCTCGGCTTTGAAACCCAGGCCTTCGCCCATCGCCGCATGGACCAAAGCATCAAGAAAGTGTTGTCGGGCCGCAAGGTCAACGACATCAAGGTTGGAGAAGAGGGAGAAAAGGCATGACGCAAATTATCGTGCTGCCGCACGTCGAGCTGTGCCCGGATGGTGCGGTGATCGAGGCCGAAGTCGGCAAATCGATCTGTGAAAATCTGCTGGCCAATGAGATCGAACTCGACCATGCCTGCGAGATGTCCTGCGCCTGTACGACCTGCCACGTCATCGTGCGTGAAGGTTTCAATTCGCTGGAAGCCGCCGAGGACATCGAGGAAGACTTGCTGGACAAGGCCTGGGGGCTGGAACCCAATTCCCGATTGGGCTGCCAGGCGATCGTCGGCGATACGCCGCTGACCGTTGAAATCCCGAAATACAGCATCAACATGGCGAAGGAGGGCCACCGGAAATGAAATGGACCGACATCAACGACATCGCCATTGAGTTGAGCGATGCCCATCCGGACAAGGATCCGCTGAAAATCAACTTTGTCGATCTGCGTGACTGGGTGATGGCCTTGCCCGATTTCAACGATGACCCCAAGCATTGCGGCGAAAAGATTCTCGAAGCCATCCAGCAAGCCTGGATCGACGAGGTCGCCTGAAGCAGCCATGAAATCGCGTGATCTCCCGGGGCGTGGCAGTCAGCTCAACGTGCTTGGAGGTCCGCTACTGACCTGCAGCGACGAGCCAGTGACCGGATTTTTCCGTGATGGTTGCTGCAATACTTCGGAAGACGATTTCGGCAGCCATACCGTCTGTGTGGTTCTAACCGACGAGTTTCTCACCTATTCGAAGGGGGCCGGCAACGACCTGTCGACACCACGTCCCGAGTTTGATTTTCCCGGCTTGAGGGCGGGGCAACGCTGGTGTCTTTGTGCTGCCCGTTGGGTCGAAGCCTGGCGCGCCGGCAAGGCACCGAAAGTCTCCCTGAATTCGACCAATCAGGCCGCCCTTGAAATCATCCCGCTCGATCTGCTCAAGCAGCACGCAATCGACTTGCACTGAGATGGCTAGGTCGATCCCGGTCGTTTTTCCGGAAGCACCGGAAGACATCACCTGCGAAAACTGTTCGGCGTGCTGCTGCCAGCTGGAGGTGATGCTGATGGAGGGCGACGATGTACCGCGCCGCTTTTCCACCCAGGACGACTGGGGCGGCTGGGTCATGCGCCGGCTGGACGATGGCTGGTGCGCTGCACTGGATCGTGACAGCATGCGCTGTACAATCTACGAGCGCCGGCCGGATAACTGCCGGGTGTTCGAAATGGGTGATAGCGATTGCCAGCGCGAGCGAGTGCTGTTCTATACGCCTCTCTGACCCTGAACTAACGATACCTAGCTGATTCCATGTCCGAAAAACAAGCCAACAACCCGCTACATGGCCTGACCCTGGAAGCCATCCTGACCCGATTGGTCGACTATTACGGCTGGTCCGAGCTGGGGCAGATCATCGAAATTCGCTGTTTCAATCTCGACCCGAGCATCGCTTCCAGCCTCAAGTTCCTGCGCCGCACCCCGTGGGCGAGGGAAAAGGTCGAAGCACTCTATATTTCCACCGAATTTGACTCAAAATGACCTACGAAGAACACCTTGACGAAGTAACCACGCTGATCTTCGAAAAATATGATGTTACCGAGCAGAAGGCGATCAAGATGGTGATGCGCGCCCAGGCTGACGATTTTTTCAGCGACCATGACGACAACCCGTCGATTTGCACGCTGGACCGGGCGCACCTCGACGCCAAAGCCGTCTTCAAAAAATACAAGTAAGCCGATGCGCTCAACCCGTGCCACGGCAGCAGTCTCCCGCCTGAATCAACGCAGCGAAGGCCGTCGCTATCTGATGGTGATGACCGGCGATGGCCAGTTTGTTCTGCGCGAGCGACTGGAAAGTGGTGACAAGGATGTTGCCGAAGCGCTGCCGCTTGATGATTTTGTGCGGCTGGTCAATGCCACCGGGCCGCAAGTCGCACCTCGCATGACCAAGAACGACGTGGCTTTTGCCAAACAGCTGGTCAGGAAGACCTGACCAGCTACTACTCAATCGAACAGATTGAGCATGGAATCCAAACCGCCAAAGTTGATTGCCACATCAGCTTGAGCCCGTGTTGCCGGTTTGGCGTGGAAAGCCACCGATAGCCCTGACTGGGCCATCATCATCAAGTCATTGGCACCGTCACCGCAGGCAATGACCTGTTCCTTCTTCAGCCCCAGTTCGTCGGTCAGGCGGGCGAGGTGATGGGCCTTGGCGGCAGCATCGACGATGTCGCCAACGACGCGGCCAGTCAGCTTGCCACCGGAGATTTCCAGTTCGTTCGAGGTGGCGAAATCGAAGCCGAGTTCGATGCGCAGGCGTTCGGTGAAATAAGTGAAGCCGCCAGACAGGATGGCCGTCCGCAAACCAGCGTTCTGTGCCGCTTCCAGCAGTTCGCGGGCACCTGGCGAGAGCAGCAGGCGTTCGCCAAACACACGGGCCAGCACGCGGGCATCGAGCCCGGCCAGCAAGGCCAGACGGCGGCGCAGGCTTTCGCGGTAGTCGATTTCGCCGCGCATGGCGGATTCGGTGATTTCCGATACCTCCGCTTTCTTGCTGGCGAAATCCGCCAACTCGTCAATGCACTCGATGGTAATCAGCGTCGAGTCCATGTCGAAGGCAATCAGGCCGAAATCGGAGAGTTTTCGACCGGCGGGATAGAAGGCCCATTCGAGGTGTTCGGCCTCGATCAACGGAATCAGCGCATTGAATTCGGCGGTACGCTCGGCGTTACGAAGGCGAACCACCTGAGGTGGGCGGGGTTCAACCCGGGCGGCGCCAGTCGCGGCAACCAGGCGTTCGAGCAGAAAGGTCGGCAAGCTGCCGCCGTGGATGATCAGGTCCATCAGTCGATGATATGTGAAACCAGGCCGTCAGCCAGTTTCGGCTCGAACCAGGTGGATTTTGGGGGCATGACCTGGCCGGAGTCAGCTACGGCCATCAGGTCACTCATTTGTGTTGCGTGCATGGCGAAGGCAACCGCCATCTCACCACTATCGACGCGCTGTTCCAGTTCGGTCAGACCGCGGATGCCGCCGACGAAATCGATGCGCTTGTCACGGCGCAGATCGCCAATGCCAAGGATAGGGGCCAGCAACTGTTCCGAGAGCAGGCTGACATCTAGCCGGCGTACCGGGTCATCGACGGGAATCAGCGTTGGGTCGATTTCCAGTCGATACCAGCGCCCGGACAAATACATACCGATCACCCCGGGTTTTTCCGGACGCACACGGCTAGCTGCCGGGCAGATGGAAAAACGCTTGCCCACGCTGTCCAGGAAATCGTCGGGAGACAAGCCATTGAGGTCGCGGACGACACGGTTGTAGTCCATGATGCGCATCTGGTGTGCCGGAAAGATGACCGACAGGAAATAGCCGGCACCCGCCGTGCCGGCATGGGCAGCTGCAACGCGCGAGGCAGCCGCCGATCGGTGATGGCCGTCGGCAATGTAGAGGTTGGGCATGGCATCGAACGTCGCGTTCAACCCGGCGATGATGTCGGCATCGTCAATCAGCCAGACCGTGTGGCGCACGCCATCGAAGCTTGCTTCGGCGATGGGCGGCTTGTCCGTAGCGCTGGAGATCAACGCATCGGCGCGAGCCGAGTCTGGATAGGCCAGCAGCACCGGCCCGGTCTGAGCGGAGAGGGCTTCGATCTGGCGAACACGATCGTCTTCCTTGTCGGGACGGGTGAATTCGTGTTTCCGGATGCGGTTGCTGTTGTAGTCGGCGACCGAGGCCACCGCAACGATACCGGTTTGCTCATGGTCGCCCATGGTCAGTCGATAAGCGTAATAGCACGGCGCTGCATCACGGATCAGGATGCCATGGGCGATCAGACGCTGAAAGTTTTCTGCCGATTTGGCGTAGACCGCCGCGGCATAGGGATCAGTATCCACCGGCAGGTCGATCTCGGCCTTCGAGATATGCAGGAAACTCAGCTGCTGAGCAGTAGCCCGCTCGCGTGCTTCGCTGCTTGACAGCACATCGTAAGGCGGAGCGGCGACTTCTTCAGCGCGCCCTTCAGCCGGGCGCAGGCCGCGAAAAGGCTGAATCAAGGGCATGAGAAATGCTCTCCGAGGCTAACCGGGCTGGCGCCCTGAATCAGGCAAGGCGTTCCGGCAGCACGTCGCGCAGCAGCACGGCGGCGTCGCGGATCATCTTTTCGGTGGTATCCCAGGCCACGCAGCCATCGGTCACCGAACAGCCGTACTTGAGCTGGCTCAGATCGGCCGGGATCGGTTGGTTGCCAGCTTCGATGTTGGATTCGATCATGACACCGATCAACGATTTGTTGCCGAGGCGAATCTGATTGACCACGTCAGCCATGACCAGCGGCTGCAGTTCCGGTTTCTTGGAGCTGTTGGCGTGCGAGCAATCGACGACGATATTGGCCGGCAGCTTGGCCTTGACCATGGCCTGTTCGGCAATGGAAACCGACACGGTGTCGTAATTCGGGCGGCCATCACCGCCACGCAGCACGACATGGCCGTAGCCGTTACCCTTGGTACGGACGACCGCAACCTTGCCGGCGCTGTTGATGCCGAGGAAAGAGTGCGGACGCGAGGCAGACAGGATGGCGTTGACGGCCACCGAGAGGTCGCCATTGGTGGCATTCTTGAAGCCAACCGGGGTCGAGAGCCCGGAAGACATTTCGCGGTGGGTCTGCGATTCGGTCGTGCGGGCGCCGATGGCTGTCCATGTAATCAGGTCGCCATAATATTGCGGCGAAATCGGGTCGAGCGCCTCTGTGCCAGTCGGCAGGCCAAGCTCGGCGATATCGAGGAGGAACTGGCGGGCCTTTTCCATGCCGATATCGACGCGGAAGCTGTCGTCCATGAACGGATCGTTGATATAGCCCTTCCAGCCGACGGTGGTGCGCGGCTTTTCGAAGTAGACGCGCATGATCAGTTGCAGCGTATCGCCGACTTCGGCCTGCAGGGCGTGCAGGCGACGGGCGTAATCCATGCCGGCAACCGGATCGTGGATGGAGCATGGGCCAACGACGACGAACAGGCGATGATCCTTGCGGTCGAGAATCTTGCGCAGCAGGGTGCGGCCGTGCGTGATGGTCTTGGTGGCTTTTTCGCTGATCGGCAGGCGAGCGTGAATTTCTTCCGGCGTCGGCATGGCATCGAAAGAGGCTACGTTCAGGTTTTCGGTGTTCTTGGTCGTCATTTGGTCAGCTCACGAATCATGTCCTTCACTGCAGCGACTTTGTCATTCAGGGTCGGGCAGTGACGTAAAAGGGAAATTTTATCCTGTCCAGACAACTTATAGCTGCGGTTGTTCTGGATCAAATGAATAATCTTGGTCGGCTCAATAGGCGGGTTCTTGGCGAATTCCGGCCCGAACTGCAGCGTTATCTGATCTGTCGATGCATCCAGCTTCTGTATGCAAAGCGGTTTGACCAGGATGCGCAGCCGGTGCGTGGCGAGTAGCGACTGGCCTTGTAGTGGCAGTTCGCCGAAGCGGTCGATCAGTTCTTCCTGCAACGTATCGATTTCCTCGGCGCTTTCGCAGTTGGCCAGGCGCTTGTACAGCGTCAGACGTTCATGAACGTCTGGACAGTAGGCATCCGGTAGCAGGGCGGGGGTGCGCAGGTTGATTTCGGTCGAAATGCCCAGCGGCTGGGTCAGGTCGACAGTGTCGATGGCCTTGCCCTGTTTCAAATGAGCAACAGCACGGTTGAGCATTTCGGTGAACAGGTTGAAGCCGACTTCCTGCATCTCGCCTGACTGGTTGTCGCCGAGCACCTCGCCGGCACCGCGGATTTCCAGATCATGCATGGCCAGAAAGAAGCCGGAGCCGAGTTCCTCGGACATCTGGATGGCTTCCAGCCGTTGCTTGGCCTGCTTGGTCATCGCCTTTTCGTCCTGGACCAGCAGATAGGCGTAGGCCTGGTGGTGCGAACGTCCTACGCGGCCGCGCAGCTGGTGCAGTTGGGCGAGGCCGAACTTTTCGGAACGGTTGATCAGGATGGTGTTGGCGTGCGGGTTGTCGATGCCGGTTTCAATGATGGTCGTGCATAGCAGCACATTGGCGCGCTGGCCGGTGAAGTCGCGCATCACGCGTTCCAGCTCGCGCTCGTTCATCTGACCATGGCCGATGACGATGCGCGCTTCCGGCACCAGCTTTTCCAGCTTTTCCCGCATATTCTCGATGGTGTCGACCTCGTTGTGCAGGAAATACACCTGGCCGCCACGCTTCAGTTCGCGCAGCACGGCTTCGCGGATGATGCCGTCGGAGAATTTGGAAACGAAGGTCTTGATGGCCAGGCGTTTCTGCGGTGCGGTGGCGATCACCGAGAAATCGCGCAGGCCTTCCATCGACATCGCCAGCGTGCGCGGGATCGGTGTCGCGGTCAGCGTCAGCACATCGACCTCGGCGCGCATGGCCTTCAGGGTTTCCTTCTGGCGCACGCCGAAACGGTGTTCCTCGTCGATGACGACCAGGCCGAGGCGCTGGAACTTGACGTCCTTGCCGATCAGCTTGTGCGTGCCGATGATGATGTCGATCTTGCCTTCGGCCAGCTCCTGCAAGGCCTGCGCCGATTCCTTGGCGGTCTTGAAGCGGGAGATTTCGGCGATCTTGACTGGCCATTCGGCGAAGCGGTCGACGAAGGTTTGGTAATGCTGTTCGCAGAGCAGGGTGGTCGGGCACAGCACGGCGACCTGCTTGCCGCCGGCCACGGCGCAGAAGGCAGCACGCAGTGCGACCTCGGTCTTGCCGAAGCCGACGTCGCCGCAGACCAGCCGGTCCATCGGCTTGCCGGAACGCATGTCCTCGATCACCGCGGCAATCGCCTGCGCCTGATCGTTGGTTTCCTCGAAGCCGAAGCCGTCGGCGAAGGCTTCGTAGTCGTTTTCCTGGAATTCGAAGGCGTGGCCCTGGCGGGCGGCGCGGGCGGCGTACAGGGTCAGCAGTTCGGCGGCGGTGTCGCGCGCCTGTTCGGCGGCCTTGCGCTTGGCCTTTTCCCACTGCCCGGAACCGAGCGTGTGTAGCGGTGCAGCTTCCGGCTCGGCGCCGGAATAGCGCGAAATCACGTGCAGTTGCGCCACCGGCACGAAGAGCTTGGCCTCGTTGGCGTAGTGCAGTTCGAGGAATTCCTGCTCGCCGGTGCCGAGGTCCATGCGGATCAGGCCACGGTAGCGGCCGATGCCGTGGCTCTCATGGACCACCGGGTCGCCGACCTTGAGTTCGGTCAGGTCCTTCAGCCAGTTGTCGAAACTGGCCTTGCGCGCGGCTTCGCGGCGGGTGCGGCGCGGGGCGCCGGCATAGAGTTCGGTTTCGGTGATGAAGGCCAGATTGGGCAGGGCGAAGCCGCCATGCAGCGGGCCGACGCCCAGCGCCAGCGGCGCATCGGTGGCCGCGAAACCGGTAAAGTCGGTGCTGGCAGCGGGCTTCAGGCCGTGTTCGGTCAGCATGGTGGCCAGCGTTTCGCGGCGGCCGGCCGATTCGGCGAGCAACAGCACGCGGCCCTTGAAGCTGGCCAGATGGTTCTTCAGTTTGCCAAGCGGGTCTTCGGCACGGCGATCGACCGAAATGTCGGGCAGCGTGGACGAAGCAGCGTTTTCATTTTTGGCCGAAAAAACCAGTCGACCGTAGGATTTTGCCGCCGTGAAGAAAGCCTCGTCGGACAGGAATAATTGCTCCGGCGGCAGCAGCGGTCTGGCCTTGTCGCCCTGCAGCATGTTGTAGCGCGAGCGGGTGTCATTCCAGAAGGCGGCGATGGCGGCGGGGGCGTCGCCGTGTGTGACGAACACTGCATCCTTTGGCAGGTAGTCGAAAACCGTCGCCGTTTCGTCGAAGAACAGCGGCAGGTAGTACTCGATGCCGGCGCTGGCAATGCCCTGGGAAACATCCTTGTAGATGCCCGACTTGGCAGGGTCGCCCTCGAAAATCTCGCGGAAGGCCTGGCGGAAATGCGTCCGTCCCTTGTCGTCCATCGGGAATTCGCGGGCCGGCAGCAGGCGCACTTCCGGAACCGGATAGACCGTGCGCTGGGTATCGACGTCGAAGGTCTTGATGCTCTCGATCTCGTCGTCGAACAGGTCGAGCCGGTACGGCAGTTGCGAACCCATCGGGAAGAGGTCGATCAAGCCGCCGCGGATCGAGTACTCGCCGGGCGACACCACCTGCGTTACGTGCGCATAGCCGGCCAGCGTCACCTGGCTGCGGAACTTCTCGGCATCGAGCGTTTCGCCCTTTTTGAAGGCGAAGGTGTAGGCGGCCAGGAAGGCCGGCGGCGCCAGCCGATAGACCGCAGTGGTGGCCGGCACGAGCAGGATATCCATATCGCCCTGCGTCGCCGCCCACAAGGTGGCCAGCCGCTCGGAAACGAGATCCTGATGCGGCGAAAAAGTGTCGTATGGCAGTGTTTCCCAGTCCGGCAGCAGGCGGACGCGCAGATTCGGGCCGAACCACGGAATTTCGTCGAGCAAGCGCTGTGCATCAGCGGCATTGGCGGTGATGACGGCGAGCAGTTTGCCGGGATTGCCAACGGCGATTTCGGCAAGCGCCAGCGCATCGGAGGACCCGGCCAGCGATGGCAGATCGATACGGGCGCCAGCCTTGGGTATGGCGGGGAGGGAAAGCAGGGACTTGGAAGCGGACACTAAGAGGCGAGCGGCGTTGCGGGGCTTGGATTATAGCCGCTCCGACAAGGTGGGCCGGTGATGTTTCCGGGGCCTGTAATGACCGAAACAGGTTGCTGCCCTGAAGGAAGAAATTACTCTCCGGGGCAGCAATTCCAGTTGATCAAGGAGCTGGTCTGCTCCTGACTTCCTTGCAGATGGCGATTTCCTCGTCACTCATGACAGGCTTGATGTCACAGCGAGCTTCCCAGGCGGCTTGGCGTTTCTGACGATCAAGCATGGCGAGTTCCCGATTCTTCACCTTGGCCTCAGCGTCGCGGCGTTTATTCTCATCAGCTGCGGCGATGGCCGCTTGCTCGGCCTGCTGGCGGCGCTTTTCTTCATCGGCTGTTTGCTGCAGCTTTCTGGCAGCCAGGACTTCGGCATCTCTCTTGGCACGCGCCGCTTCTTTTTCCTTGCGTATGCGGCGAAGGTTTTCGTCGTCTTCGACCGTCGCTGAATTGCCGGTGGCCGAAGAAGTGCCGGCGGATGCCGATTCATCGTTGGAGCGCCCCGAACGCGAAACCGTGTTTCGGACGAAGCCGCTGCCACTGCCGCTTTCACTGGCGTGCGTTTCGCTGGCATGGTTTGAATGGGAGTCGCCTGAGCTGTGCGACGAGCGACCGCGCCCCTTGGCGCTTGAATCGGTACAGACGCCCAGAGCCAGCGCGACGAGGATGGTGGCCAAGCCAATTCGGTTCATGTGTTCCCCCTGGAAATTTGTTGTTTAGAAAATCGGCATCAATTTTACCGGTTAGGCTGAATGGATATTGCTTAAAAATCCATAATATCGTCGCTCGCTGGTGGTGAAATTATTGGCGGGTTTCCATTGCACACCATCCCATCATCTGTATCCGTGACGAATTCGATGTTTTCGACCCGCGTGGCGTGGAATAATCATCTGGTCTGCAATTGCTCAATCATTTTCGCCATCAGGAGCATTTATCGTGTCTCAAACTCAAAACAAGATTTCGGTTTCGCCGCAAGGGGAGGCCTTCCCATTGCCCGAGCTGTCCGACTATGCGGCAGAGTACGAACGGGTCAAGGTGCTGGCCGAGGCCGCCCGTGAGAGCGGGAAAGAAGTGGTGGTGGTGATGGGCGTCGGCTTTGTTGGTGCGGTGATGGCGGCCATCGTGGCTGACTGCGAGGGCAAGGATGGCAAGCCGAGCAAGTTCGTGATCGGCTGCCAGCGCCCTTCTTCACGTTCATTCTGGAAGATTCCTCTGCTCAATCGCGGCATTTCTCCGGTCAAGGCCGAAGACCCGCAGGTCGATGTACTGATCGGCCGCTGCGTGCTGGAAAAGAAAACACTGATCGCAACCTACAACAGCCAGGTGCTTGATCTGGCGGATTGCGTGGTGATCGATGTTCAGTGTGATTTCCTGAAGCAGGAACTGGGCAACATGAAGTCGGGCGAATGTGACATGGCCGCGCTGGAAGCGACACTGAAGACGGTCGGCCAGCACATTCGTCCGGAGTGCCTGACGCTGATCGAGACGACCGTGGCACCGGGGACAACGGAATTCGTCGCCTGGCCGATCCTGAAGAAGGCTTTTGCCGGTCGCGGCATTGCCTCGGCCCCGTTGCTGGCGCACTCCTACGAACGGGTCATGCCGGGGCGTGATTACGTCGCCAGCATCCGCGACTTCTGGCGGGTTTGCTCCGGCTGCGACGCCGCAGCCCGGGCACGGGTCGAAAAATTCCTGCACGAAGTGCTGAATACCGAGAAGTTCCCGTTGACGGTAATGGATAGACCGATCGAATCGGAAACGGCCAAGATTGTCGAGAACAGCTATCGGGCCACCATTCTGGCCTATCTGCATGAGTGGTCGCTGTTCGCCGAGCGCAATGGGGTCGATCTGGTCAAGGTTGTCGACGCCATCAAGATGCGGCCGACACACAGCAATATGATCTTTCCCGGCCCGGGCATCGGCGGCTATTGCCTGCCCAAGGACGGTGGCCTGGGCTACTGGGCCTACAAGCACATCCTCGGTTTTGAGGACGGTGACAAGGTTTTCCGCATCACGCCGGTGGCGGTCGATATCAACGACACGCGCGCCCTGCATGTGGCCGAGCTGACCCGCGATGCACTGCGCAACATGGACCGCTACATCGCCGCCTCACAGGTGCTGATTGCCGGTGCTTCCTACCGGCAGGACGTTGGCGACACGCGTTACAGCGGCTCCGAGCTGGTGGTTCGCAAGCTGGCCGAAATGGGCGCCGAGATGCGGGCGCACGACCCCTATGTCGAGCAATGGTGGGAATTCTCCGAGCAGGACAAATACCCGACCTCCGGTCTATCGTGGAAGCGCTTTTTCCGCAACCAGGATGAACTGTCCGAACTCAAGGTTGAGAACAATCTTCAGGAGGCCCTAAAAGGCGTCGATGCTTTGATTTTGGCAGTACCCCACGACGCCTACCGCAATCTGACGCCGGAGCAGGTGGTTGAGTGGGCTGGGCGGCCGATTGCCATCATCGATTGTTTTGGCATGCTCAAGGACGCCACCATCGTCCGATACTTTGAACTGGGTTGCGAGGTGAAGGGCTTGGGACGTGGCCATATTCAGCGCATCAAGAAGGCGGTTCGAAGTAGCTGAGCCACTGGCAATGAATTCAATGCAAAGCCCCCGAACTCGGGGGCTTTTTGTGAAATTTTGTCGGCTGAAAATTGGAGGCCAAATTGGGTTATCAAACCGGAAAATGGCTTGTGGCCGTGCTATGGGCTATATGGGGCAGCAAACGCCTTTTGCCGAAAGCAAACATAGGAAACATTCCTCGATCGGTCCGGGATTTCTGGTTCATGCAGAGATGCTATTATTTTTGCCGTTTTGGAAATGACCCAAGAAAATGAACTCAAACTTGAACAACGAGCGCCGCAAAGGCGAGCAACGACGTCACAGTGATGGTGAGCCGCCAAAGGATTTATCTGACCGGCGTGTGAACATTGAGCGACGATTGTTTAATCTCGATGCAGGCTGTGTTGAGGAATGGTTGAGCAAGCCTGTGTCCAAAGGCGGAGCGGGCAAGTCGTCAGGTAAATGAATACCTGCTCGCCAAGGACTCTAGTGTACCGTCCGGTGAGCGATATCCAGTATTTCGATACTGCCCTCATCGCTGAGGCCGCTGCTTTCGCTGAAGTAGCCGCATAACGGGCATTCGAAACCGGGTGGGCAGTCGTGTTCGCGAGCGCATTCTGCCTGAGTCTCATCGGTCAGAACCATTTCACGAACGGCTTCGCAACGTGCTAGCGGAGAGTCAAAGTAAGACATCGGTGTCTCCTGATGAGTGGTTTAGACACTCAGTCTAGTTCGGATGTGGCCGATTACTGTCACTTGTTAATATTCCAAGTGCTTTGAAAGCCAGGCGGCAACCGGTATCACCGGGTCTTCGCCGATTTCCAGCACCTGCTTTTCGTGAACACAGTGCAGGTGCGACATCGCCCGCTGGTAAGCCGTTTCACCGATACTGTCGTCGGTATCGAATAGCATCAGGAGCGGCGCCACCAGCAGGTCCAGCGCCTGAGCGCCGGCGCGGTCGATCAGCCCGCCGTGGCAAATCACCGCCTTGACCTGTGCATCCCGCTGGGCGGCTGCGCGGATGGCGGCTGGTGCGATGTCGCCGCTGGCGAAGATGCCGAGCGGCAGATCCTGCATGTCGCCATCGCTGCGAATCATGTCAAGGACGTCGATCAGCCGCTGCGCAAGCCGTGGCACATTTTGGGTGGCGTCGGCAAACTGCAACTCATGGGCCGACAACAATTCCATGACGAAAACGGCATAGCCACGTGCGACGAGATTGGCGGCGGTGACTGTATCGACCGGCACATGATGGGAGCGGGCCAGAAGAATCAGACCACGTGGAAAGTCGGGCCTGTCGAACTGACCATGCAGTGAGCCATGCGGGGTTTGCTGTGTGATGTGGCGATTCATGCGGACAAGCGTACAGGAATGCGGTTGGGGCCGAAGGCGTGACCGTCGCGGCCAAGGGTTTTGCCGAAGCGTCCGGCGATGGCAGTCTGGCAGTGCGGGCAATGGCCTTCCGGGCTCAGGTCGTAACGGCGAATGTCGTACCAGTCGCGGACGATCAGCGCGGCATGGCAGTTGGGACAGAAGGTGGTGCCGCCCTCGCTGTCATGAACGTTACCGGTGAACACATAGTTCAAGCCGGCATCGAGTGCTATTCGACGGGCTTGCGTCAGGGTCGCGGGCGGGGTCGGCGGGATCTCTTCCATTTTCCAGTCGGGATGGAAGGCCGAAAAATGGAGCGGGACGTCCGGCCCGAGTTCTCTTGCAACCCAAGTGGCGAGTTCGTTGATTTCCTGCGGGCTGTCGTTCTGGCCGGGAATCAGTAGGGTGGTGATCTCCAGCCAGCAATCCGTTTCATGGTGAATGTAGGCCAGGGTGTCGAGAATGGGCTGCAGGTGGGCAACACAGAGCTTGCGGTAGAACTCTTCGGTGAAGGCCTTGAGGTCGACATTGGCGGCATCCATGACGGCGAAGAACTCGCGGGCCGGTTCGGGGTGGATGTAGCCAGCAGTGACGGCGACGTTGCGGATGCCCTGTTCGCGGCAGGCAAGCGCGGTGTCGATGGCGTATTCGGCGAAGATCACCGGATCGTTGTAGGTGTAGGCCACCGCATCGGCTCCATAGCGCCGGGCGGCCAGGGCGATTGCCAGCGGGCTGGCAATGTCCATCAGGCGGTCCATGTCCTTCGACTTGGAGATATCCCAGTTCTGGCAGAACTTGCAGGCCAGGTTGCAGCCAGCGGTGCCGAAGGACAGGATGCTGCTGCCCGGGTAGAAGTGGTTGAGCGGCTTCTTCTCGATCGGATCGACGCAGAAACCCGAGGAGCGGCCATAAGTCGTCAGCTGCATGGCGCCATTGACCATCTGGCGGACGAAGCAGGCGCCGCGCTGGCCTTCGTGCAGCTGGCAGTCGCGCGGACAGAGGTCGCACTGGACGCGGCCATCGGGCAGGGCGTGCCACCAGCGGCCCGGGTAAAGCGAATCGGGCTGGCTCATGATCAAGCCTCCTTCCATTTTTTGACCTGGTAGCGCTCAAGTTGAACGTTCGGGCCCCAGTAATCCGCGGGCAATCCGGCTTTTTGCTTCAGGTGCGCCATGAACATGGCCGGTTCGGGCAACTGTTCCCAGACCTGGGGCAGAAAGGTTGAGCGGCGATTCCCGGCAGTGAAGATCACGCCGTCGATGTCCGGACGCAACTGGGCGAGCGCATCGGCTTCGCTGCTGAAGCGCATCGGTTCGGCCGGCGTCAGCAGCGAGACTTCGACGCGGGTGATCGGCAGCTCATCAGTGGTCAGCGGTTCAAAACGCGGGTCGCGAAAGGCGGCGGCGAGGGCGTTTTCCTGAACATCCTTGAGCAATGGCCGCCAGGCTTCCAGGCTGCCGATGCAGCCGCGCAGATTGTCGTGCTGAGTCAATGTGACGAACACGGCGCCTGGCTGGTGGAGCTCCGGCAAATCCTCTACCTGGCTAACTGAGAGACCAAAACGGGAGGCGATGGCGTTGCGAGCCTGTGTCAGCAGCGTGGAACCAAGATCAGCCATGATGCGCTCCCTCGACAAAGGAGAATGCCGCGTAACCGACAACGCGGTTCTTGTCACCGGCAGTGTCGCCAGAATTGCACAGGCCGAGCAGGCTGGGCGTCAGCCCTCGTCGATGGGCGGCAAGCAGCAGGCCGTTGATCGGGAAGGCACCGCAGGCCTGCTCGGGGTGTATGTGAGTATCGAATTGCAGGATGTGGCGGCAGGTGTTGGCATCGACCTGCTGTGCCGTGCCATAGGGCAGGAAGTGCGAAAGGTCCGAGCTGACGACGATCAGCGTTTCCGGGCCACCCCACAGCAGATCAAGCACTTCAGCGACAGCTTCAGGCGCGGCATCGCCAACAGCGAGCGGAACCAGCGTGAATTGCTCGAGCACGCGCTGCAGGAAAGGCAGGTGTACTTCCAGCGAGTGCTCGAAGGCATGGACATGGTTGCTGAATACGATCTGCGGCAAGCCGGCAATGCTGGCGATGGCCTGGGCATCGAGACGGATGCTACCCAGCGGCGTGGAAAATGCATCGACTTCCGGCAAGGCGATGCCTTCGACGGCGACCCGATGCGTCGGACCGAGCAGAATTACGCGACGGATGGTTTGGGCCCAGGGCTTCAGCGTGGCGTAGGCAGTTGCGGCTGTCGAGCCGGAGTAAATGTAACCGGCGTGGGGAACGATCAGGGCTTTGGGCTGGGGGCCAGTCTGTGCGTTGGCGTCGGCCAGAAAGCCATCGACAGTATCCATCAGCGTGCGCAGATCGCCAGGGTAGAAAGTGCCGGCTACGGCGGGAGGGCGGAGGGTGTTCATGGTCAGCTCCTCATACGAGCATCAATCCAATGGCCATGCCGCTACCGATGGCGAGCAGGCCGGGGAGAGCATGGCGGGCCAGTTTGGCGCCGCCGATGCTGATGACCAGGCTGATCTTGAAGATCAGATTGGCCATCAGCGCCAGCGTGACGGCGATCACGGCATCGCCACTGGCGACTTTTTCCAGATTGAACATGCGCAAGGTTGATAGCACGCTGGCGTCGGCGTCGGTCAGGCCGGAAACCAGAGCGACGATGTACAGGCCACTACTGCCGGCAATATCCTGCAACCAGGCGGAAGCAAGCAGCACCACAGCATAAAGCAGGCCGAAGGACAGGGCCGTCCTGAGTTCCGTCGGGTTTTTGACCTCGGGCATCGGCAACTCGCCGGCTGCGCTTAATACCTTCCAGCTGTAGAGTGACATGGCAATACCCGGGACGATGCCGCAGGCGAACACGATGGCAATTGGCGCCGCCAGTCCCGGCGCGACCACGCCGGCAACCAGCCAAAGGCGGATCATCACCATCACGTTGGCGATCAGGATCACGATGGCCGACATCTGGACCAGATTGACGTGGTCGCGCGCATGCCGGGAGAACATCATGGTCGTTGCCGTCGAAGAGGCCAGGCCGCCAAAAATCCCGAGCAGGGCCGCGCCGTGGCGAGCTCCGACAATGCGCAGGGCAAGGTAACCCGCCAGAGCCAACCCGGAGATCAGGACAACCATGTACCAGACTTGCCGTGGGTTGATGGCGTTGTATGGGCCGAAGTCTTCACTGGGCAGGATAGGCAGGATGACTAACGACAGCACGGCGAATTGCAGTATGGAGTTGATGTCCTTCGGCGTGGTGCGTTCGCTGAATTGCCGGAGTTCCGCCTTGAAATAGAGAAGTACGGTGGTCGTGATGGCGAGCATGACCGCCAGCGTTGAATAGCCGAACCAGACGGCAGCACCCAGTGCATAGGTGACGATGATCGCCGCTTCAGAGGTAAAGCCCCGGTATTGTTCTTCCTGCTGGGCCGAAAAATTCGATGCGATCATGCTGCCGGAGATGACCAGCAGGCCTGCTACCAGCAGCCAGGGGCCGCCGGTTTTGTCACCCAACAGGGCAAAGAGGCAGCCCAGCATGGCGACCAGCGCAAAGGTTCTCAGGCCGGCCGAAGCTTCGGGGCGGCGTTCGCGCTCCATGCCGATCAGCAGGCCGATGCCGAGCGCCGTTGAAAAAGCCTCGACGGGGGCAGCCAGTTCGGGAACGACGAAGCTCATGCGATTCCTCTTTTCTGAGCGTTATTCAGTAAAATTAAGCCATGCCACGCCATTACGCAATCGTTCCCGCTGCCGGCAGCGGTTCCCGCTTCGGTGCCGAGAAGCCAAAGCAGTATCTTGATCTCCTTGGTCGCCCCCTGATTTATCACACTTTGGCCGCCTTGACCGCCTGCCCGGACATAGAGCGGGTCTGGGTTGTACTGGCGCCTGACGATCCCTGGTGGCCGCGCTACGACTGGAGCGAACTGGGCTCCAAGCTCGAAACCGTGCGCTGCGGCGGTGCAACACGTGCCGAGAGTGTGACCAACGGCTTGCGAGCCGCAGCGATGGTGGCAACCGACGATGACTGGATTCTGGTGCACGACGCAGCCCGGCCCTGTCTTTCGGCAGGCATGCTTGATGCGCTGTTTGCCGAACTGGCCAGCGATCCGGTAGGCGGCATCCTGGCCGTGCCGGTGGCCGATACCTTGAAACGGGCGGATGCCGAGCAGCGCGTTGGCACTACCGAACCACGGGATGGCCTGTGGCAGGCACAAACGCCGCAGATGTTCCGCTATGGACTGCTCGGCGAAGCTCTCGAAAAATGTCGTGATGTCACCGACGAAGCTGGCGCCATCGAGGCCATGGGCCTCAAACCGAAGCTGGTGCGCGGCGACTCGACCAATCTGAAAGTCACCTATCCGGCCGATCTCGCGCTGGCTGCGATGATACTGAGGGCACGCAAATGAATTTCCGCATCGGGCAGGGCTACGATGTGCACAAACTGGTCGAGGGCCGCAAGCTGATCCTAGGCGGTGTCGAGATTCCGCATCCGACCGGGCTCCTTGGCCATTCGGATGCCGATGCGTTGTTGCATGCGATCACCGATGCGCTGCTCGGTGCTGTTGCACTGGGTGATATCGGGCGGCATTTTCCGGATACCGATCCGCGCTACAAGGGGGCCGACAGCCGAGTGCTTTTGCGCGCTGCCGTGGCCCTGTTAGCCGAGAAAGGTTGGCAACCGGTTAATGTCGATGCCACGCTGATCGCCCAGCAACCGAAGCTGGCCCCACATGCTGCAGCGATGGTGGCCAATGTTGCTGCCGATCTCGGCATCGCACTCGATTGCATCAACATCAAGGGCAAGACCAACGAACGCCTGGGCTATCTGGGGCGCGAGGAAGCAATCGAGGCACAGGCGGTAGTGCTGGTGGAACGTGTCGGCTGAAGGCCGATCTGAACCCGCTGAACGGCCGGTAACGGCCAGAGTATTTTTCGCCCTTTGGCCTCCATCCGATGTGGCCGACCGTCTCGCCGAAATTGCCGGCAACGCGGCGGCCAGTTTCGGCGGACGAGCGACACGCCGCAATACCATCCACCTGACACTGGCTTTCCTTGGCGAGGTGCCTGAATCCCGCCTGCCTGAACTTTGCGTCGTCGCTGACGGCATCAAGGCACCATCCTTCAGCATGGTCCTCGACAGACTGGGTTATTGGCACCACAACCGTTTGCTCTGGGCTGGCTCTCAGGGTCCGGTGACAACGCTCGGCGAACTTGTCAGGCAGTTGCGAAATGCCTTGGCGAATTCCGGCTTTCTGGTCGATGCCGAAAAGAAGGGCTTCGTGCCCCATGTCACGCTGGTTCGCAAAATTCCGGCGAGCACCGAGCCGCGGGAAAACCAGCCCTTTCCGTCGTTCGAGTCATTAACATGGCGTGCCGATCGATTTGTCCTGGTCCGCTCCAGATTGTCGTCTTCAGGCTCGGAGTATCTGATTCTCCGGGAGTTTTCTTTGTCATAAATGACATGCGGCTATTTTTGTCATAAAAAGAATTCGACAGAGACAACGAACAGGGTCTAAAGTTTCCTGGATAGATGTCGGTAACAAGCTTGATGACAGACGACACAATCAATTCCACGTATCCAGAAAAAATGGGCATGGAAATAAAGGGGGTTCTTTTGGGGGCGATCGGCCGGTCGGAAATTACGGCAAGCTTGAGGGTGCTGTTGGTTGAGTCTGCGGGGCGCGATGGCCAGCGTTTACTGGAAGTTCTGCAGGGGAGCGGGCATTCCGTAGAGACATGTCAGGTTTCGCAACGCATGGAGCTGGACCAGGCATTGCGCGATGGCGCATGGGACGTTGCACTCCTCAGTTGCTCGATCGCCGAGTTGCCTGCGGCCGAGGCCGTTGCGTTGTTTCGCGAGCAAGCACCCCATCTTCCCGTGATTCTGACCATAGAACGGGGAGCTCAGGATTTTCCGTTCGAACTGCTCGAAAGCGGGGCCTGCGATTTTGTTTTCAAGAGCAACCCGGCCCGCCTGCTGGCGGTTATCGAGCGCGAATGTGCCAACGTCAATCTGTCGCGAGAAGCACAACAGGTTCTGGTTAGTCAGACGCGTCTCGAACAGATCGATGAAGGTTTGGCCCGTTTTTCCCAGTTGGCCAGCAATATTCCCGAATGCTATTGGCTGACCGATGCAGCTACCCAGCGTGTGACCTATGTCAGTTCGGGATACGAGCAAATCTGGGGGCGTCATGTCGAAGCGCTTTATGCAGACTCTCACGACTGGCTGAAATACGTTCATCCGGACGATCACGATCGAGTGCTCGCAGAGATACGCAGCCATCGACTGGGCGGGCTGGACATCAAGTTTCGCGTTCTGCGCCCCGGGGATGTCCAGTGCTGGCTGCATGCCAGAAATTTTCCGATCCGTGACGAGGAGGAGAATATCGTCAGCGTCGGCGGTGTTGCCACGGATATCACCAGCCTGCTTGCCGATAAATGGAAATCTCCGTATTTCGCCCATTTTGATGCGCTGACGGCGCTTCCCAACCAGTTGATGTTCTACGACCAGGTACAGCGAATGATTGCGCTGTCCAGGCGCAAGGATCTGCCGCTGGGTCTGATGGTGGTCGATATCGATCGGTTTCGGCAGCTCAATCAGACCTTGGGACATACCTCTGGTGACGAGTTGCTGCGTCAGGTGGCAGGCCGGCTTTCCGGTTCGCTTCGCGAGTCGGATATTCTGGGCCGCCTGGGAGCCGACGTCTTTGGCATTCTCCTGCCGGATGTGGCCGATACCCAGCAGGCAAGCATTGTCGCCCGGCGAGTCATCGATACCCTGATCATGCCGATACGTGTCGCCGGCCAGGATGTCTTCGCAACGGCGGGGGTAGGCATCGTGTTCTACCCGAAGGACGGGAATGATGTGCACGAACTGGTCGCCAATGCCGAGATCGCCGGCCGGCACGCCAAGAGTCTGGGCCGCAACAGCTACCAATACTATTTCTCCGGGATGCATGAAGATATCCGCGACCGGATGTTTCTGGAAATTGACTTGCGCAATGCGACGTTGCGCAATGAGTTCGTGCTGTATTACCAGCCCAAGGCGAGTTGTGCTGATGGCCGGATTACTGGCACCGAGGCCTTGTTGCGTTGGCAGCATCCTAAGCGCGGAATCATTCCTCCCGACCAGTTCATACCCTTGCTTGAGGAAACCGGGCTGATCGTTCAGGTTGGTCGCTGGGTGCTTGAGGAGGCGTGCCGGCAGGCCGTCGAATGGCAGGCTGCCGGGTTGAATATCCCCAGCGTATCGGTGAACCTGTCAGCCCGGCAGTTGCAGGCTGAAACGCTGTTGCCGGACGTCGCTGCAACGCTGGAGAAGACTGGCCTCAAGGCCGCCTGCCTCGATCTTGAAATCACCGAGAGCATGCTGATGGATAACGCCGACATGGCGATCCATACGCTATCAGCCCTGAAGAAAATGGGCGTGACGATTTCGCTGGATGATTTTGGTACCGGCTATTCGAGTCTGGCCTACCTGAAGCGCTTTCCGCTTGATGCCGTCAAGGTCGATCGCTCCTTCGTTCAGGATATCGCTGCCGATTCGGATGATGCCTCGATTACTCGGGCGGTGATCACCATGGCCCATCACCTGAAGCTCAAAGTGGTGGCTGAAGGTGTTGAAACGCCTGAGCAACTGGCTTTGCTCATCTCGCATCAGTGCGATGTCATTCAGGGGTATTTCTTCTCGCGACCCTTGCCGGCGCCGGCCATGACCGAGTTGCTGGTCGCTGATCAGCGCCTGCCTGCCAATCTGTTGCGTTCGGGTACCCGCAAGCCGATGGCCTTGTTCGTCGCAGTCGGTGGCTTTGAAGACGTGATTTCAACGCTCATCCGGGCCGGACACCGGGTTTGCACAGCCCCGGACACCCAGGGGGCGCTGCAGTGGTTCTCCGGGAACCTGGTCGATGTCTTGGTTTGTGGCGCGCCGCGCAAGGGTTTCAATGCCGAGGAACTGATCCGGCAGGCGGCCGAGCTGCAGCCACGCTGCGAGCGCATCCTGCTGGCCGACAGCAAACAATGGAATCGCAAGCCAGTCGCCGAACTGAGCAGTTCCGGGCTGGTTCATCGGGTCATCCATCTGCCAGTCGAACCTGATGCCTTCCAACTCGTGATGGAGGAGTCATTGAGTCGGCGACATATTTCGGATGAATACAGCCGCTTGTCGCATGAGGTCGAGGTAGTCGAGCGGCAACTGGTGCGCGCCGAGGAGGACCGTCGTCGTCTGCTCGATGAAAATCAGGCATTGCAGGTTCAGGAGCGTCAGGGTTACCGCATCTTGCAGGGGGTGCTTGCCGAATTGCCATTGGTGGTTGTCGGTGTCGATGAGAACGGCCAGGTCGCTTTGGCCAATGATGCCGCACTTGAGCAGTTTGTAGATCGCAGCCTCATTCTCGGTGCGGTGCTGGATGAGGTGTTGCCTGAAGTGGCAGTCCTCGCTGAAAATGGCACTATTGATATTAATGGAGTTTCGTATTCTTGCCGCTCGCGTCAGCTCAGTCTCGACGAATCCCGGATCGGACGCCTTCTGCTGCTTGAAAAGATAACAAAATGAAAAACAAGGAAACTCTGTCCATCAACGACGCCATGCCAGGGATGCTTCTGGCCGAGGCAGTGATGGACGATGCCGGACGTGTGCTGGTGCCTGCTGCCACGGCGCTGACGGAGAGCATGCTGCAGGGCCTTGTTCGCCGGAACATTGTTGAGTTGGTCATCGAGAGTGAAGTTGACGAAGATCCGGCTGCTGCCCTGGTTCGTCGGGCAAAAATTGAAGAAACGCTTGCCCATCGGTTTCGCAAGGCGGGTGACGCTTCGGGAACGCGATCCCTTTATCAGGCAGTATTTGATTTTTCGCTGGAACATCAGGCATGAGTTCGCTTCAGGCCGAGCAAATCATTACCCGATTGAAGCACCTTCCGGCGTTACCGACGGTTGTTGCCGAGTTGCTGGCATCGTTCGGCAATGACGAAGTCGATATCGGCCTGCTGGCCGAGCAGATATCCCATGATCAGGCATTGACAGCGCGCCTGCTACGGGTGGCCAATTCTTCGTTCTACGGCCTGCAAAGTCGCATATCGACAATCAACGAGGCAGTGGTTGTCCTCGGCTTTCGGGCCGTGCGCAGCATGGTGCTGGCGGTTGGTGTCAGTGGGGTTTTTCGTGCTGACCATTGTCCGGGTTTTGATCCTCAAGCCTATATCCGGCATTGCGTCGGCGTCGGTCTGGTTGCCCGTGCTCTGGCTCAGATGACTGGCCGAAATCCGGAGCTGGCTTTTACCGGGGGCATCCTGCACGACATTGGCGAACTGGTTCTCGCCACTTGTTTTCCCGAACAGTACGCCAAGGCTCTGGCCTACCGAACGCAGCATGATTGCTCGCTGATCGAGGCTGAGCGCGACATCATTGGCCTCGATCATGGAATGGTCGGTGGCTTGCTGGCTGACACATGGCGATTCCCGGCTTCGTTGCGGTCTGCGGTCGCCGAGCATCATTCGCCGTCAGCGGCGACGGCGGGCTCGCTGGCTGACCTGACTCATCTTGCAGACTGCATCGCCCATGCTCTGGGCTTGGCGAAAACTGATAGCGAAATGGTTATGCCGGTCGACCCGACCGCCTGGCAGCGTTTGGGGCTGGATAGCGAAAAAATCGCTCCCATCCTGCCGCAGGTCATGAAGGAAATGGACGAAACCTGTTTGGCCTTTAGCGCCTGATTGGCAGCGACAGTCGGGCCAGTAGCCCGCCACCCGGGTTCGGTAGCAGGTCGAAGCGGCCTTCGTGCAGGCGGGCAATGCGCTCGACGATGGCAAGCCCCAGGCCGGTTCCCGTCGCATTCGTTCTGGCGGCTTCAAGCCGGGTAAAGGGGCGCTTCAGCCGTTCGACGTCATCGGGCGGGACGCCTGGCCCGCGATCGGCAACTTCAATCTGAATTTCGTCATTGGCCACGACCGCCTTCAGTGTGATCTCTCCGCCACCATATTTTGCGGCGTTATCGACCAGATTGTTGATGGCACGGGTGATGGCTTTCGGGCGCACCAACACCTCCGGCAGCGGTTGGATCTCGGTGAGGATCTGGCGGCCAATGTAGGTCTGGCGCTCGGCAAGGCCAGCAAGAAGGGCGGGCAGGTCGGTCAGGCTCGGCGCTTCCCCTGATTCGGCGCGAGCGTAGTCCATGAACTGCGAAATAACCGCCTCCATCTGCTCGATGTCGGTTACCACCGCTTGCCGGGCGCCATCGTCGGCAACGCTCATCTCGGCTTCCAGGCGCAGGCGTGTTAGCGGAGTGCGCAGATCGTGGGAGATCCCGGCCAGCACTTCGGAGCGGTCTTTTTCGTGTCGTTGAAGATCGGCGGCCATGGTGTTGAAGGCCGTGGCCAGCCGACTGAGTTCCTCGGCGCCGTCTTCCGGCAAGGGATTGGGTATCTGGCCGCGGCCGACGGTTTCGGCTGACTTTGCCATCGCTTTGAGTGGTCGGCTAATTCGCGAGGCAATCAGCCAGGCGACTGCCATGGCGAGGACAATGGCGAGCAGCCCCCAGGCCAGCCAGTGGCCGGCAATGCTCCGGGCCGCCCGCTCACGCGGCAGGACCAGCCAGTATTCTTCATCATCGGCATCGTCGAGCCGGAAACTGACCCAAAAGCCGGAAACACCGTCGACGCTCGCTGCGATGCGCGTGTGTTCCCCAAGGCGGACGGTCAGCTCGCGTTGCAGCAGGCGGAAAAAACGGGAGTCGGGCATCGCCTCGATCTCGTCTTCTGGCTCCGCTGGTAGCAGGCGGATACCCTCGCGGGTGGAAAACTCGGTGAAAAGTCCCAGGCGCTTTTCCGGTGCTGCCGCAAATAGCGAGGCCCGGATCAGATTGACTGCAGATGCGGCCAGTTGCGCGGTTTCCCGGGCTCGTGGCTCGGCATCGATATAACGAAACAGGCTCAGCCAGGCGGCCGTGGTCAGCAGCACCAGCATGGCCAGCAGAACGAAAGTGCGCGCCAGCAGCGTGCGCGGCATCGGCATCAGTCGCGCGCAGCGCCGTCCGGCACGAAGACGTAGCCGAAGCCCCAGACGGTCTGCAGGTAGCGCGGCTGAGCTGGGTCAGTTTCGATCAGCTTGCGCAGGCGGGATACCTGGACGTCGATGGCTCGGTCGAATGGCCCTTGTTCGCGACCACGGGCCAGCGACATCAGCTTGTCACGGGAAAGTGGCTGGCGGGGATGCTGGAGCAGCACTTTCAGTACGGCAAACTCACCGGTAGTCAGCGCCAGCAGTTCATCGCCACGCTTCAGCGTGCGGGCGGCGAGATCGACCTCGATGTTGCTGAAGGTGATCGTTTCCGGCTCATCTTCCGGCGCGCCAGGCGGTTTGCTGCCCTGGCGACGCAGCACCGCGTGGATCCGGGCGAGCAGTTCGCGCGGGTTGAAGGGCTTGGGCAGGTAATCATCGGCGCCCATTTCCAGTCCGACGATGCGATCCACCTCGTCGCCCTTGGCGGTCAGCATGATGATCGGCGTCTGGTCGCCCTGGCCGCGCAGACGGCGGCAGATGGTCAGGCCGTCTTCACCTGGCATCATCAGGTCGAGCACGATCAGGTGGTAGTGCTCGCGGCTGCGCAGCTTGTCCATCTGCTGGCCATCGGCAGCGGCCTTGACCTCGAAGCCCTGTTCGCCCAGATAGCGGACCAGCAGGTCGCGCAGGCGGGCATCGTCATCGACGACAAGAATGTGTTGGTGTTGTTCGTTCATGCTGGCAAGGATAAGGGCATACAGTGAATGAATCGCGGCAAATGGTAACAAGGATTGTCGGTGGTTGGCCGGGAAACATATTCTTACATTTCGAGTCGCTTGCCTGCTGCTGGGCGATGGACAATGATTGCATCTGAAACCCAGCCTGTATTCGCCACCATGAAACGTCGTCTTGCGTTGTCCCTGTTGCTGCTGAGCCTGCTTGGCTCGGTGAGTAATGTGTGGGCGCAAGGGTATTGGCGCGATCTGCCGCCGGACGAGCGCCGCCAGATGCGCCAGCAAATGCGCGAACATTGGCAGCAGGAGCGGGAAATCCGCCGGGAAGAGGGCGCTCCGCCGCGTTGGCGCGATGTACCTCCGGAAGACCGTCGTCGTCTGCGCGACGAAATGCGTGAGCAACGAGGCTTGCAGGATCAACGGGATGGTCGTGGTGGTGCGCGCGGCTGGCGTCGAGATTGAATCGCGGCCGGGCCGCAGCTCCGGTAAAATGGCGGCCCATGTTGATTCTTGCTCTCGAAACCTCCACCGATCTCGGTTCCTGCGCGCTATGGCGTGATGGCGTCGTCTCCGAACGAGTTTGCCCCTCAGGGCGCTCACATTCTGAAACGCTGTTACCACTGGTCCGCGAACTGTTGCTTGAGGCGGGAGTGAAAATAGCGCAACTCGACGCCATCGCTTTCGGCGTTGGTCCCGGCGCCTTTACCGGTCTCCGCGTCGCCTGCGGCGTGGCACAGGGTTTGGCGGTGGCCAGCAATTTGCCGCTGATCCCCGTTACCAGCCTGGAGACGATGGCTGCCATGGCCGGAGCGGACCGCGTGCTCGCTTTGCTTGATGCGCGGATGGGCGAAGTCTATTCGGGTAGCTACCGGCTGGCAGCGGACGGCTATGCGCTGGAGGGCGAAATTCGTGTTTCGGCGCCGGGTGACGTCACTCTGCCGACTGATTCCGGATGGCTTGCCTGCGGCAATGCGATTACCGCCTATCCTGCTTTGCTTGAGCGTTTGAACGCAGCCAACGTCGCGACGCAGCCTGGTATCGTGCCAACGGCTGCTGTCGTGGCTCAAATTGCCGCACCAAGGGCAGTGCAGGGCGAGGGGCTCGATGCAGCGCTGGCCGCACCGCTCTATGTACGCGACAAGGTTGCCAAGACGGTGGCCGAACGACTCATTGAAGGCGGGCGGGCGTGAGCGGATTGAAGCTCGCCGCTGAGTTTTTTCCGATGAATGAGCGTGATCTCGACTCGGTCGCTTCGCTTGAGGCGAGCTTGCAGATTTTCCCCTGGTCGCGCGGCAATTTCGAGGATTCGCTGACAGCCGGCTACAGCGTCTGGGTATTGCGGCTGGGCGGTGACCTGATCGGATTTTCAGTGCTGATGTCGGTGATCGATGAAGCCCATCTGCTCAATATCGGCGTCTGCAAGCGCTATCAGGGACAGGGCTACGGCGCCCGGATGCTGCGGCATGCGATGGAATGCGCCCGGCTCGGTGGCGCCGCCAAGCTGTTTCTGGAGGTGCGGCCCTCCAATGAGCGGGCGGTAGAGCTTTATCGACATTTTGGCTTTCGCCAGATCGGTGTCCGCAAGGGCTATTATCCGGCTGTGGTCGGGCGTGAGGACGGCCTGATTTTTGACAAGGAACTGGCATGAGTTTGAGCCGCGAGCAGATGCTGGTCGAGATGGGCATTTCCCCAATCTGGGTTTTGCGCGATTCCTCGCCACCAGCTTCTGCACCTGAAGCTGTACCGGAGGCCGAAGCCATTACCGCAACAGCGGCCACGCCTCAGATCACCGAGGCACCAACTGCTCCCGCGCAACCTCAGGCTCATCAGCCCCGTCCGCCGGCAACAGCCGTCGATGCCCTGGATTGGCCAGCCTTGGCGCGACAGGTCGCCGAGTGCCGGGCCTGTCCCTTGTGCGAGCAGCGCAAGCAGGCGGTACTGGGTGTTGGTGATACCAGCCCGGAATGGTTGTTCATCGGCGAAGGCCCGGGGGCAGAAGAGGATGTCAAGGGCGAGCCTTTCGTTGGACAGGCTGGCAAGTTGCTCGACAACATGCTGGCTTCGCTTGACATCGCGCGCGGCAACCGGGTTTACATCGCCAACGCGGTCAAGTGCCGGCCGCCCGGCAACCGCACGCCTGAGGCTGCGGAAATGGCCGCCTGCTGGCCGTATCTGGAGCGGCAGATTGCCTTGCTCAAGCCGAGGGTCATTGTGCTGCTTGGCAAGGCTGCTGTTCATGCTGTGCTGCATGACGACAAGGCCCTGGCATCCTTGCGTGGAAAACGCTTCGAGTTTGCGGGAATTCCGGTCGTGGTGACCTACCACCCGGCTTATTTGCTGCGCAACCTGCCGGACAAGGCCAAGGCCTGGGAAGACCTGCTCTTCGCCCGTCGAACGCTGCGTGAGCAGATGACGCCTGAACTGCCTTTCTAGGCCCTGCAGGTGCGCTTAGTGGTGCGCTGAGTCGTCCAGGTGCTGGACATCGTCCTGCTCGGCCTGGTTAGCGAAGTGGCGTTGGCGGATGATGTACATCAGGCCGCTGACGAACAGCCCGAACATCGTGACGACCCAGTAGATCGACAGATCCATCTTGATCATCAGGTAATACAGCCCGGTCATGATCAGGATGGAGATGTTTTCGTTGAAGTTCTGGACGGCGATCGAGTGGCCGGCGCCCATCAGGATGTGGCCGCGATGCTGGAGTAGCGCATTCATCGGCACGACAAAGAAACCAGACAAGCCACCAATGAGTATGAGCAGCGGCACAGCCAGCCAAAGACTGCCGACGAAGTTCATGACCAGCACGATCAGCCCCATGGCGATGCCGAGCGGGATGACGCGAACCGACTTGCGCAGTGTAATGAACTTCGCGGCGATGATCGCCCCGGCGGCGACGCCGACGGCAACGACCCCCTGCAGCATCGACGACTTGGATAGATCAAGGCCGAGCGCGACCTCGGACCACTTGATGACGATAAACTGCAGCGTCGCTCCGGCACCCCAGAACAGCGTAGTGACAGCCAGCGAGATTTGACCGAGTTTGTCGCGCCAGAGCAGTGCCAGGCAGTGATTGAACTCGTGGATCAGGAAGATCGGATTCTTCTTCAGTTGCTTGTGGTCAACCCCGGTGTCCGGAACGTACAGGTTGAAGATCGCGGCAAGCACGTAAAGCACAGCAACCACGGAGAGCGCCATTTCGCCGACCGTATCGACGCCAGTATCGAATAGCGGGAAATCGAAAGCCAACAGTTGCTGCGCTATTTCGGGGCGAATCAATGTGCCGCCGATTACGACGCCGAGGATGATCGCGCCGACGGTTAGCCCCTCGATCCATCCATTGGCCACGACGAGCAGGCGATGCGGCAGGTATTCGGTCAGGATGCCGTACTTGGCCGGCGAGTAGGCGGCAGCGCCCAGGCCGACCACGGCGTAGGCGACCAGAGGATGGGCGCCGAAGAACATCATGCTGCAGCCGACGATCTTGATGCTGTTGCTGATGAACATCACCCGCCACTTGGGCATGGAGTCAGCGAAGGCACCGACAAAAGCTGCCAGCAGCACATAGGAAACGGTGAAGAAAGTCTTGAGGAGCGGTTCGTATTCCGAAGGCGCCTGCATCTCGCGCAGGGCGGCGATGGCGGCAATCAGGAGGGCGTTGTCGGCAAGCGCGGAAAAAAACTGCGCAGCCATGATGATGTAGAAGCCGAACGGCACGAAGAATTTGTCTCTTATATGACTTTGGGCAAGGTTTATACCACGCTCAGGATTGGGCGCAAGGCTTGCGCAGTCGTCGGGGTTGTGCATTATCTCGCCGGTGTGGCCCAAAACACCGAGTTTGTGTCGGCTTGGTTAAGGGGTGATGACAACTGGCAAAGGCTGCGGTCTGGCCCAAAATTTTGGCCAAAATTGAACTCACCATCCGGAAACGAGGCGGAATGTGATTGAATATCGGCCGCACACCATCTGGGAGAAACATCATGGCTGACCGGCGTCTGCAGGTCTTTCATGCCGTCGCCAAACATCTGAGTTTTACACGGGCTGCCGACGCCTTGTTCATGACGCAGCCGGCCGTGACCTTTCAGATCAAGCAACTGGAGGAGCAGTACAGCACGCGGCTGTTCGAACGGCGGCATGGCGGCATTTCCCTGACGCCGGCCGGCGAACTGGTGCTCTCCTTTGCTGAGCGGATTCTTGCGCTGTCCGATGAGATGGAAATCAGGCTTGGCGAGATGACCGGCGAAATGCGCGGCCCACTGCTGGTTGGCGCCAGTACGACGATTGCCGAATTCATGTTGCCCCGCGTCCTGGGTGAGTTCAATGCGCTATATCCGCAGGTCCGAGCTCGCTTGATCGTTGCCAATTCGGAAAGCATCGAGAACCGGGTAGCGGAACATACCCTCGACATTGGCTTGATCGAAGCGACGGCGAAATTGAACGGACTGACCAGCCAGATCTGCTGCGAAGATGAGCTAAGGGCGATCTGTGCGCCAGATTACCCGTTGGCCGGCATGAAGTCGGTTACCCCTAAAACGCTGTCCGAATACGAATTCATTTCGCGAGAGCCGGGTTCCGGGACTCGCGAAATTACCGATACCTATTTCCGAAACCACAAAATTCTGCCGGAAAATCTGAAGACACAAATGGAACTCGGTAGCCCGGAAGCCCTGAAAGGCGTTGTTTCGACCGGCCTGGGTTTCGCGATCGTGTCGCGGGCTGTGGTTGAAAAGGAAACGCAGTTGGGCGAACTCATTGCCATTCCGCTCAATCCGCCCTTGAAACGCAGCCTTTACCTTGTTTTCCCGCAGGACCGTTTCCAGTCGCGCCTGAGCGCAACCTTCATTGAATTTGCCAAAGGCAAGCTGAAAGAACTGGCTTTATGAAAACTTCGCGTCCCATCCGCGCGCGCATTGCGCCGGCGGCGATTCTTCACAACTACCGCTTGGCCAAGCGCCATGCTCCCCAGTCGAAGGCGTGGGCCGTGATCAAGGCCAATGCCTATGGGCACGGCCAATGGCGCGCCGTCGATGCCTTGCGCAACGAAGCTGATGGCTTCGCCTTGTTGGAATGCGAAAACGCTGTCGCCCTGCGGGAGGCCGGGGTTACCCAGCCTATCCTGATGCTGGAGGGGATATTCAGTGCTCGCGATGCGCGCGCCGTTATCGAACACCGTCTGACCAGCGTCATTCATTGTCCCGAACAGCTGGAATTGCTCGTCCGCAATGGCCGGTTCGATACCCCGATCTCCTTGTGCCTGAAGCTCAATACCGGCATGAACCGCCTGGGTTTTACGGCGACGACCTTGCCCAAGGCCTGGGAGACACTCCAGCAGTTGCCACAGGTTGATGTCACCTTGATGACCCACTTTGCCGAAGCAGATGGTGAGCGGGGCGTAAGCTGGCAATTGGAGGGCTTTCGCAAGCTGGCCGGGGATTGGGCGGGGCCGGTGAGTCTCGGTAACTCAGCGGCCATTCTGCGCCACCCCGATGCTCACGGTGACTGGGTTCGGCCGGGCATCATGCTTTATGGCGCCAGCCCGTTCGCCGATCAAAGCGCGGTTGAGCTGGGGTTGCAGTCGGTGATGACGCTGGAGAGCGCCATCATCGGTGTCCAGGAACTGGCAGCGGGGGATCGGGTTGGTTATGGCGGCACGTTTACCGCCGACCGGGCAATGCGGATTGGTGTCGTTGCCTGCGGCTATGCCGACGGTTATCCGCGTCACGCACCGACCGGCACACCCATCGCCGTCATGGGACGACGGACGCGCACTGTCGGCCGGGTTTCGATGGACATGCTGGCTTGCGACCTGACGGATATCCCCGAAGCAGGCATCGGTTCGCCGGTGACGCTGTGGGGGCAGGGCATTGCCGGTACCGTGCCTGCCGACGAAGTGGCGACTGCAGCCGGGACCATTGCCTACGAGCTGTTCTGCGCCGTGGCGCCGCGCGTGCCGGTCGTAGTGGACCAGCCCGACGTGGCAGGGCGCCCATGATGGCCAAGGTCAAAACCATCTATTCCTGTACCGAGTGCGGCGCAACCAGCCCGAAGTGGCAGGGGCAGTGTCCCGGCTGCAATGATTGGAACACCCTGGTCGAGATAGTCGCGGAGAAATCCCCGACCAACAGCCGTTTCGAGTCGCTGGCACCAACTGCCAGGCTGCAGAATCTGTCGGAAATCGAAGCGCGCGAAGTCGACCGCATCGCCACCGGCGTCGGCGAATTCGACCGGGCGCTCGGTGGCGGGCTGGTCAATGGCGCCGTTGTTTTGATCGGCGGTGACCCGGGGATCGGCAAGAGCACGCTGCTGTTGCAGGCGCTGGCGCATCTGTCGCTCGCTAACAAGGTGCTTTACGTCAGCGGCGAAGAGTCTGGTGAGCAGGTGGCCTTGCGGGCTCGCCGCCTGGGGCTGGATACGCGTCGTCTGCAATTGATGGCAGAGATCAATCTTGAAAGGATTCTTGCCACCTTACAGGCCGAAAAGCCTGTCGTAGCAGTTATCGATTCGATCCAGACGCTGTGGTCGGATCAGCTTTCCAGCGCACCGGGGTCGGTGGCTCAAGTCCGTGAATGTGCGGCGCAGCTGACCCGGCTGGCCAAGCAGGCGGGCATTACGGTCATTCTGGTCGGTCACGTGACCAAGGAAGGCGCCCTGGCCGGGCCACGCGTGCTCGAGCATATCGTCGATACCGTGCTCTATTTCGAGGGGGATACCCATTCGAGCTTCCGGCTCGTTCGGGCCGTCAAGAACCGCTTTGGCGCAGTCAACGAAATTGGCGTTTTTGCGATGACTGAAACCGGCCTCAAGGGGGTCAGCAATCCATCGGCCCTATTCCTCTCCCAGCATGGCCAGGATGTGGCCGGCTCCTGTGTGATGGTCACGCAGGAGGGAACGCGTCCCTTGCTGGTTGAAATTCAGGCCCTGGTCGATACCTCGCACGGCAACCCTAGGCGTCTGACGGTCGGCCTTGACCCGCAGCGGCTGGCCATGCTGCTGGCGGTCCTGCATCGACATGCCGGCATTGTCTGTTTCGATCAGGACGTATTCGTGAACGCAGTGGGCGGGGTCAAGATCACCGAGCCTGCAGCCGATCTGGCGGTGCTTCTATCAATCACCTCTTCATTAAAAAACAAACCATTACCATCGAAACTTATAGTATTTGGTGAAGTTGGTTTGGCCGGCGAGATCCGTCCGGCTCCACGCGGTCAGGAGCGTTTGAAGGAAGCCGCCAAGCTGGGCTTTACCCGCGCCCTGATTCCGGAGGCCAATCGCCCCAAGCAGGGAATCCCCGGCATGGAAGTCGTTGCGGTCAAACGGGTCGAGGAGGCGGTAGCGCGAATACGCGAGATGGAATAAGCTCGCAGAGTATTCCCTTCGGCATATATGTTTAATCTTTCGCGCTATTTCTCGACGGTCAGTTTCATCCTCATCGTGTTGGCAGCTGGGGTGCTTGGCCCCCTGTACCAACGGCTTTCACTGCTCCAGATGCAGAATCTGGCCGAGAGCCGAAACATCGCAATGGCGCAGGTCTTCCAGAACTCCCTGCGCGAACCCCTGGCGTCGTTGATCGGCGATGCGGTGGGGAAGGACATCCACTCCAGCCAGGTGACGGAGGAAACCCTTCAGTTGCAAGCCACAGTGCATGATCTGATGCGGGATACCGCGGTGATCAAGGTCAAGGTGTACAACCGTCTGGGAAGCACCATTTTCTCGACCGATTCGGGACAAATCGGTGAGAGCGGGCTGCAGAACCCCGGTTTCCGGGCAGCGATCAATGGTTCGGTCAGCAGCGAGCTGACACATCGAAACACCATCGATACCTTCGAGGGACAGTTGTCTGAAGTCGACGTGCTGTCGAGCTACATTCCCATTGTCGGCAAAGACCACGCGGTCGAGGGTGCCTTTGAGCTCTACCAGAACGTCACGCCTTTCGTCACCCAGCTGAATCGAAACCTGTGGTGGGTTACAGCAGCCGTGGTGCTGGTGTTCGCCGTGCTCTACCTGATGCAGTTCCTTGTCGTTCGACGGGCACAAGGCATTCTGGAAGATCAGGAGGGACGCATCAAGGCTGCGCGCGATACGCTGGAAATCCAGGTGGCGGCACGTACCGAGGAGTTGAAGCGGACCAACAGCCAGCTCGAAGGCGAAATTTCGGAGCGTCGGCAGGCGCAAAGCAAGCTCAATTATCTGGCCTATCACGATCCTCTGACCGGGCTGGCCAACCGTCGATGTTTTATCGAGCGGCTTGAGGAAAGCCTCAGCGAAAGCAAGCGTCATGGCGAAAAGCTGGCCGTCCTGTTCATCGATCTTGATCAATTCAAACAGGTCAATGATTCCCTGGGCCATGGCGTTGGCGACGAACTGCTCGTTTCAGTGGCCTCCCGTCTGTCCGAGCATGTTCGGCTGATCGACATGCTGGCTCGTCTGGGCGGTGACGAATTCATCTGTCTGATGGAGGCGGTGCGCAGCGAAGACGACGTCGAACTGCTGGCGCGCGAAATCATTGCTGCATTCGAATACCCGTTCAAGCTGGGAGATCACGAACTCTTTCTGTCGGCATCGGTCGGCATCAGCCTATGTCCGAGCGATGGCAATAGCGTGCTTGATCTGATGCGAAATGCCGATACGGCAATGTATCGGGCCAAAATGCTCGGGCGCGGGAATTTCCATTTCTATACGCCAGAAATGACACTGAAGGCGCAGGAACGTATCCAGATGGAAAATCTGCTGCGGCGCGCTCTCGACAATGGAGAGCTGTCGGTGCACCTCCAGCCGCAAGTTGACGCGCGGAGCGGCCAACTGGTTGGAGCTGAGGCACTGGTCCGCTGGAACAGTCCGGAACTCGGTCAGGTCTTGCCGATGCGCTTCATTCCGCTGGCGGAAGATTCGGGGCTGATCATCGGGCTCGGCAACTGGGTGCTACGCGAAACCTGCCGGCAATTCATGCATTGGCGGGAAAGCGGTTTCGAGTTGCCGCAGGTCTCGGTCAATCTCTCCGTCAAACAACTCGAACGCCCCGAATTCATTGACGTGCTGGGCCAAATACTTGATGAGACCGGCATGGATCCAACCCATCTCAAGCTGGAGCTGACCGAATCCGTGGTCATGGCCGTCGGAGATGCCTTTACGCTGCTCGAGCGGCTCCGTGATCTGGGAATCAGCCTGGCGCTTGACGATTTCGGCACGGGTTATTCTTCCCTGAGTTACTTGAAGATGCTGCCAGTCCAGCAACTGAAGATTGACCGCTCGTTTGTCGAGGGCATCGGCCGGAATACCGGCGATGAGGCGATCATCCGGACCATCATGGAATTGGCCAGGAGTCTTGGTTTCGAGGTGGTGGCGGAGGGGGTGGAAACAGTCGAGCAAGCCGACTTCCTGAGTGGTCTTGGCTGCGAGCAGTTGCAGGGTTTTCTGCATGGTAAAGCGGTAGCCCCGGCCGAGTTTCGCGCTCGCTGGTCGGCTCGCCCGTGATCTCGACACTGGCCTGGCGGCTGCTCGGCAGGGAACTGCGGTCCGGTGAATTGCGGCTGCTCTTTGCAGCGCTGGCCATTGCCGTTGCCGCAGTGACCGCAGTTGGTTTCTTTGCCGACCGCGTTCGTCAGGGGCTGCAGCGCGAGGCCCGGCAAATGATGGGCGGTGATCTTGTCCTCATATCCGACCACCCCTTACCCGACAGCTACCTTGCCGAAGCCCGTCAGCGTAGCCTGGAACTGGCTGAAACATTGGTCTTCCCGAGCATGGTCATCGGCAAGGCGCAGGCACAGCTTGCCGATATCAAGGCCGTCAGCAGCGCCTATCCCCTCCGTGGAAAGCTATCGAGCAGCCAACGCGCCGGTGACAGCGGTTTGCCCGTTGAAAAAGGGCCGACTGCCGGTAATGTCTGGCTCGATGAACGTCTTTCATCGGCCCTGGAGGCCGTGCCTGGCGATACCGTCACAGTGGGTAGCAAGCAGTTTATGGTGGGAGCGATCCTGACCCGCGAGCCGGATCGCGGAATCAACTTTTTCAGTCTCGCGCCGCGCCTGATGATGCATATCGACGACATTCCGGCGACGGGATTGGTCCAGTTCGGCGCGCGGGTTCGCTATAACCTTCTGGCAAGCGGCGAGGACAAGGCAGTCGCCGGGTACCAGGATTGGCTACTGTCGCGGCTTGCGCGTGGCGAACGCCTCGAAGATGCGCGCAATTCACGCCCGGAAATACGCAATGCGCTGGATCGCGCCGAACGTTTCCTCGGCCTTGCCACTTTGCTGACAGTGGTGCTGTCGGCGGTTGCCGCCGCGATGGCGGCTCGGCGCTATATGCAACGCCATCTCGATGCATGCGCCGTCATGCGCTGTATGGGCATGACGCATGGCCGGCTGCTGCGCTTCCACGCCACGCTGTTCTTGTGGCTAGCCTTGCTGGCCGGCGTGCTCGGCAGTCTGCTTGGTTATTCCGCGCACTTCGTATTGATTCGCTGGCTCACCGAATTGCTCTCCCTCGAGTTGCCGAATCCGGGCTGGTTACCGCTGGTCAGTGGTTTTGGGGTCGCCGGCGTGTTGCTTTTCGGTTTCGCTTTTCCGCCACTACTGCAGTTGGCCAAGGTGCCGACCCTGCGTGTTTTGCGCCGGGAACTCGGCCCGCCTCAGCCATTCCTGCTTGGCGGATACCTGCTCGGACTCGCCTTGCTGGCCGGGCTGATCATATGGGTGGCTGGGAACGCCAGGCTGGGGGTTCTGGCCGTCGCCGGGTTTGCCGGGGCGCTCGGCGGGTTCTGGATGCTGGCCAGACTGTTCATTGCTGCCATTTCCCGCCTGCGTGGCGGCGCCGGATTCGGGTGGCGGCAGGGCTTGGCCAGTCTGACGCGACATGCCTCATCAGGAGCCATCCAGGTCGTTGCTTTGGCGATTGGCCTGATGGCCATGCTGTTGCTGACGGTTATCCGGGGCGAGTTGCTCGACGCTTGGCAAAAATCCCTGCCGCTTGATGCGCCGAATCGGTTCGTCATCAACATTCAACCGGAGCAGCGCGAGGCCGTTTCCGCCATGTTGACGGCTGGAGGAATCAAGGCCGAACTGCTGCCCATGATCCGCGCCAGGCTGGTGCAAATCGGCGGCAAGGCAATCAGCCCGGAGAGCTTTCCGGATGACGAGCGTGCCCAGCGACTGATCGAACGCGAATTCAATCTTTCGTGGCGAAAGGAAATGCCGGAAGGCAATCAGGTGATCGCCGGGCAATGGTTCAAGCCCGATCAGGCGGGGCAGGGCCTGGCTTCGGTCGAGGAGGGGCTGGCCAAGACGCTCGGTATCCGGAACGGTGACGAACTGGTCTTCATGATCGCCGGTAGTGAAAAGCGATTGCGGGTGACCAGCTTGCGCAAATTGGCCTGGGATTCAATGCGGGTCAATTTCTTCGTCATGGCGCCACCGGGTGTGATCGACGATGCCCCCGCCAGTTACATCACCAGCTTCTATCTACCCGCCAGCCAGGCTGATGCAGCCTCCGAACTGGTCAGGCGGTTCCCCAACCTGACACTGATCGACGTTGCGGCAGTCGTCCAGCAATTGCAGTCAGTGATCGGGCAGGTGGCTGGTGCGGTGCAGTTTGTCTTCATCTTCACGTTGCTGGCGGGCGTCATCGTGCTGTATTCCGCCTTGCTGACGGCGTTCGATGAGCGGCGTTACGAACTGGCGGTCATGCGCGCCCTCGGTGCCCAGCGCCAACAATTGACGCAGGCCATGATGGTGGAACTTGCGGCCATCGGCAGCATGGCCGGCCTGTTCGCAGCCATTGGTGCCATGATGCTTGGGCAGGTGGTTGGCTGGCAGGTATTTCAGCTCGAACTGGCCTTCGGGTACAGCCTGCTTCCGCTGACGATGGCTGGCGGTGCCTTGCTTTCCATCATCATCGGCTGGCTGGCGGTGCGCCGCCTGGTCGCTACGCCACCCTTGCTCGCCCTGCGCAGCGCTGCCTAAAGATCGATTTCAGTCACGTTGCTGTCGTCTCGACGTTGGTAGCGAAACTCCTTGCTCATGCCCCGAATCAGGCTGATACCCAGACCGCCGATCTCGGCTGTCGTTGCGGATTTTTCAGGCATTTTGCTCGGATCAAATGCAGGAGCCTTGTCCTCATAGCGAAGCTGCAGCGCATCGCCATTCCTGGTCAGGCTGAGGAGGACCGAGGCAGCGTTGTCACCACCGTAGCCATGCGTGATCGTGTTGGTAAACAGTTCTTCGGCCAGTAATTGCAGGCGCAAGCTGTCTTCGGCCGGAATGCCGAGCCGGTCAGCGTTTTCAGCCAGCTTTCCAAGCAACGTGGGTAGTTCGGAAAAGCGCGCGCTGACAGAAATGTCCGTAAAATGTTCAGCCATTGAATCTACTAGGTGTTGCGCATGATTAAAGCACATTGGGTGGCTGTCTGTATGGCCGTGGCCGGATTGATTTCAGGCCTTCCCGCCATGGCGGCCGAGCAGGCTGGCATGGTCAAGGTGAGCAAGGGGCAGGTCAGCATTGAGCGCGAAGGGAAGAAACTCGCAGCGGATGTCGGTACCCCGGTTCTGATCGCCGACCGCATTCGTACCGCCGCCGATGGCTCGGTGGGAGTCACGCTGCGCGACAACACACTGCTGTCAGCCGGCCCGAATTCGCTGATCGTCATCGACAAGTTTGCCTTCGATAACACCACCCAGGATGGCAACATGTCGGTCAGCATTCGCAAGGGAACGCTCTCGGTGGCTTCCGGCAAGATCGCCAAACGGACACCTGAATCGGTTGATTTCCATACGCCAACCTCTGTGCTTGGCGTGCGTGGCACCGAGTTCATCATCGAAGTGATTGGGGGTAGCGATGAATAAGAGTGTTCTTTTCGTCGCGCTGGCCGGATCTCTGGTGCTGGGTGCCTGCACCACCGAGCGGGTCGTTCTCTTGCCATCGCCTGACGGCCGCCAGAGTGCGGTAGTGGTGCGCGATGCATCAGGCGAGGTCCTGCTGAACCAGCCCTATGCCGCCTTGAAGCGACGCCTGGATTCGAATGCCGGCTATCAGTCGTCGCTTGAAGAGGTCAAGGAGCGCTACAGCGACGCGCTGGCTGCCCAGCCAGCCCGGCCGCAAAGTTATGTGCTTTATTTTGAGGCGGGCGGCAACGTGCTGACACAGGAGTCGCAAGCGGCGCTGGCCAATATCCGCAAGGAAATCGCCGAGCGTGCTGCATCCGAAGTCATGGTCATCGGCCATACCGATCGGGTCGGTAGCGTCGAGGGCAATGACAAACTGTCGCTGAAACGTGCCGAAGGTCTGCGTGAGCTGCTGATTGAATCCGGCGTAGCAGCGGAAAAACTGGAAGCGGTTGGGCGCGGTGAGCGCGATCCCCTGGTCCCGACGGCCGATGAAGTCGACGAACCGAAGAATCGGCGCGTTGAAATCAATGTGCGCTAGTGGTCTGGCGGGGGCCATTCCAGCGCATTAACAGCAGGGTCAGGTCATCCGAGGGAGGGTGGCCTGCCTCGAAATCCCGGACCGTATCACGCAGTGTCCTGATGGCCGCCTGAAGATCGTCAGACTGAAGCTTGGCGATGCTTTCCAGCAGGCGGTCCCCGCCGAACATTGCCTCGTCGTTCATGGCTTCGGTGACACCATCGGTGAACAGGCAAAGCAGGTCGCCGGGTTCCAGTTGCACCTTGGCGGCAAGGTAGGGGAAATCACCGGCAGCGCATAGAGGCGGTCCGGAGATACCCGAGGTATCGATGCGTGACAGACCGCCATCGCGCAACAGGATGGGGGCATCGTGGCCAGCACAGGCGTATTCCATGCTGCCCGTCTCTACATTCAGGATGCCGATGAAGGCGGTGACGAACAGGTATTCAGGATTATCACGGTTCAGTTCGCTTTCGATCTCACGTAGCGCGAGTCCGAGGTCGTTCTGGCGGCGGGTCAATGTACCAGTCAGGGTCTTCGAAATTGCCATGAACAGGCTGGCCGGCACACCCTTGCCAGAGACGTCGCCGATAGCCAGGCAGAGCCGACGGTCATCAAGCATGAAGCAATCGTAATAGTCGCCACCCACCGCACGGGCCGGCTCGAGCAGGGCGGCCACTGAAAATCGTGATTCGCCGGAAAATATCCGGGATGGATCGGGAAGCAAACCCATCTGGATCCGTCTGGCGGCATCCAGCTCGCCACTGTCTCGGGCCGCTGTCTCTCGGCTCTTTTGCAACTGACGCTCTGCCTCGCGGCGTTGGGTTTCCGCCGTGATCAAGGTATTGCCGAGCAGGGACATGAAAACAGGGCTGAGCAGAAGCAGCAGCGTCGCGCAGTCGAACAACCAGCGCCCGAGATAGAAGCCAAGGTAAGCTCCGCACACGATGAGGATCGTTAGCGCGGCGAAACTGAGTACGGCATAACGGCGCGCCCGGAGTGTCGGAATGGTGATGATCAGTAGAGTCCCGCCAAGCAGCAACGTCGCCATTTCTAGTGGCTGCATCCAGTAGGGACGTTGCAATGCCTGCCCGCTCAACAGGCTTTCGATGACCTGGGCGTGAATGTCGATTCCGGGCAGGCTTTCGCCCAGCGGGGTAATGATCCGGTCCTGCAGACCCGTACTGTTGAAACCGATGATGACGAAGCGGTTGTTGAAGATTTCCGGCGGATGGACGCCTGCCAGCACGTCAGAGGCAGAAAGATAGTAATTGGAATTGGCTCGGCCGAAATGCAGCAACAATTCGCCGTTCGGGAGGGTCGGTAGCCGATAGTCGCCAATGCGGATTGCGGTCATCCCATGACTCCCGCTTTCCGTTGTGACCTCTCCGCCCTCGCCAAGTGCCAGGCGAACCATTTCCAGTGGCAATGACAGGAAGGGCAGGTCGTTAATGAAGGCCAGGCTTGGCACTCGACGCAGTACGCCACGCTCGCTGTTCGACTGCAACAGGCCGGGTGCGGCATTGATCAGGCCTTCGCCGGTAGCGCTGTTTTCGAGAACAGGGCGGCTGACCAGGGCGCTGACGTAATGTGGCAGATATTGGTTGAGGCTGTTGTCCTGACGAAAAACCGGTAGCGGTCTGGACGGCTGTTTCGAGCCTGGTAGCACTTTGCTCAGGCCAACCACTGCCAAGGCGGTCGGCTGTCCCGCCAGCGCTTGCGCCAGTTGCAAATCGGGGTCGGGGAGTTTGGCAAGCGCCTCGGCCGGCAGCTTGGGAAAATGACTGGCAAGGATTTCCGGACTGTAGCGATCACGCTCGGCAAAGACGATATCGATGCCCAACGCGAGCGGATTGCCGGCCTGTACTTTGTCTACCAACAGGGCCACCACGTCGCGCGGCCACGGCCATTGCCCGTGCTTGACCAGACTCTGGCTGTCGATGCCAACCACGATGACCGGTTCGCTGTCGCGACTACGCGGCATCAGTCGCTGGTAATGGTCGAATTGCGCCTCGCGAACGCTCAGTAGGGGTGTGTTTTCGATGCCGTTGAGCAGCAATGCGGCGACGAGCAGCAACAGAATCGGAAATGCCCTGCCACGTCCGGCCCGGATCACGGCGAGAAGCATTCCGGAGAGTCGTTTCACAGGTTGATGGTCAGCCCGTCGTAGGCAGAAATGATTTCGAGCGGTGCCCGGCTACCCCGGGTAATCTGCTCCAGCCGCCGTGTTTCGGCGACCAGGCGAGCAAGCTGCTTGTCGTCGTGCACCGGCTCATGGTGAAACAGGACCAGCCGCTTGGCGGCTGCCGCCTGACACAGTTCGACACCAACGACATTGCTCGAATGCCCCCAGTCAGCCTTGACGGAAACCGCTTCGGCCAGCGAGTACATCGCATCGAAAATAACCAGGTCAGCTTTGCCGAAAAACTCGACGAAGGCTTCATGCTCGCTCGGGTTGTCGAGTCGGTGCTCGGAATCAGTCGAGTAGACAACGGTGTTGGTCAGGCTTTCGAAACGGTAGCCATATGAGTCGCCGGCGTGCAACTGCTTCTTGGGTGTGACGTTGAGACCGGCAATGTATTTCGGCTTGTCCGGCGTCATTACGTCGAATTCGATGTCAGCCCCGGCCTGTGCGTAATCGACAGGAAAACTGGGCGCCTGCATCTGGAGGCGGATCGACGCTTCCAGTTCAGAGTGGCAGCCGTGGATGACGATGCGGTTGCCGGGTATGTACATGGGCGCGAAATACGGAAAGCCCATCAGGTGGTCCCAGTGCAGATGGGAGATGAAGATATGGTAAGTCTGCGGGTTGGGGACGCCGTACTGGGCTATCTTTGCCTGCCCCAATGGACGGGCGCCGCTCCCCATGTCGCAGATGAAGTGTTCCGGGCCGTCGCCAACGATCTCGACACAGGAAGAATTGCCGCCGAAAGTGCCGTTGATCGCGAAGGGGAGGGTGTCGACAAATTGGTCAAGCGCCTGCCGTGTCTTGAACGATTTGCCATTGGCGGCAGTCAGGGCAGCGACCACTTTTTCGCGGATGTCGCGATGGGTCAATGCAACGGGTAAGGACCCGCGCGTACCCCAGAAAATAACCTGGTTCATGCGCCGATGACCTTGCAGGCCGCATCCACGGAAACATAGCAGGGGACGATCAGGTTGAAGCGGCTGATCGCGAAAACTTCCTGAACCATCGGTTGGAGGGCTGCAATTGCAAACGTGCCATTTTGTATTTTGGAGCGACGGGAGGCCATCATCAGAACGCGTAGCCCGGCACTGCTGATGTAATCGACACCGGAAAAATCAAGTAGCAGCGAAGGCTGGCCTTGGGCGCAGCGATCAAGCATGGGCTCAAGAGCTTTAGTGAACTCTTCGCTCGCCATGTGGTCTATGCGGCCGCTGACGGAAACAATCAGGACACCAGCCTGTTCGCGTGTAGGGAGATTCATTATCGCGTAAGGGTTTCGGGTGCTTTGAAAGTGGCGAGTATGCCATGCCGGTCAGTTCACTCGGGTAAAATATTGCATGGATTCAAATCAGCAAGTCACGCGTCCGCTCTTCAGCCACCGCAAATTCTGGGCACACCGTTTCGGTCCTGCCCCTTTCCTCCCGATGTCACGCGCCGAGATGGATGCGCTCGGATGGGACTCCTGCGATGTCATTCTGGTCACCGGGGATGCCTATATCGACCACCCCAGCTTCGGCATGGCGCTGATCGGGCGATTGCTTGAAGCACAAGGCTTCCGGGTTGGTATTCTGGTACAGCCCGACTGGAACTCTGCCGCCGATTTCAAAAAGCTGGGCAAGCCAAACCTGTATTTTGGTGTCACCGCCGGCAATATGGACTCGATGGTCAACCGCTATACCGCGGATCGCAAGATTCGTACGGACGACGCTTACACGCCCAACGCCGAGCCGAACAAGCGGCCTGATCGTGCCGTCACCGTCTACGCGCAACGCTGTCGCGAGGCCTTTCCCGGCACGAACGTGATCGTCGGCTCGATCGAAGCCAGTCTGCGCCGCATTGCCCACTACGACTACTGGTCCGACACGGTGCGTCGCTCGGTGCTGCCGGACTCCAAGGCCGACATGCTGATTTTCGGCAATGCCGAGCGCGCCATCGTCGAAGTGACGCATCGCCTGGCCAAGGGGGAAAAGATTTCCGATATCCGCGACCTGCGCGGCACAGCTTTCATGGTTCCGCCTGGCTGGCTGCCTTCGGATGCCTGGGATGTCATGGATTCGACTGAAGTCGACACGCCGGGGCCGCTGGTCAAACACGCTGACCCGTATGCGATGGATATGGGCGGTAGTTCGACCGCTGCTCCGGCGACGCCGGGCGAACAGCCAATCCGCATCGTCTCCCTTGCCGAGCGCCTGGCTGCCCGCAAGGAGCGCCGAGCCCACACCGTTGTCCGCCTGCCGTCGTACGAGCAGGTCAAGGCCGATCCTGTGCTCTACGCCCATGCCTCACGCACCTTTCACCTTGAATCCAACCCCGGCAACGCCAGGGCGCTGGTTCAGGCACATGGGGAGCGTGATGTCTGGCTGAATCCGCCGCCGATTCCTCTGAGTACCGAAGAGCTCGATCAGGTCTATGAGCTTCCCTACGCCCGTCGGCCGCACCCGAGTTACGGCGATGCCAAAATCCCCGCCTGGGAGATGATCCGCTTCTCGGTGAATATCATGCGCGGCTGCTTTGGTGGCTGTACATTTTGTTCGATCACCGAACACGAAGGGCGCATTATCCAGAGCCGCTCGGAAGACTCGGTTATCCGCGAAATCGAGGAAATGCGCGACAAGACGCCAGGCTTTACCGGCGTCGTCTCTGACCTCGGCGGGCCGACTGCCAACATGTTCCACCTGAAGTGTAAGGACGAGAAAATCGAGTCGGCCTGTCGTCGGCTTTCCTGCGTCTATCCGGACATCTGCGAGAACATGAATACAGATCACTCGCAGCTGATCTCGCTGTATCGCCGGGCCCGCAGTATCAAGGGCGTCAAAAAGGTACAGATCGGTTCCGGTCTGCGCTATGACCTTGCGGTGCGCTCTCCGGAGTACATCAAGGAACTGGTCACCCACCACGTTGGTGGTTACCTGAAGATTGCTCCTGAGCATACGGAGGAGGGCGTTCTCTCCAAAATGATGAAGCCAGGCATTGGCTCCTATGACCGCTTCAAGCAACTGTTCGACCGTTTCTCTCGTGAGGCCGGCAAGGAACAATACCTGATTCCTTACTTCATTGCCGCTCACCCGGGGACGACCGACGAGGACATGCTCAATCTGGCGCTGTGGCTGAAGAAGAACAATTTCCGCCTCGACCAGGTACAGACCTTCATCCCGACGCCGATGGCGATGGCGACGACGATGTATCACACCGAGCGCAACCCGTTGCGCAAAGTCAATCGCAGCAGCGAGCACGTCGGTGCCGTGCGCAATGGCCGCCAGCGCAAGCTGCAGAAGGCCTTTCTGCGCTACCACGACCCGGCCAACTGGCCGATGCTGCGCGAGGCACTGAAAGAGATGGGCCGGGCAGACCTGATCGGCAATGGCAAGAAGCAGCTTATTCCGGCTTGGCAGCCAGCCGGTGTACCCGGCAAGTCCTTTGGCCAGGGGGAAAAAACGGGCCATGTAACGAAGACGGTGCCGACGCGGCGAGTGGAGCAGGCACGTCCAGGGCGACCCGGCGTCAAACCCACCGCCTTCAACAAGGGAGGAGCCGGGGCGCGCAAGAACCGGCCATCCTGATCATCCAGGGAGAATACAAAAATGGAAAACACCACGACAACCTACGAGAAGATCGGTGGCGATCCGGTCGTTGGCAAACTGTGCGACCGTTTCTACGAGCTGATGGGAACGATTCCGCAATTTGCCGAACTCCGCGCCATGCATCCCGAAAGTCTGCAGGGGTCACGTGACAAGCTCTACATGTTCCTGTCCGGCTGGTTTGGCGGCCCGGATCTGTTTGTCGAGAAATTCGGCCATCCACGCCTGCGTGCCCGCCACATGCCTTTTACCATCGGTACGCTGGAACGCGATCAGTGGGTTGCCTGCATGGCTTTGGCCATGGAGGATGTTGGAATCAGTGCGGATATTCGCAAGGTCCTGTTGAACAATTTTTTCAATACCGCTGATTTCATGCGAAACAAGAACGACTAGCCCTGTTTCCGGAAAGGTCGCGTGGTTCATCCGCTATTGATCCCCCTTTTGGGGAAGGCTTACCGGGCCATTGAGCCGCTGGGCCATCGCCCGACATTCCTGCTTCGCCAGCCGTTCAAACCTCCGGTGGCCGGACGCTTGGCCACCATGCTGTGCGAAGGTAAGCACGACACCCTGCGTTTTACCTTGAGTCGTCTGCACAGCGATAGCCAACGCAGCAGCATCGAAGCCATGCTGGATGCACTGGATGATTCCGAAGGCTGTGACCAGTGGATAAAGCGATTGTGGCAGTGGTATCGCCAGAACCGAGAGTTCCATGCGACGACAGTGCTGATCCATGGCCTCGTCAAATATGCATGGATAAAACGGGGTGGAGAGTCGGGAGGCAAGGTTCGCGAAGAGCAGACACAGGTCTTCCGTGAGGCCTTGGAAGAGGCCGAGCGCCTGCTCGACAAGGTACTGGCAATCCATCCCGACAATGCCGATTTCCTGTGTATCCGCCTGATTACGGCGCGTGGCCTTGGGCTGGACACCAATCAACAGTGGGCACGCTTCCGGTCACTGATTTCCGTTGAGCCCGGTCATTGTCGCGGACACCTGTTGATGCTGGAGAATCTGAAAAAACAATGGGGTGGCAGTGACGAGGCATTGTTCAAATTTGCGCGGGGACGGGCCAATCAAATGCCCGATGGCAGCTCGCTGAAGGCATTGGTCGTTCATGCCCATTTCGAAATGCGCGACCAGCGGCGATGCACTGGTGATCCCAGCGCCGACGATCACTTTCGCCAGCCTGAAGTCGCTGCTGAAATTGAAAGCGCATGGTCAAATTCGCTCGGTTCTCCGCTATTTCGTGATGAATCCCGGAGCGAGGAATTGAGCAATCTATTTGCCGCAGCGCTTTATCTGGCAGGCCGGCAAGATTCGGCGCGTGGCGCCATGGCGATAATGGATGGGCATTGCCTTGCTATGCCATGGAGCACGATGTGCTGCAATATCAAGGAAAAGGCGAATCCCGGTTGGGTAGTGGACCGCGTAGCCACGGAATTGATGTGCGCCGATGGTGGCGAACAGGGTTCAGCTCGTTAGTTTTTCGGTAGCGTTGCACGCAGTTTTTTCTGCTTGATCAATCGCATAACGAGCAACAAAGCATGCTGCAGCGCAACACTGGATGCTAGAATATCGCCTTTGTCTTTCAGGCCCTATTGTCCATGTCCGCTCGTCCGATCCGTAACATCGCCATCATCGCCCACGTTGACCACGGTAAAACCACCCTGGTCGACCAGCTGCTCCGCCAGTCCGGTACTTTTGCCGCTCACCAACAGTTGGTTGAGTGCGTTATGGACTCCAACGACCTGGAAAAAGAGCGTGGCATCACGATTCTTTCCAAGAATACTGCGGTCGAATACCAGGGCGTTCACATCAACATCGTCGACACCCCGGGCCACGCGGACTTCGGTGGTGAAGTCGAGCGCGTGCTGGGCATGGTCGATGGCGTGGTTCTGCTGGTCGATGCCGCCGAAGGCCCGATGCCGCAAACCCGTTTCGTCACCAAGAAGGCATTGGCTCTCGGCCTGCGCCCGATCGTTCTGGTCAACAAGGTTGACCGTGATGGCGCCGATCCTGACCAGGCCGTCAATCTGACCTTTGACCTGTTCGACAAGCTGGGTGCTACCGACGAGCAACTCGATTTCCCGATCGTTTACGCTTCCGGCCTCAATGGCTGGGCTGCCATGGAACTTGATCAGCCGCGCGAAAACATGATTCCGCTGTTCGACACGATTCTTCGCCACGTGCCGGCTCCGGATACCGACATCGAAGCACCGCTGCAACTCCAGATTACCGCCCTTGATTACTCCTCTTACGTTGGCCGTATCGGCGTTGGCAAGATCAATCGCGGCAAGGTCAAGACTGGCCAGAATGTGTTGGTCATGTTCGGTACCGAAGAAGAAGCCATCGAACACGAACGCACCCCGATCAAGGCCAAGATTGGCCAGGTGTTTGGCTACAAGGGCCTGAACAAGATCGAACTGGAAGAAGGCCACGCCGGCGATATCGTCCAGATTACCGGTATTGAAGACCTCGTACTGGGTTGTACCGTGACCGATCCGGAACAGCCGGAATCGCTGCCGCTGCTGAAGATCGACGAGCCGACCCTGTCCATGCAGTTCATGGTCAACACCAGCCCGCTGGCCGGCACTGAAGGCAAGTTCGTTACCAGCCGTCAGATCCGTGATCGCCTGCATAAAGAACTGCTGACCAACATGGCGCTGCGCGTGCATGACACCGGTAACGGCGACGTATTCGACGTGGCAGGTCGTGGCGAACTGCACCTCGGCATCCTGCTTGAAAACATGCGTCGCGAAGGCTACGAGCTGGCGGTCGGTCGTCCGCGCGTCGTCAAGAAGGTTATCAACGGTGTCGAGTGCGAACCGTACGAAATGCTGACGGTCGACGTCGAAGAAGATACCCAGGGCGGCGTCATGGAAAGCCTTGGCATGCGCAAGGGCGACCTGCAGGACATGGTGCCGGATGGTCGCGGTCGCGTTCGTATCGAATACCGTATCCCGGCCCGCGGCCTGATCGGTTTCCAGGGCGAGTTCATGAACTTGACCCGTGGTAACGGCCTGATGAGCCACGTCTTCGACGAATACGCCCCGGTCAAGGATGGCAGCGTTGCCGAGCGTCGCAATGGCGTGCTGATCTCCCAGGACAACGGTGAAGCCGTTGCCTACGCCCTGTGGAAGCTGCAGGATCGCGGCCGCATGTTCGTTGTGCCGGGCGACAAGCTGTATGAAGGCATGATCATCGGTATCCACAGTCGTGAGAACGACCTCGTGGTCAACCCGATCAAGGGCAAGCAGCTGACCAACGTTCGTGCTTCTGGTACCGACGAAGCGGTTCGCCTGGTGCCGGCTGTCCAGCTCAGCCTGGAAGCAGCCGTTGAGTTCATCGAAGAAGACGAACTGGTTGAACTGACGCCGAAGTCGATTCGTCTGCGCAAGCGTTACTTGACCGAAATCGAGCGCAAGCGCGCCGTTCGCGGTCTGTAATCAGGCAACGATGAGTTTCTGCCAGCCCTGTCGGGATCTGGTAAGAGATCACAAAAAGGCGGCCCGTTGGGTCGCCTTTTTCTTGGCTGCTTCAGTATTTTTTACCTTGCTTGGCCTGGTAACCGACCCCGTCAATGGCATTGGTTTCTGCAAGGTCTATCCGTGATGATCATTCCCCACCAAGGGGAATGGTATGCGATCAACCTCCGGTCATCGACATGAATCGAACAACCTGTGGCGTATCCATCTGCTGGGTGAAGTCGTGGCCAAAAGGCTTGATACCCATGCTGTCCACGATGGCCTGACGCACTGCTGCGTCATCGTTGCCGGCACGGAGCACCGGGAGCAGATTGGTTGCGTCGTTTTGACCCAGGCAAGGGTATAGCTCCCCTTTGGCAGTTATCCGCACCCTGTTGCAGGTGTCGCAGAAATTGTGGCTGTGCGGCGATATGAAGCCAATACGCGATTCGCTGCCCGGAATGCGCCAGTAACGAGCAGGGCCACCCGAGTTCTCGGCAGAGGGGATCAGCTCGAAATGTCGCCCCAGTATTTCCCGCGTTTCTTCGGAGGTAATGAAGGTGTTATTACGCCCAAGAATTTCGCCAAGTGGCATTTCCTCAATAAATGAAATATCCAGTTCCTGGTCGATGGCGAAACGAACCAGATCAACGAATTCGTCGTCGTTGGTGCCGCGCATCATGACAGTATTCAGTTTGGTTCTGCGGAAGCCGGCTGCACGCGCCGCCTCAATGCCTCGCAGCACCTTGGCCAGTTCGCCGATACGGGTAATTGCCCGGAAACGCTCTGACTTCAGGGTGTCCAGACTGATGTTGATACGCTTGACCCCAGCAGCACGCAACGGCACAGCAAACTTGTCCAGTTGCGAACCGTTGGTGGTTAGTACAAGGTTTTCAAGGCCGGGCAGGGCGCCCAGTCGTTCGATCAGCCACATGGCCCCTTTGCGAACCAAGGGTTCGCCACCGGTAATCCTGAGCTTGCTGACACCCAACCCGACAAAGACCGAGGCGAGGCGAAGGCATTCTTCCAGGCTCATGACCTCCTTACGAGGAAGGAAGGTCATTTCCTCGGCCATGCAATAGGTGCAACGAAAGTCACAGCGATCGGTGATCGACAGGCGAACATAAGTGATCCGCCGTCCGTATTTGTCGAGTAGCGTTCCTTCAGCATGCTCGCCTGTTGCTGCGGCGATGATCGGTGTGAAATCAGCAAATCCAGCCGGTGTGGATTCCGGCCTGAGGGTTTCGTTTTGCATGGCGGACAATTTCGTTAGCGAGCCGCAGAATGCGGGCTTGACGTCTGGACGAGGATTATCAGCGCCAGACAACTACTGAACAAGTAGAGAGATCAAAAAACGAAAAGTTCGCACGCTTTTTGAAAAAGCAAATCACGATGTGCCAACAAAGCAAGTCGCTATGGACTGCCTAATCAATACTCAACGCTGGGATCGTATCTATGCTGCAGCGCGGTTGATCAGTACCGTCAATTCTGGATAGAACCCCAGTCGGCTAAGTTCGATTCGGCGTCCGATTTGAATTGACTCGGCGACTTCCCTTGCTGCGGCTGATTGCTCGAAGAGAAGCGGAAAGCTTGTTTTTGCATCAACCAAGGAAAAAACACCGACCAGCACGGCGCCGCATGATTTGTAGTAAGCGGGATCGAGTCGAACGAACCGGGCCCCGTGGTCGCATGCATCCAGATAGGCCGAGGCGGTGGTTGCCGTTGCTTCAAGCGCTTTGAGTGCAGACTGGTTGAAACAGGATGTCATGGTGGCACTCCTTTCGGGGCCGACGAGCTCTAATGATTTTGTACGTTAGAGAAGTGACATCTCCCTGTCATGGAATTATTTCACGAACGGGGGAAATACCAGCGTGTTCGTTATAAATTGCACTCAACCACGAGGCTAGAGAAAGCTGTACGGGCGAAAGCACGCTATATTTATGCGACTTGGAAGATCAAGGGTGGGGATACGATGGTGAAGACTTATTTCGCAAATGCATCGAAGCGAAATACTCTGGTAAACGCAAAAAGCCCAACCGGGAGGATGGGCTTTCTACGATTAAATTCTGGCTCCCCGACCTGGGCTCGAACCAGGGACCTACGGATTAACAGTCCGGCGCTCTACCGACTGAGCTATCGAGGAACAGAGGAGCGCATTATAGGAGTAGAATGCCCTTGTGTCAAGCGTTTTGTGACTTTTCAAGAAGAAAAATACCGCCATGGATCCCAATTTAGTCTACGCAAAAACCCCTACCGGTGACGAAGCCGTACGTCAGAGTACACGCGTTGTTCAGCGTAATTTGCGCATGGTTCTCGTGCAGGTTGATGGAAAGACAAGTGTGGAGGAGTTGGCTGGAAAAATCGGCAATCCGCGCCTCGTCGAGTCTGCTTTGCGGGAACTGGAAGAAGGCGGCTATATCGCACCCACCATTGAAGCGGTGTCTGTTTGGGAGGAGAGCAAAAAAGCAGCCAAAGCTGAGCCTCTGTTACAGGCGTCGCAGCCCATGTCTCAGTTTTCCGTTTTTGGGCCGAAATCGCAGGGCGCAACCGATTCCAAGGCCGAGCCAACCTTGGGAAGCGGATTTTCCTCTTTCGGAAAACCGATCCTTCCTGCAGCAAACCGTGCTAATTCAGAGGCAGTCAAACGTACATCTGAGGTCGCGCCCAAAGAGGAGCCCGAGTACAGCTCACCGAGGCGCTCGCTGCTCACCTGGCGCCTCGCAGCACTTGGTCTTGCGGGCTTGTTCGCTACTCTGGCCGGGATGCTGCTGGTCTTCCCTTATGAGCGCTTCAAACCCGCCATTGAAACCTCGCTGGCGCAGTATCTTGACGCACCGGTCAGAGTTGAAGGCGTTGGTATCACGCTATTTCCGATGCCACAGCTCAAACTGACTGGCGTGCATATCGGCACCCCCACCGACAGTCGCATCGCCGAGATTCGCATTTCCTCTCCGCTTTCCCTACTGGGAAGTAGTCCATTTCAAATATCGCGTGTCGACGTGACCGGGGCCGCACTTTCAGCCAATCGGCTCGTTGCCATGCCCTTATTCAAAAGCGGGGCAGCAGGAAACAGCATTGCGATCATTCGAAAAATACATCTCGATCATTCGCAGCTCGTATTGAGTGACGATCTGGCATTTGCAGAAATTTACGGTGAAATTCTTTTCAAAGCAGATGGAGTAGTCGAAAAAGCCACCTTCGAGACGAATGACCGCAGCCTTCTTGTAGATGTGCAACCCAGTCCATTGGGAGTTGCCATGAATATTGAAGGGCGTGCCTGGAAACCCTCCGGGACAACTATTTCGTTTGCTTCACTGCAGGCCAAGGGTGTGTTGCAGAAGGACAGACTTCTTGTCCAGAATCTGGATACCACCTTCCTTGGTGGCATTCTCAAAGGAAACTGGCTGCTCGACTGGAGCAATGGCCTTGCCATGGCGGGAGACGGCACGCTTAGCCGGATTGATGGCCGAAAGCTTGCTGCTGCGCTTGTTCCTTCCTTGAAAATTGAAGGCGACATGAGTGGTTCTGTGCGCGTCCGATCAACCGGGCGCGACTGGAATAGTCTGTGGGGCAATTCTGAAGCCACCTTGAATACCGAAATAACCCGCGGAGTGCTTTACGGCGTAGACCTAGGTGAAGCCGCTCGACGTAACGGCGTATCTGATGTTCGCGCCGGTGCAACCAAGTTTGATCGGTTACGATCGAATATCACCATTACACCAAAGCAGGTTGCCGGCAGGGATGTTCGCATGGATGCGGGCATGGTGACGGCAGTTGGACAGTTCGTTTCCAGTAGAGATGGGCTTGTTGAAGGCAATATGGCGGTTACCCTGCAGACCTCTGTATCGACAGTGCATGCGCCAGTTCGAGTTTTTGGTACCTTACCCGATCTGAGCGCCACTACCCGAAAATGAAAAAGGGCGGAATCAAGTTCCGCCCTTTTTGCTGATCAATTTAATATTGATCAGGCTTTGGTAACTGCGGCAATAGCCTTCGCGACGTAATCCAGATTCTTGGTATTCAGCGCAGCCAGGCAGATACGGCCTGTCGACACGGCGTAGATACCGAATTCTTCACGCATGCGTTCAACCTGAGCGGCAGTCAGCCCGGTGTAGGAGAACATGCCACGTTGCTGGGCAACGAAGGAGAAATCCTGAGCCACGCCCTGAGCCTTGATGGCATCGACCAAGCCAGTACGCATGGCGCGGATGCGGTCACGCATGCCGGCCAGTTCTGTTTCCCACATCTGGCGGAGTTCGGCCGAAGCCAGCACACCGGCAACCAGCGCACCGCCATGGGTCGGTGGGTTGGAGTAGTTGGTGCGGATGACGCGCTTCACTTGCGACATGACGCGAGCGGACTCTTCCTTGCCTGCCGTGACGATGGACAGGGCGCCGACGCGCTCGCCATATAGCGAGAAGTTCTTGGAGAACGAGCTGGAGGCGAAGAATTGCAGACCGGAAGCGGAGAAAGCACGAACAGCAACAGCATCAGCATCGATACCATCGGCAAAGCCCTGATAGGCCATGTCGAGGAAGGGCACCAGGCTACGCTCCTGACAAATGGCGACGACTTCAGCCCATTGAGCGTCCGACAGGTCAGCGCCAGTCGGATTGTGACAGCAGGCGTGCAGAATGATGATCGAGCCGGCATCAAGGCCCTTCAGGCAGGCCTTCATGCCGTCAAAATTAACGCCGCGAGTTGCTGCGTCGTAGTACGGATAGTTTTCAACCACGAAGCCCGCAGATTCAAACAGCGCACGGTGGTTTTCCCAGGACGGGTCGCTGATATAGACTTTGGCGTTCGGGTTCAGGCGCTTCAGGTAGTCGGCGCCGATTTTCAGGGCGCCCGTGCCGCCGAGAGCCTGGGCGGTGATGACCTGACCGTTGGCAATCAGTGCGGAATCCTTGCCGAGCAGCAGGTTCTGGACGGCGCTGTTGTAGGCCGGGTTGCCTTCGATTGGCTGATAGCCGCGCGGCAGCGCTGCCTTGACGCGGGTATCCTCGGCGGCCTTGACGGCAGCGAGCAGCGGAATCCTGCCGTTGTCGTCGAAGTACACGCCGACGCCAAGATTAACCTTGGTCGTGCGCGTATCAGCATTGAAAGCTTCATTCAGACCCAGGATAGGATCGCGCGGGGCCATTTCCACCGCAGCGAAGATCGAAGAGGACATAGAGACTCCGTGGAATAATACGAATAATGTTCGCGGGCCAACCGGCTACGCGACGAGAAACCGAAGAATTTTAACATGAGCGAAACCAACACCGGCACGCCCGTCGTCACCTTTGAGGGTAGCCCGTATCGATTGCATCAACCCTTTCCGCCGGCTGGCGACCAGCCTGAGGCAATCCGGCAACTCGTCGAAGGGCTGAATGATGGCCTGTCCTTTCAGACACTGCTCGGCGTAACCGGCTCTGGCAAGACCTATACGATGGCCAACGTGATCGCCCGTACCGGGCGTCCGGCGCTGGTGCTGGCTCCGAACAAGACACTGGCGGCGCAGTTGTACTCGGAGTTCAAGGAGTTCTTTCCGGAGAACTCCGTCGAATATTTCGTTTCCTACTACGATTATTACCAGCCAGAAGCTTACGTACCGTCTCGCGACTTGTTCATTGAGAAGGATAGTTCGATCAATGAGCACATCGAGCAGATGCGCCTGTCGGCCACGAAGAGCTTGATTGAACGACGGGACGTGATCATTGTTGCCACGGTTTCCTGCATCTATGGTATCGGCGATCGCGACGAGTATCACAACATGATCCTGACTACGCGTGTTGGCGACAAACTCGACCAGCGCGCCATTGTCAAACGGCTGACCGACATGCAGTACGAGCGCAACGAGACGGATTTTCACCGCGGTACTTTTCGCGTACGCGGCGACATCATCGATGTTTTCCCGGCCGAGCATGCCGAGCACGCCATTCGAATTTCCTTATTCGACGACGAGGTCGAAGGGCTGCAGTTCTTTGATCCGCTGACGGGCCACCTGCTGCACAAGGCACTACGCTTTACGGTATTTCCTGCATCGCACTATGTGACCCCGCGCGCCACGGTGCTCCGTGCCATTGAAGCGATCAAGGATGAGTTGCGCGAACGCATCGATTATTTCACCCGTACCAACAAGTTGGTCGAAGCACAACGAATCGAGCAGCGCACCCGTTTTGACCTAGAAATGCTAGATCAGATCGGATTCTGCAAAGGCATCGAAAACTATTCGAGACATTTTTCCGGTCGCAAAGCAGGCGAGTCTCCTCCCACACTGATCGACTACCTGCCACCCGATGCGCTGATGTTCATTGATGAGTCGCACGTTTCCATTGGTCAGGTCGGTGGTATGTACAAGGGTGACCGTTCTCGCAAGGAAAACCTGGTCGATTACGGTTTTAGATTGCCCTCGGCATTGGATAACCGGCCGCTCCAATTCAATGAATTCGAGGCGCACATGCGCCAGACGATCTTCGTTTCAGCGACACCGGCAGATTATGAGCAACAGCATGCTGGTCAGGTCGTTGAGCAAGTCGCCAGGCCGACAGGCCTGATTGATCCGGAAGTAATAGTCCGTCCGGCCTCAACTCAGGTGGACGATTTGCTGAGCGAGATCGGCAAACGAATTACTGTCGGCGAACGCGTGCTGGTCACGACATTGACAAAGCGCATGTCCGAGGATCTGACAGATTTTCTGGCGGACAACGGCATCAAGGTGCGCTACCTGCATTCGGATATCGATACGGTCGAACGTGTCGAAATCATCCGTGACCTTCGTCTCGGCGAGTTTGATGTATTGGTTGGTATCAACCTGTTACGCGAAGGTCTGGATATTCCCGAAGTGTCACTGGTGGCAATTCTCGATGCTGACAAAGAGGGGTTTCTGCGTTCCGAGCGTTCGCTAATTCAGACAATCGGACGGGCGGCGCGCCATATCCATGGCACGGCAATCCTCTATGCTGATACAGTTACGCAATCCATGCAGCGTGCGATTGCCGAAACCGGCAGGCGGCGAGAGAAGCAAATTGGCTTTAACCTGGAACACGGTATTACGCCGCGTGGTGTGTCCAAGAAGATCAAGGACATTATCGACGGTGTTTATGATGCAGGCTCGGCCCAGACGGAGTTGAAGGCGGCGCAGCAGCAGGCAGCGTACGATGCGATGGATGAAAAAGCAGTAGCCAGGGAGATCAAGCGGCTCGAGAAATTGATGATGGAGTGCGCAAAAAACCTGGAATTCGAAAAAGCGGCGGCGGCCCGCGACGATCTGTTCCGGCTAAGGGAACGAGTTTTCGGTGCGGCTCAGCACGACCTCGACGGAGATGGGACAAAATGAATTATCGCGTGCTACTCGTCTGCATGGGCAATATCTGTCGCTCCCCAACAGCGGAGGGCGTCCTTCGTTATTTCATTAAAATCAATAACCTTGGCGATAAAGTTGAAGTTGATTCTGCAGGAACTCACGGCTACCACGTTGGCGAGGCGCCAGACTCCAGAACTCAGCGGGCAGCTTCAGTACGCGGCTACAACCTGTCGCAACTCAGGGCGCGAAAAGTTGCCCGCCAGGACCTGGACTACTTTGATCTCATCCTGGCCATGGACAAAAGTAATCTCGATAACCTGCAAAGGATGGCTACTCCAGAACAGCAGAAGCGTCTCGGATTGTTCATGAGCTATGCAAAAAATTTCGACGATGATGAAGTTCCAGATCCATATTACGGCTTGGGTCACGGATTTGATCTCGTTCTTGATATGGTGGAGGACGCATCGCGCGGCCTGATCGAAGAGATCAAGCTAAAACTGGGGCGAAGCTGATCGATCCATAAAAACAAAAAGGGCACCTTCCGGTGCCCTTTTTTATTGATTGCTCCAGCCTTTACTTGGCGGTTTCAACCATGACCAACGATTCGCTTTCTGCTTGCTCTGCAGCAGGCTTTGCCTTGCGCGGACGACCTAGCTTGACCGGTGGTTCTGCCGGAGCAACAGCCACAGGGGCAGAAGTCGTCTGAACCATGACCAAGCCGCTTTCAGCAAGTGTTGCTTCGAGATTGACAGGTGCCACCATTGCTGGAGCGGGCACTTCAATCTTCGGGCTTTCCTGAACTTCAACCACAGGCGCTTCAGCCACGACAACCGGAGGCGCTGCTTCGATAACGACAGGAATTTGAACCGGTTCGGCAATCGCCGTGACCACCTGTTCGGCGGACGAAGTAGCGGCTTCCACTGTGGCAACTGCAGGTTCCGCAGCAGGAATGACAACGACGACTGGTTCTTGGTTGATCGGCTCAATAGCCGGTTCAATCGCCGGGAGAGCCTCGGTTACTGGAGCGGCGGTATCCGCTTCATTGCGACGCTCGCCACGACCGCGGCCGCCACGACGACCTCGGCGACGATTGCCTTGCTCTTCGCTGCCTAGTGCATCAGGTGCATCGCTGCCAAGCAGCGGAGAGATGGCGACATCCGTGGCTGCTGATTGCTGGAGCAGCTTGTTTTCAACAGACTCCGGTTGCTGGCGCTCGCCGCGCTCCTTGCGTTCGCCACGCGGACGACGCTCCTTGCGTTCGCCGTTCGAAGCCGTAGCGGCTCCATCTTGCGGTGCCTTCTCGGCCGCATTGCGTTCTTTGCGCTCAGGACGTTCCTTGCGCTCACCGCGCTCTTCGTCGCGACGATTGCCATTGCGCCCACCACGGCGACCGTCACGACGGCCATCACCACGACCTTCGCGCGGCTTCTTGGCCGGCTCCGGAGTTGCGACTGGCTCGACGTGCTTCGGAGAAGAACGGAACCACGAGAAAATTTTCGAGAACAAGCCGCCTTCTGGCTGAACAGGTGCGGCAACGGGTGCTTCAGCCTTTTCCGGCATGATCGGTGCTGGCTGGTCAGGAGAAATGCCCTTGATGGCGGCTTCCTGGCGTGGCTTTGCAGCCTCAGCCTGGGTCGCCTGCTTGATGGCTTCCTCAATCGGCATGTCGACCATCTTGTAGGATGGTTCGCGGAGATCGTCCTGATTCAGGTCGTCGTGACGCAGACGGGTGATGGTATGAGCCGGCGTTTCGAGATGAACGTTCGGGATGAGCAGGATGGTGACCTTGTGGCGCAACTCGATGGCCTGGATATCCGGGCGTTTTTCGTTGAGCAGGAAGGTGGCAACATCAACCGGCACCTGAACATGTACGGCACCAGTATTTTCCTTCATCGCTTCCTCTTCGAGGATTCGCAGGATGTGCAGTGCAGCCGATTCGGCAGAGCGGATGTGGCCGGTACCGGTACAGCGCGGGCAGGGGATATAGCTGGTTTCAGCAAGGGCAGGGCGCAGGCGCTGACGGGACAGTTCCATCAGGCCGAAGCGGCTGATCTTGCCCATCTGGACACGTGCGCGGTCGAAACGGAGCGCATCGCGCAGGCGGTTTTCGACTTCACGCTGGTTCTTCTGGTTTTCCATGTCGATGAAGTCGATCACGATCAGACCACCCAAGTCGCGCAGACGCAACTGACGGGCCAGTTCTTCAGCGGCTTCCTGATTGGTCTTGAACGCGGTTTCTTCGATGTCGGAACCCTTGGTAGCGCGACCGGAGTTAACGTCGACGGCGACCAGCGCTTCGGTGTGATCGATAACGATGGCGCCACCGGACGGCAGGTTGACCTGGCGAGCGAAGGCAGTTTCGATCTGGTGTTCGATCTGGAAGCGCGAGAACAGCGGCACATCATCGCGGTAACGCTTGACGCGATTGATATTGCCCGGCATGACCGTGCCCATGAAGGCGCGGGCCTGCTCATAGACTTCGTCGGTGTCGATCAGGATTTCGCCGATATCCGGCTGAAAATAATCACGGATGGCGCGGATAACCAGGCTGCCTTCCAGATAAATCAGGAAAGCACCACTCTGTTGCTGAGCAGCGCCGTCAATGGCGGTCCACAATTGCAGCAGATAATTCAAGTCCCACTGAAGTTCTTCAGCCTGGCGGCCGATGGCTGCAGTGCGGGCGATCAGGCTCATGCCGTTGGGCACTTCGAGCTGATCCATGACGTCGCGCAGTTCGGCGCGCTCATCACCGTCAACACGGCGGGAAACACCGCCGCCTCGCGGGTTGTTCGGCATCAAAACAAGATAACGGCCAGCCAGTGAAACGTAGGTAGTCAGGGCGGCGCCCTTGTTGCCACGTTCGTCCTTGTCGACCTGGACGATCAGTTCCTGACCTTCCTTTAGAGCATCCTGAATCCGGGCTCGCCCAACTTCGGTGCCTGGTTGGAAGAAGGCGCGAGAAACTTCTTTAAAGGGAAGGAAGCCGTGTCGGTCAGCACCGTAGTCGACGAAGCAGGCTTCGAGCGACGGTTCGATGCGAGTGATGACACCCTTGTAGATATTGCTCTTACGTTGTTCCTTGGCGGCGGATTCAATGTCGAGATCAATCAGTTTCTGACCATCGACAATGGCGACACGGAGTTCTTCCGCCTGTGTCGCATTGAATAGCATGCGTTTCATTATTTTCGGGCTCCAGCGCACAGCTGCACGCTGCAACGAAACGCCCGGGCAGGCAGCGACAGTTTCAGTTATCGGGTTGCGTCATAAATGGTTGGCAAAGGCGATGGTGAATGTGCTGATCAACAAATGGTTGCGTGCTTTTTATTGAAATGCGCAACCTGAAAATTCCTGCAACGGGCAATCCGTGCGTGCTTACAGTGGGCTAATCCATTAACATCACTACTTTTGGTGAGTGAACTTAACCAGTCGTTTCACGTTGGTCTGGCCTGTGCAATTGGCATAGGTGAGACTTCGGAGCCTGCCGTATGGCGGTCGCGCATTTAGCGCGAGGGCAAACGGTCTGACGGTTCGGCATCTCTTGCAAACCGAGACGTAAAACATGGGCAGTATATTAGAAAATGAATGGTGCAGGTAACAATTCAGTAACCCATGTCGAGGTCGGCGAAGAAGAGCTGGGTCAGCGCCTTGATAACTTCCTGATCCGGCGCTGCAAGGGCGTCCCCAAAAGCCATATCTACCGAATATTGCGCAGCGGAGAGGTTCGCGTGAACAGCAGGCGGGTTGATGCGACGTATCGCCTTTGCGTCGGGGACAACATCCGCATTCCGCCGATCCGCATTGCCGAACGACCCCAGAATGAAGTCGACGAAGCGGCCAAGGAACGCGTTGATCTTCCGATTATTTACGAAGATGACGCGATGCTGGTTATCGACAAGCCGGAGGGGATTGCAGTGCATGGTGGCAGCGGGGTCAGCTTTGGCGTTATCGAAGCTTTGCGCCGACAACGCCCCTTGGCAAAGTTTCTCGAACTGGCGCACCGTCTCGACCGTGAGACATCCGGAGTCCTGCTAGTCGGCAAGAAACGTCTGGCCCTGACCGCGCTGCACGACATGTTTCGCGAGCATGGCGCCGGAGCGGACAAACGCTATCTGGTGCTGATCAAGGGGCGCTGGATGAATAACACCCAGCACGTCAAGTTGCCCTTGCATAAGTACCTGACCGAGGGAGGTGAGCGACGGGTTTCAGTTGATCCCCAAGGCAAGGCTTCACATACAGTGTTCCGCTTGCTGGCTCGCTGGCCAGGGGCAAGTTTACTGGAGGCGCAGTTGAAGACGGGACGCACTCATCAGATCCGCGTTCATCTGGCGCACCTCGGTTTTCCAATTCTTGGTGATGAAAAATATGGCGATTTTGCGCTGAACAAGGAGCTCAAGCGAGGCGGTCTTAAGCGCATGGCGCTCCACGCATGGCGCATGGCACTAAGACACCCGCTGACGGCCGCGCCGCTCGAATGCATAGCGCCTCTACCGGATGGTCTAGGAAGCTACATTGCCACCCTGGACAGTCAGAATAGCCGTGAATTCACTGCCGATAACCTTGAGGCGATACTGGCTAGCCGATGAAATACGAACTGATTGTTTTTGACTGGGATGGAACGCTCCTGGATTCTGCCGGTTCAATTGTTCAAGCCATCCAGTCCGCAGCCCGCGATCTTGACTTGACGGTTCCGGACGACAGCCGGGCTCGGCACGTAATCGGCCTCGGCCTGGTGGACGCCCTGCGTCACGCGGTTCCTGATTTGTCACCAGATCGCTATCAGGCGATGGTTGATCGCTATCGTTTTCACTACCTTGCGGGCGATCACCAATTGAACTTGTTCAGCGGTGTACCGCAAATGCTTGAACGCTTGCATGACGCAGGGCATATTCTGGCAGTCGCAACCGGAAAGAGCAGGGCGGGTCTTGATCGCGCCCTTGATCACTCTGGCCTGCGGCCCTTGTTTCATGCTTCTCGTTGCGCCGATGAATGTCACTCCAAGCCACATCCACAGATGCTGGAAGAGCTAACGGCAGAGCTAGGAATTTCAAATGCATCGACCATCATGATTGGCGATACCTCACATGACCTGCAAATGGCAAGCAATGCCGGCATCGATAGTCTGGCTGTAACTTACGGTGCACATACCCACGACCATCTGCTGGAATACAACCCGGTAGCCTGCCTGCATAGCACGGAAGAGTTGGATCGGTGGTTGCTGAACTGCGCCTGATCTGCTCAAGCGGGGATGTCACCGAAGCCGGTAAGGGCTTTCGGTTTGCCATAAAGCGCTACAACAGGGAGGTTTCGGCCTTCATCATCCGCTTTCATGGGCAGCCATACGCCTATTTGAACGAGTGTTCCCATGTTCCCGCCAAACTCGACTGGCTGCCCGGCGAATTCTTCGATGATTCCAAGCTATACTTGATCTGCTCGATTCATGGCGCGCTTTATGCTCCGGAAACGGGCAGGTGTCTCGGTGGACGCTGTCAAGGCAAGGGCCTGAAGGCTTTAAGCGTTCGCGAGATGGACGGGCAGATTTTTTTAGAGCAAGACGATAAACATGGATAACCCTCAATCCCCCAACAACGACTCCACCTGGGAACGAAAAACCCTGGAGAAGCTCGTCTTTGCAGCACTCGACGAGCAGAGGTCACGGCGACGCTGGGGCATTGCCTTCAAAGCGCTGGGTTTCGTTTATCTGTTGGTTGTACTGATTGCCGTTGTTGACTGGGGAACTGGGGCTGAACACCAGGAGCGCCATACCGCCATGGTCAATCTGACCGGCGTTATTGAGGCAAAGGGTGAAGCCAACGCCGAGAACCTGGTGGCCGCATTGAATGGCGCCTTCGAGGAAAAGAATGCAATCGGCATCATCCTGCGTATTAACAGTCCGGGCGGTAGCCCCGTTCAGGCCGGAATCATCAATGACGAAATCCGACGCCTTCGCGCAAAGCATCCTGACAAGCCGCTCTATGCAGTGGTCGAAGATATGTGCGCCTCGGGTGGCTATTACGTCGCCGCAGCTGCCGATAATATTTATGTAAACAAGGCCAGTATTGTGGGCTCTATCGGAGTATTGATGGATGGCTTCGGTTTCACGGGCACCATGGATAAAGCAGGTGTTGAGCGTCGCTTATTGACGGCCGGGGAAAACAAGGGCTTTCTCGACCCCTTTTCCCCGCAAGCTCCGCAACACAAAGCCCACGCCCAGCTGCTACTCAATGACATTCACAAGCAGTTCATCGACGTGGTGAAAGCTGGTCGTGGCAAGCGCCTAAAAGAAACCCCGGAGATGTTCTCGGGCTTGATGTGGACGGGAGCGCAGAGTGTCCAGCTCGGCCTTGCCGACGATTTCGGCAGTGTCGAATCCGTGGCACGTGACATCATCAAGGCAGAAAAAGTTCTGGACTACTCGGTCAAGGACAATATCGCCGAGCGCTTCGCCAAACGCCTTGGGGCAAGTACCTTCGCTGGCTTCTGGAAAGGGTTTTCCGAAAGCGCCCTCGGCGTGCGCCTGTACTGATTCTTAAGCCAGCAACAAAAAAACCGTCGGGCGCCGCTCAATTTCGGGCGGTGTTTGCTTTTTCCACTGCTGAATCGTGCGCGTTAGCACGGACTCTCCGGGCAGTGACAGATTGGTGGCAACAGTCAGGCGGGTGGCAGGCTGGCAGGCCTGAAGAATTGCGTCAAACATGGCACGATTGCGGTAGGGAGTTTCAATGAATATCTGCGTTTGACCACGCTTCCGCGACTCGCTTTCCAAATCTCTCAGCGCTTTCTGTCGATCAATATCCTTGGCTGGCAGATAGCCCTGAAAGGCAAAACGCTGGCCGTTAAGGCCTGATGCCATAAGTGCCAGCAATATCGATGACGGGCCGATCAGCGGTACAACGCGGATATTTTCCTTCTGAGCCAGAGCTACCAAATTGGCACCGGGGTCAGCAACAGCAGGGCAGCCCGCCTCGGACAACAATCCGATGTCATTTCCGGCGCGTAGGGGTCCAAGAAGGCGATCAAGAGCATCGGCGCGAGTGTGTTCATTCAACTCTTCAAGCTGCAACTCTTGCAGTGCCTTTTCGGTGCCCACGGCCTTAAGAAAAGAGCGGGCGGTCTTTGACTGCTCAACCACAAAATGGCTAAGTGGTCGAATGGTTGCCAAAACGTTCAGGGGCAGCGAATCCTGAGGCGGTGTCGGGCCAAGGGGGACCGGAATCAAATAGAGGGTGCCAGTCATCACAAAACCGCCACACCTTGATTGCGCAACATGTCGCATAGAGCAATCAGCGGCAGACCAACCAGCGCATTTGGATCTTCGCCACGCATGCTGCTCAATAATGCGATGCCCAACCCCTCTGACTTGGCCGACCCGGCGCAGTTGTAGGCAGGTTCCCGGCGAAGATAATTTTCGATTTCGCTGTCGGTTAACTCGCGGAAAGTGACCAGCGTCGGAACGCCGCGAACTTCGGCTACGCCTGTCCTTGCATTCAGCAAGCACAATCCGGTGAAGAAATTGACGGTTTTTCCGGATAGTGCGCGTAACTGCTCAACGGCACGCTCATGCGTTCCTGGTTTTCCATATATCTTTCCGTCGACCGTGGCGACTTGGTCGCTTCCGATAATCAGGGCGTCAGAATGGATGTTGGCAACAGCCCTGGCTTTTGCTTCAGAAAGCCGGAGCGCCAAGCTCTCAGGGGTTTCACCAGAAAGTGGGCTTTCGTCAGTTTGAGGGTTGGCTACTTCAAAAGGCAGCCCGAAGCGGCCCAGTAGTTCCCGGCGATATGGTGATGTTGATGCAAGAATCAGTTTCTGTGGCATGAAAGACCCGTTACAACAAAGCCTTGCGTTGAATACTTGAAGCAGAACTTTGTTTTGACTTGGAAAGCCAAAAATAATATCATTCAAGGTTTAAGTCGCAACAGCTCAAGATTGAAAAGAATTTCCGACGCATTCGCATTTGCCAGAGATGGTCGTGTTCTCAAGGGAACGCTGGCTGTCGCTGACCTTGAACGCCTGCATGACCTACTGACAGAACTGTCGGGTGAGATGGGCTTCTGCATTAAGGGGTTCAAGGGTGAGCGCGGGGAGTTTATGCTGCACTTGGAAGTCACGGGGGTTCTCCCTTTGGTCTGCCAGCGCTGCCTGAATGCCGTACCTTTCGATCTTGATGTCGATAGCCTTCTGGAGCTTGTTCCGGAAGGTGCCGAGTTGTCGCAAGATGAACTGGAAGACGACACCCGAGATTTTCTGCCGTTGGCAAGCGAACTGGATGTGGCCGAGTTTGTTGAGGACGAGATCCTCCTGGCCATGCCTGTAGCGCCTCGGCACGAAGAATGTGGTTTACCTGGTGCGGCAGATGCTGGCGATCGGATCAATCCGTTTGCAACGCTGTCCGGGCTTAAAGGCAAGCCGAACTGATTTTTTTTGGAGTATCAACATGGCCGTTCAACAAAACAAAAAGTCCCCTTCCAAGCGTGGCATGCACCGCGCTCATGACTTCCTGACCAACCCGCCACTGGCCGTCGAATCGACCACGGGGGAAGCGCACTTGCGTCACCATATCTCTCCGACCGGTTTCTACCGCGGCAAGAAAGTCCTCAAGAGCAAGGGCGAGTAATCGTTCAATGAAGGGCAGGTGGGCTCACCATGAGCCGCCTGCCTTTTCTTTTGCCTTATGACAACCCGCATAGCCATTGATTGCATGGGGGGTGACCACGGTCCGTCAGTGACGGTTCCTGCGGCCATTCAGTTTCTTGCGGAGCATCCGTCAGCCAATCTCGTCCTGGTCGGCCAGGAGGAGGTTTTGCGCCCGCTGCTCGGTAATCATGCGAACGATTCCCGCATACGCCTTCTCCACGCCTCCGAAATCGTTGGCATGGATGAGTCGCCGGCGCTTGCCCTGCGCAACAAAAAAGATTCTTCGATGCGTGTGGCAATCAACCAGGTCAAGGCTGGTGACGCCGATGCCTGCGTTTCGGCCGGCAATACCGGCGCCTTGATGGCAATTTCGCGCTTTGTGTTGAAAATGCTTCCTGGTATTGACCGGCCTGCTATTTGTGCACCGCTGCCAACAGTTAATGGCCACACGCACATGCTGGATCTTGGTGCCAACGTCGACTGTGGTCCTCAACACCTGCTTCAGTTTGGAATCATGGGTGCCATGCTGGTCGCGGCCATGGAGCACAAGGATCAGCCAACTGTTGGCATCCTCAATATCGGCGAAGAAGAAATCAAGGGTAACGAGGTAGTCAAGGCAGCCGCCGAATTGCTGCGCGCCTCTGATTTGAACTTCATCGGCAACGTTGAAGGGGATGGCATCTACAAGGGTGACGCTGACGTCATTGTTTGTGATGGCTTCGTCGGAAACGTCGCCTTGAAGACATCCGAGGGCTTGGCACAGATGCTGGCTTCATCGCTGCGCAGTGAATTCAAGCGCAATTGGCTGACAAAACTGGCCGCTCTGATTGCCATCTCAGTACTCAATAATTTCAAAAAGCGTTTTGACCATCGTCGCTACAATGGTGCAATTCTTCTCGGACTCAAGGGTATTTCGGTCAAGAGCCATGGCTCGGCCGATAAACTGGCGTTCGGAAATGCCATTTCGCGTGCCTATGATGCGGCTGAAAACCGGGTTGTCGAGCGCATTTCCAGCCGAATTGCAGCGATGATTCCTGCCACCGTGGAGAACGTCTGAATGTATGCTCGCCTGAGTGGCACCGGTAGTTACCTGCCGGGCAATCCTGTCAGCAACAATGAATTGGCTGCACGTGGCATCGATACCAACGACGAATGGATCGTCAGTCGCACCGGTATCCGCAGTCGGCATCTCGCCCACGTCGGTACTACGTCAAGCGAACTTGGTTTGATCGCCGCGCAGAAAGCGCTGGAAATGGCCGGCGTGACTGCGGCTGATCTCGATCTGATCATTGTTGCCACCTCAACCCCCGATTTCATCTTCCCAAGCACGGCCTGCCTCATTCAGGGCAAGCTAGGCAACAAGGGGGCTGCTGCGTTCGATGTACAGGCTGTCTGTGCAGGCTTTACCTACGCTCTGGGCATCGCCGAAAAATTCATTTGCTCAGGCAGCCATAAGAAAGCCTTGGTCATTGGGGCTGAAGTCTTTTCGCGCATTCTTGACTGGAATGACCGTGGAACCTGCGTCCTGTTTGGTGATGGGGCAGGGGCTGTGGTTCTTGAGGCTTCCGACAAGCCTGGAATCCTCGCTACTGCCATGCATGCCGATGGTAGCCAGAACGGCATTCTGAATGTTCCAGGGCAGATTTGCGGCGGTCAGGTGACCGGCGACCCCTTCCTGCGCATGGATGGTCAAGCTGTCTTCAAATTTGCTGTGCGCGTTCTGGCTGATGTTGCTGAGGAAGTCTGCAAGGCCGCCGAAACTCAAACCAGCGATGTCGATTGGCTGATTCCGCATCAGGCAAATATTCGAATCATCGAGGCTACTGGCAAGAAGCTGGGCATCGACCGCGACAAAGTGATCGTTACTGTTGACCGTCATGGCAACACCTCCGCGGCATCTGTACCGCTGGCGCTCGATGAAGCAGTGCGTGACGGACGTATCCAGCGAGGCCAGAAAGTCCTACTTGAAGGCGTTGGTGGTGGCTTTACTTGGGGCGCAGCCCTGCTTGAATTCTGATCCAGGGGACAAAAACATGTCTTTTGCATTCGTATTTCCCGGCCAAGGCTCACAAAGCGTTGGCATGATGGCCGCGTACGGCGATGCCGCCGTGGTCCGCGCCACTTTTGATGAAGCCTCTGCGGCACTGGGCGATGATCTTTGGTCCATGGTCGCAAATGGCCCTGCGGAATTGCTGACCCAAACGGTTAACACCCAGCCAGTAATGTTGACAGCAGGTGTCGCTGTTTGGCGCCTGTGGCAAGAGAAGGGTGGCAGACAGCCGGCGGTCGTTGCCGGCCACAGCTTGGGTGAGTACTCCGCGCTCGTCGCCGCCGGGGTGATCGACCTTAAGGACGCGGTACCGCTGGTTCGCCTGCGTGCTGCCGCGATGCAGGAAGCCGTTCCGGTGGGAACAGGTGCCATGGCGGCCGTACTGGGCCTGGACAATGCCGGCATTGCTGCCGCCTGCGCGGAAGCTGCGCAAGGTGAAGTCGTTGAGCCAGTGAATTTCAACGCCAATGGACAGACGGTGATTGCTGGCCACAAAGGCGCCGTCGAGCGTGCCATGGAGGCTTGCAAGGCACGTGGCGCCAAGATGGCCAAGGCGCTGCCTGTCTCTGCTCCCTTCCATTCATCTCTGATCCGTCCGGCTGCTGACAAGTTGGCTGCCCGCTTGGCTGAATTGTCACTGAATGCTCCGCAAATTCCGGTGATCAACAATGTCGACGTCTCGATCGAAAATGATCCCGGTCGTATCAAAGATGCATTAATACGTCAGGCTTACAACCCCGTACGCTGGGTTGAGACCATTCAGGTCATGGCTTCACTGGGCGTCTCAACTGTTGCTGAATGCGGCCCAGGCAAGGTGTTGGCCGGCCTGACCAAGCGTTGTGCCGATGGCGTTGTTGGTGTTGCCTTGGCCGATGCAGCCTCCATTGAAGCAAGTCTGGGGCTGGAATGAGTATGCTGACCGATAAGATTGCTCTAGTAACCGGCGCAACCCGGGGTATCGGTCGCGCTATTGCATTGGAATTGGGCAAACAGGGCGCAACCGTGATTGGCACCGCAACGACAGAAGACGGTGCGGGGAAAATCTCTGCCTATCTATTGGAAGCAGGCATAAAAGGAAAGGGAATTGCACTGAATGTCTGTGATGTGGCGCAGACGGACGCGGCGTTGGCCGATATCGTCAAAGAATTCGGCGCCATAACAGTTCTAATTAATAACGCCGGCATCACTCGAGATAATCTAGCTATGCGAATGGGCGACGACGAGTGGGATGCGGTCATTGATACGAACCTGAAGGCGGTGTTCCGACTTTCCCGTGGGGTAATGCGCGGCATGATGAAGGCGCGTTTTGGCCGTATCGTCAATATCTCGTCGGTTGTTGGATATTCTGGCAACGCTGGCCAGGCAAACTATTGCGCAGCCAAGGCCGGCGTCGCTGGTCTGAGTCGCTCACTGGCACGGGAATTGGGTAGCCGCAATATCACCGTCAATTGTGTAGCGCCTGGTTTTATTGCTACCGACATGACGCACGCCTTGACCGAAGAGCAGAAGGCCGCCATGCTGGCGTCCATTCCGCTGGCTCGAGCCGGCACACCGGAAGATATTGCCGGTGCTGTCGGGTTTCTGGTTTCTCCCGCCGCCTCGTATGTCACGGGTACTACCGTGCATGTGAATGGCGGCGGAAGGAGTTTTTCTAATGGATAACATCGTAGAGCGCGTCAAGAAGATCGTCGCCGAACAACTGGGCGTGAACGAAGCGGACATCAAGAACGAGTCCTCTTTTGTGGATGATCTGGGCGCTGACTCCCTGGACACCGTCGAGTTGGTCATGGCTCTGGAAGAGGAATTCGAGTGCGAGATTCCTGACGACCAGGCTGAAAAAATCACCACCGTTCAGCAGGCTGTCGATTACATCCTCGCCGGCAAGAAGTAAGCCAATTCCGGTTTGAACCAGGCAAGGCCGGCCTCAAGGGCCGGCTTTGCTACATTTGCTTTCGGAGTGCATCTTGGCACGTCGCAGAGTCGTAATTACCGGCTTGGGGCTCATTTCCCCGGTCGGCAACAGCGTAGAAGAGGGCTGGCAAAATATCATTGCCGGTCGTTCTGGTATCGCTCCCGTTACCCGATTCGATACCTCCACCTTCCCGGTTCAGTTTGCCGGCGAGGTCAAGAATTTCGATATCACCCAATATATTTCCGCCAAGGATGCCCGTCGTATGGATAGGTTTATCCATTACGGACTGGCTGCGGGCATTCAGGCCGTTCGTGATGCAGGCCTCGATAAGGAAGGTGCAGCTGATCCTGAACGCGTCGGCGTCGCCATTGGTTCCGGTATCGGCGGTCTGCCGCTGATTGAGGAAACCAAGGACGAATACATCGCTGGTGGTGTGCGCAAGGTTTCACCGTTCTTTGTTCCGGGTTCGATCATCAACATGATCTCAGGCAACCTGTCGATTGAGTATGGCTTCAAGGGGCCGAACTTGGCGATAGTTACGGCCTGCACAACGGGCACTCACTCGATCGGTGAAGCGGCACGCATTATCGAATACGGTGATGCCGACGTGATGGTGGCTGGTGGTGCCGAATCGACGGTCTCTCCGCTGGGCATGGGTGGCTTCAGTGCCGCTCGCGCACTATCTACCCGAAACGATGATCCGACGACGGCTAGCCGCCCTTGGGACAAGGATCGTGATGGCTTCGTCCTTGGCGAAGGCGCAGGTGTTCTGGTTCTCGAAGAGTACGAGCATGCCAAAGCCCGTGGTGCAAAGATCTATGCCGAAGTGGCAGGTTATGGCCGGAGCGCCGATGCTTACCACATCACCGCGCCGAACATGGACGGCCCGCGCCGCTCCATGGTTAACGCGCTGAAGAATGCCGGTGTCTCGCCGTCTGACGTCCAGTATGTCAACGCGCATGGCACCTCGACTCCGCTTGGCGACAAGAACGAGTCGGATGCCATCAAGGCTGCCTTCGGTGATGCGGCCTACAATATTGTCGTTAATTCAACCAAGTCGATGACCGGTCACCTGCTCGGTGGCGCCGGCGGCGTCGAATCACTGTTCACGGTTCTGGCAATCCATCACCAGATATCTCCGCCGACTATCAACATCTTCAACCAGGATCCGGAATGCGACTTGGACTACTGTGCCAACAAGGCACGGCCAATGAAGATTGATATTGCGTTGAAGAATAACTTTGGCTTCGGCGGAACGAACGGCTCGCTGGTTTTCAAGCGCGTCTAAGTCAGTCATTTCCGAGAGGAATTGAACGGTGCAGTTTCCGATTACCATCGGACTGCACCGTTCTCGCTTTCTGGATGGGGCATTGATCAGCATAACTTTGATCGCATTAGGAATAACGGTGGCGTTGCCATATTCCGAGATCATACGACTGCTGCTGGTTTTGCTCATCACAATCGGCAGTTACGATGCCTCGCGAAAGTTGTCGCCTGCGCTTGCCGGCATTCGGCTTGAGCGCTCCGGCCAGATCTTTATTTCAGAGGCGGGGAGCGACGAATTCTATGAGGCCGAATTAATGCCCAACGCAACGGTTAATCCCCGGCTGACTATTATTCGACTAAGGCCCCCAAACGGGAGGAAGCATCTACTTGTTTTGTCTGCGGATAGCATGAGAAGCGATGATTTCAGGCGCCTGCGAGTGTTTCTCCGCTGGCGCGCGAAATTTAGCCCCTTTGTCGACGACGCTTAAGGACCGTGTTCTTCGGTTTGCTGGCTATATCCGGAAAGTCCCGGGAAAAGTGCAGACCTCTGCTTTCCTTGCGGAGCATGGCACAACGCACAATAAGGTCCGCCGTTACAACCAGATTACGTAACTCGATAAGATCGTGACTAACCCGGAAATTGGCATAGAACTCGTCAATTTCACGCATCAACAAACCGATACGATGTTTTGCGCGCTTCAGTCGTTTGGTCGTTCGGACGATGCCAACGTAATCCCACATAAAACGGCGAAGTTCATCCCAATTGTGGGAAATGACCACTTCTTCATCGGCATCCGTGACTCGGCTTTCATCCCATAGTGGCAATTCAGGAATTTCGTCAGTTCGCCTAGTCAATATATCGATGACCGCAGCTTCGGCAAATACCAAGCATTCAAGCAATGAGTTGGAAGCCAGTCGATTCGCACCATGCAGCCCGGTACAGGAGGCTTCTCCTGCAACGTAAAGACCGGATACGTCGGTGCGACCATGGAGATCGCTGACAATGCCGCCACAGGTGTAGTGAGCGGCCGGAACAACCGGAATTGCTTCTTGGGTAATATCAATCCCAAGCTCTAGGCAGCGAGCGTAGATATTTGGGAAATGACCACGAATGAACTCCTCATCCTTGTGCGAAATATCGAGGAAGACGCAGTCAAGCCCGCGTTTCTTCATTTCAAAGTCGATGGCGCGAGCGACAATGTCACGTGGTGCGAGTTCTGCGCGGTCATCGTGCTCTGGCATGAAGCGGGTTCCGTCCGGCAAGCGGAGCAGCCCGCCTTCGCCACGTACCGCTTCGGATATCAGGAATGATTTAGCCTGAGGGTGATAGAGGCAGGTCGGATGAAACTGAATAAACTCCATGTTGGACACCCGGCAACCCGCACGATAAGCCATAGCGATGCCATCACCAGTCGAAGTATCGGGGTTTGTCGTATAGAGATAAACCTTGCCGGCGCCACCGGTGGCTATTAGGGTGTTCTGGGCCCCGATGGTAATCACTTCGCCATCACGATTGTTCAGGACATAGGCGCCATAGCAGCGCATATCTTTTTTGCCCAGTTTGTCGCCGGTGATCAGGTCGATCGCGATGTGATCTTCCAAAACGGTAATATTAGGGTTCGCTCGAACTTTCTTGGTCAAGGTATCCTGAACGGCAAGACCAGTAGCATCGGCGACGTGGATGACACGGCGAGCACTGTGACCGCCCTCACGGGTAAGATGATATCCAGAGTCGTCTTTGGTGAAGGGAACGCCTTGTTCAATCAGCCATTCGATAACTCGGCGCCCATTCTCGACGACGTGGCGCGTAGCTTTTTCATCGTTCAACCAAGCTCCGGCAATCAGCGTGTCCCGGATATGTGCTTCGATGGAGTCTTGACTGTCCAGCACGGCTGCAATTCCACCCTGAGCCCATCCTGATGCTGAATCTTCAAGGCTGCGCTTGCTGACAAGCGCCACGCGGCAATGAGGGGCGAGTCTCAATGCGGCAGACTGACCGGCAAGGCCGCTACCGATGATCAGTACATCAAATTTCTGCACGGCTGTTCTCTATATGGGTAGTTTTTAGCGAAATATAGCACGCAGGAAACGATTCATCCCGTTACAGACAGTCACAAATTAAGGATAACTACCTATCTTCAGTGCCAAAACGGCTGCGCTATACTCTGCCCATAAACATACCAATCATAACCCTCAGGGAAAACAAGAGCCATGAGTGAGCGCGAAATCGATCAAGTGCTGGTCGAACGGGCGCAAGGCGGAGATCAGCGCGCCTTCGACCAGTTGGTGAGCAAATATCAGCGCAAGCTGGGGCGTTTGCTGTCGCGCTTCATCCGTGACGCGGCTGAAGTCGAGGATGTGTCGCAGGAGGCCTTTATCAAGGCCTACCGAGCCTTGCCGTCTTTCCGCGGTGAAAGTGCCTTTTACACATGGCTTTATCGCATAGGCATCAATACAGCGAAGAACTATCTCGTATCTCAAGGGCGACGGGCGCCGACTAGCACTGAATTTGACTCAGAGGAAGCTGAATCCTTTGAAGAAGCTAGTCAGTTGCGGGATATCAATACTCCGGAAAGCCTTCTGCTCTCAAAGCAGATTGGTCAAACAGTGAATGCGGCGATGGACTCATTGCCTGAGGAACTCCGGACAGCAATCGTCCTGCGAGAACTTGAGGGGCTATCCTACGAGGAAATTTCCAGCATCATGAATTGTCCTATTGGTACGGTCCGATCACGTATTTTTCGCGCCAGAGAAGCGGTTGCTGCCAAGTTGCGACCGTTGCTGGATTTGGCGCCTGACAAACGTTGGTAACGACCATGGACAACGAACAGACAACGATCCTGGCGGTGGTTCGCGCGATAGAGGGGAAAAGTGCCCTCGTTGAAGTGGCGCAAGGTGGATGCGGGCGATGCCATGAGAAAGGTGGCTGTGGTGGTCAACACCTAACCCAGATGTTTTGCGCTGGGCCAAAAACCTATCAGGTTGACAACACGATTGGCGCAGATGTCGGTGATCGCGTGACCATCGCGATTGCTGCTGGCAGTGTTCGCCATACGGCCAATCTGGCCTATGGCATTCCGTTGCTTGCATGTATCGGTGGTGCAGCCATGGGAGCTCCATTGGGAGGGGATGGCGGCGCCATAATCGGAGCTGCATGCGGATTGATTTTGTCGTTTATATACATCCGCTTTCATTCGCAAACCAACGCTGGAAATTCTTCCGAACGTCCTCATATTGTTTCCCGTTCCTGATCGAATCCGGAGGTTGTAATTCCCATGAAACGCTTTGTGGCTCTGTGTTCCCTTTGGTTCTTCTGCTCAATGTCTCTCGCCCAGACACGTGGCTTGCCCGACTTTTCCGAACTGGCTGAAAAACAAGGGCCGGCGGTCGTTAACATCAGCACGACACAGGTTGTTCGTGGACAGGCTCAAATGATGCCGTTCCCATTTGACGAAAACGATCCAGCCTTCGAATTCTTCAAGCGCTTCATTCCACGCAACCCAGGTGGCGCCGTGCCGCGTGATTTTGAAAACAAGTCGCTCGGCTCCGGGTTCATCATCAGCGGTGACGGCTATATCCTGACAAACGCCCATGTGGTTGATGGAGCCGATGAAGTGACGGTACGCCTGACGGACAAGCGTGAGTTCAAGGCCAAGATCATTGGTGCAGACAAGAGAACCGATGTCGCGCTGCTCAAGATTGAAGCGGCCGGTCTTCCTGTCACCAAATTGGGTGATCCGGCGCAACTCAAGGTAGGTGAATGGGTGGTTGCCATTGGTTCGCCATTCGGATTCGACAACTCAGTAACTGCAGGTATTGTTTCAGCCAAAGGACGCTCCCTGCCGCAGGAAAACTACGTGCCTTTCATCCAGACTGACGTTGCTATTAACCCTGGCAATTCCGGCGGCCCACTGTTCAATATGCGTGGCGAAGTGGTGGGTATCAATTCGCAGATTTACAGCCGTAGCGGTGGGTATATGGGGGTTTCTTTCGCCATTCCTATTGATGTTGCGATGGATATACAGAGCCAGTTACGCGTTTCTGGCAAGGTTAGCCGCGGTCGTTTGGGTGTGGTTATTCAGGAAGTTAGTAAGGAGCTTGCCGATTCGCTGGGTCTGTCCAAGCCGATTGGTGCAGTAGTGAACTCCGTTGAAAAAGGTGGTCCTGCCGAAAAAGCTGGCATAGAGCCTGGCGATGTAATCCTGAAGTTTGAGGGCAAGACAATCAACAATTCAGCCGATTTGCCGAGAATGGTGGGCGCGACCCGGCCGGGGGGGCGTGCAGTGGTACAGGTCTGGCGCAAAGGCGCGACACGCGACATCAACGTCACGGTGGGCGAGGTACCCGATGAAAAACAGGCGACCGCCAAAGTACTGCGCGGCAAACCTTCCGAACAGACTGCCAATCGCCTCGGTCTGGTCGTTAGCGAGTTGAGTTCTGAGCAAAAACGTGATTTGAAAATGAACTCCGGGTTGTTGATCGAGGATGTTCGCGGACAGGGAGCACGCTCCGACCTGCGAACGGGTGACATTGTCATTGCGGTTATCGCAAAAGGAGCAACCACGGAGGTCAAGACTGTGGAACAGTTCAACAAACTCCTGGCTCAATTTGAGAAAGGAAGTAACGTCACGTTGCTCGTACGCCGCGGCGAAATGCAGACTTTCATCACAATCAAAGGGTTGAATGGTGGTTGAGCTGACCCTGATGAGTCGCAGTTATTGCCACCTATGTCACGATATGGAATTGGCGCTTGCGCCCTTGGCTGAAGAATTTGGAGCCACAGTGACCGTAATTGATGTTGACGCTGATCCTGCGTTGGAGGCCAAGTACGACGAGTTGGTGCCTGTTCTGTTGCATGGTGAGAAAGAGTTGTGTCATTACTTTCTGGACGAAGCCAAAACCCGTGAATATTTGGCCGAAATCCGCTAAAATTCAGGGTCTTCTGAAAAGGGAAGGGCGCCGGACAGCGCCCTTTTTTACTGGCACCAATGGATCACATTAGAAACTTCTCTATCATCGCGCACATCGACCACGGCAAATCGACGCTGGCCGATCGAATCATTCACCTCTGCGGCGGCTTGTCTGATCGCGAGATGGAAGCACAAGTGCTCGATTCGATGGATATCGAACGCGAACGCGGTATCACAATCAAGGCGCAAACTGCGGCCCTGAGCTATAAAGCACGCGACGGCAAGGTTTACAACCTGAACTTGATCGATACGCCGGGACACGTCGACTTTTCTTACGAGGTCTCCCGTTCACTATCTGCTTGCGAGGGCGCCTTGCTGGTTGTGGATGCCTCGCAAGGTGTCGAGGCGCAGACAGTAGCCAATTGCTACACGGCGCTTGAACTCGATGTTGAAGTGGTGCCGGTTCTGAACAAGATCGACCTGCCGTCTGCCGATCCGGAAAATGCCCGTCAGGAAATCGAGGACGTGATCGGGATCGATGCCTCCGAAGCTGTGCTGGCTTCAGCCAAAACTGGCCTCGGCGTAGAGGATATTCTTGAGGCAGTTGTCGCCCGCATCCCTCCACCCAAGGGAGATCCGGATGCACCGCTCAAGGCGCTGATTATCGACTCGTGGTTTGACAATTATGTTGGCGTTGTCATGTTGGTGCGCGTGGTTGATGGTGTCATCAAACCAAAAGACAAACTTCTTTTCATGGCGACCGGTGCAGAGCAGCTATGTGAGCAGGTTGGCGTCTTTGCGCCCAAATCAGAGAAGCGCGACATGTTGCGTGCTGGTGAGGTAGGTTTCGTCATTTCAGGTATCAAGGAACTGCAAGCTGCCAAGGTAGGCGATACGATCACCAAGATGGACCGTAAGGCCACCGAGGCGCTGCCAGGGTTCAAGGAAATCAAACCGCAGGTGTTCGCAGGGCTTTACCCCATTGAATCAAACCAATATGACTCGTTGCGCGAATCTCTTGAGAAGCTCAAGCTAAACGATGCATCGTTACACTACGAACCAGAAGTCTCTCAGGCGCTTGGATTTGGATTCCGATGTGGATTCCTTGGTCTTTTGCACATGGAGATCGTGCAGGAGCGTCTGGAGCGTGAGTTTGATCAGGATTTGATCACCACGGCGCCTACCGTTGTTTACCAGGTTGTCATGCGTGATGGTTCGATCGTTGAGGTGGAAAATCCAGCCAAGTTGCCCGACGTGACAAAAATGGAAGAGGTGCGTGAGCCAATCATCACGGCCACCATTTTCGTGCCGCAAGACTACTTGGGTAACGTCATCACCTTGTGTAACCAGAAACGCGGCAATCAGGTCGACATGCATTACCACGGTCGCCAGGTAAAATTGGTCTATGAAATGCCGATGGCCGAAGTGGTTATGGATTTCTTTGACAAGCTTAAGTCCTGCTCGAAGGGTTACGCCTCGCTGGACTACGACTTCAAGGAATACCGCGCTGCGGACGTGGTCAAACTCGACATCCTGATCAATAGCGAAAAGGTTGATGCCTTATCGCTCATCGTGCACCGTGCCAATGCGCAATATCGCGGTCGTGAACTGGCTTCCAAAATGCGCGAACTGATTCCACGCCAGATGTACGACGTAGCCATTCAGGCTGCAATTGGCTCCCACATTATCTCTCGTGAGAATGTCAAGGCGATGCGCAAGGATGTGCTGGCCAAATGCTACGGTGGTGACATCTCGCGCAAGAAAAAGCTGCTGGAGAAGCAAAAGGCCGGCAAGAAACGCATGAAGCAAGTCGGTAGCGTCGAAATTCCACAGGAAGCGTTTTTGGCTGTGCTGCGCGTCGATAACTGAGAATAGCGATGAACTTTGCCCTGATTCTTTTTGTGTTGCTGCTTATAACCGGTGTGCTTTATGTAGTCGACGTACTGAAATTCCGGAAATTGCGCGCAAAGGATGCGAGAGAGCCGTTGTGGGTGGAGTGGGGGGCCAGTTTCTTTCCAGTCATCCTGATCGTCTTCGTATTACGTTCATTCTTGTTTGAGCCCTTCAAGATTCCTTCAGGCTCAATGATTCCGACACTGCTGGTTGGCGATTTCATTCTTGTAAACAAGTTCACCTACGGTATCCGTTTGCCGGTAATCAACAAAAAAATAATCGACATCAATTTGCCGCAGCGTGGCGACGTTATGGTTTTCCGGTATCCCGAGGATCCGTCACTGGACTACATCAAGCGCGTTGTGGGTTTACCAGGTGATACCGTGGCTTACCAGAACAAAAAACTGACTATCAATGGTCAGCCTGTCGCAATACAGAAAATTGGCGATTACCTGCACCCGGAACGCCTGTATTACTCCGAGCAGTATCAGGAAGAACTTGGTGAAGTAGCGCATCGGGCACTAAACGATACGGACGCTCCTGCCTTCATTGCAGACGCTGCGCGGTTTCCGCATCGAGAAAATTGCACTTACAATGCGACCGGAGTGATCTGCAAAGTGCCGGCTGGGCACTATTTCATGATGGGTGACAACCGGGACAACAGCCGAGATAGCAGAGCCTGGGGTTTTGTTCCCGAAGAAAATATAGTCGGCAAGGCGTTTTTTGTCTGGTTGAATTTCAGCGATTTCAGCCGGATCGGCTCTTTCCGGTAAAAGGGGAAAAAGATGAAAAATCAGCGTGGTGTTGCACTATCCGGACTTCTGTTCTGGAGTATCGTACTCGTTCTTGTCGCGGTGCTTGCTATGAAAGTAGTGCCAACCTATATTGAGTACAGCAAGATATTAAAGGACGCCAAGGGAGCTGTAAGTAAGGTCGGGCCAGATTCAACGGTAGCTGATGTTCGCCGAGCGTTTGATAAGTTTGCTGAAATCGACATGCTGGACTTTCCATCCAGCCAACTTGATATTTCCAAAGATGGTGGCCGGATCGTTATCGAATTTGCGTATGAAAAGCGCATTCACTTATTCTGGAATGTCAGCCTGTTGATCGACTACAAAGGGTCGACCGCTGGGTAATAAGGCATGACTACGCAGTCCATTGCCAAGAGACTCTGTCATCAATTTTCGGATCAGTCGCTGCTTCGTACAGCCTTGACCCATCGGAGCTTTGGTACTCCGAATAATGAGCGTCTGGAATTCCTTGGGGATGGCGTCTTGGATTTCGTCATTGCCGCGGCTTTGTTTCATCGCTTCGCGGAATTACCAGAGGGGGACCTTTCACGATTGCGGGCCAATCTGGTTCGGCAAGAAACCCTACACCGCCTGGCTTTGGATTTGGATATCGGCGCTCACCTGCGCCTTGGCGAAGGCGAGCTAAAGAGTGGAGGCGCGCAGCGCCCATCTATTCTGGCTGACGCGCTTGAGGCCTTGTTGGGCGCGATCTATCTTGACGCTGGATTTGAAGCGGTTCAAACGGTCATAGAAAATTTGTTTGCACCACTTCTGGATGAACTGAAACCCGGCCAGTTCCAGAAAGATGCAAAGACGCGCCTTCAGGAGTGGCTACAGGGGCGTAAGAAAGCATTGCCCAAATATCAGCTTCTGGAAGCTACAGGGGCCGCCCACGAACAGCGTTTTGAAGTCGCCTGCGAAATTGAAAATCCGACTTTGCGCACTGTTGGTCATGGATCAAGCCGGCGCATTGCCGAACAGATTGCCGCCGAGAAGGCCTTGAAAGAACTCCACGCATGAAAAAAGTCCGTTCCGGTTATATCGCCATCGTTGGTCGTCCCAATGTTGGCAAATCAACCTTGCTCAACCGACTGGTTGGCGAGAAGATCAGTATTGTCTCCCGCAAGGCTCAGACTACGAGGCACCGGATCACCGGCATCCTGACCAAGGATGATGCACAGTTTGTCTTCGTGGACACCCCAGGGTTTCAGACCAAATTTTCCAATGCCTTGAACCGCGCAATGAATCGCGGTGTCACCCAGACGCTGAACGACGTTGACGTGGTCTTGTTCCTCATTGAGGCTGGGCGTTACGATGCCAAGGACAAGGCAGTGGTTCGCCTGCTGCCCAAGGATAGGCCGGTCATTCTGGTCGTCAACAAGATTGACCAGATCAAGGATCGCAGTTCATTGTTTCCCTTCCTGGCTGAAGTTGCTGCCGACCATGATTACGCTGCGGTGGTGCCGATCAGTGCAGCCAAGGGCAAGCAGACGGACGAGTTGCTGGCGGAGGCGAGAAAGCATCTGCCCAATGAAGGTCTGATGTTCCCGGAAGACGAGCTAACCGACAAAAGCGAGCGTTTTCTGGCTTCGGAATACATCCGTGAAAAGGTATTTCGCCTTCTTGGCGATGAACTTCCATATGCCACCGCCGTGGAGATAGAGAAATTCGAGGTTGAGGGCGACCTGCGCCGAATTTTTGCAGCGATCGTTGTTGACCGAGAGGGGCATAAGGCCATTGTGATCGGCAAGGGAGGGGAATCGCTCAAGCGAATCGCCAGCGAAGCCCGTCAGGATATGGAGCGCCTATTCGGCGGCAAGGTTTATCTTGAAATCTGGGTCAAGGTGAAGTCTGGCTGGAATGATGACGAACGCCTGCTGAAGAGCCTCGGTTACGAATGAACCTGCGCAGCAAAGTCGACGGCCAGCCGGCTTACGTTCTGCATAGTTATCCCTTTCGGGAAACCAGTCTAATCGTCGAAGTATTTTCTCGCGATTTCGGTCGCATGGCGCTGCTTGCCCGAGGCGCGCGTCGTCCACGCTCGGCAATTCGTGGGCTATTGATGGCTTTTCAGCCACTTGAGATTGCTTGGGCTGGCAAAGGCGAAGTTCTTACGCTGATGAAAGCTGAGTGGCAAGGCGGGCAGCCCTTGCTGGCTGGTGAAGCGCTGTTTTGTGGCTACTACCTTAATGAACTGCTGATGCATCTGTTGCCGCGGGAAGATGCCCATGAGCAACTGTTTTCCAGCTACGCCAAGATGTTGGCACTTCTGGCTGTCGACCCAAGCGGAAAAGTCCGTGAAGCAGACCTGCGTTGCTTTGAGAAAGCTCTGCTTCAGGAACTAGGTTATGGGCTGACCCTGAACCACGACAGCGATGCCAACACGATCGATCCGGACGCCTTTTACACCTACCGCATGGAACAGGGACCAGTACGGCTCGACCATGGAGAAGGCGCAGCTCAGGTAGTTAGGGGAAAGACCTTGCTTGATGTCGACACAGAGGATTTTTCCGATCCGCGTACTCGCCATGAGGCCAAGGCTTTGATGCGCACGCTGATGGCCTATTATCTGGCTGGCAAGGAACTCGAAACACGCAAAATCTTCAAGGAGTTGCAAGAGCTATGATTGAGCTAGGTGTCAACATCGACCATATCGCGACCATCCGCCAGGCTCGCCGGACCTATGAACCTGACCCTGCCTGGGGTGCGGTTGAAGCCCATCTGGGTGGTGCGGACGGGATCACGGTCCATCTGCGCGAAGACCGGCGCCACATCCAGGATGCCGATGTGCGCCGCCTGCGTGAAACCACGCAGATCAAGCTCAACCTTGAAATGGCCGCGACCGACGAAATGGTCGGTATCGCCTGCGGCCTAAAGCCGGAAATGGCCATGCTGGTGCCTGAGGGACGCCACGAAGTCACCACCGAAGGTGGTCTCGATATCCTTTCTCAGGAAGCTCGTTTGAAGGGGGTGATTTCCCGGCTTGCCGACGCGGGCATCGTGACCAGCGTCTTCATTGATGCCGAACTGGCGCAGATCGAAGCTGCGGCACGAATTGGCGCCAGTGTCTGTGAAATACACACGGGGCCTTATGCACACGCCTTCTACGATAAAGGTCGCGACGCCGAAGCACCGGCCGTGCTGACGGAAATTGACAAGATTCGCAAGGCCGGGCAAGCCATTCGCCACCTTGGCATGCGCTTCAACGCCGGCCATGCGCTTAACTACAACAATGTCCAGCCGGTAGCCCGTCTGGCCAGCATTCGCGAATTGCACATTGGTCATGCCATCGTTAGCCGCGCCATCTTCGTCGGATTACGCGAAGCGGTGCGTGAAATGAAGGCGCTGATGCGCGAAGCGGCGGAACACGGCGAATGATTTACGGGGTCGGCACCGATATCGTTGCCGTTGCCCGGATGCGGGGCATGTGGGAACGGCATGGTGACAGGGCGATCGATAAACTGCTTGCCCCTCAGGAAATGGCGGATTTTGCCAAGGCAGCCGATAAGGGTCGCTTTCTCGCCAAGCGTTTCGCCGCCAAGGAAGCATTCAGCAAGGCACTTGGCACCGGTGTTCGCCCGCCGGCAACATTGCCTGCAATCGCCGTCAGCCACGACGAGTTGGGCAAGCCGGTATTCGACCTGCAAGGTCTCCTGAATATTTTGCTCAAAGAAAAAAACCTGATAGCCCATCTTTCGATCAGTGACGAAGCCGAATACGCCGTCGCCTATGTAATTCTGGAGCAAGCATGAGCCATTTGCCACTCGGCCCACTGATGATCGACATCGCTGGCACCGAATTGACTGACCTCGACCGCGAACGACTCTGCCATCCTCTGGTAGGCGGAATCATATTGTTTTCCCGGAACTACGTGAATCCTGGGCAACTGATTGAATTGACGGCGGCCATCCATGCACTACGCTCACCAGAACTGCTGATTGCGGTTGATCACGAAGGGGGCAGGGTCCAGCGTTTCCGCGAAGGCTTTACTCGACTGCCACCGATGGCCGCATTGGGGAGGTTGTGGGATATTGATCCACTGGCCGCACTGACCGCTGCCCGCCAAGTTGGCTATGTGCTGGCTGCTGAACTACGGGCTCGTGGCGTCGATTACTCCTTCACGCCGGTGTTAGATCTTGATTACGGCCCGTCACGCGTTATCGGCGATCGTGCATTCCACCGCCTGCCTGATGCCGTTATTGCCCTGGCTGGTGCCTTGGGCCAAGGATTGCACCAGGCAGGCATGGGCAGCTGCGGCAAGCACTATCCGGGACACGGTTTCGTCATTCCCGATTCACACGTCGAATTGCCGGTCGATGATCGTGCGTTCGATGCGATGCAGGAAGACATCCAACCCTACCGGAAATTGCCGCTGGATGGTGTGATGGCAGCTCATGTTATTTACAACTGCATGGATTGTAATACAGCTGTATTTTCAAATAAATGGATAAGTTATTTGAGAAATAACATTAATTTTACTGGGGTCGTTTTCACTGATGATTTATCGATGGCCGGCGCGGGTGTTGTCGGCGGCATGGTCAGTCGGGTCGAGACTGCTTACGCAGCGGGTTGCGACATGCTCCTTGTATGCAACGCACCAGATGTTGTCGGCCAAGTTCTGGAAAACTGGAAGCCGGAAGTCGATCCCCTGCGAGGGAAACGGGTCGAGGCGCTTATCCCCAGGACACCGGCCATGGGTTGGGAAATGCTTCAGGCAGATCCATCCTATCGAACCGCCCAAAAGACCATTTCCCAATTAATGGCCTGAAAAGCATTCGGGCAGCCAAGGCTGCCCGAATCTTGTACTACCGAAAAACCGCAGATTACTTGACGCGGTTCTTGTATTCGTCGGTGCGGGTGTCGATTTCGATCTTGTCGCCAATGCTGACGAAAGCCGGAACCGGCAGTTCGAAACCAGTCGCCAGCTTGGCCGGCTTCATGACCTTGCCAGAGGTGTCGCCCTTGACGGCAGGTTCGGTATAAACAACTTCGCGAACCACGCTGTTCGGCAGTTCGACGGAAATGGCCTTGCCGTTGTAGAAGACGACTTCGCAAGCCAGACCATCTTCCAGGTACTTCAGCGCGTCGGTCATGTTTTCGGCTTCAACTTCGTACTGGTTGTAGTCAGCATCCATGAAGACATACATCGGATCGGCGAAGTAGGAGTAGGTCACTTCCTTCTTGTCGAGCACGACCACTTCAAACTTGTCATCTGCTTTGTAAACGGCTTCGGAAGCGGCGCCGGTCAACAGATTCTTGAGCTTCATTTTGACCACGGCAGCGTTGCGGCCAGACTTGTTGTACTCACTCTTCTGGACGACGAGCGGGTCGGCACCAACCATGATGACGTTGCCGGAGCGGAGTTCCATTGCAGTTTTCATACGGGGTTCTCTAAGATCGGAAAAGATAAACGTTAAATTATACCTTGGAGGTACAGAATTTGACGAGCGCCGATGCCAAGTCGGGCAGCGCGGCTTGGGTATTGACCCAGTTGCTGTTGTGCCGGGCAATATCCGCGTAGTTAGCGATGAAATTCGCCCATGCAGACTCGATATTGCCCCCTGTGTTCCACACAAGGAACATCTCGCGGACCACCGTCTCCAGTTTCTCGTCCATTCCGACACAATAGAGGTCAAGGAACGCATCGAGTTTGACCAGATGGGCATCCTCATCTTGACGGTAAATTTGCCAGACAAAAGGTTTTCCGGCCCATTGAGCGCGTACGAATGAATCCTCACCGCGGACAAAGTTGACATCGCAACGCCACAAAAGACGATCGTAATCGTCCATCGGCATGAAGGGGGTAGGCCGGATCGAGGCATTTCCGCACCGCCATGGTCCAGCCCCACCAAGGTACTGGCTGACCGCTGCCAGCGGTTTACCCGGCGGCACATGGCAGGTCACGGGCTTGGGCATTTTCGCGAAGGAATCAATCAACGCTCCGACTGGTGCCGTGTCGTAGCAAAAAAGACTGATTTCGATCTCATTGTTGCCTCCAGTGCCAGAAAGAGTCCGATCACGTTCGCCAAGCAGATTCTTTTCTCGCAGCAATCCACCGCATGCACCGGAAAACCCCGGGAAAAAGAAATACTTGACCAAGGGCAAAGAAGGGTGGGGGGAAGCTATTCCGTGACAGCCATCAGCCCATGATTCGGCAGTCAGGTATTCCAGATTGATCCAGCAGGGCTTCGGATTGGCACTGGCCATTGCTTCAAGGTAGGGAGCCGGAAGATCACAGGCGAAGGCTTCAATAACGACTTCAGCTGACCGATTAAACAGGGCCGTATCGCTCCAGTGGCGGATTTCCACTCCGCTGCACAATTGTCCATCCACGTTGGCATCCACAGCCGGACACAAAGGCTGCAGACTGGCCGGATCATCCACCCACAATCGCACCCGGCGGCCATGCTCGGCCGCCAACTGTCTGGCGAGCCGCCAGCAAACGCCGATGTCGCCGTAGTTGTCGATAACCCGGCAAAAGATGTCCCAATGAAGCTGCATGGCCGCCATGCTAACATCCCCGCCATGCCCAGATTTCAAGACCCCATCCACTGCACCGCCTGTTCACGGCTGGCCGAACACTTGGCCGCCATTCGTCAACGCGATCCGGAATGGCATGCTTTGCCCGTGCCGGCCTTCGGTTCCCTGGACGCCGAATTGCTCGTCGTCGGCCTCGGACCTGGCGAAAAAGGGGCCAATCGAACCGGTCGTCCATTTACCGGCGACGTGGCCGGCGAGCTGCTTTACCCGGCGTTGCATCGTTTTGGTTTTGCCAGCAGCCCTGAGCCTCTTGGATCCGACAACTGGGCGAATCCCGTAATGCAATTGAGCAACTGCCGCATTACCAATGCCGTGCGCTGCCTGCCACCGGCCAACAAGCCAACGACAGCGGAAATTCGTCAGTGCAATGCGCACTTGAAAGCCGAACTGGCCGCCATGTCGAGCTTGAAAGTGATCGTCGTCCTTGGTGCCATTGCCCATCAAGCGCTGCTCTGGACATACGGACTCAAGCCAAAAGACTTGCCGTTCGGCCACAATCTCGTCCACAACCTGCCGGATGGGCGAATACTGGTTACCAGCTACCATTGCAGTGGCTATAACTGGCGTACCGGACGACTGACTCGCGAAAGCTTTGAAGCCGTCTTTGCCGGGGTCCGGACGCATCTCTCGTAAGTCATGAGCTTCGACGCCAAGGCCTTCCTGGCCACACTGACCGAATTGCCTGGTGTTTACCGCATGCTCGATTCCGGTGGCAGCGTGCTTTACGTCGGCAAGGCCAAGAACCTCAAGAAACGGGTTTCATCCTATTTCCGCGAGAATCTCTCCAGTCCGCGCATTGCGCACATGGTCAGTCAGATCGCCACGATTGAAACCACCGCAACCCGAACTGAAGCTGAAGCGCTGCTCCTTGAAAACAACCTGATCAAGTCGCTGGCACCGCGCTACAACATCCTGTTTCGGGATGACAAATCCTATCCGTATATCGTCCTGAGCAAAGGCAAGTTCCCACGCCTCGGCTTCTTTCGCGGCAATCCGGACCGCAAGGCGGATTATTTCGGCCCCTATCCATCGTCCTGGGCTGTGCGCGACAGTATCCATCTGCTGCAAAAAATGTTCCGCCTCCGCACCTGCGAAGACAGCGTTTTCTCCAACAGATCCCGCCCTTGTCTCCTTTATCAGATCAAGCGCTGCAGTGGCCCGTGTGTCGGTTTCATTGCCAAGGATGACTACGCGGCCGATGTGCAACTCGCTTCAATGTTTCTCCTTGGCAAGCAGCAGGAAGTAACCCGCCGTTTGACCAAATTCATGGAGGATGCCTCTGCCAAGCTGGCATTCGAACAGGCAGCCGTGTTTCGTGACCAGATTCAGTCTTTACACCAGGTTCAGGAAAAACAGTTTGTATCGAGCAGCAAGGGCGAGGACGTCGATATTCTTGTGGCAATCAAGGAAGCAGGGCAGTTGTGCGTCAATCTGGCCATGGTCCGCGGTGGCAGACACCTCGGTGACCGGCCATTTTTCCCGACCAATGCAGCAGACTCCGATCCTGCGGATGCCTGCGCCGCCTTCATCCGTCAGCATTACGCCGCCCATCCGGCGCCGGTACGTATCCTTTCTCATCCGTTACCTTCGGAAGATGAACCAGGTGAGACGGAGGCATCGCTGGCCGAATTGGCTGGCCGCCCTGTTCCTATTCAGGAAGGAAGGGGCGCCAATCACAAGGCTTGGATCGAGATGGCCATGCAAAATGCTCGTTTGGCCATCCTGGCTAGAAATCAGGCAACCGCTCAACAGGAGCAACGACTAGCGGCCTTGCAGGACGCCTTGCAATTACCCGAATCCATCTCGCGGATTGAGTGTTTCGACATTAGCCACACGATGGGCGAGGCAACCGTCGCCTCATGTGTTGTCTACGAAGGCAACCGCATGAAGAAGAGCGACTATCGCCGTTTCAATATCCGCGATATTCAGGCAGGCGATGATTATGCCGCCATGCGTCAGGCGGTCAGCCGTCGTTACGACAGCATTGCGGGCGGGGAGGGGACTGCGCCCGACCTTATTCTCATTGATGGTGGCAAAGGACAGGTCAGCTCAGCCTTCAGCGCACTCGCCGATCTCGGATTGACCCATTTGCCGATGATCGGTGTCGCCAAGGGCGAGGAACGCAAGCCAGGGCTGGAAACGCTCATTTTTCCGGAAGGCCGGGAGCCGTTACAATTGCCGCCGCAACACCCGGCGCTACATCTGATACAGGAAATTCGCGACGAAGCACATCGCTTTGCCATCACCGGCCATCGCGCCCAGCGTGGCAAAGCAAGAAAGACATCGACGCTGGAAAGCCTGCCAGGCATAGGACCGGCTCGTAGAAAGGCACTTGTCGCACGTTTTGGTGGCCTGCCTGGCGTCCTCGCAGCAAGCACCGACCAGTTGGCCGAAGTTCCCGGAATCAGTCGGGAGATGGCCGAGAAGATATATTCCGCATTACACTGAACCATGCCTTTCAATCTTCCCATCCTACTGACTTGGCTGCGCATCCTTGCGATACCGCTGCTGATCGCCATTTATTACCTGCCATCAGGCTGGGCGACAGCACATGACCGCGATGTCGCCGCAACATTGATTTTCGTGGCAGCAGCGCTGACTGACTGGGCTGACGGCTATCTGGCACGCAAGCTCAACCAGACCTCTGCATTTGGCGCTTTTCTCGACCCAGTGGCGGACAAGCTGATGGTTGCTGCGGCTTTGATCGTCCTCGTCCAGCTGGGAAGGACGGATGCGATCATCGCCACCATCATCATTGGTCGGGAAATCACCATTTCCGCACTGCGCGAATGGATGGCAAAGATTGGCGCGGCAAAAAGCGTCGCTGTGTCGATGCTGGGGAAAATCAAAACAGCCGCCCAAATGCTCGCCCTGCCGATGCTTCTCTATGACGCCCCCTTGTCCGGCATCGATATGAAATTATTGGGCAACTGGCTGATCTGGATTGCTGCCTTGTTGACCCTGTGGTCAATGGGCTATTACCTGCGTATGGCATGGCCGGAAATCCTCAAACGGAGCGCAGAAAAGTAGGGGGGCAATGTTGACATTTCCCTTGTGTCGCCTATAATGCGCGCTCTGTTTGACGCGGCAGTAGCTCAGTTGGTAGAGCGCAACCTTGCCAAGGTTGAGGTCGAGAGTTCGAGACTCTTCTGCCGCTCCAAGATTTTCGAAGAAACCAATGGTTTTTTCTGATGTAAAAGCAGTAATGCATAGCTTGTAGGCGGGGCGCGGTAGCAAAGCGGTTATGCACCGGATTGCAAATCCGTGTAGGTCGGTTCGACTCCGGCCCGCGCCTCCAGAATACGCGGCAGTAGCTCAGTTGGTAGAGCGCAACCTTGCCAAGGTTGAGGTCGAGAGTTCGAGACTCTTCTGCCGCTCCAAAATTCAAAAAGGGAAAGCGCCGGTCGCTTTCCCTTTTTTCATATCGGGATGCCGATATAATCGACAACCCAGCCCGGGTGGTGAAATTGGTAGACACAAGAGACTTAAAATCTCTCGCTCTTTGAGTGTACGGGTTCGATTCCCGTCCCGGGCACCACGATTGAACACATGATCATTTACGACCTCTGCTGCGACAACGATCACAAATTTGAAGGCTGGTTTCGTAGCGCAAATGACTTTGATGATCAGATTGAGCGTCATCTGGTTTGCTGTCCGCAGTGTGATAGCCATAAAGTTCACCGCATTCCCTCGGCGGTAGCAATTTCCTCTCATGCCAACGAGGAGAGAGGCAATGCAACGAAACCTGCCAATTCGGGTAACAGCACTGCCTTGATGCCTGTTGGTACTCAAGCCATGGCGCTTTACCGGCAATTGGTTCAAACCATCGTCAGCAATAGCGAAGATGTTGGTAACTCTTTCGCGGAGGAAGCCCGGAAGATTCATTACAACGAAGCGCCAGAGCGTCCGATCCGCGGGCAGGCCACACCGGATGAGTGTGATGCGTTACGTGACGAAGGTATCCAGGTGTTGCACCTGCCGGCTGTAAAGGAAGAGGATCTGAACTGATCCTTTTTTGTTGCGGCCATTAGTTTACATAATACAAATTATGCGCGCACGACTAATATTTGCAGGTGTTGCCATTTCCTCAATTCAGCTAATTTTAGTAAGCGGCTTGCGCCTGATCTAAAACGGCAATTCCGCTTGCGCTGAAACAGAATCAAGCTGGACTTCGTCAAGGGAGATCAGTCCGCCGGCCCGCACCCCAAGCAAACGAATTCTCTGGGTCAGCGGCACCCGTTTTAGACACTCACCGGCAGCTTTCCGGATCTGTTCGCCATCGCTCACGCCGGCCGGCAAGGTGACATCCCGGGTCACCGCATGAAAGTCGGAATAGCGCAACTTGATCCCTATGGTTCGGCTGGCGTAGCCCTTGCGTTTCAGATCGTCAGCCACCCGCATGCACAGCGAGGTGAATATTTCCGATAGTTCTGCCCTGTCCTGCCTGGCATGCAGGTCACGCTCGAAGGTACTCTCCCGACTGATCGATTTAGGTTCCGACTCCGTGACCACTGGTCGCTCATCAATGCCATGCGCCACGCGGTGCAACCAGGAACCCGTTGTCCTACCGAAGGTCTGCATCAGGAATTCAACGGGAGATGCGGCCAGTTCGCCAATTGCATTGATCCCCAAACGGCTCAGGCGCTCCGTTGCCTTTGGGCCAATTCCATTGATTTTCCGGGCTGGCAGCGGCCATATTCGCGTGGCAACCTCATCCATGCCGAGTACGGTGATTCCGTTCGGCTTATCCAGATCGGAACATATCTTGGAGAGCAACTTGTTCGGCGTGATGCCTATCGAGCAAGTCAGCCCGGTTGCATCGAAGACCGCCTGCTTGATCCGCTTGGCCAGGGCATAGGTTTCTTCCCGGATGTCGCTGAGATCAATGTAAATTTCATCAATACCGCGGTCTTCAATTTGCGGGGCAATGGTGGCCACCGCTGCTTTGAAGCGACGCGAATACTCGCGGTAGGCATCAAAATTGGCCGGCAGCAGAATCGCCTCAGGTGCCAGTTGGGCCGATTTCATCAGCCCCATACCGGAAAACACCCCGAACGCACGGGCTTCATAGGTCGAAGTAGTCACCACACCACGCCCGGCGTAGTCGCCCAATCTGGCGAAGCGCTTGGTGCCGTCGGTTTGGCCGATAGGCGAATGAACGTTACGCCCACCCACCACGACTGGCTTCCCACGCAGTTCCGGGTAACGCAGTAATTCGACCGAGGCAAAAAATGCATCCATGTCGAGGTGGGCGATGCGGCGATTACTGTTCATATTTACAGTCTATCGAAATTTTGTCGCAAGTTGAACACTTGTCTTCCATACCCATTGTTGAAGTGCAATCGATCGAACGCGTCAAAGCTTCCGAAGCCGTTAAGTGTGCTGGCAGACAAGCAATTCCGCTCCAACAAAGCAGCCTCAAGAGGAGTAAACTCTTAAATAAAGATAGATGTACAGTCCAAGGATCATGGAAATAATCCAGAAAAACGACGAGTTCCGCTCGTCTATGCAAAAAGCCATTCTGGATGAGTCGCCGGATGGCATTCTGGTTGTTGACCGGGATGACCGAATTGTTTCAATCAACAGGCGATTCTTTAAGGTCTGGGATATCCCCCTGCCCGATTTTCCGCTGGACCAGTTACTGCATGAAGTTGATTCGCCAAACCTGCAGCATGCGTTGTCCAAGGTTGTCCATCCTGAAGCGTTTCTTCGGCGTGTCCAGGAGTTGTATGCCAATCCGGATCTTGAGGACATCTGCGAAATTCAGTTGAAAGATGGACGAACACTGGAGCGCCATTCGAGCCCCTTGTACAACGCCGGCCATCAATATCTGGGGCGAGTCTGGTATTTCCGCGACATCACCGAAACGATCACTTCACGCCATGCACAGGAAGACAGCGAAACACTTTATCGCACTGCTTTCCAGACCTCGCTTGATGCAATTGCCATCACAACGTTGAGCGAGGGCATCTATGTCGATGTAAACCAGTCCTTTTTGAACATTACCGGGTATCTGCGACAAGACTTGATTGGCCATAGCTCGCTCGACCTTAATATCTGGGTAGATCCGGCCGACCGCAAATCATTCAGCGAAAAACTCCGCAACGAACCGGAACACCTGAAATTTGAAGCCCGGTTTCGCAAAAAAAATGGTGAAGTTTTCTGGGGTTTATTTTCAGTCTCTCCGATGACACTGAATGGTGTTCCCTGCCTGATGTCCATTACCACCGACATTACCCAGAGCAAGGCAGCCCAGGCAGAATTGGCTCGACATCGGGATCGTCTGGAGCAACTGGTCGAAGAGCGCACGACCGAACTGCTGCGCGCCAAGGAAGCGGCGGAAGCCGCTAACGTCGCGAAAAGTGCTTTTCTCGCCAATATGAGCCATGAAATCCGCACGCCCTTGAATGCCATTACCGGCATGGCGCACCTGATTCGCCGTGGCGGCCTGACGCCCAGGCAAATGGAACAACTTGGCAAGCTTGAAGGAGCTGGCGAGCATCTCCTGAATATCATCAATGCCATTCTGGAGCTTTCGAAGATCGAGGCCGGAAAATTCGTCCTCTCCGAAAAGGCCGTCAGTATCGGGGCCATTCTGGACAACGTCGTATCAATGTTGCTGACGCATGCGCAGGCCAAGCATCTGCAACTCAGCACCGAGATCGAGGGCATCCCCGAAAATCTTCTCGGCGACCCCACCTCCTTGCAGCAGGCACTGCTCAATTACGCGGCCAATGCCGTCAAATTCACGGAAACTGGCGGCGTGAGCTTGCGGGCCGAGCAGATCGAAAACTGTGCGGACAGCGTATTGATACGCTTTGAAGTCCGGGACACGGGAATAGGCATTCCGGAAGAAGCGATGGCAAGGCTTTTCACAGCCTTCGAGCAAGTTGACAACACGATGACCCGGAAGTACGGCGGAACAGGCTTGGGATTGGCTATCACCAAAAAACTGGCCGAGCGAATGGGCGGCACTGCCGGAGCCAACAGCATCCAGGGAAATGGCAGCACCTTCTGGTTCACCGCTCGCCTCAAAAAAGCTTCATTGCCCTGCCCCAACCAGGCATTCACCCCATCCGCCAGTGCTGAAGACCGACTGAAGAAAGATTATCCGCAACGCCGTATCCTGCTTGTCGAGGACGAAGCAATCAATCGTGAGGTCGCCACGATCCTGCTTCAGGATGCGCTCCAGATCGTCGACACCGCCGAAGATGGCACCGAAGCCGTCGAGCTGGTTCGCCAGAACAATTACGACCTGATCCTGATCGATATCCAGATGCCGAAAATGGATGGCATGGAGGCGACCCGGGTCATCCGGTCGCTTCCTAACGGCAAGCTGAAACCGATCATTGCGATCACCGCAAATGCGTTCTCCGAAGACAGGGCACGTTGCCTTGAAGCCGGCATGGATGATTTCGTTGCCAAACCGGTCGAGCCGGAAACACTCTATGCAACACTGCTCAAATGGCTCGCTCAAACACCCCCTGTTTGAAATAGTCATCTCGACACCCGGTTTGCTGGTGCAAGGCTGGTCAGGCTATCGACAGGAATTCCTGATTGTTCGATCGCCAACGCTCCAGTATCCTCCCTCCCCAGCGCAGTGGTAGCCAAGGGATATTCGTGTTTTACATCGTTGAAAGCAGTAAGTCATTTTACGAAGCCGGGTTTGATCTGGAGCCTGTGGTTCAACGTCTGGGCTTTGTGATCCTCCATACGCTGGACTTCAGCGAAACCTTGCGCCGCAAAGGAATCGACCTTGACGAAGACTGCCAGGTCTTTGAAATCTGCAATTACCGCTACGCCGAAAAAATGCTGTCTATCGACATGCGCCTAAGCCTCACGATACCCTGGCGAATTTCAATCTTTACCCGGAACGGCGCCACCATGATTGGCGTGACCCGGCCGGAAACGATGAACTCCGTGCTGAGCGAAAATGCCGAGCTGGCCAAGCTTGCCGCTGAAATCGACACGAAGATGGTCATGATCGTGGACGAGACACGCTGACCTTACCCTGAATGTAATCGGCAAACAGATCGACGAACCATCGGCGAGAAACCGAACGATCTGGCGCTTGCTTCGATGTGTCGCGATATCCGGGTTTCCGTTTGGCAGCTGGTCGGCGATCCGCCAGAAGGTCCCGACTTGAGGTTGTTGATTGCGTCGTGACCTGGGCCGCCTGAATGACTTCCATCCTCACTTCAAACTAATCCGTTGAATTACTAGACGACCGGTCTAATTGCTGGCAAAATTTGTCGCCATGAATATTCGTCACGACAATACGCGTCAGCACATTCTCGACACCGGTTACCGGATCATCGCCGGCAAGGGCTTTTCGAGCGTCGGTCTGACCGAAATCCTGACCACGGCAGGTGTGCCCAAAGGCTCCTTCTATCACTACTTCGAGTCCAAGGAGCAATACGGTCAGACGCTGCTTGAGGAATATTTCAACCGCTACCTGGCCACCATCGACACTTTGCTGGAAGCCGACGCTCCGTCAGGACAGGAGAGGCTGATGCGCTACTGGCAGCAGTGGCTGGATTCCCAATGCGATGACTGCGCGGACCAAAAGTGCCTCGTCGTCAAACTCAGCGCTGAAGTGGCCGACCTCTCGGATGCCATGCGAATCACCCTGCGCGACGGGACCGATCAGGTAGTTTCCAGGATTGCTGCGTTGATCGAAGCCGGTGTTGCCGACAACTCCCTGCCCCCCATGGAACCACGCGCGACTGCCCAAATGCTTTACCAGCTTTGGCTGGGTGCCAGCCTGCTCGGCAAATTGCACAGAAACAGTGCCGCACTCGACGGTGCTATGCGCTTTACCCAACAGTTGATATCACGCTGAATCACTAAATTTACGGTGGCTGCATCACGCAGCAGCCACGTCTTTGCCCGAACCAACCGCTAAGCAGGCCAATTTATGCCTGACCGGCAGCCACAAAGGAGTATCACCCATGCGTTCCTTGTTCGACCCCATCAAAATCGGCGATATCGCTCTGGCCAACCGTATCGTCATGGCGCCGCTCACCCGCAATCGCGCCATCGAAGGCAACAAGCCCGGCCCCCTGACCGTCGAGTATTACCGTCAGCGCGCCACGGCCGGCCTGATCATTGCCGAGGCCAGCCAGATCAGCCCCATGGCCCAAGGCTATCTCGACACCCCAGGCATCTACTCCACCGAACAAGTCGCCGCCTGGCGTGAAGTGACCGATGCCGTGCATGCCGAAGGTGGGCGTATCGTTCTCCAACTGTGGCATGTCGGCCGTATCTCGCATAGTTCGTTGCTGCCGGATGGCGCCGCCCCGGTTTCGTCAACCAGTCGCCGCCCGGAGGCCATGACCTTCACCCGTGAAGGATTCGTCCCGGTTTCCGAGCCACGCGCTCTACGCGATGACGAGTTGCCCAGTCTGATCGAAGACTATCGCCGTGCTGCCCGTAACGCCATCGTTGCCGGATTTGACGGCGTCGAGATTCACGCCGCAAATACGTACCTGATCGAACAATTCCTGCGCGACACCATCAATGACCGCAGCGGCCCCTATGGCGGCAGCATCGCCAACCGCGCCCGCCTGCTGATTGAAGTCGTCCAGGCAGTCACTGAGGAAATCGGCGCCGGCCGAACAGGTGTTCGCCTCTCGCCGATGACCACCTTTGGCAACACCGCACCGCTCGACAGCGATCCGCAGACGCTGCACAACTACGTCGTCGAGCAACTGGCACCATTCGGCCTGGCCTTTCTCCATGTCATTGAAGGCGAAACCGGTGGTACGCGTACACCGGAAGGAAAACCCTTCGACTACGAGGCGCTGCATCATCGCTTCCCCGGTGCCTGGCTGGTCAACAACGGCTATAGCCTTGAGCTGGCAAAGCAGACCATCGCCGATGGCAAGGCTGACCTGATCGCCTTTGGCCGCCCCTTCATCAGCAACCCCGATCTGGTTCGCCGCCTGCGCGAGGCCGCTCCGTTGAACGAATTGCGAGCCGACAAGCTCTATGGCGGTGGCGCCGAAGGCTATACCGACTATCCGTTTCTGCCTGCCTGATTGGCTTCGCTACCGTGGCGGCTGACCCCGTCACGGTTCCCCGCCCCTTGTTCCGGAATTTTTGATGTCGTCATTTCGCCGCTGGCTACCCCCGCTCGCCCTGCTCGTCCTATCCCTGACCTGGGGTTACACGTGGGTGCTGGCCAAACAAGGGCTGGCCTATGCCCCACCGTTTGCCTTCGCGGCGGAACGTTGCGTCGGCGGCGCCATCGCGCTGTTCCTGGCCCTCAAACTGATCGGCCGCCCACTCAAGCTGGTCGCACCGGGGCCAACGCTGGCCATCGGTCTGACCCAGGTGGCGGGTTTCATGGTTTTTCAGACCTGGGCGCTGGTCGAAGGAGGCCCGGGAAAGACCGCCGTACTGATCTTCACGATGCCGATCTGGACACTGTTGATGGCCTGGCCCATCCTAGGCGAACGCGTCAGGGGCAAGCAGTGGCTGGCTGCGGCCAGCACTCTGATCGGCCTGTTGCTGATCATCGAGCCCTGGGACATGCATTCGAGCCTGTTCAGCAAGTTCCTCGGACTAATGGCGGCGCTCTGCTGGGGCATCGGGACAATCCTGATCAAACGTCTGCGCTCGACCCAACAGGTCGACCTGCTCTCGCTGACCGCCTGGCAGATGATCTTCGGTGCTATCCCGCTCGTCCTGCTGGCGCTGGCCGTGCCGGAACGTCCGACGGAATGGAGCCTCAACTATCTGGGCATTCTCGCCTTCATGTCGATCGCCAGCACCGCTCTCTGCTGGTGGCTCTGGATCTACATCCTCGACCGGGTGCCTGCTTGGGAGGCCAGCCTCTCGGTACTTGGCACCCCTGTCGTGGCCATCCTTTCATCCCGCCTGACTTTCGGCGAAGAATTCAAGGCACTTGAAGTTGCCGGCATCCTGCTGATTGGCTCCGGACTGGCCTTGTTATCCCTGCTGAGCTGGGCCGCCACCCGGCGTAATCCGGCAAAATTGGCGATCGATAAAGCCTGAACCGCACCAACCCGTCCCCAAGGAATACCATCATGACCCACCTCTTTCAATTCAGTTATCACAACCCAACCCAGATTCACTTTGGTCTGGACAGCTTCAGCAAGCTGAAAGAACTGGTCCCCCAGGATGCCCGGGTGCTGATGCTCTATGGTGGCGGCTCAATCAAGAAAAATGGCGTCTATGAGCAGGTAACCCAGGCGCTATCCGGTCATCAGGTCATCGAATTTGCCGGTGTAGAACCAAACCCGACCTTCGAAACACTCAACCGTGCAGTCGACATTGTGCGGGCCGAACAACTGGATTTCATTCTGGCCGTCGGTGGCGGCTCAGTTAGCGATGGTGCGAAATACATCGCCTGCGCCGCCTTGTACGACGGTGATGGATGGGACATTGTCAGCAGCAAGCACAAGGTGGAACGCGCCCTGCCGGTTGGTGTGGTGCTGACGCTGGCAGCGACCGGCTCGGAATCCAATGCCGGCGCCGTGGTAACCCGTGCTGCCAACCATGAAAAGCGGGTGTTTTATGTCCAGCCGGCCCGGCCACGCTTTGCCATCCTGAATCCTCAGGTTTTGGCCAGCCTGCCAGACCGCCAGCTCGAGAATGGGGTGGTGGACGCTTTCGTCCATGTCTGCGAGCAATATCTGACCTATCCGGTAGGCGCCCTTGTGCAGGATGGCTATGCCGAGGCCGTCATGCGTGCCCTGAAAACGCTGGCCGACACCTTCGAGCAACGCCGCGACATCGGTTGGCTGCAGAACCTGATGTGGGCTGCCAATCAGGCCCTGTGCGGGATTATCGGCGTCGGCGTCCCGACAGATTGGGCTACCCACCGGATGGCCGTCGAGCTGACCGCCCTTTACGGCATAGACCACGGGCGGACCTTGGCTATCATTCAGCCGGCGCTACTCCGCGAAACCATTGAAGCCAAGCGAGCCAAGCTGGAACAAATGGGGCGCGCTGTTTTCGGCCTTGAGCAGCCGTCGGCCGAGGCGACCATTGCTGCCATCGAAGGCCTTTATCGCAGCCTGAATATGCCGCTACACCTGGGCGACACCGACATCAACGATCCCGATGCCGCAGAGCGCGTCATGCAGGCCCTGCGCGATCACGGCAATGCCGCCCTCGCTGGTCATGCCCAACTTGATGAAGCCAAGACGGAGAGGATCATCCGCGCCGCCTGCGCCAGATAAGAAAAAACGCCTTGCGGCTCAGGCGCGCCGCATCGCCATGTGAGCGGAGATCATCTCTGGAACCCGTGACGGCAAATCCGAGCCTTTCTGGCAGCCGAGCAACAAGTGCAGCAAACCAGAGGTAAATGCCCAGGTATCCTTGGCCGTAGCCAGCGGATCAAGCCCCTGGCGCAAGGCTCCACGCTCGGCAGCCTGCAGGTAGACCCGTTCGATCTTGGCGAGAAATGTCTGAGCCGGCCGACCGACTTCTTCCTGCACCGCGGCAAACTCGTCGACATACTCACAGCGCGAAATCATGATCTCGAAAACTTCGCGAACCACCGAACAGTCCTCGAGGACCCTGAAGAACTCCTTGATCGATGCTTCGATGGCATCGAGCGGATTGGTGAACTGATCCGACAGTAAATATGCGTCGGTGCGCTCAACCATCGGCGCGAAAACATCCTCGCGCATGGCGAAGAACAATTCCGCCTTGTCCTTGAAGTGCCAATAAACAGCACCGCGTGTCACGCCGGCCGCCTTGGCAATTTTCTCCAGTGTCGAACGACTTACACCGCACTCATGGAACACGGTGCGTGCTGCTTCGATAAGGTGCTTGCGGGTCTGCTCCGCTTCTTCCTTGGTTTTGCGTACCACTTTCTCTCCTGAACGAACTTTTCAGTTACTTCGCATATCCGAAACTACTGGATAACGCATAGTTACAAATTCGTATTTACATACATCCATGAATGTTTATAATCGAGCCAGCAAAAATAATCAAGGAGAACCGGCGTGACCCCAACTTCAAAATTCCAACGTAAGGCTCTGCCCTTCATCGTTTCGGCCGTTATTGGCGCACTGGCCGTCGCCGGGTGTTCCGGCGACAAGACAGCTGGCGGGCCGCCCAAGATGGGGCCAATGCCGGTGACGGTCATCGAAATGCAGCCCCAGAAAGTGCCTTCAAGCATCGAGATCATGGCGCAGACCGAAGGTGCCCGTGAAACCGAAGTCCGTGCGCGCGTAGCTGGCATTCTGATCAAGCGCCTCTATCAGGAAGGTGAAACGGTCAAGACCGGTCAGCCGCTGTTCCAGATCGACCGTACTCCCTATGAAAACGCACTCGCCGAATCCAAAGCGAAGGCCGAGCAGACCGCCCGGGAGGTTGGCCGCTTGAAAGGTTTGGCCGAAGCCAAGGCCATCGCCCAGAAGGACTACGACGATGCTGTCTCCGCCAACGCGATGGCTCAGGCCGCGCTGCACCAGGCCGAACTGAATCTGTCGTGGACCACCGTGACTGCACCGGTGGCCGGTACGACCGGTCGCGCCATCAAGTCGGATGGCAATCTGATTTCGACTGCTGACAGCCTGCTGACCTCGATCTACCAGACCAACCCGATCTGGGTCCGCTTCAGCCTTGGCGAGAGCGATCTGGCAAAGTTCCCGAGCGGTCGCGTGACCACCAAGGACGTCAAGGGCGTCGAACTGGTCATGGCCAACGGCGAAAAGTATGAAAAGCCGGGCAAACTCAATTTCCTCGCCACCAATATCGATACCACGCTGGGCACCCAGGCCTTGCGCGCCGAGTTCGACAACGCTGGCGGCCAGTTGCTGCCGGGCCAGTTCGTCCGCGTCCGCTTGCTGACCGGCGAACGTGATGGTGTCTATCTCGTACCGCAATCGGCTGTTCTTCAAACCGAGCAAGGCACGCTGGTCATGACCGCTGGCCCCGAAAACAAGGTGGCCCCACGCCCGGTCAAGGCCGGTGAGTGGTATGGCAAGGACTGGGTCATCCTCGGCGGCCTGAATGCCGGCGACAAAGTCATTGTCGATAACCTGATCAAGCTGCGCCCCGGCATGCCGGTCGAGCCGAAATCCCCCGGACAGCCTGCAGGAATGGCGGGCATGGGTGGCATGGCGGCCAACGCACCCGCCAAGCAGTAAGGAATCGCCATGGCAAAATTCTTCATCAACCGGCCGATTTTCGCGTCGGTCATCTCGATCATCATCGTCATTGCCGGGCTGGTCGCCTCGCAGGTGTTGCCAATTGCGCAATACCCGCAAATCGCCCCGCCGACGGTACTGATTACAGCCACCTATCCGGGTGCTTCGGCTGAAACGCTGGCCAAGACGGTGGCTGCCCCCATTGAGGAGCAGCTCAATGGCGTCGAGAACATGCTGTACTTCACGTCGTCGGCCAGTGCCAATGGCGCGGTGACCATCACGGCCACCTTTGAAGTCGGCACCAATGTCGACATGGCTTCGGTCAACGTCAACAACCGGGTCAAGGCGGCCGAACCGCGCCTGCCGGAAGCCGTTCGACGCAATGGCGTGATCGTCCAGAAACGCTCCAACGACATTCTTCAGGTTGTCGCCCTGAAGTCGGAAGGCGGCAAGTACAACACGCTTTACCTGTCCAACTACGCCAGCCTGAACATCGTTGACGAGTTGAAGCGGGTCAAGGGCGTGGGCGACGTCACCATTTTCGGCGCCCAGGATTACTCGATGCGTGTCTGGCTGAAGCCGGACCGCATGGCCCAGCTTGGCCTGACGACGACAGAAGTTGCGGGTGCCATCACGGCGCAGAATGCCCAGAATGCAGCCGGCAAGATCGGCCAGGAACCGGCTCCGAACGACCAGCAGCTGGTCTACACCGTGACGGCCAAGGGCCGCCTGCTCAGCGAAGAGGAATTCGGCAACATCGTCATCCGTGCCAGCGGCCCGGGCGGCGTTTTGCGTCTGAAGGACATCGCCCGCATCGAACTCGGCGCCTATAGTTACGACCAGCGCGTGACACTCGATGGTCAGCCAACCATCGCCATGGGCGTTTTCCTGCAGACTGGAGCCAATGCGCTGGAAGTTGCTGATCTGGTCAAGGCCAAGATGGTCGAGCTGAAGGGCAAGTTCCCGGAAGCAATGGATTACGTCATTCCGTTCGACACCACTCGTTTCGTCTCGGCCTCGATCAATGAAGTGGTCAAGACCCTGATCGAAGCAATGATCCTGGTGCTGGCTGTCGTCTTCCTGTTCCTGCAAAGCTGGCGCGCCACACTGATCCCGATGGTTGCCGTGCCGATTTCATTGATCGGCACCTTTGCCGGCCTGTGGCTGTTCGGTTTTTCAATCAACACGCTGACCTTGTTCGCGATGGTGCTGGCGATCGGTATCGTCGTGGACGACGCCATCGTTGTGCTCGAAAACGTCGAACGCCTGATGGCCGAAGAAAAGCTGTCGCCCAAAGCAGCGGCGATCAAGGCCATGCAGCAGGTCACCGGGGCGCTGATCGCCATCGTGCTGGTGCTGTGTGCCGTGTTTATCCCGGTTGCCTTCCTTGGCGGCATTGCTGGCCAGCTCTACAAGCAGTTCGCCGTGACGGTGGCGGTCGCGGTCGTGCTCTCCGGCGTCGTCGCCCTGACCCTGACACCAGCCCTCTGCGCCCTGCTGCTCAAGGCCCAGCATACCGAGAACAAGCTGTTCGCCCCGTTCAACCGGATGTTCGAACGCCTGACCGGCAACTACACCCGCGCCGTCGGCTTTACGATGAAGCATGGCATCGTCGGCTCGCTGGTGTTCCTGGCAGTGATTGGCGCCACCTTGCTCTTCTTCCGCGTTATCCCGGGCAGTTTCGTGCCTGCAGAAGACCAGGGTTACCTGATCTCCGCCCTGATGTTGCCGGACGGCGCAACCCTGAAGCGCACTGAAAAGACCGGCGAAGGCATGCGCCAGATGATCGCCAAGGATGAGGCCGTCAAGCACACCTTCATCGTTTCCGGCTTCGACCTGATCGGCGGCGGCAACAAGCCAAATGCCGGCACCATGTTCATTCCGCTCAAGGACTGGTCCGAGCGGCAAGGCAAGGCGCAGGATCTTGCCGGCAAGTTCATGGGCATGGGCATGATGCAGCCGGACGGCATGGGCCTGGTGTTCAATCCTCCGCCGATCATGGGCTTGGGTTCGGCCGGCGGTTTCGAGGTCTATGTGCAGAACCGCGTCGACGGCGATGCCCGCAAGCTCAACGACATTACCCAGACCTTCATGGAAGCGCTGAAGACGCATCCGGAATTCACCCGGATCTCGACCTTCTTCCGCCCGACCGTGCCGCAGCTGTTCGTCGAAGTCGATGAGCAAAAAGCATTGGCATTGGGCATTCCCATTGCCGACATCTACTCGACGCTGCAAAGCACGATGGGTGCGCTCTACGTCAATGACTTCAACAAGGCGGGCCGCGTCTATCGCGTGCAACTGCAGGCTGAAGCCAACTACCGCATGAAGGCGGACGACATCGGCAAGGTCTATGTGCGCAGCGCAACGACCAACGCGATGATTCCGCTGTCGGCAGTCAGCAAGGTAAAGAACGTCGTCGGCCCAGAGCAGGTGGAGCGCTTCAACGGTTTCATCGCGGCCAAGGTGATGGGCGATAGCAAGCCGGGTATCAGCTCCGGCGATGCAATCAAGATTGTCGAACATGTGGCCGCGGAAACCCTGCCCACTGGTTATGGCATTGCCTGGACCGGCCAGGCCTTCCAGGAAAAGCGCAGCTCCGGTTCTTCCCTGCAGGCCTTCGGGTTCGCCATCATCATGGTTTTCCTGATCCTTGCTGCCCAGTACGAAAAGTGGTCGTTGCCTGTCGCCGTCGTGATGGCGGTGCCCTTCGCGTTGATGGGGGCCCTGACCGCGATCTGGCTACGCGGCATGCCGAACGACATCTACTTCCAGATCGGTCTCGTCGTGCTGATCGGATTGGCCTCGAAAAACGCCATTCTTATCGTCGAATTTGCCGCCCAGAAGTACGCCGAGGGCATGAGTGCCGCTGATGCAGCTATCGAGGCCGCCCGCCTGCGTCTGCGCCCGATCATCATGACTTCGCTGGCCTTCGTGCTCGGCGTCTTCCCGCTGGTCAAGGCCACCGGCGCCGGCGCCGCGGCCCGCCAGTCGATGGGTACTGGCGTCTTCGGCGGCATGCTGGCTGCCACCTTCATTGCTACGCTGTTCATCCCCCTCTTCTTCAAGTGGCTGGAACGCGGCAAGCAGATTGACCCTACGCACCTCGATAACAACGAGGAGGAACACGCATGATTTCCCCCGCCTTTTACCGTCTGACGCCGCTGGCGCTGGTTTTCGCCCTGAGCGGCTGCGCCATCGGCCCTGACTACCTGCGCCCATCGGCCTTGCTGCCCAGCCTCTTCGGCGAAGCCAAGCCGGCGGAGAGCGTCGCGATTGCGCCCAACCCGGCGATTGATCCGCGCTGGTGGACGCTGTTCAACGACGCCACCCTGAACGACCTGGTCGATCAGGCGCTGAACAACAACGCCAGCCTTCGCCAGGCCATCGCTCGCGTCGAACAGGCCGAAGCCGTCGCCCGCGAAGCCGGTGCCTCCTTCTTCCCGCAAATCGATGGTTCGGCCGGAATCAGCAATACCAAGGCAAGCACCAAGACGGCTACTTATGTCGCTTCCCAACCGGCTATTCGCCATGCCCGCAGCGCCGGTCTCAGCACATCGTTCGAACTCGATGTCTGGGGCCGCATCCGCCGCGCCAACGAATCAGCCCGCGCCACCCTGCTGGCCAGCCAGTATTCCCGCGACTCCATCCGGATTACGGTGGCTGGCCTGGTTGCCAGCAACTACCTGGCCTTGCGGGCCTACGATGCACAACTCGCCCTCACCAGTGAAACGCTGAAGAGCCGCGAAGACAGCCTGAAACTGGTGAAAACCCGCGTCGATGCCGGCCTGGTTTCGCCGCTCGATGGCTATCAGGCCGAAGGGGCGCTCGCCGCCGCACAGGTTCAGATCGCCGAACAACGCCGGCAGCGTGCCCTGGCAGAACACCATCTGGCGCTACTGACCGGCAACCCGGAACTCAAGCTCGCGGCCGGCGACCTGCGGCAACTGCCAATGCCGCCACTCCCACCGGCCGGCCTGCCCTCGGACCTGATCGAAGGCCGCCCCGACGTCCGCCAAGCCGAAGCCGAGCTGATCGCCACCAATGCTGGTATCGGTATCGCCAAGGCAGGTTACTTCCCGAAATTCACGCTGACCGGCAGCGTCGGCAGCGAGAGTAAGGTCCTGTCTGACCTTTTCAGCGCCGGCTCGGGCACCTGGTCGCTTGGCCTCAGTGCGCTGATGCCCATCCTCGACTTCGGCCGCACCTCAGCCCGCGTCGATCAGGCCAAGGCCCTCAACCAGCAATCCCTGATCGCCTGGCAAAACTCCCTGCAAACCGCCTACAAGGAAGTCCGGGATGCCCTGGTCAGCCTGCGCGAAGACGGCGAAGCCGAAACCGCCCAAAACATTCGTGTAGACAGTGCCCGCAAGGCGCTCGACGTTTCCCGCCTGCGCTACGAAGCAGGCCACGCCGGCTACCTCGAAGTACTCGACGCCCAGCGTACCCACAACGATGCTGTAACAACAATGATCACCATGCGCCAAGCCAGGCTGGGCGCATCCATCGATCTGTTCAAGGCGCTGGGTGGCGGGTGGAAATCAGACGGGCAATCTTGATGGCTCGTTGATAACTGGAATTAGCTGCATCAGAAGGACAAAACCCAAAGCTTGATGCTTTGGGTTTTTTGTTTCCATTGTCCTGGAAGAGGTAGTTGTCCTGGTTGTGACCAAGGAAGGCGGGCCAGGGTTCGAGGGTCAGTTGGTAGCGGGCAAAGCCCCCGTTGGCACCAAGACGGGTGACTTGCGTGATGTGGCCGTGAAAGGGGCGCAGCACCGTGCGCGAGGCAAAGGTTTGCAGATCCAGCCGGGCCGGTTGGCCATCAGCGGCAATGCTTAGGAAACTCCTTTTTCTCCTCGTCATTGGCTGGTTTTGCAAGCGAGAAATAGCAGTTGTGTGTTCCGTCATCCAGATCTGGCCATTTCGTATGAATCATGACGTTCGTGATGCGCCAACCGTTTTCGAATTTGGTCAGGAAATAGAGGTTGCGGCCTAGGTCAAAACTCGGCGGGTTTGAGATTGTTTTGTTTCCGGCAGGGAAGACTTCGACTTTGGCGCGGTTTCCAGAGACAACGGGTGGTTTGATGTAGGGAGCGGGGATCTCTTCGTATCGAGTAACCGATGAACGATTGTCGTCACTTAGAAATGGGTAGCGATCCGGTGCTTCACAACCAACCAAACCACTCCGTATTTCCTTTTTTTCGATGATTGCGCTTTCAAAAAATTCGCTAAGCAGCGCACATTTTTTTGGTGGCTGATATTTACCCACTTTACTTGGGACACGATTTCTAGGAAATGGACTGCCGTCCTTTTTAGAAAACTCCCCAAACTCGAACGTATCTGGATCATATGAATACATCTTTTCAATAAACTGCTTAACTTCCTTTTGCTCCGGTGTCAGCATATCGGCCGACCAAGCCATGCCGGCTATCGATAGTGCTAGCAGCCCATAAACATTTTTTAGAAAACTCATCCCTTTGCCTCTCTTCGTTCAGGTATTGGTCAAACAGCGTTTGAAGATACGCCATATCCATTGGTTTTTTATCGCCGGTCAGCCGATGTGCATTTTCCTTGCCTCCGGGAAGGCTTGTCCACTCACTCAGCAATGCGAGTTCTCCATTTGGCCCTTTGAATTCCAAGGCTTCCTTGATGCGCCCAGTACGTATCAGGTGCAACACACCCCGATCCTCAAGTTTCATCACGGCAATTCGATCCTGAATCGCTGGGCTAAATTTGTCGCCGCTGTTGTCAATCAAACCTTTCTCGAATATCTCCCCCCAAGTCTTCAATTTAATTTGATATGCGCCTGCAGATGTTGATACTTTATCCGTGATTGGCAGCCCAACCCAGGGATGCGTCTTGTAGCTAGAGAAACGGCGATCGCCAGATGGTAGCGGCGTATTCAGCATCTGGTAACGCTTCTTGTCATCCTTTTCGGCCTGGCATTCAAACTCGCGAATGCAGCGTAGGAAGGCGCGGATGCGCTGAATAGGCAAGGGGTCGAAGACCTTGCGATAGATACGGAGATTGATGTAACCCGCCCAGGTCGGATGTTTTGCCTTCGGAATGAAATCGCTAATATAAAAATCATAGTCCCGAATGTCGATATGCCCGTGATTTGGGGTTTTCTGGTCTTTTTTCTTGCGCTGCTCCCAAGCGGTATCCGACCACGCGTAGACGATCACATCGCCTGCCGCCGCCCAACGCGCATCGGGCACCTCTCCCGTGACATCCTTGAACCCCTTGGCAATCAAGGCCGGCCCGGCTTTGCTGGCGGATAGCTGCATGGCGTAATGCTCGGCATCAGTTTGCGCGGTGCTGGCTTTTTGGGCAGCCAGCACGCCATCTATGATCTTGGCGCGGGTCAGCGCTACTTTGACGTAGGTATAGCAGAGGCCACGAGATTTATCCGACTCCTTTTCCCCTTTTTTGTGATTGAAGGTCCCCTTCCCCATCGAGGCCAGCACCCCGGCAGTCCCTTCCGTATAGAGGTACTCCGTCTGCTCCCGCGCAAACGCCAGCAATGCCTCTACCTTTTTCACCATCTCGGCATCGACCTTGACCGGCGTGGCCGGCACGGTGCCACCCTTTGCTGAGGACGCCGACGTTCCCCACAGGTTGAACGTCGGCATGCGCCAGCTATTCCACCAGTCAACCGCTTTCTGCGTAATCACAGCCAGTGGGTTGCCGTTTTCGTCACGCCCTTTTTCCAGTTTGGGTTTGACTTCTGCCTTGCCTGAAATGTGTTGCGGCGGTTTGTCGGCTTGTTGCTTGGCCTTGGTTTCAGGCGCCTTGGGTTGTGCTTTGGGTTTGGGGGAGGGCTTAGGCGGTTGGCCTTGGTTATCGTTGTTGGCAGGTGCAGGGTTGGCCGTTTCGGTGCCTCTCGTTTCCGCGTCACCAGTTGCTTGCCCTGCGTCAGATGGCCCGGATTCTTTCGATGCAACGCTCAGATCACCAAGATCACCCTGCTCTGGTTTCGGGATTCTTTCCTCCGCATTACCCGACTTTCCTTCGTGCTTTTCTGTCGTTGTCTCAACAACGATATTGGGGCTAACCGCTGTCAAAACGCCATCACTCGATGGCATGCAACATTCGCCTATTTTTTTGTAGCTTCCGTCAAAGCGCTGGACGGCGATGCTCAGTGTTTTTCCGGGAGGTGCTTCGACGGGAGGAATGGCGCCATCAGCATCGGTGCGGGCGAGCAGCTCTCCGCCCTCCCAGCGCACGGCAACACCCATTTTCGCAATGGGCGATCCATCCAAGGCAATGAAGTTGACGTCGAGCGCTGGTTTTGTGGCGTTTTGCTCGTCGGCGTCATCCTTGGTCGTGTTGCTTTTCTGCTCCGGCTCAGTCGCGGCAGATTCTTGATCATCATCGAGCAAGGCCGTATCGGTCTGTGCATTCATGGCTGGTTGTCGCTCAGAGGTGGTTTACATCCTGGAAGAAGAGCCAGTCGCCTTGGCTTATGACGACTTTTACTTTTTCCGGCTTTGAAGTTGAAATGGCGCCAGTTGATCCGTCCGCACTCAATTGTCCGGCTGCGATTTTTTGTCCTTGTTCGTTGTATGCCTCGTAAGGCATTGCTGCGTACAACGAGCCACTTTCAGGATCGCCGCCAATCAATCCCGCGACGTTGACGCGCTGACTGTAGGTTGAACGTTCAGTTGCACCGTTCTGAATCAAATTCAGTTCGCCTGCAGCCGGAGAACTCGGCAACTCCACTGCAGCGCTCTTCGGCCCCATCAAATTCTTCTGACTCGCCTTCAACTCCACCTTACCCGGCGCATGCAGCTGAATATTCCCGCCTTCGATCTTCAGGTAAGCCCCCTGGGCCGTAGCGAGAATGTGTTGCTTGGCGCTGGCGGTGAGCTTGCCGGTGGAGCTGGCAATGGTCACTTTCTTGTCGGCCGCTGCCGTGGTTTTGCCGCTCTGGCTTTGCAGGCTGACTTGCCCGCTGGCGGCGTGGAGGTGGATGCCGGTTTCGGCATTGGGTTTGTTCTTGCCGTTGGCTTTGCCGACGGTGAACAGGGCAATGCCATCCTTGACGGCGAGGCTGTGGTTGCCTTGGGCAATCAGGTTGGTGTCTTGGCCGGTGGCGATGCTGAGGTTTTTGCCGGCAGCCAGGATGTGGTTTTGCGGGGTGAGTTGGGCGATGCCGGCCGGGGCGCTGTATTGGATGCGCGGTTCGGACCAGGCGGGGACGATGCCGGTGCCACCGAGGGTGGCTTTGATGTCGCCGCTGGTGGTCTGTCCGGCATTCTGGCTGGCGGTGGCGCTGAGGACAGTTTCGGCGTGTTGCCAGGCTTCAATCGCCGGGAGTTTGTCGGGTTGGGGGTCGCCTTTGAGGGTGGCGTTTTGTTTGGCGGCGACGTCGGCCAGGCTTTGCGTCAGGCTTTGGGCGTCCTGGGTCTGGGCGATGGGTTCGCGGCTGTCGAGGTGGGTGCTGCTGGCGTTGGGCCGGATGTCGGCGCTGATCAGCAGGCCGTTGCCGGCGCGTAGGGCGAGGCTGGCCTGGGTAGCCAGTTCGGCACCGTGGCCGCGGTCGGTTTGGCGAGCGTTGTCGGTTTGTTGTTTGAGGTGGCCGAGTTGAAGGGCACTCTGGTACTCGGTGGTGGCGGCTTCGATACGGCTTTCGCCGGGGGTGTCGTCGAAGACGAGTTGGTTGTAGCCGCCCTGCCCGGTTTTGCTGGCATTGAGCTGCTGGCTTTTTAGGCCGGAGAGGCTGGCGTTGTGGGTGTGGGATTCGGCTTCCTTGCCGGCGAAGAAGGCTGGGGCATTGGCACTGGCTTGCAGGGTGCTGCCGGCTTGCTGGTTGCCTTGAGCGTCGGTCTGGCCGCTGCCGTTGTAGACGGTGCCGATGATGATGGGGCGGTCGATGTTGCCGTTCTGGAAGGCGACGAGGACTTCCTGGCCGGGGCGCGGGGTCATGTGGCCGCCCCAGTTGGCCCCGGCGACCGGGGTCATGACGCGCAGCCAGACGCCGAGGGTGTCGCTGGCCGGGCCGTTGTCCGCACCGGTGGGGTGTTCGCTGCGACTGGCGGATTGGGCGCCACGTTGCCAGGGGAACTGGACACGGACGCGACCGTCACGGTCGGTGTGGGTGGGCTGGCCGGCGCCGATGACGACGGCGGTCAGCGTGCCGTTGATGGTCGGGCGCGGGTGAATGTGGCGACCGTGGCTGTCGGCGCTGAGCGGGCGCCAGGGGATGCTGGCGCGGATGGCGGTGATCTGGTTGCGGTAGAGGTCGACGTTTTCGTAACCCTGCCCCCTGCCCTGTTCGCCATTGACGGATTCGGACAGATTGTTACGTGCTTCGTGGCGGATGGCAGTGATCAGGAACTTGCGTTGTTCCGGGGCATCCAGATCGTGTTCAGGATGGTCGGCCAGCGTGAAAGTGGTGCCGGGAGCGGCGCTGCGCACGGTGCCTTGACCGTCGAATTGTTTCAGGCGGGCGTCGATGGCCTGGCGCTGGTTGCCAAGCATGCGTTCGCCGTGGGCGCTGTTCTGCCAGGCGTATTGGCCGGGGTCGTGCCAAGCCACGGTCTTGGGGAGGCTGCCGCTGTCGATGCTGCTGCGCGCACCTTGCGGGCGGGTCGAGAGGCTGCGGTAGTCCCAGCTGCTGGCGTTGGTTTCAACAGTGTCGAGCTGGCGCAGGCCGTGCCAGCGGTCGAGGGAGTCTTCGGCCAGCGTGGCGCCGGCCTGGGTAAAACGAATGCGGGATTGGGCGTTGTCCGTGAAGGCGCCGTTGTGGTCGGCGATGATCAGGGTGTGGCTACCCAATGCTTCCCCGGCATCAGCCTTGTGTTCGAACCAGCAGAAGAGGCCTTCTTCGGCCAGGAGGCGTTTGAGGAAGGCGAGATCGGTTTCGCGGTATTGCACGGTCATGCCGCGCTTGGGGTAGGCGGTGGTGTCAGCCAGATTCCAGCGCCAGTCTGGAGCAAGCTTGCCTTGGGTTTTCCAGTCGCCGAGTAGTTCATCGATGATTTCGATGACGCTCTTGTCCTGGAAGAGGTAGTTGTCCTGGTTGTAGCCCAGGAAAGCGAGCCAGGGTTCGAGGATCAGTTGGTAGCGGGCAAAGCCACCGTTGGCGCCAAGGCGAGTGACTTGCGTGATGTGACCGTGGAAGGGGCGCAGCGCGGTGCGCGAGGCTGAGGTTTGCAGATCAAGACGGGCTGGTTGGCCGAGCAAGGCCGTCAGGGATTGCTCGGCATTGGTGGTCAGCAACGTCAGTTCGATGCGATAACCGGCGTGTTCGGCAACCGGGCCAAGGGCCTCGTCAATACGGGCCGTTTCGGCCAGCAAGGCATCCGGCCCGGCCGGCGTGGTCACGGTCAGTAGGCGGTCGGTCTGGCGCCAGCCGGCACCGCCGGAAATCAGGTCTAGGATGCTGTTCATGGTCATGCAATCAACGGTTGGAGTGGTGTAGCTAAACGGCGGGATGGACTTTTGATCAGCTCATCGAAAACCGGATTGAGCCCAACGCGATATGTTAAACGAATTTTATTAGGCCATTGGAATACATGCCGTTCAAGGCAATGGCCAGAAGCGAGCTTCAAGCGGGTGTTTGAGTTCTGCCGCACAGCACAACGCACTGGCATTTCGTCCATCGAGCAGGCCAATGAACCCACCGTGGGGCCCTGATCCTTGTATGAAGGCGACAATGCCGCGCCGTCCAAACAGCTGATAGGCGACCTCAGCCAAGCCCTTGTCGAGTGACAGTATTTCGGGCGTTTCGTGACGCATGCTCAGCCACTCGGCGAGACGGTTCGCACCATTGAAAACCTTGCCCCCCATCAGCGACCCGGCATCGATGCGCAAGCCCCCTCTGAGCGGCACGCCATTGGAGAGCAGCGCCAGACTGGTCAGCACTGCACCATTTCGAACGTAGCCTGACGAACCGCCCTTGTCGGCCCAGCCCAGGATATTGAAAAGGCTCCCCTTGTCCATTTCGGCATAGCGCCGGTAGGCATTGGAGAAGCTGGCGTAGTTCAGGTTAAACATGAATTAATCCCCGTTCGTTGACCGGCGGCATGCGCCGCTTACTTGATGGCGTACTTGAATTCACCGTTCTTCCCAGCGCCCACCTTGATGCGCTCAACGGCGGCACCTTCGGCCATGCGCGCCAGCACCACTTCGGCGATTTCGGGCAACAGGGTGCCGTTGAGGATGTGATCAACGTTGCGCGCCCCGGAATCTACCTCTGTGCAGCGAGCCAGCACGGCTTCGACCAGCTTGTCGTCCCAGATGAACTCGGCCTTGTGATTGGCGGCAATCCGGTCACGAATGCGGCCGAGTTTGAGTTCGATGATGCTGACCAGCACGTCGTCGGAGATCGGGTAATACGGAACCACCTTCATCCGGCCGAGGAATGCCGGCTTGAACGACTTGAAGAGAATCGAGCGCAGGGCATCGGCCAGCGCATCGGCTTCCGGCAGTTCTTCGGTCGGCTTGTTCAGACAGGACTGCATGATCTGCGTCGAACCGACATTACTGGTCAGGATGATCAGGGTGTTGCGGAAGTCGATTTCACGGCCTTCGGCGTCATCGAGCACGCCCTTGTCGAAGACTTGGAAGAAGAGTTCCAGTACGTCCGGGTGAGCCTTCTCCACTTCATCGAGCAGGACAACGCTATACGGATTGCGCCGCACAGCCTCGGTCAGCACCCCACCTTCGCCATAACCAACATACCCCGGCGGCGAACCCTTGAGACCGGACACCGAATGGGCCTCCTGGTATTCGCTCATGTTGATAGTGACCAGCTTGCGTTCGCCGCCGTAGAGGATGTCGGCCAACGCCAGCGCCGTTTCAGTCTTGCCAACACCGGAGGGGCCGACAAACATGAAGACGCCCTTCGGCTTGTTGGGGTCTTCGAGATTGGCCCGGGCGGTGCGAACGCGCTGTGCCACTGCCTCCAGCGCATGATCCTGACCGATGACCCGTTCTTTCAGGAGCGGTTTCAGGTTGAGGACAGTGTTGATCTCGTTCTTGACCATCTTGCCCAACGGAATACCGGTCCACGCGGCAATGATTTCGGCAACGACGTGACCATCAACCTGCAGCGGCACCATCGGCGACTCGCCCTGCAGTTCGCGCAGGCGCGCCAGGGTCTTGTCGAGTTCGCTATCGCCAGCCGCTTCGCCCTCGCCTTTCTTGCGCGCCCTGGTTTTTGGCTTTGGTGCGGCATCGACGGCCGCTTCGCCATTTTCGAGCTGGCCACGCAGTTCGGGAACGCGATTGACCAAAGTTTTTTCCTCTTCAAAACGCGTCTTGAACATGCCGAGATCGGACTCGATGGCCGCAATCTGGGCCTTCAGTTCCTTGATACGGGTATCGTGCCAGGCACCGCTGGCAGCCTCACGCTCGAGGGCGGCCAGTTCGGCACGCTCGCGCAGCAGGCGCTTGTCGGCCTCGTCGATCAGCGCCGGCGTAGCGCTCTGCCCCAGGGCTACCTTGGCGCAGGCCGTGTCGAGCACGCTGATCGCCTTGTCCGGCAGTTGGCGGCCGCTGATGTAGCGGTGCGACAGGCGAACCGCTTCGGTCACCGCCTCGTCAAGGACGCGAATGCCGAAGTGCTTTTCCATCAAGGGCACCATGCCGCGCAACATGGCCGAAGCCAGTGTCTCGCTCGGCTCCTCAACCTTGACGACCTGGAAGCGACGAGCCAGTGCAGCATCTTTCTCAAAATATTTCTTGTACTCGGCCCAGGTCGTTGCCGCCACGGTACGCAACTCGCCGCGTGCCAAGGCCGGCTTGAGCAGGTTGGCCGCGTCGTTCTGGCCGGACTGCCCCCCTGCCCCGATCATGGTGTGGGCTTCGTCGATGAAGAGGATGATCGGCTTGACGCTCTTCTTGACCTCATCGATGACATTCTTCAGGCGGTTTTCGAACTCGCCCTTGACGCTGGCGCCAGCCTGCAGCAGCCCCATGTCCAGCGTGTGCAACTCGACGCCGAGCAGCGGCGGCGGAACGTCATCCTGGGCGATGCGCAAGGCCAGGCCTTCGACAACGGCCGTCTTGCCCACACCAGCTTCGCCGGTCAGGATCGGATTATTCTGGCGGCGACGCATCAGGATGTCGATCACCTGGCGAATTTCGCTGTCACGACCGATGACCGGATCCACCTTGCCATCGCGGGCCCGTTGCGTCAGGTTGGTGGTGAACTGGTCGAGAGCCGGGGTCTTGCCGCCTTGTGGGCCTGCAGCCAGCAAGGGGTCGGATTCATCACCGCCATCGGCCGGCGCTGCCAGTCCCGCCACTTCAGCTGCTTCGGCCGAGCCTTCGGTCATCTTGTCGAAATTGTGCTTCAGTTCGTCCAGGCGCACCTTGGCCAGCAGCTTGGAGCCGCGGAAAGCCAGTTGCGACAGTTCCGGCTCGGTCAGCAACGCCAGCAGCAGATGGCCGGAGCGAATGCGTGGCAGGCGGGCATCAAGCGAGGCGATCAGCCAGGCTTGTTCGAAGAGCTTGAGTATGTGCGTCGAGAATACCGGCGTCCGGGTATTGCCGGTCTTGAAACGGTCGATTTCCTGGTTCAACTCACGTTCCAGCCCGGTCGGGCTGATACCGCAACGCTTGCCAATGACCAGCAAATCGGCACCAGGATTTTCGAGAATCGCGATCAGCAGGTGCTCAAGATCAACTTCGTAGTTGCCGCGCGACATGCACAGGCTGGCGGCGCGTTCGGCTGCCTGGCGGCAGGTGCTATTCAATTTGCTGATCAAGGTTTTCAGGGAGGTGCTCATCGCGGTCGTTCGTTTTATTAGTGAATGAAATGGGTGAGATAGCGGGTATCGCTGCGGTCGCTTGTTTCCGGCTTGGTCAGCATGAAGCTGTCGTAGCCGAGGCGGCAGCCGTTCGCACCGCCCAGGCTGGCCGGGCGCACATCGGCCGCGCACAGGATGGGGCAGATTTCGTATTCGAACTGGCCGCCCGTCGCCAGCGTGAGGATTTTCTTGAGTGCTGCCGCCAGTTCGCCGCTAGGCAAGAAGGCCATGTAACGCTGATGCCGCAATGGGCCGATATGGATGCGCAGGCGCAAATTTCGCTGCCAGACCCGTTCGCCGACCAGGGCATTGCCGCCCAGCGCCACGTTGTTGCCACCAAGCGTCGAGCGCTGATCGGCTGGAATGGCATACCAATGCCCGACGAACTGCTCGACTTCGACTGTTTCGCGAAAATAACCGCTGATCACGCGCTGCAGAGTTTCTGCCGAAACCGGCCGCTGCCGCAAAAGCCCAGCGAAGAAGGCTATCGACTCGTCGTCGATGGCACCGGGCCCATCGTTCATGCGTTGACGCAAGGCATCAAAGCCTATCCCGCTCAGCGCCAGGACAATCGGGAGAAAACGGTTCTGCCGATCGGTTTCATACTGGATGGGGAGCTTGTATTTCTTCCAGGCCCGGTAGAAGTGGCCAACCGACCGATTAGTGAACAGATCAAGGAAGGCCCGGCCCGACTCATCGCGCTTGAAACGCGCCTGGTTGATGACCTGCTCGGTGTAATGAATCGGCAGCGTGCCGTTAACGCCCAGCATGCCGATGAAACTGGGCGTGATCTCGACACGCTCCAGGTCGGCGGTGGCCAGCCCTTCTGCATCGACCCGGTAACTCGGCGCCATGGCGTCGACCTGGCTGGGCGCAAAGCCGAGGCGCAGCGAATTACGGAAGCGAATTCGTTCGTTAACCACGTCGCTGCCTGCCGTTCGGGCCGTTTTCCGGAAAACACTCTCGTACAGACGCACGAGCTGGAAAAACTCGTAGCGTTCCGGCGCCTCCAGGGTGCTATCGACTAGGCCAGGATCGAGTCGCCGTTGCGAGGTGCGCATCGGATCAATTCCTCTCCGGTTCGATTGGAAACCACGACCAGTTGAATGAAACTGTTGAGACTGACGTAGAGCCCAAGAAAGCGGTCGATACAGCGAACGAACACATCAAGGCCGCTGCCGACGAAGCTCGATTCATCAATGGTCATGCGGACTTCCAGGCCTCGGACGAAACAGGCGAACGGCTTGCCGGCCATCCACACCGTTTTGTCGCTCTGCTCGATGCCGAGCACACCTTCGATCTGCCGGCGACTGGCCGCAGTTCTCGGCAAGTCGTAAAGGGCCAGCATCTCCTGGAAAGCCGTCAGGCCGTTGCCGGTCAGCGACAAATGGTTCAGCGACAGATGCGAGATGATCCGCCACTGGCCATCCCGTCGGTGATCGAAACGACAGGGCTGGGTCGGTTTTCTCAGCAGCTTGATCGAACGGACGCTCGACCCACCTTCGAGAAAGAGGTCACCGGACGGCATGCCAACCGACATCAGGGTCGGCAGTTCACGATTGGTGCAGGTCAGTTGCAGACTGAGTACATCGGTCTTTGGTTGAACCGGGTCGAAATCGGCATCGACAATGGAAAGCGAGGTTTCGTAACCGGGGCTGCTCTCGGCAACGAGGTGGTCACGCTGGGCATACCAGTAATAGCCGTTGCGCTCGGGGGTTTCGCCATGGCGCAGCGAAAAGAAGGAACGAAACTCGGTAATCGATTCGCCTTGCGCGGTTTGGCGAACGCGTCGCACCGAATCAATCGAATAGACATCATAGGCATAGGCCCGCCGCCCATCGGCGACCACCGGGTAGGCCGACTGCCGATGACTGATCCGTATCGGATCGCCCCGTTGAGCAAAGAGATTGACTACCGGCACGCAACCCAGACGCAGGTTCTGGGTGGTCAGGGTTTGCAGCAAACGGGAAGCATCACTGTCAGCCCGCAGATCACCAAGCGCAATATGGAGGGTGATTTTCCCCTCGGCATGCAGCCCGGACGGAATATCGCCGATATTGATATCGAAGAAATTGAATTTTTCCGGGAAGCAGAAATACTCGGTCAGGTAGCGATAGGCGCCATGGGAGGTATCAGGCATGTCGATCAGCGCTTCCTGATCGGCAAAACCGACTTCGCTGATCAGTTTCTCCCGGGCAATGCGCCAACGCTTGTCGGCACCAGAGGCATAGACCTTCAGCTTGCGCAGAAAGATGGCATCCCGCAGCGCCGAAGCCACCGACGGCTCGGCGTCGATATAGAGCCGCAACTTGTCGACCTTGCCCAGCCCGGCCTCGACGTTATTGCCACGCAAGGCCAGCGAAAACGAAAGAATGGCATTGCACCCCACCGGCAATCGAACCTCGCTGGGGGCGCTGGCAATTGGATCAAAGGCCAGTTCGCCAATGGCAACCGGCGCCAGCTGGATATCCCATGCCGTCCGGAACTTGCAGATGGCCCCCTTGATTGGCCGGGATTGCAACTCGGTACCCCGCGGGATGGATGCGACGGAGGTCAGCTCACCGCCACCATGTTCGAAATGGGCAATGGAGCAACTCGGAAACGGCCTGAGATAGTGCGGGTAAAGAACATTGAGCAGCGCTTCGGTGAACTGCGGGTAGCTGTCTTCCAGTTTTTTTGAAACCCGTGCCGTCATCAGCGCAAAGGACTGGATCATCCGCTCGACATGGGGATCGTCGCAGCCCTCGCCCGACAGCAACAACTGGCCGGCAAGTTTCGGGTAGCGCTCGGCGAACTCGCGGGAATGCTGGCGCAGAAACGCCAGCTCTCGCTCGTAATAAGGCAGCAGGTCTTCCACTTAGCCTCCCAGCCGCGGACGATGTCGGGTCACGGAGTACTGCAGACTGGTCGGCTGCAACAGCGCATCGAAACTGACCGGCTCCTGGGCGGGCCTGACGACCAGCACGGCATTGATTGAGAAATACAGGGCGTTCACCGTCTTTCGATGCAATTCAAGATCGACCCGAACCTCACGCAAACGTGGCTCGTGGGCAGCAATGGCCGCTTCGATGGAGGCACAGATCCGGCGCCGGTCATGAACGTTGGCCAGACTCAGCCCGGCAAAGTCGGACAGGCCAAACCCGGCAACTGAACGTGTCACCAGCGGAAAGGAAGTCTCGAATCCGTCATCGAGCACCACCCGGGTATTAAGTAGTGCTTCAAGATCACGAGCGACCGAATCCTTCAACTGCTCAAGCGACAAACGGCGCCGGGCAGCCCCAACGGGCTGATCGTCGAATAATTTATCGAACAGGGAAGGTTCAAAACCTTTGATCATAAAAAACGGCGGAAACGAGTTCCGCCGTGGGTTCCACAGAAGGAATTATCAGGTCAGATTCGGCGTGTTCTTGGCCAGGTTCCAGGCTCCCTGGATATTGACCTTGCCGGACTTGGTGCCGTCGATATTCAGTTCGTCATAGGTCCACTTCACGGCGGAATATTTCAGCGAGAAGCTTTCCTTCGGAATGCCTTCCTCATCAACCGCCGGAGAGACCGAAGCGATGATGACGTTCTTCAGTTCGATCTTCAGGTACTGATGGCGATTCTGGGTGGCCGAAGGATTGCCGGTCGTGTTCTGGCCGCCGAATGCGCGGTAGAAGTAGATGATGACGTCGCTGACCACCAGGCCGGACGAGCAAGCCTGGTACAGCTTCGGGCTGGAACCGTCGATATCCTTGGTAAAGATCATTTCGCCGTGTTCAACACGCTCTGCGGTATGACCGCCAGCAGCCGATGCCGTTGCCGACTTCGGCTGACGCATGGAATGGCTCCAGCTATAAACCTCAACCGTGTCCTTGTGCTTGGCATCGCGGGAATCGCCCTTGATGTCACTACCCTTGAATTCGACGTAAATATCCTTCATTTCTTACTTTCTCCTTGGAGGTTGTACAACGCTTAACTCTTGGTGGATTGCGGCAGTTCGGCGACCAGACGCAGCGATACCGAAAGCTCATCCAGCTGAAAATGCGGCCGGATGAACGATACGGCCCGATAAACACCCGGGCGGCCCGGCACTTCGCTGACTTCGACAGACGCCTCGCGCAGCGGGAACTGCGCCTTGGTTTCCTGGGAAGCTGAGTCATCGGCAGTTACATACTGGTCGATCCAGCGCTGCAGGTAGTTCTGAACGTTGGCGGCAGAAGCAAAGCTGCCGATCTTGTCGCGCATCATCGCCTTCATGTAGTGGGCGATACGGGACACCGCAAACATGTATTGCAGCTGGGCGGACAGCGAGGCGTTGGCGTTGGCCGAGTCGGTATCGTACTTCCTTGCCTTTTGCGCCGACTGGGCACCAAAGAAAGCTGCGTAGTCGGTGTTCTTGCAGTGAACCAGCGGAATGAAGCCGAGATCGCTCAACTCTTTCTCGCGACGATCAGTAATCGAAATTTCCGTCGGGCACTTGAGGGCCACTTCACCGTCGTCGGTGCGGAAGGTGTGCGTGGGCAGATCTTCAACCAAGCCACCACCTTCAACGCCACGGATCGCGGCACACCAACCATAGTTCTCGAAGGCACTGGTCAAACGAGCAGCAAAGGCAAAGGCAGCGTTGCACCAGAGGTACTTGTCGTGCTCGGTACCATCGACTTCCTCGACGAAATTGAAACCTTCGGTGACTTCGCCATCGATCGGGTTATAGGGCAGACGGCCCAGGAAGCGCGGCAAAGCCAGACCGACATAGCGCGAATCCTCGGACTCGCGGAAAGACTTCCATTTGGCGTATTCGACGGTATCGAACACCTTGCCCATGTCGCGTGGCTTGCCGAGTTCGGTATGCGATTCCAGGCCGAACAATTGTGGCGCAGCGGAAGCGATGAACGGAGCATGCGAGGCAGCGGCGATATGCGACATCTGTTCGACGAAGTACATATCTTCGGGCTGACGGCTGATTTCGTACTGCCCGATCAGCGTACCAAACGGCGCACCGCCGAAAGTGCCGAACTCTTCTTCGTAAACCTTCTTGAACAGGGCGCTCTGGTCGAAATCGATGGCAGTCTTGAAGTCCTTGACCAGTTCGCGCTTCGAAGCGTTGAACAGCTTGATCTTGAGTTGCTGACCGGTCGAGGTCTGCTTGCACAGGTAATGCAGGCCGGTCCAGGCGCTTTCGAGGGCCTGGAATTCCGGGGCATGCATCACTTCGCTCAACTGCTCCGAAATCAGACGATCAAGTTCGGCCACTCGGGCATCGAGCGATGCAGCCAGATTTTCTGAAACGACTACTTCACCATCCAGCACCTGATTAACGAGCTCGCTGATGATGTCCCGGGCCCGATTTTTTTCCTGATCGGACTGTGCAACCCGGCTCTCTTCAATGATCTGGTCGAGCAGGCACGATTCGCGAACATTGGCCGGCGCGGCGGCAACTGCAGCCTGGGCGCTCATTGTCCGTCTCCTGCGTTCGTCTTGCCACCCAGACTCTGCAATTGCTCGGTGCTGTTCAAGACATCATTTAGAAGATCTTCAAGCTTTTCGTTACCTGCCAGCTTGTTGCGGAGATCGGCGAGCTTGGCACGGGCTTCCTGCAGCTTGCGCAGCGGTTCGACCTGCTGAACCACAGACTCCGGCCGGAAATCCTCGAATTTTTCGAACTTGATATCGACACCCAGTTCACCACCGGCTTCAGTCAGACGGTTCTTGACACGAAATGCGGCGCGCGGCGCCATGCCTTCCATGACATCGTCGAAGTTGTCCATATCGACGTTCACAAATTTGCGGTCGCGAACCTTGCCCTGCGGTTCTTTTGACTGTGCGGCAAAGTCGCCGAGCACGCCGACCACAAAGGGCAATTCCTTGACTTCGAGGGCATCGCCAATCTCTACGTCATAGGTCAGCTGAACGCGCGGCGGACGAACCTTTTGCAACCGCTTTTGAACACTTTCTTTTTTCGCCACAAGATCCTCCGGTATGGATATCCAGTCGGCCACCCAAGGCAAAAAACACCCCGAAGCCGATCAACAATTAACTTACAAAATCACTTCAAAACACTGAATGGATTGGCGCCCGAAGCAGTGGGAGAAACATCAGCGCCACCGGGCTTTTTGGGCGTTGCAGCCACCACCGGCTTTGGACGCGCCACGGGCACCACCTTCTTTTTCTTTTCAGGCTCCCCTGGCGGAACCAGCACATCCTCTCCCAAGGTATCGCGCATGACCTTGGCCAAACCAACGGCGTCCGAACGCGCATCGCCCTTCAGCTCGACGTCGCCACGCAGGTCAGTCAATGACTGAGCCGCCACTCGCAAGCCAGCAACCGCGCGAATGCTCTTTGCCGATCGATCCGTACCATCGCGCTGCAAAGCCTCTTCGGCCGCAACAATCGCCTGCGCGTAGTTCTCGGCATCGAAATGCACCTTGGCCATTCGTACCCAAGGCTCCTTGCGCCCAGGATTCTTCTTTGCCAAATCACCGAGTATTTTGACCGCTTCTTCCTGGTTACCTTTTTCCAGCAAAGTATCGACACTCATGCTGGATTGCGCCATTGCGGCCGAAAACTCTTCCTGGCTCATCGACACCTTGTTTGACGCACAGCCTGAAATCGCTAACGAGACGCCAAATACAAGCGCTGTTGATAGACGCTTTAAGGGAAACATCAATACTCTCCAGTATGCCAAATGGCGTATTAAATGCCATTGGGTTTGCTTAGATGAAAGCGAAATAGTACATTACGAACTTGGCTATGATCAACTCATATGCATATTTTCATTTCTCACTTCTATGATTTTTAGCCCGTTTCCATAATTAGCGCACGGTTAATGACAATTGCAACATTTCAACATCTCCTAAGCTCGCCATTGGTGAGCCTGGCGCTCCTTTGCGCGGCACTGTCCGGGTGTGCACAGGTCTCCGCCCTGCAAATGGCAGGAACGGCCGTAGGCATGGTTCTAGAAGCAACAGGTGTCACAAAAAAAGACAACGGCGATCCAAGCAAAACTTTCAAGGATGTACCCATAAGGATTTTTGCAGGCGAGCAATTGAATTTGACCAGCAGTGGCAAGCCCCTGTCACTTGTCATGAAACTCTACGTATTGCGCTCTCCTGAACGCCTTAAAATGCTGACCTACCCACAAATAACTTCCACCGAAAGCGAAAAGGAGGCCTTGGGTGAGGAAATGGTTTCAGTCCGTGAAATTGTCTTGCTTCCTGGAAAATCGTACGACGTCGTTCTGAAGATTCCAGGAGACGCCACAACGATTGGTGTCGCAGGCATGTTTCGCGCCCCGTACTCCACCAGATGGAAGCTTGCTTTCGATAGCAAGCAATCTTTTGACGGCGGAATCACCATTGGCGCCCATGCATGCGCGCTGAGCGCCAGCAAAGGCACCCTGGTCACCGAAGTCAGCCCGGAATCAGTGCGATCACTGGTCGGCATCCAATGCAACTCTTAGCAAGATGAAACAATGAACAACGCAAAAATTCTTTGGGGTGAAGGGCTTTTTCTTCGTCCGCAACACTTCCAGCAACAGGATGCCTATACCGAAGCAATGAACAGGCGCACCCTGCTCTCGGCAAATCCTTTTGCCTGGGGCATCCGTGACCTTGATCTGGACCTGGACTCGCTGAAAAGTGGAGTGCTCCGCTTTAACCGCATCGACGCCATATTTGCCAACGGGGACTTTTTCACGGCCCCTGACGTAGACCAGCTTCCTGCTCCTCTGGCACTGGACGCTGCAGTCGACGAAGAAGGTGCAACCGAGTTCTTTCTGGCACTTAATCACCTGAATGCACATGGAGGAAACTGTGCAGAAGAAGCATCAGACTCAGGCCAGGCACGTTATCTGATCATTCCACGCGATAAAGCAGATCTTTACACCGAAGCCGCCGAGGCCGACATCGCCACGCTCAGCCAGATTTCGCACCTCAAATCGGGCAACGACAACCGCGACCAGTTCATGACCTTGCCTGTCGTCCGGATTCGCCGCACCTCCAGCAACGGCTTTGAAGTTGATCCCGCTTTCGTTCCGCCATCAATCAGTCTGCGCAGTGCGCCGAATCTGTACATGCTGCTCCGTCGACAAATCGATGCCCTGCTGGCCAAGGTGGATGCGCTCTATGGCTTTCATCGCGAACCATCCAAGAATGTGATCGAGTTTCGCTCCGGCGACATTGCCTCATTCTGGCTGTTGCATACGGCCAGCAGTGCCTGCGCAACACTGACCCATCTGTTCCGCAATCCCGAGACCTCACCCGAGCGGCTATTCCAGGAGTTGCTGCGCCTGGCTGGCGGCCTGATGACCTTCTCCAAAGGGTTTACGCTGAATGACCTGCCCAGTTACGACCATCTGCAACCCGGGCCCGGCTTCGCTCGTATCGACCAGATACTGCGCGAACTGCTCGATACCGTAATTTCCACCCGCTATTTCGCCATTTCCCTGACCCAGCCAAAACAGGCCTTCTATGCCGGCCATCTGGATTCCGAGAAAATCAACAGCGAAACAGCTTTCTACCTGTCGATCACTGCGGCGCACCCGCAATCGGAAATCATCGAATCCATCCCGCTACGCATCAAGCTTGGCGCCCCGGACGATGTCGAAAAGCTGGTTCTCTCTGCCATGTCCGGCGTTCGCCTGACCCATGCCGCGCAAGTTCCCGCCGCAATCCCGGTTCGTCCCGGCGCCTGCTATTTCGCACTGGATGCCCACGGCCCGCTTTACGAGCGAATGCTCAAAGCCCAATCCATCATGATTTATGCCCCGGAAAGTTACCGGGATCTCACCATTGAATTGATTGCAGTCACGCCATGACCACAGCCCCCAGTCTTTTTTCTGTCGCCCCGAGCGCACGCTCTGATGAATCGGCCTCCGAGCGTCCTGCCAAGAGCCTTGTCGATCTGTTGTACGACGGTTTCTACATGCTCATCCTGCTCAACAATCGCAGCGTTCCGAAGGACCCTGACGAGTTCTCCGGCAACATCCAGAAATTCCTCGATCAGTTCGAGCGGGCAGCCAAGAAGAACAACTTCAACGCCGAAGACATCTTCGACGCCAAATACGCGTTCTGCGCCGCCATCGACGAATCTGTTCTCTCTTCCAAGATGAACATTCGCGACGTCTGGGAACGCCGCCCGCTGCAGCTCGTGCTTTTCGGCGACCAACTGGCCGGCGAACATTTCTTCGACAAGCTGGAAGCCGCGCGCAACGGAGGAGCCAGCCGGATCAATGCGCTCGAAGTGTTCCACATGTGCCTGTTGATCGGTTTCAAGGGGCGCTACCTGCTCGAAGGCCCGGAAAAGCTCAAGTACCTGACCCTGCAACTCGGCGAGCAAATCGCCCACATCAAGGGTAAGGCAGCCACCTTTGCTCCAAACTGGGCTGCCCCGGACACCATCTCCAACGCCATCAAACGCGATATCCCGTTCTGGGTCATCACATCCGTGCTTGCCCTGTTTGGTCTGGTCGCCTATATCGGGTTGGACTGGCACGCCGGTAGCACCGTCCAGCAAACCCTGTCGCCGTTCAAGAATATTGTCCAGCTAGCCCCGCGGGCGCCAACGCTGACCATTACCCTGCCTTGATCAGCCTGCCATGACTCAACCCCTGCTCGACACCCTGTTCAACCAGAACGCCCGCCTGCTCGAACTCAAGACTGCCCTGCCCGATGCCGCGCTGATCGTCGAGCGCTTCAACGGCCATGAAGCTATCTCTGAATCCTTCCGCTTCGAAATCGACTGCATCTCGACCAACGCCTACTTCGATCTCAAGCCGCTGATCGGCGAAGAAATCACCCTGCGCCTGATGCAAGCCGATGGCAGCAAGCGTTCGTGGCACGGCTACGTCACGCAAGCCATGCAACTCGGTGCTGATGGCGGGCTGGCCCGTTACCGCCTGATCATGGAACCCTTCCTTGCCTTCCTGGCACAGCGCCGGGATTGCTACCTGTTTCAGGACAAAACGGTCATCGACATCATCGGCCAAATCCTGACCGACTACCCCGAAGCCCACTGGTCCAATCAAGTCACCCAGCCGCTGCGCACCTACAGTGTGGCAACCCAGTACAGGGAAAGTGATTTCGAGTTCATCCGCCGCCTGCTTTCCGAAGAAGGCCTCTCCTTCCGTTTCGATCATGACCAATCGGCCTCGGCTGGTGACGAGGCCACCCACGCCCGTCACCAACTGATCATCTTCGACCGCGAAACCGAGTTACCCGCGGGCGCCCAACCGACCATCCGTTTTCACCGCAACAATGCCACTGAAGATTCCGACACCCTGCAACAGTGGCACGAAGTCCGTACCGTATTGCCCAACGCTGTGTCACTCGCCGGCTGGGATTACAAGACTCTGGTTGCGACCGGTGCCCAGGCCCAGAGCAGCCACGACAACGGCGCCTTGCCCCGGCTGGAACTCCACGATGCCTCCCGCCCCTACCGGTTTGAAGACAGCGCCGCCGCTCAATTGCGGACCGACCTGGCCCTCGCTGCCATCGAAGCCCGCTATCGGCGCTTTACTGGCGAGAGCACCGTCCGCCAGATGGCTGAAGGCACCATCTTCACGCTGACCCAGCATGACGCCTATGTCGGTGATGACGCACAATTCAAGGTGCTATCAGTTGATCATCACGGCGCCAACAATCTGGGAGCCAGTGCCGCCGAGTTGCTAGGCAGTACCGACGTCGAAGCCGGCAGCTATCGCAATACGCTCCAGGCCCAGCCAGCCTCGGCCCCGGTTGTCTCGGCCTTGCTGGCCAGGCCGGCCGCCCGGCCGCAAACCGCCCTGGTCGTCGGCCTACCCGATCAGGTCATCACCACCGAACGCGACCACCGGATCAAGATCCAGTTTCCCTGGCAACGCGGGGAGACGCCGAATGCCGGCGGGCAATCAGAGACTGGCCCCTCGGGTCGGACAGAAGGCAAGTCCGGCAACGCCCCGGCCAACGATCAATCCGGCACCTGGGTTCGGGTCGCCGAATGGCTCTCGGGACCAAACTGGGGCAGTCACTTCCTGCCGCGCATCGGCAACGAAGTATTGGTCGATTTCCTCGATGGCGATATCGACCGGCCGGTCATCGTCGGCCAGAGCTATAACGGGGCGGACCTCCCTCCCTTCTCGGCCGGCCATGAAGCCAGTGCCAACCACCCCGGCGTCCTCTCCGGCTGGATGAGCCACAACCATCAGGAAGGCCATAACCAGTGGGTAGTCGATGATGCGCCGGGGCAGTTACGCACCCGTCTGGCGACCAGCGAGAATGCCGGTCAGCTCGGTTTGGGGCATCTGGTGCATCAGGCCCCGGAAAGCGCCAGCCGCGGCGCCTGGCGCGGCAGCGGCTTTGAACTGAGAACCGATGGCTGGCTGGCCGCACGGGCTGGGGAAGGCATCCTGATTTCAGCGACGGCTCGTCCAAATGCGCAAAGCACGCAGATGGATGTGGCGGAGACGGTGGCGCAGCTTAAAGCCGCAGAAGAAACCGCCAAGGCGCTCTCGGATGCGGCCCAGCAGCAACAGGCCCTGCCACTGAAAGCGAATGCCGCCCAAAGCCAGTTCATCACAGCCATTGATCCGCAGCAGCAGGGGAAATTCTCCGGCAATATCGGCGGTCAGGCCGCCCAGAAGGCACAACCCGGCAGCCGCGAGCTGGGCGAGCCAACCGAACGCTTCGCCGAACCCTTCATTCTGTCGGAAGCACCGGGCGACATCGGCCTCGCCAGCCCGGCCAGTACGCTGCTCTTCGCCGGTGCCAACCTGCATGCGACGGTGCAGCAGGATTTGCATATCGCCAGTGCGCATACCGTCTCGACCGCCGCCGGTAACGGCGCCAGCTGGTTCAGCCACGCCGGTGGCATCAAGAGCATCGCCCAGGCCGGCACCCACACCATTCAGGCGAATACCGACCAGATGGAAATCCTGGCCGATCAGTCGCTGACCTTCACCAGCAGCAACGACGAAATCCACATCCTGGCCAAGGACAAGATCGTGCTTCAGGCCGGGCAGTCTTCCGTCACCCTCGAAGGCGGCAACATCACCTTTGCCTGCCCGGGGAATTTCTCGGTCAAGGGGAACGGGAATGCGTTTATGGGGCCGGGTAGCAATCCAGCGCAGATGGAGGGGCTGCCGGATGGGAAGGTCGACAAGGCACCGAACTGGATTGAAGTTGCCCATCGCGATGCCGATGGGGAGGCATTTGCCGGACAGGGCTACAAGATTCATTTCGAAGACGGTTCGATCGTCAGTGGCAAACTCGACGGCAATGGCTTTGCCCGACACGAAAATGTGCCGAAGGTAGCGCAGTACGTCGAATACGAACTACGAGAGTCGCTTGCCGATCAACCGTGGGACAAGTTCGATCTACTGATTGGCGCCGCACAGGAAAAGCTGGGGTAAGCCATGTGGAATGAACTTGAGAACGCGCTGGCGTGGTACGCCGCCGCTCCCTCGCGCTGGGCCAAGAGCGCCAGGCAGGATTTAAGTGCGGCCGCCGAATGGATCTGGATCGTTCTGCAGGGTGACTTTGCGGAAGAGCAGACAGCGGCGCAAACGGTGACCAGCACCATCATCTCGATGATTCCACTGGTCGATCAGATTTGTGACGTGCGTGATTTGGTCGCCAACTGCAAGAAGATCAACCAGGACAGTAGCAACCGCTGGGCCTGGGTTGCCCTGGCGCTGACGCTGATCGGCCTCTTTCCAACCTTGGGTAGCTTGGTCAAGGGCTGCTTCAAGGTGATGTTCGCCTATGGACGCAAAGCGATGTTCAGCGCCGGCAAGGTGGCCCTTGACGCCGATATGTGGAAAGCCAGCAAGCCGTTTGTCGAAAAAGGAATTGGTAAGCTCAATGACCTCCTCGCCCGCCCCGAGGTTCGCAAGACACTGAAGGCGCTCAAGATCGACAACCCGTACAAATACCTCGCCGATCAATTGCGCAAAGTGTCCGGCAACCTTTCCGTGGAAAAGTTGACCGGCGCATTTGACACTGCCATCGGTAACCTCGGCAAACTGCTTGATCTCGTCAAGAAGTGGGGTACTGCCACCATGCAGACCCAGGCCGGGCAGTTGCTGCAAACCGTCAAAAAAGTACGCGACCAGGCCAACAAAGGGCTGGCCGATATACTCTCACCAGTACAGACCTACCTGAACCGACTTGCGCAGCGACTGGATGTCGAGCAGCGCCTAACGCACAGGGCAAGTTCCAATGTGCCGAATCCGCATGGTGATATCCGGATGCGTCTGGACGAGGAACTGGCCGAACTCAGGAAGGCAAAGCCGGATTGGGTGAAGGTTGGGAAGGATGGGAAATATCCAGGAACGAGAAATCCCCCCACGGTACCAGCAACCCATTTCGACATCAGCAACAAAGCTTCAGAGCCGCTGACAGGTGCCTACAAGACATTCACCAAGGACGTCCGAGACGACATTCTACCCCCAGGCACTGTCCTCTACCGCGTCGTCGGCCCAAAATCTGGGGACAACAATATCTGCTGGATGACCAAGGCCGAATTCGACAAACTACACAGCAAGCCGGAATGGCGTGAACGCTTCGCCGTCTGGAAGCACTGGAACGCCAACGGCGAATTTCTGACCTATACCGTCCCTCCCGGCAAGGGCATGCCGGTCTGGCGCGGGACAACTGCCTCCCAAGAAATGAAAGATCGTGCAGGTAACGCCATGCCCGCAGACGATAAGGGCAACACCTTCTGGTTGGAGGGTGGTCACGAGCAGATCGTCGTCGACCCGAAAAACCTCGATCCGAAACACGCCAGCAAACGCGAATTCACCGGCTGGGGCTACGACGATGGCGACATCCAGGTTAACCTCGTCGGCGTGCCCATTCTGGAAAGGAACTGGAAATAATGCTGAATCCCACCCCGCTCATCCCGCAGGAGGTCTACCTTCTCGAACGTTACGGTTCGCTGGAATACTTCGGGCAAATGCGCGATGCCTTCGAAGCCTGTGTCAAGGCTGCCGAAGATGCTCTGACCGAATTCATGAAGCACTTGCCACCGGACTATCGCGACCAGCCGCTATGGAAACAACCCGATGCGGTTTGGGGAGAAACCGTCATTCCCAATCTGCAATGGGCGCTACGGGGTCTGAATGACGGATTGATTGTTCTTTCGCACGGCAAAGCCGACGCCTTGGGGATGGCCGGTAATATCAACACCTCGTTTGCTGCGATCGGGCGCGACTACACCTCTGAGTGGATGCCCGAGCCATATCAAAGTGCCTATCGAAGCCATAAATCGCTAGCCTGGGACATGGCCTCGAACATCAGCCATACGCAACAAAGCAATTGGGAAATGGGGGAACTAACCTTTCTCTACCACGTTGGTGCACGAGGCCCCCTCAACGCCCCCCATAGCTGGCCCGTCTACCGCCTGAATCAGGCCGTCCGCGTCAAGACCGGCGACAAAGTCCCGCAGAACGGCGTTTACCTTCCTGATGCCCCCGGTAGCTGTGCCGAGTTTCTGATCGAAGGTTACGAGGCATGGGAAGCGAACGTGATGGACCATCCAGAAAACCCCGAAGATCGTTCCTCTACATCGCAAGCGACCGTGTGGACCCTAATCAAACGCGTCGCCGACAGCGGCGGCGGCACCGGTAGCGTCCCGCAAGGAAGCACGGGCGGCGAAACACGCCGCCCCAACGTCCCTGCCGGCACCTCCTGCCCCGAATCCGGTTGGTGGTTCACCCCGGCCCAATCCGGCTCCCGCCATTACTTCAAGGCAGGTGAGAACATGCCATCAGTCGGCGGCGATTACGGTCTTACTTTCTGGCAATGGTCACCCGATCAGTCAGCGCTCAGCCTGTAGATTTCTGCTGGATAAGAATGGGCGAGGTATCTACATAGGGTCAATCGTTTTTTCCAATGCGCGAGAGGCCATGGATTCATTGATACAAAAAAATACCAGATGTCATCTCTCGTATTTCTTAGGAGCGCCCATATATTCCATTAAAATATGCCAATTTAGCCCATAGGCATACAACGATGGATTTTGAACATCTAGCCCAACCGCTTGCCTCAAGTCATGGCCCATGCGGTGATGATCTGGTCTTTTCTGCCGAGTTCGACGAGATTCAGGAAGCTAGGCGCTTTGATGACCCCTCCCTCTCTCAAGGCGAATGGGTTACTGATGTCAAGGAGGCTGACTGGGTTCGCGTGGTTCGTATCTGCGATGACATCCTAGCCAACAAGTCAAAGGATCTGCGCGTTGCAGCTTGGTTGACCGAAGCAAGCTGCAAGCTAGAGGGGCTTGGTGGTCTTGCCAACGGCTACGCGCTACTTGGACGGTTGTGCGAGACCTTCTGGAACGATATCCACCCGCAACCAGAAGATGGCGATATTGAACAACGGGTTGGTGTGCTTGATTGGCTGGTCAACCAGACAGCACGGTTGATTCGAGAAACGCCGCTGACAGATTCCGATAAGGGCCGATTTTCATCGATTGACCACGAATCGGCCCGCGCCACAGCCAAGAATATTGAACGTAACCCTGCCTTGGCTGAGGAACTCGCCCGCACAGCGCATGTGAAGCTGGAAACCTTCGAGGCGGCACTTAAAGACACACCCAAACGCCATTTTATCGACGGCATGCGCAATGCCGAGCGTCTGAAAGACTCCGTCAAATCCCTGCAAACAGTGCTCGACGCCAAGATGGGAGAATATTCGCCAGCCTTCAGCGCAAGCTTCGAAGCGCTTGATGACGTTTACCGCTTTTTCCAGCGCCATGCCGGAGATGCTGGCGCAAAGCCATCAGAAATACAGGAAAAACTGACAAACGACGGCGTGGGAAACAAGGCGGTTGGTTCCATCGAACGGGTCGAGCCAAGCATTGGCGGACAAATCGTCGAGGTAGGTGGTGGGCCGATTCGCTCCCGCGAGCAGGCCATTCGCCAGCTACAGGAAATTGGCGCTTTCTTCCGGCGCACAGAACCGCATAGCCCGGTTGCCTATCTGGCAGAAAAAGCAGCCAAATGGGGAACGATGCCACTCCACGAATGGCTGCGGACTGTCGTCAAGGATGACAGCGCCTTGCTGCGGATGGAAGAGTTGCTGGGGGTTGACCCCAACACTGGGGAATCGAGCTAAGAACAGGCTACAAGGCGGCTACCTCACGGTATCCGCCTATGCCAAATTACTGGCTGGCGAGCCGAAACTCGATGCGCCGATTTTTCGCTCGTCCCTCTGAGGAGTCGTTCGAGCCTACCGGCTGATCCGGGCCGGAGCCTACTGCGGTCAGATTTTCACCCGGAATGCCCTTTTCGATCAGGTAGCTGCGCACCGTATTGGCACGCGCCAGGCTGAGCGAAACATTGGCCTGGCGATTCCCTGAACTGTCGGTATGGCCGATCACCTGAACCTTCGGCGTGCCGATTTGCTTGATCGCTGCATACATCTCGTCAAGGATGACGCGCCCGGCCGGCGTCAACGTCGCTGAGCCAACTTCGAACTCAACGACACGATTGGACAGCGTCTTGTCCAGCACGCTTTGCGCTTCGCCGCCCGCAGCCACCAGGCCGTTGTCGATGGTGTAGGTCGGATTGAGCGAAGTGGCGAGATTACTGACCACCTGCTGGCGCAAGGCCTCATTGGCAACATTGCCCTTGATTGAGATCTGCGTACCGCTGACCTGCATCTGCCCTTTATGCACCTGCTTGAGATGGGGGCCGATGATCTTGGTCATGTTCTCGGTCCAGTTGCTCGGCGGCACGACGCCGCCAACTTCCAGGCGATCAACCACATTGCCCGCCCCGTAAAGATCACGAAGCTTGCCAAGGATCGCAGCGCGTGATGCTTCGTCAGGAACAGTGCCTGAGGCCACTACCTTCCCCTGCTCCTCCGGCGGCGTGGCCTGGGCGAACGCCGCCCCCTGTAAGGCGAGACAAAATGCAGCGACGATTAGTGATGATTTCATGTTCATTCGCCTAGAAAAACTTCTCTGAACGTGTTGATGGCATGCTCAAGGGAAATGTTCGGCTGAGCGAGATAAGAGGAGAGCTTGGCGACACCATAGTCATTGACGATGTCCGACTGGTCGTCGATCCACTCCGGGTCAGTCAGCGAAATAATCCGCTCGGCGGCCGTGTCTGGCGACAGAGCCGCCAGCAGCGTCGATGCGGAGGAGCCATTGAACCCAAGCACCAGGTGGGGATTGCCGGCACGACGCTCGATGATCACCTGAAGCTCGACCGATGTCCGGCGCAGGAATGCCGTAACCAGATATAGCCATAGACCGGCCACCAGATTTCGATTGCGCTCTTCTGTGGGAAGCGGCAAAACAATGTCCTTCTCGACAGAAACCGTTCCCTGACCAAGAACCGGGCGCATCAGCAAGCCAATCGCCAGGATGATCCGGCGAACAGACTCGGCATCCGGCGCTCCAACCATGCCAGCCAGTGAATCGAGAGTATTCCGGCGGACAAAATTGCCCAGTGGATCAGCCTGAACGGCCATTTCGAAATCACTGGCACAGTTGATCGAATCAAGCTCGGCCAGCAATTGCCCTACTTCCGCCCCAGTAACCCCGGCTTCGGAAATACGCGCCAAAGCGCCAAAGGAGTAGGCAAGCCCGACGGGAGCGCAGCGGAACATCAGCGCGTCGTCGCGTTCGACTGTCGCCGCTGCGATGAACGGAAAACGGCGACCTGAAGAATCGGTGCTCGGCCGCAAATGTCCAACGACCGAAAGCCGGCTTCGGGCACCAATGAAAGCAAAGTCCACCGAACTTGCGCCGTCGTAGGCTGTTTTCCAGCCTGGATCCTCAGAGAGTCGCTCCATGGTTTGCGATACCCAGCGATCGAGAACGCTGATCAACTGATGCTGCCCGGCCCCCTTGACGAAATCGCCGCGCGACGGAATCTTGCCGAAACAGGTAGCCGGAGAGGCGATCACCGTGCTCATTGGGCACCTCCTGCCGTAGCGACCGGCGCCGGCCCAACTGTCTCCGGCATTGCCTCCTGATACTTGCTGGCCTTGCCGACCGCCACCGATCGCGGCAGCACGACCCCTGCCAGGCCCCTCTGGGTACTGGCACCTTCGTTCGATCCACTCGCGGCTTGCGCCTGTGCGCTGCTGACCACGCGAAGGTCTATACCGACTTCCACACCCTCGGCCACCCAGGTGAGATGGAAAGAACCATCGGCCTGGCGACTACGTTTGGCGGCATTGATCATTTTTTCAAGACCGAAGCGACCGGGAACATTGATGACCTCGACGATCTTGCCCTCGAAGGTTGTCGCGGTAATCTTGGCGCCCGGCGCTCCGGCTGCATTCGGCCAGACAAAGTTGGCCCACTGCGGCGCACCATTGCGATATGCTAGTTTCTGCCCATCGATCTCGATGACATAACCGCTGGTGCCCGGCGATGGTTGCGGACGCAGCATGAAGACAGTCTGCGCCTGACCACCGGCGCCACCTGCCCCACCGCCGGCATCGGAGGCGGCCCCACCTTCAAGCGGCGAAACCCAGCGCGCAAAATCGCTGATGAACTCTGGCTGCAAGGTAATCCCGAGATCCCCCCAGGTGCGTGGCGTCACCGTATTGCCACGACGCACGACCAGCGATCCCATGGCCGATTCGACATACTTGGAGACAGCTCCTTCCGGCCCGAAAACCTGAGCAATTTCGGTTGGCGATGCCTCGATATTGGATTTCGCCGCAAACGGATACTTGATCGCCAGCTTACGGTTAAACGGCTCGTATACCTGGGCTTCCCACGTCTTATTCAACTCTTCAGAGGCCGGCTTGATGATCGCAGCGTACGACTGCAATAGCGGACGAACCAGCAAGGGGCGCAACACGGCACGCTGATTATCCGGCAGGCCAGTCAGCATCTGCTCATCGACAAAACGCAGTGTCTCGGCGAGTTCTGAGCCACCGCCATCGATGGTCTCCCGCATCAGCTTGAGCGCGCCTGGCCCGGGATCACCCTGGTTCTTGAGTTGACTCAGGCGGGTACGCACCTTTGAAAGTTGCTTGAGATAGGTATCGACCAAGGGGTCGGCTTTATCGCGCGGTATGACCAGTCGGCCAAACCCGGCAAACTCCTTGCCGATGGGCCCCATCGGGATTTCAGCCGGCTTGGCGGAGACATTGACATCCATCTGGACACGGCTCGGCGCCATCTGCAGCACCGAACGCTTGAACCATTCGATAAAACCCTTCTGAGCCCGTTCCAGTCCCAGATTGGCCATCGCCGGGTTATCCCAGGCCGTCTGATCAAAAACCACCTTGATCAGCGTTCCGACCGGCGACATCTGTGCGTCTCCCAGACGGTCCATTGCCGCCACCGCCTCAGGGAAGGTTTCAAAGGAGGCAACACTGATACCCTGGACGAACTGCTTCCACTCTTCCGTGTAATCACGTTTGTACATGGCCACCAGCGACTTCTGGATCTGCTCAGGGCTGCCTTCCAGCGTCAGATCATCCTTGGTCGAGGTCTGCAACACCCAATCCGCGTTGTTCTGCTCGCTGGTTGCCGCCTCCTTGATCGCGGTCTGGACATATTCACGCCATGCCTCAACCGTAAAGGCACCGGATACCACATGACTGCCGGCAACCAGCGTTGCATTGTCCGGACCAACGATATTGGCCACGGTAAGCGGCGCAAAGCGTGTCGAGGCGCGGGCCTTGATTTCGGCATAGACGCGTTCAGCCGCCGGCATGCCGCGCACCACCTGGCGCAACTTGTCGCGGACTTCATCGACCAGAACCAGGTTGTTGTTGATAACCGGCCACTCAGGATGCGTTGCGTGCTCCAGATAGAAGGTCAGCACTTTCCCGGCAGAGCGAATCATCTGCTCGCGCGTCATCGTGCCGCGATTGGCCTCCAGCCAGCCTCTCCAAAAACGTGTCATCTGGTCGGAAAGGTGGCCGACGTCGACATGCTCGTGACTGGACAGCATCAGGTAGGTTTTGAGAGCGTTGTAGCCATCTTCGACATCAGAGGGCGTCGCATCCTTGTACTGCTTGTTACGGGGTGGCTTGGCCGCCTGATTACCCCCAGCTGCAGCACCTTGCGGCTTGAGGCGGTCGCCTTGGGCATTGACCTCGTTCAGGAAAGCTTCAAGGTTGTCCTTGACCGGGATCAGCATGACGTTACTGACGCCGGCAAAGTATTCCCGACGCAGTTTGTCAGCCATCAACTCACCTTGATAGAGACCGAGACCGATGGAAACCGGGTGATCCTCGTTGAACTGCTCAAGTTGCGCCAGGCGATCCTGGATAATTTCGAGGGCTTCGAGGCGGGACTGCAGATCGATCCGTCCCTCCTGCACCTTCACCGCCTTGGCGATATCCTGTTCAACATTGGCCAGCAAACTCCGGTTATTGAAATACGACCAGCTCCAGCCGCCCAGCGCCACGCCCAGGAAGCACAAGGCACCCAGCACTGCGAACTGGCGTAACTGGGCCTTTGCCTTGGTGGTGTGCTGGCGGACCAGATTGCGGTCCGGAAAGATTACTTTCGAGAACAGTTCCTTGAGGAAGTAGCCATGGCTCAAGGCCGTGCGCACCGAAGCGCTGCCACCGCCATTCAAGGAAAATTTTCTCAGAATACGATCGTTGGAAACCGGCTTGATATCGGCGCTCTGAATGGCCGAGGTGATGTAGAAGCCGCGGAAAACCGGCTTGAACTGGAAAGGATTGTCCTCGAACAACGTGGCAATGAAGGCTTTCAGCGCCGGCTTGATCGAGGCGAATTCAGAGGGGAAGGTAAGCAATCCAGGCGGTGCATTTTCGCCCTGCAGCCGCGACATTTGCGCGACGCTCATGGCGCGCAGTCCTTCGTAAAGTTCATCAAAATGCCGATCAAACAGTGTGATCAATTCGCTGCCGTTCGACTGGTCATAAGGAATGGTGGCCCCCCAAACCCGGTCCCGCTCATTCCAGTCCAGATCGAGAAAGAACTCGTGAAATCCGGGAATCAGATCGACCTTGGTGAACAGGACATAGACCGGCGCGAAAACCTCAAGCTTCTCGGTAAGTTCCTGGACCCGCTGGCGCAGGCTCTTGGCCAGATTGATCGCGAAACTTGGCGAGTTGCCCATCAACTCGCCAATGCTGACCGTGACGATGATGCCGTTAATCGGCGCCCGCGGCCGATGCTTCTTCAGCAGACCAAGAAAACCGAGCCACTCCTCCCGGTCTTCTTCGTGCACGGAATAGCGACCTGCCGTATCGAGCAGGATGCCTTCAGTCGTGAAGAACCAGTCGCAGTTGCGAGTACCGCCAATGCCCTTGATGATCGCGTCGCCACCATCATCAAACGGAAATTTGAGCCCGGAATTGACGATGGCCGTACTCTTCCCGGCTGCCGGATTGCCGATCGTCATGTACCACGGCAATTCGTACAACGCTTCAGCTCCGGAGATCTGCCCGAGCTTGGAGGTCTTGATCGTCTTGACTGCCTCCTGCATGCGCTGCTTCAGCGTCTGAATCTCAGCCGAAGTCGCAGCCCCCCCCCGCTTGGGTGATACATCCGCCTGCTGCTCCAGCATGGAACCGATCGCCTCCCCCGCCTTGCGCACCCTTTGCCGACGCACGAACCAGACAGCCCCCCAGACAGCGAGTATGACAAGGCTGGCGATCCCGGCCCAGATCATCGCCACCTTGAGCGTCTTGGCACCCAGGAAAAAGAATGCCGCGACAGCAGCGACACCGATAAACGAAAGAAATCGGGAGTCAGTCAGAAACGAACGAATTTGGGACATCATGAATTGGCTTTGCTCATTAACTCAAGTAAGGCTGGGTTCGGTATTCGGTTGCGCGATATAGGGCATGGCCAGCAGCACGGCCCTGTCGCGTTCATGTTGGTTGCTCAGGCACAGCACCGGTGCTTCGGTCGCCAGAACCTTTGTCCTGGCGCATGCAAGCGCGATGAGGCTGCCAATCGGTGACAGGTCGCCACTGACCGTACCAACGGCGAGGCAATCCTTGATCGGATCAAAATGCTCAAAGGTCTGCCCGAGTCCTTCCATTGCTTCTGCAACGCGACTGGCGCGATGATCAGCGTCCAGCAAGGCAGTCTTGACCTGCGTGTTCTCGACGGCGCTGACATCAAGAAGTCCGGTGACGAGCTGTTCGATCAGCTTGCCGCCAACCCGTCCGCCCGCATCGACCGGCTTGTCCCGAACGCCCATGCTGACGCGACTGAGGAGGGTCACTTCCGATAACTCATAACGTTCTACGATTGCCCGACTGGCCAGGAGCAAGCCGACTGCACCTTCGCCGGGTATCTTTCGATCCTGGTGATCGGCAGAAAACAACTTGTTGCTGGCCGACCGGCTGTCCACTGTTTGCTCATCCACGGCCGATACGGCGCCCAGTAACAAGGTCAGTTCAGAATTTGCAGAATCGCGATTGATGCGCAGATTGATTTCATCGAGCTGACGCATCGCATCAATCTCAGAGGCTACCGGGACCAACGCCATTTCCAGACCGGACCGCTCCTGATTGGGCCAGTAATTAAGCTGCAACCAAGTCCGCAAGATTGCGAGTTGCGACGAATCCCAGTTGGCTGGAACCAACCAGACGATCCGCAGCTTCAAGGCATCCCCGACCTGGGCCAGCAAGGGTGTCAGGCGTTCCAGCACCGTGCCCAGCAAATGATCGAGCAGAGCCAGAGTACGAGCAACGTCCTCCCGCTCGGCAAATTTGCGAATAGACGCGGCATCAGCGGCCATTTTTTCCTGCATGCCGTCGACGTCGAGATCCTTGACCTCGGCTAGAAAGACAGGGAAGCCAGCCTCGTCGGTCAAGCGAAAACTTGGCTCTGGCCGCTTGCCACCATCGATTGCTGCCAGCACATCATCCGTCGACGCTCCAACTGCGGTGGTGACAAAGCCTTCAACCAGGCAAATATTGAATGCCCGCTCGGCCGCTGCCGTCTTGGCCGACGTCGCAGCCAGCGGATCTTCGTCGCGCAGCGCCGGAATGTCGGGTTTATCAGCCGCCGGTGGTGCCTTGAGATGTTCGATGAACCCACGCAACAGCAAATAGCCCCCGACGAGCGCCAGCGGCAAGGCGCCAAGATAAAGGGCAAGATCAAGCTTGCTGGGCTCGTAATCATTCGATTGCCACCAACCAAGCACAAGTGCCCAGACAAGTGCAAACGTCAGCAAGCTCCCGCCAAGTACTTTGAACACCGTAGGCCACATGGGTATCGAACGCCGCGTTTCAGTCTGTGGTCAACGACTGGCTGGCGATCAAAATCGCACCACAGGCTGTCTTGTCGCCATGACGAGCCGCCGGGCGTCCATCGATCAGCGCCGTGGCGTCACCGGTTACGATGGTCGTTACGTTGCCATGACCTCGCTTCGGACAGGTCACTTGATCACCGACCCGTGCCACGCCTTTACCATTGCAGTCGCTTGATTCGGATGCGGTAATGACTACCCCGCCGTGATCCGTCTTGTCGCCCAATAGAATGAAAGGTCTGCTCATCAACTACTCCAGAAAATACGAGATTGCCCAGCAAGAGGCTTGACTACTGACTTGCGCCCCGACCAAGAACACCGCTACGACGTAACTCAACGTGTCCGTAGTCCTGCATCTTCCACCGGCCACCCCAGGTCAGCCCGACCTGTTCGGCAATTTCCCCATACAACTGGTAACCCCGCATGGCCCACGGATCACGTTCCGAAATCACGACCTTCCCATCCCGGTAGAAAGCGGAATCGGCCGCCAAGCCGTACTGGTGGTAGCTCATGTTGGCGCCAGCCTGAGTGACATGCGCCCCTTGCTCAAACAGCTTTGCCTGGCGTTCCGGGCTGCGATAGCCTTCGATCAACACCATGTCGTAGCCGTGCCGCTCCTTCATCAGCTTGAATACAACGAGCAGGCGCTGGGTGAATGCCTGGTCAAGCAAGTTCCAATTGCGACTGGCATGAATGACATCAGGCCGCACCATTTCGACTTCCCGGGTTGTAAAAACCTCGGGCGGCAACGGTGGCGGCGGAACAAGTTGCTCACCTTCGAGCAAGACGGCAATCTGCCGGTCAGCAATTCGCTGCTGATCGGAAAAATCGAACACCGCCGGACTGTGCAAAACCAGAGCAAACAGCGAAGGGGCCGCGACCAACAGCAAGGCTGCCCCGGTGAGCAGCGGGTTGGCACCGACAAACCGGCCCAGACCTTTGACACTCCCGCGAAGCGCTCGTCCGGCAACGACAAACCCCGAAGAGCACTTGAGTCCCGCACGGAATGCCGGCATCGCACCAAGATTGAGGCCCCCCAGCAGCGTCGCAACGACGCGCGTGCGATAGCCGGGAAAAACCACCAGCAACACACCGAGTACAACAATCAGGAAATACGCCAAGACGACAGCCGCAACCACAGGAAACCTTCACAAATAGCCGCTCCAGGCGCATTCAGATGAAATGCGTAGAACAAGGCACTAATCAATTTGTATTATTTTAATACAAATGGATTTCTTTATGAACTTGCCAACGTCCTATTATAATTCTTATCGAATACATGACATTCCACAATTACACGATGTCGGCATATCAAGTCCGGACGACAACAAAGGCTGAACGATGAGCATCCTGCAAGATCTCGACCCCAAATACGCAAAAATCCAAACCCAGTCTTCATTTGCCGGATGGAAGTCGATTACCTGGATTTTGTCAGTGCTGTTGATTCTGCTTTGGGCCAGCTGGCTGGTGTTTACGCTGCAGTTCGACAAGAGCGCCCCTGAAAACAAACCGACCGGAAACGCCCTTCAGGATCAAGGCGGCATCAGCACTGAAGCCACCAAAGCACCTGGCATCGATGGATCCCGGACCACCTCGACCAGCCCGGTGAATATCCTTCAGGCCAACAGTGGCGCAGGAAGCGCCATCATTCAGGAAACCAGGGAAGTGACGCCGACAGAACTGGGAAAAATCCAGGAACCCGTCTATTTAGCTTCAATTGCGCCAGAAACAAAAAAACTGACGAATTCAGACCAAATGACTAAAGTCGATACTAGGGATCAAAGCGATCGCCAGCAGACCAGAAGATCAACGGGCCACACTACAGATCGAAAGCCAAGCAACTTGGCAAACAAGGCATATGCCGATAAAAATTCGCAGCCAAGCGCAAAAAAAGCCGCCGAACGCGACATTGATATCATTACAGCAATAGTTCGGTAATCAGTTCCGGGCTCAGCACGACATGCTACTGATCGCTCCCTGCCAATCAACCTAGCCTATTTATTCCCCCAAAGCCCCACACCGTGGGGCTTACGAAATCAGGCTGAGCATGGCACACACATGAAGGCTACAAGCAAGATCTTGCCGGCCAGAGCCTATCTGACCTCTATAGTCACCGAGCGCCCCGAGACGCCGCCGGCACGCCGCAATGCGTCACCGATGTCGGTATTCTTGTTCCTTAGCGCAATATCAAGTGCAGTTTCACCGGTATCAAGTTTCCGGTTCGGGTCAGCCTTTTTACCCAGCAGCAACTGAACAATCTCGGCATGTCCGCTACGGGCGGCGGCGATCAAGGGGGTTGTGCCGTTCTCGCTGGGCGCATTGACATCTGCCCCTGCATTGATCAGCACCCTGGCAATCTCGAGATGCCCACTGAAGGCCGCGTAGGCCAGCGGCGTCCAGCCCGTCATATTGACGCCAGCGCCCCCCGCCAACAACAATTCAACCACCTTGAGATGGCCACGGAAGGCAGCGAGCCGCAACGCTGTATCTCCAGCCGAATTACGCGCATTGAGTTTGGCGCGATTCTTGATCAGGTAGCCGACCAAATCGGCATGGCCATCGCGAGCTGCCAACATCAGCAGCGTATTGCCATCGATATCAGTCGTATCGATCGAAGCGCCTTTCTGCACCAGCTCGGCCACCCCTTTGGCATCACCCATCTTGGCTGAGCTGATCAGGTCATCATAGGTTGCAGCACAGACCAGAACAGGAAAGGCCAAGGCAAAGACAGCGGTCAACAAGGTTTTTTTCATGGTTTTCACAGACGGCGAGCGTGTTTGAACAAGCGGAAGAAATTATCGGTCGTCGCCTTGGAAATCTCTTCAAGCGAGATCCCGCGCAGGCGAGCAATTTCTTCGGCGACATAATGAACATAGGCTGGCTCGTTAGGCTTTCCCCGGTAAGGAACGGGGGCCAGATACGGCGCATCGGTTTCCACGAGAATACGATCAAGCGGGCATTTCTGCGCGACTTCCTTGACGACGGTAGCGTTCTTGAATGTAACAATGCCTGAAAAAGAGAGATAAAAACCCAGGTCAAGGGCTTGGCTGGCTATTTCCCAATTTTCGGTGAAGCAATGCATCACACCACCAACCGCGCCAGCCCCCTCTTCCTTGAGTACTCTGAGCGTATCAACCGCAGAATCCCGGGTATGCACCACGAGCGGCTTGCCACAACGTTTGGCGGCCCGGATATGTGTGCGAAAACGATCTCGCTGCCATTCCGGTTGGTCCTTTTGCCAATAGTAGTCGAGCCCGGTTTCCCCGATTGCGATGACCTTGGGGTGCGCGGCGAGTTCTACCAGACGATCTTCGCCAGGCTCTTCGACATCGGTGTATTCCGGATGAACGCCGACGGTAGCGAACAGGCGTGGCTCTTGTTCGGCCAACGCCAGAACCTTGGGGAAGTCTTCCAGATTGACGCCAATGCAGACAGCCAGCGCGACCAGGTTTTCCTGCATGCGCTGAAGTACATCTGGCATTCGATTGGCCAGATCCGGGAAATCAAGGTGACAGTGGGAGTCGACCAGCATTGTGGCCGATCAGAGCGTGTGCGTTGGCCGGGCAGATTGCATGACGCCGCCGAGCAGCCCCTCAATCTTGCGCCGCGCTTCCTGACCACTTTCGTCATTGTTGAAATGCACGCCGATACCTTGCGCCCGACCATTCTGCGCACCAGCCGGCGTAATCCAGACCACGGTGCCGGCGATTGGCAACTTGGCTGGATCATCCATCAACGACAGAAGCATGAAGACTTCATCGCCAATTTTGTAGCTTCTAGTTGTCGGAATAAAGATACCTCCCGCTCGCAAATGCGGCATGAATGCAGCATATAGGGCGGATTTCGAATTGATGTTCAGCGAGAGAACGCTCGGGCGCTGGGGAGCGGGTTTTGCTTCACTCATCGTTGATCAATTGGCAAACAGGGCTCGATAATCCAGAAAGAGGCCTTCCAGAAAGAGGCGCGCATTTAGCGGCTGCTCTGCCTCCTGGCGGCGCGATATTACGGCTCGATAGGACTGTATCAGCCGCGCAGCAGGAATCATATCAGCCAGCCCTGAAATTGTGGGCTGTTGCGGCAGAAAATAACGCACGGGCATGCCATTCTTGGCCAGCGTCAAATCGACCAGCCATTTTTGTACCCCTTCGACAACATGCTTCAGCAAGAGCTTCCCCTTGCTGTCCTTGACCGCTTTTTCCAGCTCAGCCGCCATCGCCAATGCATCCGCATGCCGGCCCTTGCCCAATCGTGCGACCAATAGTTCAATCCAGGCGCTCTGACCGGAGGCGGCGAGGTCCAGTGCCAATGCCGGCGAACCACCAGCCAGCGCCAGCCAACGTTCGGATTGCTGCAGCCCTTCGTCCGTCAATATTTTGCCTGCAAGCTTCGTGGCCGGCACTGGTACGGGAACCACCTGGCAACGGCTTCGAATCGTTGGGAGCAAACGCATAGGCTCGCTGGATACCAATAAAAACAAGGTATCTGCGGATGGTTCTTCAAGTGTTTTAAGAAGAGAATTTGCCGTGCTTCGGTTCATTGCTTCGGTCGGATTAACGATGACAATCCGCAAACCACCCCGGTGCGTTCCGACATTGAAGAACTCATCAAGCGCCCGAACCTGGTCGATAGTGATCTGCTGACTCGGCTTTTTCTTGCCATCTTCGACTTCGACATCCTCGCCAAGCGCATCCGGTTGCAACAGACGAAAATCCGGGTGATTCCCTTGCTCAAACCAGTTGCAGGCCAGGCACTTTCCACAAGCCTGACCGTTCGCCTGTGGCGCCTCACACAACAAACCAGCGGCAAAACGACGCGCCAACTCGAATTTACCGAGACCCTTTTGCCCAACCAGCAACAAGGAATGCGGCAGACGCTCTCGCCTTGCCTGCAAGCCTGCCCAAACTTTTGAATGAAGTTCAATTACATTCATAAACAATCGGTTGAAACAATCTGTTCAAGTTGTTTACGAATATTTTCAAGGGTCTGATTCGCATCAACCACCCGGATTCGTGATGGGCTTGTATGCGCCCTTTCCAGGTAAGCCTGGCGGACACGTTCATGAAAATCAACGCGCTCCTGCTCAAATTTGTCGAGCACGCGATTGGCCAGCACGATGCGCTCGCGGGCAACGTCTAGCGGCAAATCGAACAAAAGTGTCAGATCGGGTTGCAGATGTCCATGAACCCAATGTTCGAGCGTCAGGAATTTTGCCCTGTCCAGACCACGGCCGCCGCCCTGGTAAGCATAGGTGGCATCGCTGAAACGATCACAAACCACCCATTCGCCCCGTCCGAGTGCCGGCTCAATCAAGCGAGCCAGATGTTCGCGACGAGCTGCAAACATCAGCAGCGTCTCGGTTTCCAGATGCATCGGTTCGTTAAGCAACAGTTCGCGCAGTTTTTCGCCGAGTTCTGTCCCGCCTGGTTCGCGTGTCACATGAACAACGATCCCGCGCTCTCGCAGCAATTCAGCCAACCATTCGACGTGGCTGCTCTTACCCGCACCGTCAATGCCTTCGAAAGTGATGAATTTACCTTTCACTTCCCACCTCTCTGATATTTATTTACCGCCCGGTTGTGTTCGTCCAGCGTCCTGGAAAATTCGCTGCTGCCATCGCCACGGGCCACGAAATAGATGACATCGCTAGGGGCTGGATTCAGTGCCGCCCTGATCGAAGCCTGCCCCGGCATCGCAATCGGCGTTGGAGGCAAGCCAGGACGGGTGTAGGTATTGTACGGGGTGTCCGTGAGCAGATCCCGCTTTCTCAGGTTGCCATCGAATTTTTCACCGATGCCGTAGATCACGGTTGGATCCGTCTGCAGCAACATCCCCATACGCAAGCGATTGACGAAAACCGCCGCAACCAGTTGCCGATCAGCCTCACGTCCCGTTTCTTTCTCGACGATGGAGGCCATGATCAGCGCTTCGTTCGGAGTCTTGTAAGGAAGGTCGGCAGAGCGGCTAGTCCATTCTGCATCAAGTTTGCGCTGCATGGCCCGTTGGGCTCGCGCCAGAAGCTCAAGATCGCTGGATTGTTTGTCAAACAGGTAAGTATCCGGAAACAACTGCCCTTCCAGGCTGCCGAGCTTCAAACCCAGCTTCTCGATGATTTGCGCTTCGCTCAAACCAAGCAATTCGTGCTTAAGATCCGGGTGTTTATCCAGCCTCGCCCGCCACTGGCGAAAAGTCCAGCCTTCAACCAGCGTCAACTCGCCCTGAGTCACCTTGCCCTTGAGCAACTTGTCGAGCAATTGGCTCGGGGTAACCCCTTCGTTAACCGCATAGCTGCCGGCCTTGATCGCCGTATCGGCCCGCTTGGCCCGAGCCAGTAGAGCGAGCAAGTTTGGCTCGACCTCCATACCGGCCTCCCGCATCTGGGTAATCGCCGAGCGCAGACTGCTGCCGGCCGAAACATGAAAATCAAGCGGGGACGTACGCAGAGCCAGCGGCTGATTGGCCCACCACCACAGCCCACCAGCGGCGATCGCAAACAGCACAAAAACAGCGAATAGAATCTTGGTCAGGGTGCGCACGGGAACTCGTCGGCTGCAAGGAGGTCTTGCCCGTGTGGAACGAGCACGTTATAACGAGCGATATAATATCCGAAACCCTATCAGGAGCCCCCATGAATCCCCACTGGCGCAGCTTTTTGGAATCAGCCGAAGGTGTCTTCGACGCCGATTCGGCCGAGCTTCTCAATTTTGGCGATGCCGCAGGCGAACTGCAGGCCGCAACGCAAAAAACCGTTGTCGTTCCGCTGACCCATCTGGGGCTGATCGAAGCCACCGGTGAAGATGCCAAGGCTTTCCTGCACAGCCAATTCACCAGCGACATCAATCATCTGCCGGAGAACCAGGCGCAACATGCCGGCTGGTGCACCGCCAAGGGTCGCATGCAGGCCAGCTTTCTCGCCTGGCGTCAGGGTGAAAGCTATTTGCTGGCCCTTTCCGCCGATTTGCAGGAGGCCACGCAAAAACGTCTGCAAATGTTCGTTTTGCGCTCCAAGGTCAAGCTTGCATCACTGACCGATAGTGTCGTCATGCTGGGTCTCTCGGGTCCTCAAGCGCCCGAGGCGCTGGCCGATGCAGCGCTGCCCTGCCCGACCGAGGCCATGGCTGCAGCCAGCTCAAATGGCGCAACAGTTATCCGCCTTGACCAGAGCCGCCTGCTGGTAGTTGCGCCGGAGTCGGCCATGGCAGCATTGTGGCAAAAGCTGACCATCAAGGCTCGCCCAGCCGGCCTGCCTGTCTGGCGCTGGCTCGATGTGCAGGCTGCTTTCCCGCTGGTCACGCTGGCGACGAAGGAGGAGTTCGTGCCGCAGATGGCCGACTTCGAGAAAATTGGTGGCGTCAGTTTTCACAAAGGCTGTTATCCGGGTCAGGAAATCGTTGCACGCACGCAGTACCTCGGTAAGGTCAAGCGCCACCTGCATCGCGTGAACAGCGCGCAGGTGCTCAAGGCCGGCGATATTCTGCACTCCCCGGATAATCCGGATCAATCCTGCGGCATGGTGATGACCGTAGCACCCTCGCCGGCTGGTGGCTACGAAGCGCTGGCGGTCGTCCAGAGCAATTTCGCGGGCAATGTCCGTCTCGGTTCGCTCGAGGGCCCAACCGTCCAGGCTGCAGCAGTCAATCCGTCTTAAATCGTTGTAATAATGTGCTTGATCGTCGTCGGCTGGCGGGTTCATCCAGACTACCCGCTGGTCGTCGCCGCCAACCGTGACGAGTTCTACGCCCGCCCCACCGCCGCTATGGCCCGCTGGCCAGATGTACCGCAGGTCATTGGTGGACTCGATCTTGAAGCTGGCGGAACCTGGCTGGGCATCACCGACATTGGCCGCTTCGCGGCAGTAACCAATGTTCGGGAACCAGGCATGACCAAGGGGCTACGCTCACGTGGCGCGCTTACACGGAATTTTCTGACAACTACAGTAGCTGCCAGCGAATACGCCTCGCAGATCGATTACGCTCAGTACTCCGGCTTCAATTTGCTGCTGAGCGATAACGATTCGCTGGTCTACTGCTCCAACCGCGAGGATGAGCCACGCACATTGGCTCCTGGCGTCTATGGCCTATCCAATCAGCTGCTGGACAGTCCTTGGCCAAAACTGCTGCAAGCTCGCGAACGCTTCGCCGAAGCCCTGCCTGGCTTGCCCGATGAATCAGCGTTCTTCGACCTGTTGTCCGACCAGAGCATCGTCGCCGACAAGAACCTGCCCAGCACAGGTGTGCCGATCGAGTGGGAACGCCTCCTGTCGGCCATTTTCGTCAAATCGGAAACCTATGGCACACGGGCGTCAACGCTGGTCTGGCAAGACGCTGGCGGCAAGATCACGGTTCACGAAAACAGCTTCGGCCCGAACGGGCAGCCGCTTCAGTCTTCGGTGATCTCAACTTCCGAATAGCAAGGCACCAGGTCGAATAATTCGACGATGTCGGCATTGCGCATCCGCACGCAGCCGTGCGAGCCGGGCAGGCCCATTTCCGCTGAATCCGGGCTGCCGTGAATGTAGATGTAGCGGCGCATGGTATCGACACAACCCAGGCGATTGCAGCCGGCTTCGCATCCAGACAACCAGAGAATGCGCGTCAGGATCCAGTCGCGGCCGGGGAATTCCTCGCCCAGCGCCGGTGACCAGATCTCACCGGTCGGGCGACGGCGAACGAATACGGTATTTTCTGGCTGGCCGGCACCGATCTTGGCGCGAATGATGTGTCGCCCACGCGGCGTCTGATAGCTGCCGGATACTTCGCCCACGCCAGCTTTGGCCGTCGAAACCGGGTACTCGCGCAGAACCTCGCCCTGATCGTCGAAGACGGTCATCGCCTGGTGTGCCACTGAAATATGCAGTTTCATGATGATTTCTTGCGCCGACCAGCAAAAAAAGCCGACAGCATGGCGCTGCACTCGTCGGCCAGCACGCCGCCCTCGACGGTTGCGTGATGATTCAGCCGCTCGACACCGAACAGATCTACCACGCTGCCATGCACACCGGTCTTGGCGTCACGCGCACCGTAGATGACGCGGCTGATCCGCGCATGCATGATGGCACCGGCACACATGGCGCACGGCTCCAGCGTGACGAACAGTTCGCAGCCCGGCAGACGATAGTTGCCGAGCACCCGCGCTGCATCGCGCAAGGCAGCGATTTCGGCATGGGCCGTCGGATCGCTCTCGCCAATCGGCGAATTGAAGCCGCGACCGACAATGGCCCCGTTGAGGACCACGACGGCGCCAACCGGCACCTCGCCGAGACACTCCGCAGCGCGGGCCAGTGACATCGCCTCACGCATGAAAAACTCGTCACTGAGACTGATTGCTGCTTCGTCGTTCATGCCAACTCGCCGGCAGAAACTGGAAAAATCGGCAGGCAAAGATCTGGATCATTCATAAAACGCAGGCCAGGAAAATCGGGTTCGGAAGGGCGGCAAGTATAGCGCCGCTGGGGGGACTCGCCCTAGTTCCCCTGCAGTAACAGGCAGATGTCGGCAGCGATGTCATCAACACTGTTCGTATCCTTGACATAGAGCCGCAGACGACCGGCCGGATCGAACACATAGGCACCCGTCGAATGGTCGATGACATAGCCAAGCTCGCCTTCAACCGGTTTGCGCGCTGCAAAGACGCGAAACTCTTGAGTGGCCGCCTTGATTTGTGCTGCATCACCGCGCAAGCCAAGAAATGTCGGATTGAACCACGGCACAAAATCCTTCAGACGACCAGCACTGTCGCGCTCAGGATCGACCGTGACGAACAGTACCTGCACCCGCTCCGCATCTCCACCCAGCGTCTTCATCACATCCGACAGCCGGCCCAGCATGGTCGGGCAAATATCCGGGCAGGACGTGTAGCCAAAGAACACCACTGTAGCCTTGCCCTGAAAATCGGTCAGCGATCTCTGCTGACCAAGGTGGTCGACCAGCGTTAGCTGACGCCCGAAAGTGGCGCCGGTCAGATCCGTATTTCGAAACGTAACTGGCGGCCGGTTGCAGGCCAGCAAGGCAGTGGCAGACAGGGCAAGAAAGAGTCGGCGTTTCATCGTGAAAAATATTTCTGAACTAATTCAGGAACATTGATTCTCAACCCTGAGGTCGGTTCTCACAAGGGGAGGGAACAGAATGGCGAGTTGTACGCTTGAGACTCAGGTTGCGCAAGGCGCAGACCAAAATTCTGTTGCCCGGCTGCTGCGCAGCCTTTTCCCGCCCACTGTCCTGCTCTTGCCGGCTGTAGCCAGCGCTGAGTACAAATTTAATTTCCCCGAGCCGGTCACGCCCATCGCCCGGGAAACGCTGCACATCCACAACGAGTTCATGCTGATCATCACCATCCTGTTCGTGGTGGTCTTCGCCATCATGATTTACTCGATGATCAAGCACCGTAAAAGCAGCGGCCATGCGCCTGCCAAGTTCACCGGGCCGACTGGCGCCCTGCAATGGTTTTGGGCGTTGATTCCCTTCGCCATCCTGCTTTTCATCGACTTCGTGCTGATGGGTATCCCTGCCGTGCAGGCCATCATAAACATGGAAGACACCCAGACCAAGGCCGACATGGTGCTCAAGGTCACCGGCATGCAATGGAAGTGGCAATACGAGTACCCGGAATCCGGCATCAAGTTCATCAGCACGCTGGCCACGCCACGCGACCAGATCAGCAATGCCGAGGCCAAGGGCGAGCATTACCTGCTCGAAGTCGACAAGCCGGTCGTGCTGCCTGTCGGCAAGAAGGTGCGCATCCTGCTCACCTCGACCGACGTGATCCATACCTGGTGGGTGCCGCAATTCGGCGTCAAGCGCGATGCCATTCCCGGCTTCCTGCGCGAAACCTGGGTGCTGATCGAAAAGCCTGGGATCTATCGTGGCCAGTGCGCCGAGTTGTGCGGCAAGGACCACGGTTTCATGCCGGTGGTCGTTCATGCCGTACCGGAACCCGAGTATCTCGCCTGGGTGGAAGCACAAAAAGCCGAAGCCAAGGCCGCAGCGGGCGGTGCCGACCGGACCTGGAGCAAGGACGAACTGGTCGCCGAAGGCAAGGCGGTCTATGAAAAGGTTTGCGCCGCCTGCCACCAGCCCGACGGCAAGGGTTTGCCGCCAGCCTTCCCGGCGCTGGCTGGCAGCAAGATCGTTAGTGGGCCGCTACTCGACATGAACGGCAAGGTGATCAAGGACAGCCACGTCGACCGGGTCCTGCACGGCAAGGCCGGCACAGCCATGCAGGCCTTCGCCGCCAGCCTGTCCGATGTCGAACTGGCGGCAGTCATCACCTACGAACGCAACAGTTTCGGCAACCAGATGGGCGACATGATCCAGCCTGCCCAGATCAAGTCCCTGCGCTAGGAGACGAGCGATGAGCACAGCCACCACCCACGCTGCCGAACACCCGGCCGAACATTATCCTGGCGGCCTGATGCGCTGGCTGACGACGACGAATCACAAGGACATCGGCACGATGTACCTGACCTTCTCGCTGATCATGTTCTTTGTAGGCGGCCTGATGATCCTCGCCGTCCGGGCCGAACTTTTCCAGCCCGGCCTGCAACTCATGAAGCCGGAGTTCTTCAACCAGCTCATCGGCGTGCATGCGCTGGTGATGATCTTTGCGGCGCTGATGCCGGCCGCCACCGGCTTCGCCAACTGGATGCTGCCGCTGATGATCGGCGCCCCCGACATGGCGCTGCCCCGTCTCAACAACTGGGGGTTCTGGCTGCTACCGCCAGCCGCCATCCTGCTCACCCTGCCCTTCACGCTGGCCCTGTTCGGCATCGGCGACGGCGCCCTGGCCACGGGCTGGACCTTCTACGCGCCGCTGTCGGTGCAGGGCGGCATGGGGGTCGATTTTGCCATCCTTGCCGTACATATCCTCGGCATCTCGTCGATCATGGGCTCGATCAACATCATCGTCACCATCTTCAACATGCGTGCCCCGGGCATGACCATGATGAAGCTGCCGCTCTTTGCCTGGGGCTGGCTGATCACTGCTTTCCTTCTCATCGCCACGCTGCCGGTGCTGGCAGGGGCCGTCACCATGCTGCTCACCGACCGCCATTTCGGCACGCATTTCTTCGATGCAGCCGGTGGCGGCGACCCCATCCTCTTCCAGCATCTGTTCTGGTTCTTCGGCCATCCCGAGGTGTACATCCTGCTGCTGCCGGTCTGGGGCCTGATGCCGCACGTGCTGTCCACCTTCTCGCGCAAGCCGACCTACGGCTACAAGGCGCAGGTCTACAGTTTCATCGCCATCGGTCTGCTCTCGGTCGTCGTCTGGGCTCATCACTTCTTCACCGCCGGCATGCCGGTACCAGCGCTGGTCTACTTCATGTTCAGCACCATGGCCATTTCGCTGCCGCTGGCCGTGCTCTTCTTCTGCTGGATCGCCACCATGTGGAAGGGGGCGATGACTTTTGAGACGCCGATGCTGTTCGCCGTCGGCTTCATCGTGCTGTTCGGCATCGCCGGCCTGACCGGCCTGATCCTTGCCGACGTCGCGGCGGACGCCCAGTACCACCACAGCTATTTCGTCGTCGCCCACTTCCATTACGCGCTGTTCGCCGGCGGCATCATGGGCGTGATGACCGGCGTCTATTACTGG
>JAGTRS010000061.1 GCA_018262195.1 Pseudomonadota bacterium | reverse complement strand
CTGGCCGGGTTTTTCATCCTTGAAGCTGCGTCCTTCGCTTTCCGGCACCTGCATGCCGGCGCGGGTGGCCAGATCCTTGACGGCATCGACGAAGCCGAGTCCCTGATATTCCATGACGAAGCTGATCGCCGTGCCGTGCGCGCCGCAGCCAAAGCAGTGATAAAACTGCTTGGTCGGGCTGACCGTAAAGGACGGCGATTTCTCGTTGTGGAAGGGGCAGCAGGCGGCGTAGTTGGCGCCGGCTTTCTTCAGCGGTACGTAGCTATCCACCAGGTCGACGATGTCGACCCGGGCGAGCAAATCCTGAATGAACGAATCAGGAATCACTGCTTTTTAGCCGGCAAGCGCGGCCTTGACCAGTTTTGAAACTTCCGCCATGTCGGCCTTGCCAGCCAGGCGCGGCTTCAGGACGCCCATCAGCTTGCCCATGTCGGCCGGGCCTTTGGCACCGGTTTCGGCAACAGCAGCCGCGACGGCTGCCGCGGTTTCTTCGCTGCTCATCTTTTCCGGCAGGTAGGCGGCGAGGACGGCGATTTCGAATTTCTCGGCGTCGGCCAGTTCCTGGCGGCCGGCGGCCTCGTACTGGGTGACGCTGTCCTTGCGCTGCTTGGTCAGCTTTTCGATGACGGCGACGACGGCGGTGTCGTCGAGTTCGATGCGCTCATCGACTTCCTTTTGCTTGACGGCGGCGAGCAGCAGGCGAATTGCGCTCAGCTTGGCCGATTCCTTGGCCTTCATGGCCGTTTTCATGTCTTCGGTGATGCGTGCTTTGAGGCTCATGGTCGATCTTTTCGGAAATTCAAAGAAAAAAGCCGCCGGCTGTTGAAGGCTGGCGGCTCTTTTGTGCGGCGAATCGTACTGGATTAGTACAGTTTCGGCGGCAGGGTCAGGCTACGGAGGCGCTTGTGCTGGCGTTTAACGGCAGCGGCAGCCTTGCGCTTGCGTTCGGTCGTGGGCTTTTCGTAAAACTCACGGGCACGCAGCTCGGTCAGCAAACCAGTCTTTTCGACCGTGCGCTTGAAGCGGCGGATAGCAACTTCGAACGGCTCATTTTCCTTGACACGAATGTTCGGCATATAAATCACCCCCTTCCGTTAGGCGCCTGCCAGGTCAAGTAAAAGGCAGTGCGCGCAAAATTTGTGTCCGCATGTTCGCGGAGAGCCAAGCAGTATATGTCAAAAAACCTTGTTGTTCCAAGTGTTAAAATGCGTCCCCATGTTAGTCCTCGGTGTTGAATCCTCCTGCGACGAAACCGGCATTGCGCTCTACGACAGCGAAGCCGGCCTGTTGTCCCATGCCCTGTATTCCCAGGTGGCGATGCACGCCGAGTACGGCGGTGTCGTGCCGGAACTGGCGTCGCGTGACCATATCCGGCGTGTCGTGCCCTTGTTGCGCGAGGCGCTGGAGCGAGCGAATCGCTCTCTGGATGAGGTCGATGCCGTGGCATATACCCGCGGTCCGGGTCTGGCCGGTGCGCTGCTGGTCGGCTGTGCCTTTGCCGAGGCCTTGGCACTGGCCATCGACAAGCCGACCATTCCGGTGCATCACCTTGAGGGGCATTTGCTGTCGCCCCTGTTGTCGAGCACGCCGCCGACCTTCCCGTTTGTCGCCCTGCTGGTTTCCGGCGGCCACACGCAGCTGATGAAGGTAACCGGCGTTGGCGAGTACGAACTGCTCGGCGAAACGCTGGACGATGCGGCGGGCGAGGCGTTCGACAAGAGCGCCAAGCTGCTCGGCCTGCCCTATCCCGGCGGTGCCTTGCTGTCGAAGCTGGCCGAACAGGGGGCGCCGGGTGTTTATGAACTGCCGCGGCCGATGCTGCATTCCGGTGATCTCAGTTTCAGTTTTTCCGGCTTGAAGACAGCAGTCCTGACGCTGGTCCGTGAGCACGCCGACGACATGAGTGACGAATTCAAGGCCGACGCGGCGCGCGCCTTTCAGGAAGCCATCGTCGAGGTGCTGGTCAAGAAATCGCTGAAGGCCATGAAACAGACCGGCCTCAAGCAGCTGGTGGTGGCCGGTGGCGTCGGCGCCAACAAGCAGTTGCGGGCGATGCTAGACGACGAAGCTCGGCGCAAGCGTTTCCGTGTTTACTACCCGGAACTGGAGTTCTGCACCGATAACGGGGCGATGATCGCTCTGGCCGGTTGTCTGCGCCTTCAGGCCGGCACGCCGCCCAAGCTGGCCGGTTCATTCGCCATCCAGCCACGCTGGCCGCTGATGGAAATGTCGAACAGCGGTTTGAAATAGAACATTTCAAATTTGGCCGATATTTCCGGCTGGCGGCAGCAAGTCAGGTTGTAGCCTTCACCGCCTGCTTTGATTTCTTTTTCTTCTTGAGCTTCGGGCAATCCTTGCACGGCGGCTGGTGCTTGCAGCATTTCTTGCTCATGGGGACGTCCTAGCTCCGCCGGGCGACCCAGTAGGTGGCGCCTTCGCTGCCGTAGCGTTCGGCGTGTTCTACCGCGCATTCCAGTACAAAAACGTCGCCGGCGCGCAGATGCCGGGTGTTGTCGCCGACGGTCAGCCACATCTCGCCACGCACCACCCGTGCTTTCAGGGCGAACGGGTGGGTGTGGTTGTCTAGCAGGGCATCGGCCGGCCAACTGCGTTCAAGGACCTCGTCGAATCCGTCGGCGAGGGCTAGTGCTTTGAATTCATCGAAGGTGCTTGTCGGCATGGCTATTCTCAGAGTGCAGCCAGGGCAGCGGTGTAATCGGGTTCGTTCTTGATTTCGCTGACCAGCTCGCTGTGGATCACCTTGTCGTTTTCGTCGAGGACAACGACGGCGCGGGCGGTCAGGCCGACGAGCGGGCCACTGGCGATGGCGACACCGTAGGCTTCGATGAATTCGCGGCCGCGCAGCGTGGACAGTGTGACGACGTTGTCTAGGCCTTCGGCGCCGCAGAAGCGGGCCTGGGCGAAGGGCAGGTCGGCCGAGATGCAAAGCACGACGGTATTCGCCAGGCCGTTGGCCTTGGCGTTGAACTGGCGCACCGAGGTGGCGCAGGTCGGCGTGTCGATGCTCGGGAAGATGTTGAGGATCTTGCGCTTGCCGGCGAAGCTGGCGAGGGGAACGTCGGACAGGTCCTTGGCGACGAGGGTGAAGGCAGGGGCGGTAGCGCCTTTCTGCGGGAAGGTGCCGTTGACGGTGATCGGGTTGCCGCCGAGGGTGACTTGGGACATCGTTTGCTCCAGTAGTTTCAGGTTATAGGTTGCGCTTGGAGGGCTAGGTTGTGCCTTGGTTCCCGGCGCGCCGTCTTTTGCCGACGCGCCGGGGGGGCGCTCAATTCTTTTCTCAGGCCAGATCGAAGCGATCAGCGTTCACGACCTTGGTCCAGGCCGCGACGAAGTCTTCGACGAATTTCGCCTGGTTGTCGTCCTGGGCATAAACCTCGGCGTAGGCCCGCAGCACCGAGTTGGAGCCGAAGACCAGATCGACCCGGCTCGCCGTCCATCGGGTTGCACCGGACTTGCGGTCGACGATGGCGTAGCTGTTTCGCCCGGTCGGTTTCCAGCTGTAGGCCATGTCAGTCAGGTTGACGAAGAAGTCGTTGCTCAGCACTCCGACGCGGTCGGTGAATACGCCGTGCTGGCTGCCGCCGTGATTGGTGCCGAGGACGCGCAAGCCACCGACCAAGGCGGTCATTTCGCAGGCGGTCAGGCGCATGAGCTGGGCGCGGTCGAGCAACAGTTCCTCCGGCGTCACCACGTAGTCCTTCTTTTGCCAGTTGCGGAAGCCATCGGCCAGCGGCTCGAGCACGTCGAAGGATTCGACATCGGTTTGCGCCTGGGTGGCATCGCCCCGGCCTGGTGCGAAGGGCAGCGTTACGGTAACGCCGGCCGCCTTTGCCGCCTGCTCGATGCCGACATTGCCGGCGAGCACGATGACATCGGCGATGCTGGCGCCCGTTTCGGCGGCGATCTTCTCATAGACCGCCAGCGCCCTGGCCAGCCGTGCCGGCTCATTGCCTTCCCAGTCCTTTTGCGGGGCGAGGCGGATGCGGGCACCGTTGGCACCGCCGCGTTTGTCGGAGCCACGGAAGGTGCGGGCGCTGTCCCAGGCGGTGCTGACCATCTCGGTGATGCCGAGTCCGCTGGCGGCAATCTTCGCCTTAACGGCGGCCACGTCGTATTCCTTGCGGCCGGCGGGCACCGGGTCTTGCCAGATCAGGTCTTCGGCCGGCACGTCCGGGCCGATGTAGCGGGACTTCGGCCCCATGTCGCGGTGGGTCAGCTTGAACCAGGCGCGGGCGAAGGTTTCCGAGAAGTAGGCCGGATCCTTGTGGAACCGCTCGGCGATCTTGCGGTATGCCGGGTCGAACTTGAGCGCCATGTCGGCGTCCGTCATCATCGGCTGGCAGCGAATGGACGGATCTTCGACATCGACCGGCATGTCTTCCGGGGCGATGTTGATCGGCGCCCACTGGTGCGCACCGGCCGGGGACTTGGTCAGCCACCAGTCGTACTTGAAGAGCAGGTCGAAATAGCCGTTGTCCCATTGCGTCGGGTGCGTTGTCCACGCGCCTTCGATGCCACTGGTGACCGCGTTGCGGCCGATGCCGCGGGTCGTGTGGTTCATCCAGCCCAGACCCTGCTCATGCACTTCGGCGCCTTCCGGGGTCGGGCCAAGATTGGCTGCACTGCCGTTGCCGTGCGCCTTGCCGACGGTGTGGCCGCCGGCCGTCAGGGCGACGGTTTCCTCGTCGTTCATTGCCATGCGGGCGAAGGTGACGCGCATGTCCTGGGCAGTCTTGAGCGGATCGGGGGTGCCGTCCACGCCTTCCGGGTTGACGTAGATGAGGCCCATCATCACGGCGGCGAGCGGGTTTTCCAGATCGCGTTGGCCGGAATAACGGCTGCCGGTGCTGCCGGTCGGGGCCAGCCATTCCTTCTCGGAGCCCCAGTAGATGTCTTTTTCCGGCTGCCAGATGTCTTCGCGACCGAAAGCGAAGCCGAAGGTCTTCAGGCCCATCGACTCGTAAGCCATGTTGCCGGCGAGGATCATCAGGTCGGCCCAGCTCAGCTTGTTGCCGTATTTCTTCTTGATTGGCCAGAGCAGGCGGCGTGCCTTGTCGAGGTTGCCGTTGTCGGGCCAGGAGTTGAGCGGCGCAAAGCGCTGATTGCCGGTGCCGCCACCGCCGCGGCCATCGGCAATGCGATAGGTGCCGGCGGAGTGCCAGGCCATGCGGATCATCAGGCCGCCGTAGTGGCCCCAGTCGGCGGGCCACCAGTCCTGGCTGTCGGTCATCAGGGCCTTGAGGTCGTTCTTGAGCGCCTCGACATCGAGCGTCTTGACCGCCTCGCGATAGTTGAAGCCGGCACCGAGCGGATTGGTCTTGCTGTCGTGCTGGTGCAGGATGTCCAGATTCAGGGCCTTGGGCCACCAGGCCATGGTCTGCATTCCGGCCGACGTGGCGCCGCCGTGCATGACGGGGCATTTGCCGGTGGAAGTCGTGTCTTGGTTGTCCATCTCTCGCTCCTTGGGTTGCGTGTATATGGGTCAGAAGTTGTCGGGCAGGGTGGCCAGAATGTCGATGGCCGGCTCCCATGCCAGCAGTTCGTCGAACCAGCGGTCAATGAAATTGGAAATCATGGTTGCCTCCTGAACTTAGGCAGGTCGTCATGACCTGATGAACGTCAGTGTAGGTAGTGCGACTCTATTGTTCCAATCGATTGATTGAATAAACGGGATTGGCTTTGGCTATTGCTCAGGCGAAAAAAACGCCGGAGAACCGGCGTTGTATTTTGAGCAGGTTGGATCAGGCTTTTTTCTTGCTGCCGATCTTCGATTCCTGGCCGGCCATCAGTCGCTGGATGTTCTGCCAATGCTTGCCGATCAATGCCATGCCGAGAATGCCGACGACCACGGTCTGGCCATTGCCGCCATGCATCAGCACGGAAATGACCGGGGCCATCGCTGCCGCGACAACGGCAGCCAGCGATGAATAACGGAAGGCGTAGGCCATGAACAGCCAGGTGCCGGCAACGGCCAGGCCGAGCAGCGGGTCGAGCGCGAGCAGGACGCCAGCGGCGGTGGCAACGCCCTTGCCGCCCTTGAATTTCAGGAAAACGGGATAGAGGTGGCCGAGGAAGACGGCCAGCGCGACAAGACCGATCACGGTGTCGGAAAAACCCATTTGCTGGGCGATGAAGACGGCAGCCCAGCCCTTGAGGGCGTCGCCAATCAGCGTGACCAGCGCAGCTTTCTTGTTGCCGCTGCGCAGCACATTGGTGGCGCCGGGGTTGCCGGAACCATAGGTCCGCGGGTCGGCCAGACCGAAGATTTTCGAGGAAATCATGGCAAAGGGAACGGAGCCGAGCAGGTAGGCGGCAACGAGGGCGAGGGCTATTTGCATGGGGGGCTTTGGTCGCTGAGGTACAATCGCGCCAAATTTTACACCGCTGCTGCGGTCGACCACCCTATGGACATCATTTTCCTCGAAGAACTGCGCGCCGAAACCTGGATAGGCATCTATCCGCGCGAGAAGGCCATGCCGCAGACGGTCGAAATCTCCCTGCAGATCGGCGTATCCACTGCATCAGCCGGGGCCAGCGACGACATTCGCGACACGGTGGATTACGCGGTGGTGGTTGAGCGGCTGCGCGCCGACCTCGCCGCTGTCCACTTCAACCTGATTGAAGCGCTGGCCGAGCACGTGGCGACCTACGTGCTGGAAACCTTTGCCGTCCATTGGGTACGCGTTTCCGTCGCCAAGCTGGGCATGATGCCGGGCGTCAAGCGCGTCGGCGTGATCATCGAACGCTCGATCTGACGGGGTACTACCCTCGCCCATGTGGGGGAGAGGGGCAGGGGGAGCGGGCGGCCCCGATCTCAAAAAGCCGCAGCCAGCACCGTCATCACCGCGAATCCAGTCGCTAGTCCAGCCGTGCCGCTGCCAATCCGCCCGGGTTTGTGCGAGGCGGGAATCATCTCGTGGCTGACTACCCAAAGCATTGCGCCCGCTGCAGCCGCCAGGGCCATTGGCAAGGCCGCGCCGGCCATGGTGCTGGCGATCACCCCGAACAGTCCGCCAACCGGTTCGACCAGCCCGGTGCCGAGAGCGATCAGGGCGGCTCGCAAGGGCGCGGCCCCCAGCGCGACCATGGCGCTGGCGACGATCCAGCCTTCCGGAATGTTCTGCAAGGCGATGCCGAGGCTCATGCCATGATCGGCCCCGGCTGCTGCGGCGACACCGACGGCAAGCCCTTCCGGCACGTTGTGGATGGCAATCGCCGCAACGACAAGGGCGACATTCGGCTGCATGCCGCTGCTTTCGACTTCTTCAACATGCTCGTGCGGCAAGCGGCGATCCAGCATCTGCATGGCGGCGACGCCGGCCAGCAAGGCGACGGCCGTGGCGATGCCGAGCGACAAGACGGCATCGCTGGCAGCCACCGTTTGTACAGCGGGGACAAGCAGCGAGAAGAGGCTGGCGGCGAGCATCATGCCGCCGGCCAGGCCCAGCATAGGCGCCATCAGGCGCTCGGATGGGCGGCGGAGCATGAGTACCGGAATGGCGCCGAGCCCGGTTGCCGCACCGGCCAGCAAGCTGGCCTGAAGACCCTTGGCGGCCATCGGGTGGGCAGCCAGCCATTCGACCGCCTGTTCGATGCCGAAGACGATGGCGACCACAGCCATTGCAATGCCGACCCAGAGATGGCGGCGGGCGGTGGGCCTGGCGTAATGCTGGATAACGAGTTGGGTCATGGTGGCGCTCCTTTGTCTTGAGTGCCACTTTACGGACTGCTGGTCTATAGCGCCAATCGATTGCTTAAATTCTGTCGATTGGCATTGTTAATCATCCCTTGAGCGCAGCCTCGACGACCTTGGGGTGCAGGACGCGCAGGATGTCGTGCGGATGGATGCCGACCAGAAAGCCGCGGCGGCCGCCGTTGATGTAGATCAGCGGCAGGTCGAGGATGGTCTTTTCGATATGGACCGGCATTGCCTTCTTGGTGCCGAACGGACTGGTGCCGCCGACCAGGAAGCCGGTGTGGCGGTTGGCGACCTCAGGCTTGCACGGCTCGACCTTCTTGCAATTGATCTGCCGGGCCAGTTCCTTGGTCGATACCTTGCAGTCACCGTGCATCAGCACGATTAGCGGCTTTGCGTTTTCATCTTCGAAAACCAGTGTCTTTACGACCGCATGTTCATCCACGTTCAGCTCGCGGGCGGAAACCTTTGTCCCGCCGTGCTCTTCGTAGTCGTAGAGGTGGCTGGAAAACGGTATTTTGTTCGCCTTGAGGAACTTGGTGGCCTGGGTTTCGGGGGCGTGTTCGGCTTTGCTCATGGGAATGGCGATCAGTTCATGGTCCGGGAAATATTCTACCTCGCCCGGCTGGTGGCTTATTTGTCCTGCGACTTGGGCTGGAAATAGAAACAGCTTTGTCCGGAGGACGCCATCACAACAAGCGCCGGCTGGCGCCGGCTCTTGAAATCAAGTGCCCGGCAGCCATAGCGGAACGGCAGTTCGTGGGTAATGAAGTAATGGACGCACTGGTTGCACCGTACCTGTGGCGTACCGGGCGGATTGATGCCATCGCTCATTCGTCGATTCGGCTGCGCAACAATTTGACCTGGCCACGCTTGACCTTGCTGTCGACACGCTTTCTTTGCGAACTGCGGCTCGGCTTGGTCGCCCGGCGTACGGTCGGCACGAAGGCCGCGGCGGCAATCAGTTCGCGCAGGCGGACCAGCCCGTCTTCCCGGTTGCGTTCGAGGCTGCGATGCTTCTGCGCCTTGATGACGACAATGCCGTCACTGCTGATCCGCTGGTCGCGCATGGCCAGCAGTTTGGTCTTGATGTCTTCGGGCAGGCTGGAGGCGGTAATGTCGAAACGCAGATGCACCGCATTCGACACCTTGTTGACGTTCTGGCCGCCCGCCCCTTGGGCGCGGATGGCGATGAATTCGACTTCGCTTTCGTTCAGGGCAATCGGTGACATGGATTTTCTTTCAGCCGCGCGGATGATGCACGGCGTGCAGGGTCTTCAGGCGTTCGCGGGCAACGTGGGTGTAGATCTGGGTGGTCGAGATGTCGGCGTGGCCAAGCAGCAGTTGCACGACACGCAGATCAGCGCCGTGGTTGAGCAGGTGGGTGGCGAAGGCGTGACGCAGGACATGGGGGGAGAGCTTTTCCGGGGCAATGCCGGCGATCAGGGCGTAGCGCTTGATCAGTTGCCAGAAGGCCTGACGGGTCATGGCACCGCCACGGGAGGTGACGAACAGGTCGTCACTGTGCTGGCCGTTCAGGATGTCCGGCCGGGCTTCATTCAGGTAACGCTTGATCCACTCGATGGCCAGCTGGCCAAGCGGCACCAGGCGTTCCTTGCTGCCCTTACCCAAAGCGCGCAGCACGCCGTCGGCCAGACTGACTTCGTGCAGTCTGAGATTGACCAGTTCCGAAACGCGCAGGCCGGTGGCGTAGATGGTTTCCAGCATGGCGCGGTCGCGCAGGCCGAGCGGGGTGTCGAGGTCGGGGGCATCGAGCAGGGCTTCGACCTGCTTCTCCGACATTACCTTGGGCAGTCGCGAGGGGCGGCTCGGGTTGGCCAGTTTGAGCGTCGGGTCGGCGACGATGCGACCACGGCCAAGCTGCCAGCGGTAGAAACGGCGCAGCGTCGACAGGTAACGGGCTTGCGAGGTGGCGCGGGTTTGCCTGGCGAGATGGGCGATGAAGGCGGTCAGCGTCGTTTCGCGCAGGTCGAGTAGCGGCTCAGGCGCATTGTTGGCCAGCCACAGGGCCAGTCGGCTGAGATCGGAGCGATAGCTGTCCAGCGTCGCCTTGGCCAGGCCATCTTCCAGCCACAGGGCATCGCAGAAATTGTCGATCTCGGAAAGGTCAGCCTGGGAGGCTATTTTCATGTGTCAGCAGCCAGCGTTTGACGTCGAGCAGGAAACCGCCTCGCTCGCGGGCAAAACCTCCCAGCCCACCGCCCGTGGCAACCACCCGATGGCAGGGCACGACGACCGGGTAGGGATTTGAGCCGCAAGCCTGACCGACAGCGCGCGGGGCATTCTTGAGATTTTTTGCCACTTCGCCGTAGGTGTGGGTCTGGCCGGTGGGGATAGCTGAAATCTGCGCCCAGACGCGGCGCTGGAAAGTGGTGCCAGCGGGGCGCAGCGGCAGGCCGAAAGTGAAACTCGGGTCGGCAATGTAGGCCTTGATCTGGCGGACTGCTTCGGCCGCCAACGCTGTCGTGGCGGCGGCTTCCGGACGTGGTTCGAGGAAATCGATGCCGGTGATTTCGTCGTTGTCGCACTGCACGCCGAGGCAGAAGCCGGGCGCTGCGACGACGGCCTGGTAAGTCTGGTTGGGTCGGGTTTTCATGACGCTCTCCGTGGTCAATGACGCCGGTGTCGACCGGAAATTCTGGCCAAAATTCAAAAGGCCGAAATCCCGGTCTGGGCGCGGCCAAGAATCAGCGCATGAACGTCGTGCGTGCCTTCGTAGGTATTGACCACTTCCAGGTTGACGACATGGCGGATGACGCCGAAGTCGTCCGAAATGCCGTTGCCGCCCAGCATGTCGCGGGCGGTGCGGGCAATGTCGAGGGCCTTGCCGCAGGAGTTGCGCTTGAGCATCGAAACGTTTTCCGGGCAGGCGCTGCCATCATCCATCATGCGGCCAAGGCGCAGCACGCTCTGGATGCCGAGCGCGATCTCGGTCTGCATGTCGACCAGTTTTTTCTGGACGAGCTGGTTGGCGGCGAGCGGTCGGTCGAACTGTTTGCGGTCCAGGGTGTATTGGCGGGCGGTGTGCCAGCAGGCCTCTGCGGCGCCGAGAGCGCCCCAGGAGATACCGTAGCGGGCCGAGTTCAGGCAGGTGAATGGGCCTTTCAGGCCGGCGGCGTGGGGCAGCTGGTTCTCGATCGGCACGAAGACCTCATCCATGACGATCTCGCCGGTGATCGAAGCACGCAGGCCGACCTTGCCATGGATGACCGGCGCACTCAGGCCGGTCATGCCCTTGTCGAGAATGAAGCCGCGAATGATGTTCTCGTCGTCCTTGGCCCAGACCACGAAGACGTCGGCGATGGGGGCGTTGGTGATCCACATCTTGCTGCCGGACAGCTTCCAGCCGCCCGGCACGGCGCGGGCGCGCGTGCTCAGGCTGCCGGGGTCGGAGCCGGAGTTCGGCTCGGTCAGGCCGAAGCACCCGATCAGCGTGCCCTGGCCGAGGCCGGGCAGGTATTTCTGCTTCTGTTCCTCGGAGCCGAAAGCGAAGATCGGCAGCATGACCAGCGAGGACTGCACGCTGAGCATCGAGCGATAGCCGGAATCAACGTATTCGACCTCGCGGGCGATCAGGCCATACGAAACGTAGTTCAGCCCGGCGCCGCCGTACTGTGGCGGCAGGGTCGCGCCCAGCAGGCCCATCTCGCCCATCTCGCGGAAGATGGCAGGGTCGGTGTACTCGTTACGGAAAGCATCGCGAACGCGTGGCTGCAGCGCCTTTTGGGCGAAGCTCCGGGCCGCATTGCGCACCTGGCGCTCGTCGGCGGCCAGTTGGCTATCGAGGAGAAAGGGGTCTTCCCAGTTGAAATTGGCTTTGGCCATTGGTGGCTCCGGAAAAAGCTGTCCCCGCTCGCAGGCGGGGACGCAGGGACTTCGGCAGAATATTTTGCGTGGTCAGGCGCGGACGTGACCGTCGCCGAGTACCACCCACTTCTGGCTGGTCAGTCCCTCCAGACCAACCGGACCGCGAGCGTGGATCTTGTCGGTCGAGATGCCGATCTCGGCACCCAGGCCATACTCAAAACCGTCGGCAAAACGCGTCGAGGCATTGATCATGACCGAGGCCGAATCGACCTCGCGCAGGAAGCGCATGGCCTTCGGATGGTTGTCGGTGACGATGGCTTCGGTGTGGTGCGACGAGTATTTGTTGATGTGCTCGATGGCTTCGTCGATGCCGGACACCACCTTGACCGAAATGATCGGGGCGAGGAACTCGGTGTAGTAATCCTCTTCGGTAATCGGCGGTAGCAGCATGGCGGCGACGGTGCGGTCGACAACCAGCGATTCGGTCGTGTTGCAGGTGCCGTAGCGCTGGGTCTTGGCGTTCTCGACGATCTTCAGTGCCTTGTTTGGATCGGCTTCTTCTTCCAGATAGACGTGGCAGTTGCCGTCAAGGTGCTGGATCATCGGTACGCGGGATTCGGCCAGCAGACGCGCGATCAGGCCCTTGCCGCCGCGCGGCACGATGACGTCGACGAATTCGCGCATGGTGATCAGTTCGCCGACCGCGGCACGGTCGGTGGTGTCGATCACCTGTACTGATTCAGCCGGCAGACCGGCTGCTTTCAGACCTTCCTGAACCAGCGCAGCGATGGCCCGGTTGGAACGGATGGCTTCCGAGCCGCCACGCAGGATGGCAGCGTTGCCGGATTTCAGACAGAGGGCGGCCGCGTCAGCGGTGACGTTCGGGCGCGCTTCGTAAATGATGCCGATGACGCCCAGCGGCACGCGCATCTTACCAACCTGGATGCCCGAAGGACGGTACTTTATGTCGTTCATTTCGCCGATCGGATCAGGCAGCTTGGCGACCTGTTCGACGCCCTCGGCCATGCTTTCGACGCCTTTGGCGGAAAGCGTCAGGCGGTCAAGCATGGCTGTTTCCAGGCCGGCGGCCCTGGCGGCAGCCAGGTCTTCCTGATTGGCAGCGACCAGTGCGGCACTTTCGCGGCGGATGGCGGCGGCGATGTGGAGCAGGGCAGCGTTCTTTTCTGCCGTCGTGGCACCGGCCAGGCGGCGCGAAGCCGCGCGGGCCTGACGGCCGACGGTGTGCATGTAATGCTTGATGTCCATGATGTTCTTTGTGCTGGGCAAAGAAACATTATAGCCAGACAAATTAGAAGGAACTTCTAGAACGGGGTAAACTCTTATCCGCAACGACAACAGGGCTTTCCGTTGAGGACAAGATGGCTGAAAAATTGATTTTGCCGACCGAGGTCAAGGTTTGCGCCACGTGCAGTTATTGGGATGGCGAACGCCACGTAGATGCCGAAATGAAACTGGTAGTGGTTTCCGAAGACTGCGAGGGTGAATGCCTGGTGCAGGAAGCGGCAAAGCCCGGACTTCACGATGTCCGCGCTGAGTGTTCCTGCATGTGGGAAGACCTCGAGCCGGACCTGCCTGTCGACGATACGGCCGAGGCTGCCTGATTATTTCGCAGCGGTGAGGCGCAGGCCGAGCCGCAGGAACTCTTCCCAGATATTTCCTTGGCCGATCCCCTTGGCCAGTCGGTCGATCTTGCCAGCATGCTGCAGCGCAGCTTCCAGTGCGGAGGTTGAAAGCCGTTGCAGTGCCTTCTTGACCGGGTTGGCGCGTGGCCCCCAAACCTTGGCATCCTTGAGCAGCATGTCCATTGGCTTGCCGGCATCCATGCCGGCCCGGATGATAGTCAGCGCCCGGATTTCTTCGCTCATCGCCCAGAGCACCAGCGGTGGTGCTTCACCTTCCTGCATCAGGCCATCCAGCGTCCGGGTCAGGCGGCCGATATCGCCCGACAGCAGCGCTTCGCGCAGGCCATCGATGTCGTAGCGGGCGACGTTGAGCACTGCCTCGCGAATCTGCGCCATGCTCAGTTGGCCGGCCGGATAGAGCAGGCCGAGTTTCTGTATTTCCTGGTGGGCGGCGAGCAGATTGCCTTCGACGCGCTCGGCGATGAATTTCAGGCTTTCCAGGTCGGCGCTCTGTTGCTGGCGGCGCAGACGGCCGGCAATCCAGCCCGGCAGTTCCGCCAGTGGCGGGGCCATCAGCTTGATCGCGACACCGGCATTGACCAGTGCCGTGAACCAGACGGCTTTTTCCTCGCGCCAGTCGAGTTCGGGCAGCGTGATCAACAGCAGGTTGTCCATTGACAGGTTCTGGCACCACTGCTGCAGCGCCGCGCTACCCTCCTTGCCCGGTTTGCCGGTGGGAATGCGCAGGTCGATCAGTTTCTTATCGCCGAACAGCGACATGTTGCCGCCAGCAGCGAGCAGGGTTCCCCAGTCGAACTGCGGCAGCACGGTCAGGACTTCGCGTTCGGTGTAGCCTTGCTGGCGGGACTTGGCGCGAATGGCATCGGCGGCTTCGATGACCAGCAGCGGATCATCGCCGTACAGCACGTAGAGCGGGCGCAACTCGCGTTCGAGGTGCGCCGCCAGCTGTTCGCCCTTGAGCAGCATTACTCTTCTTCTTCGATGTCGGGGTTCTTCGGCTTGATGACGCTCAGCCGGCGCATGATCTGGTTGACCAGGTCATTGTTCATGTCGCGCCAGAGCAAGCCTTCTTCCAGATCCTTGGCCAGCACGTTCGAATCGTCGAAGGTGATGTCGCGGGTCAGGTTGATTTCATTGGGCGGGATCAGGACCTGTCCCTTTTGATTGACGACGCGGAAGCGGTAATCCATCTGCAGACGATATTCGCGGACTCGACCCTGAGCATTGACGCTGAGGATCGCTTTCTGGCGCAGGTCAGACAACTGCTGGAAGATCGCTTCGGCCGATTTTGCATCATCGACAATTTCAGTGCTGCCGCTGGCCTTGATGTAGCGCTGCAGCCAGATGTTGACGTCGGCCGTGTCCGGCAGCGAGATGTACATCGTCTTGTAGGGCAGGTTGCCGCTGCCCACGCCGCGCAGATGGAAGCCGCAGCCAGCGAGGGCAAGGGCGACGATCAGGGCGAGTAGTTGACGCAAATACGGGCGCAACAGCGGCATGGCGGTTCCTTAAGCGACGATATTGACCAGACGGCCGGGCACGACGATAACCTTCTTGGCCGGCCGGCCTTCCATGAACTTGACGGCATCCTCGCAAGCCAGCGCAGCCGCTTCGATGCTCGCCTTGTCGGCTTCGGCGGCAACGCGGATGGCGCCGCGCAGTTTGCCGTTTACCTGCACCATCAGCTCGATTTCGTCCTGTTTCAGGGCGGCAGGATCGGCTTTCGGGAAAGCGGCAACGCCGGCATCGGCACCTGGCTTCAGTTCGGTGTAGAGCGCCTGGCCAATGTGCGGGACGATGGGGAAGAGCAACAGGGCGATGCTTTCCAGCGTTTCCTGCGCGAGCCCACGGCCGGCAGCATCCTTGAGATCGCACTTGTCGTAGGCGTTGAGCAGTTCCATGACCGCGGCAATGGCGGTGTTGAACTGCTTGCGGCGGCCGTAGTCGTCGGCGACCTTGCCCATGGTCTGGTGCAGCTTGCGGCGCAGGTCGGCCTGGGCAGTGCTCAGACCATCATTGCTCGTGCAGGTGCCAACCAGGCCAGCCTGGATGTGGTCATAGACGGTCTTCCACAAGCGGCGCAGGAAGCGGAAGGCGCCTTCGACGCCAGCGTCCGACCATTCCAGCGACTGGTCCGGGGGCGAGGCGAACATGATGAACAGGCGGGCGGTATCCGCACCGTACTGGTCGATCAGGGCTTGCGGGTCGACGCCGTTGTTCTTCGACTTCGACATCTTCTCGGTGCCACCGATGACCACCGGCAGGCCGTCGGCCTTGAGCGTGGCGCCGGTTGGGCGGCCGCGCTCGTCGGTGACGACATCGACATCGGCCGGATTGATCCACTGTTTCTTGCCGCCGTCGAGATCGCGGTAAAAGGTCGGGGCGACGACCATGCCCTGCGTCAGCAGGTTGGCGAACGGCTCGCCGAGGTCGCCGATCAGGCCGACATCGCGCATCAGCTTGGTGAAGAAGCGCGAATACAGCAGGTGCAGGATGGCGTGCTCGATGCCGCCGATGTACTGGTCGAT
>JAGTRS010000044.1 GCA_018262195.1 Pseudomonadota bacterium | reverse complement strand
TGTCCAATTTGTTAAAGATCAGTTCCACCCCGCCGAACTAGATGTCCGTCAGCAGCAGAGAGGCGAGATTATGAAGCAAACCCCCCACCCCGTCAAGCACTTCAGCAAAAATTCTTGCTTCACCTGCCCCCCCGCTCCGCCGAAAACCCCCGGCACCGCAGAAGAGGTGCGCATTATATAGAGACTAAATAGACCGTCAACAAAATTGTGAATACATTCGATTCAATATCTGTGCAACAAAGGCGCTCAACTTACCCTCACCTTGGCAACCTTAGTTTTCCAGTTTGAAGCACCACCCCTTCTTCTCCTGGAGAAAACAGGAACCCCTACCCCGTCAGCAGCAACCGATCAGAACAGACTTTCTGGACGTAAAAAAAGCGGCTTTCGCCGCTTTTTTGAATACGAAAGCAATCAAGCCGAGAATGAAGAGCCACAACCACAGGTCGAGGTTGCATTCGGGTTACGAATTACGAATTGCGAACCCTCCAAACCTTCGGTGTAATCTATTTCGGCACCAACCAAGTACTGATAGCTCATCGGATCAATCAGCAAGGTCACACCATTCTTTTCCATGGTCGTATCATCTTCATTTACTTCCTCGTCAAAAGTAAATCCATACTGGAAGCCCGAGCAACCGCCACCAGTAACAAATACGCGCAACTTGAGCCCGGGGTTACCCTCCTCTTCAATCAACTCCTTGACCTTGCCAGCGGCATTGTCAGTAAAAACCAAAGGGATAGCCATTTCATTAACTGCGTTCATGAGGACAACTCCAAAGAAATTTCGTGCGAGATTATGCGAGCCAGTGCAATTCCGGTCAATTCGTTTAGGCCGACGCAGCCAATTTTAGTTCCACCGACTTGCTAGCCGAATGAACCAAACGCCCCTCAATCACCGCTCCTTGGTGCATTTCGATGGCGGCGTATTCCACATCACCTACGATGCGGGACTTCGACTGCATCTCTAGCGTTTCCGTTATGTTAACAGGCCCAACTACTGTGCCATTCGTCACAAGATGCGCAACAGCCACAGCGCCTTCAATACGCGCATGCTCACTTAGCACCAAGGTTGAAGACGATGCGCCATCTGCCGCCTGAACACTTCCTTTCACCTCGCCATCAATCCTTAACCCCCCGGTAAAATACAAACTCCCCTCTACACGCGTACCTGCGCCAATGAGGCTGTCGATACGCCCTTGAGGCTTATTTTCATTTTTTTTCCCGAACATGGGTTACTCCTAAAATTGGGCCAATCGCTTCACCCTGAGTGTATCACCCTGCAATACACGCGCTTCAACACCCTGCAAAACCGCACCAGCCGGCAACTCAAACCCCCCCTCACGGCGTAGAAAATGCTTAATTTCCAACTGAAATTCGGCGGCATTTTCACGCCCCTCGGGCAACAGCAATTGCAAGACCTTGCCGCCGTTAGCGTACTTAATTGCAAGCTGCAAGCGACCACGAAAATCCGGGGTTTGCTTGTCTGAGTGGAAGGCAAGCAGCAAACGATAACGAAAACGCGTTTCAGCCTCCTTTAAAACCCTGAAATTCTCGATACGAATCGAAGTACCTTCTCCCGCAATCGGAATCAATCGTTCAAAAAGAAGAATATCTTCCCTGAGCACCGCATTTTCCGCCTCCAACCCCTGGATTTTTCCCAGCAACTGCTGCTGTGCTGCTCGCTCTATACTCACGGCACTTTGGCCCGTTCCAGCCATTGTGCGCAGAACACTTAGCTCATCACTCTGGGCTTTAAGCTGCTGACGAAGGCTCTCAACCTCAGCCCCCAACACCCCTGCTTCCTTTTTCTGAGCAACCAACCATCCACCAACGGCCAACAAAAGCGCCAACAAGACAAATGGCGGCACCAACCATTGCCACGGCACATGACTGCGCACAACCACCCTTGGCGCGGAAATCCCAAACCGATAACGGAAGCGCTTCAGTTTCAAGGAAACAACAGAGGTCGGCATAGCGCCACCACCTCTCCTCGCACAATAGATTTTTCCATATTCAACAGGTCCTCACTCCAACCCCGCATCACTTTGCGATAGAACAAACCCGGCTTGAATACCAAACGCAGAACCGGAGAGCCCCTCCCGAACACATCGGATCGAGTCAGAAATATTGACCCTGGTTATCGCATTTCGAGGAAAGACATCATACCGCGCACCCGAAAAACAAAAAAGCCGCCAAAAGGCGGCTTTTTCTGCGCTCGAAGCAAATTAACGCTTGGAGAACTGCTTGCGACGACGAGCCTTGTGGAAACCGACCTTCTTACGTTCGACTTCACGAGCATCACGAGTAACAAAGCCAGCCTTCGACAGAGCAGGCTTCAGCGCTGCATCATATTCGATCAGGGCACGGGTAATGCCGTGGCGAACAGCTCCTGCTTGGCCTGATTCGCCACCGCCGATAACGTTAACCTTGATATCGAAACCGGTCAGTTGCTCAACCAGCGCCAACGGCTGACGCACGATCATGCGGCCGGTTTCGCGGGAGAAAAACTGATCAACCGGCTTGCCGTTTACAACGATGGCACCGGAACCACGCTTCATGAAAACACGGGCAACGGCGCTCTTGCGACGACCAGTACCGTAGAAATAACTTTCAGCCATGATGACCCCTTAAATTTCCAGAGCCTTCGGCTGCTGGGCAGTATGCGGATGCTGCTCGCCGGCGTAGCACTTCAGCTTCTTCAGCATGGCGTAGCCCAGCGGACCCTTCGGCAGCATGCCCTTGACGGCAGTTTCCAAGGCGCGACCCGGGAAGCGTTGCTGCATTTTCTTGAAGTTGGTTTCGTAAATACCGCCCGGATAGCCAGAGTGACGGAAGTACTTCTTATCTTCAGCCCCGAGCACCTTGTCTGTGGCGTCTACCACAAACCACTCGCGCTTCACCTCATGTGGCTTGGCGGAAAACGTTTTCATATAAGTGTGCCGTCCTGAAAAAAATTGGGCGCGGATTGGAGAAAGGCGCGGATTTTAATCGACTCTACAAGCCGCTGTCAATGCCTTCTCGAGCAATCGGAGAATTAGACAAAAAAAACGCGGCTCGCAGAGCCGCGTTAAATCCACACCAAAGGAGGAGGGTGGAGGAGACAAATCTGAACTGAAGAACTTATCGCTTCAAAGCCACTACAGTTCGTACGCTTCACATTTTGCCCGAAGCAAACGTAGCGCGCAAGAATTATTTGTGCGGCGCACAAATGTTTTATTAATAACATAATTGAAAATATTAATATACTTTAACACTATGTTTTATTTGATTAAATAACATATTCATCAATATAGTTCACTAATATTTAAACCACGCGGAGCCGGCAAACCACCTACCAAACTCAATCGAAATTGCTGCGTCGCAGCAATACATGCCGAAATCCAAATTGATCCTATATCCGCTAAAATTTAGGCACAGCAAGGAGATATCGATGGAATGCACTGTTAGATGGATGGGTAACGACGCAGGAATGTCGTTTGTTGCAGAAACAGGAAGCGGTCACGCTGTCGTAATGGATGGCGCCCCAGAAGCAGGTGGGCGCAATATTGGCCTTCGTCCAATGGAAATGGTGTTAGCTGGCACAGGAGGCTGCTCGGCGTTTGATGTCGTCTTGATTCTCAAGAAAGGCCGACAGCTCGTTAGCGGTTGCGATGTAAGCCTGAAAGCCGAGCGCGCAGAAAGCGACCCCAAGGTCTTTACCAGCATCCACTTCCATTACCGCGTCAAAGGAAAGCAGCTGAAGCCCGAGGCAGTCGCCCGCGCCATAGAACTTTCTAAAGACAAGTACTGCTCGGCATCAATCATGATTGGCAAGACCGCCGAGATCACCTACGACTTCGAGATCATCGAAGAATCCTGAGACTTACCTTGCCAGCCACAGGTCAGATTCGGTAGGTAATGCCAGTCATGATCTTGGCCATAACCCTCATGAGAGCCTTGGCCGGAGCGGGCAGTTCGGCAGCACCAAAATGGACCGCCGTCTCTGCATGCTGGATTTCATCCAGCCTCATCTGGTCGACAATTGCCCGAGAACGCAAATCATCATTAGGCAAACTCAGCAGATGCCCATCCAAATGAGCCTCAACCTGGCGCTCGGTTTCGGCAAGAAAGCCCAGATTCCACTTGTCGCCCAACACACCGGCAGCGAGACCGAGGGTCAGTGAACCTAAATACCAAACCGGATTCAGTAGGCTTTTTCGCCCGCCCAGCTCGCCAATACGCTGTTCGGTCCACGCAAGATGCTCTGTCTCTTCATCCGCTGCGCTACGCAGCGCATCCCGAACTGAAGGGTCACGCGAGGTTAAGGCCTGCCCTTGATATAGGGCCTGCGCACAAATCTCACCACAGTGATTGACCCGCATTAGACCGGCAACATGATGCTTCTGGGCGACATCCAGCTCAGCCTCAGGCAGGGCACTACCCGGCACAGGCCGGACACTACGCGCCGGAGCCAGCACCGTACGTAGCGCACGATCAAACTCGACAATCAACTGATCAGGTGACATTTTTACCAGCGCTTGTTATCTGGGTGACCACCAAGCATCAACGCATTTCTGGCCTCTGCCGCATTGTGTACGATGTTGCCAAACGGACAGAAATAGTCGAGAAAGAGTGCCGCATGATGTCGATTGGCATAAGCATCCTGAATGCGAACCCACTCGTTTTTGCGGGCCTTTGACCACGAGCCGTCCAACCGCCCTGAGGCATAGATTCGCCGCTCCCGCGACTCGCAACGCATTCCTTCGAAGGTGACATTACGCCCACCTTCGGGTGACAAAACCAATAGAACGTAACGCACCACCCCGTCACCACCGACGCTCAATGTCGAAGCATCGATATAGAAACGATTGCTGGTGGCCGCACTGACGTAAAAGGACACAAGATTACGCTCCTTTGGCGCCTCCGGAAGGGTTACCTCGACCTCCTGCCATTGCTTGCTTTCGTAATCTTCTTCGAAGTCTGCCCAGGCCAAAGAGTACGTCGCCAACAAAGAGATCAGCGAGAGCGCAACTTTACTAAACCAGTACATGCCTACTCTCCGGGCTGAACACTGTCAGAAAGATCGGGAAAGGGCTCCTGGTCTTTTCTATGGCGCCCCCCTTTGCGATCAAAATCAAGAAAGCGAACGAGCTCATTGAGCGCCTGCTCATAAACGAGCCTCTTGAACTCGATCACTGCATCGAGCGGCACCCAGTAATCGTTCCAGCGCCAAGCATCAAACTCGGGCTTATTGGTCGCACGCAGACTGACGTCGCTGTCACGTCCGACCAGTCGCAGCAGAAACCAGATTTGCTTCTGGCCTTTGTAGGAACCGCGCCATTCGCGCTTGATCCAGTGTGTCGGCACTTCATAACGCAACCAGCCCTTGGTTCGTCCGAGGATGCGCACGTGCTCGGGCAGAAGCCCGACCTCTTCATGCAGTTCACGAAACATGGCTTCTTCGGGCGTTTCGCCGCGCTTGATGCCACCTTGTGGAAACTGCCAGGAATGCTCCCGTATGCGCTTACCCCAGAAAACCTCGTTCCTTCCGTTACAAAGAATGATGCCGACGTTCGGGCGATAGCCTTCACGATCGAGCATAGAAATCCTGCAAAAATTAATAGTTACCCGGATTCTTTCACAAAGGGCGCCCACATGCAAAGAAGCGGGACCGTGTAAAATCGAGGTTTCGCAACGAATTCAAGAGCATCCCATGCGCACTTCGCAGTTCTTTTTTACCACTCTCAAGGAAGCGCCCTCCGACGCCGAAGTCATCAGCCAGAAAATGATGCTGCGGGCTGGCTATATCAAACGTGCCGCTGCAGGCATTTACACCTGGATGCCCTTGGGGTTGCGAGTACTACGCAAGGTCGAGAATATTGTGCGCGAAGAGATGAATAATGCAGGTGCGCTGGAGTTGCTGATGCCGGCAGTTCAACCTGCTGAACTGTGGCAAGAGTCCGGCCGCTGGGAACAGTACGGCCCGGAACTGCTACGTTTCAAGGATCGCCATCAACGCGAATTCGTCATTGGCCCGACACACGAAGAAGTAATTACCGACGTCGTGCGGCGTGACGTGAAAAGCTATCGCCAACTACCAATTCACCTTTACCAGATCCAGACCAAGTTCCGCGACGAGATCCGCCCCCGTTTTGGCGTAATGCGCGGCCGTGAGTTCCTGATGAAGGACGGCTACTCTTTCCACAGCTCCTTTGAAGACCTGAAGCGCGAGTACGGCAACATGTACGACACGTACAGCCGAATCTTTACCCGCCTCGGCCTGAAGTTCCGCGCCGTCGCTGCTGACACCGGTTCGATCGGCGGCACCGGCTCGCATGAGTTCCATGTTCTGGCCGATTCCGGCGAGGACGATATCGCTTTCTGCCCGGACTCCGGCTATGCCGCCAACGTCGAACTAGCTGAAGCTGTTGCGCCAAGCACCCTACGTAGCGCTGCTGCCAAGCCGATGGAAAAGACCCATACGCCGGGCAAAATGGCCTGCGTCGATGTCGCCAAGTTTCTCGAACTGCCGCTCGACAAGATCGTCAAATCGATTGCCGTCATGAGCGAGAAGGAAGATGGTAGTCAAACCTTTGCCCTGCTGCTGCTGCGTGGCGACCACGAACTGAATGAAATCAAGGCCAGCAAAATTGCCGCCATCAATCCATTTCGCTTCGCCACGGACGAAGAAGTGATCGCACGACTGGGCTGCAAGCCGGGATTCATTGGTCCGGTTGCGATCGACGCTACCAAGGTAGCCGTGTTTGCCGACCGCAGCGTGGCCAACATGAGCGATTTCGTGTGTGGCGCCAATGAGGCTGGCTATCACATAACAGGTGTCAATTTCGGCCGAGACCTGCCCGAGCCTGAGGTTTTCGATATTCGTAACGTCGTTGCCGGCGACCCTTCTCCTGATGGCCAGGGCAAATTGGAAATCCTGCGCGGCATTGAGGTCGGACACATTTTCCAACTGCGCCAGAAATATGCCGAGGCCTTGAACTGCGCCTACCTGGACGACAGCGGCAAGAGCCAGATCATGGAAATGGGCTGTTACGGCATCGGCGTCTCGCGCATCGTCGGCGCCGCTATCGAGCAAGGCAATGACGACAAGGGCATTATCCTGCCGCCTGCCATCGCCCCGTTCGAAGTCTGCATCGTGCCGATGGGTTATCACAAGAGCGATGCCATCAAGGCAGCTGCCGATCAGCTTTACGCCGACCTCAAGAAGGCTGGCATCGATGTCGTGCTTGATGACCGTAATGAGCGCCCAGGCGTGATGTTTGCGGACATGGAACTGATCGGTATCCCGCATCGCGTAGTGATCGGCGAGAGAGGTCTGAAAGAGGGCCAGGTCGAGTACAAGAGCCGCACCGATGCAGAGGCAACGATGGTTGCACAAGGTGAAATCCTGCCCCTCCTGCAAGGGAAGCTGTGCGCCGCCTGATTGCGGCCCTCGTATTGCTTGGCGCGTCGGCAGCCCATGCCGGCGCACAGAAGTACGAACCGCTCTCGGCCAGCGTGCAGGCGGCATTGCACAAGGCCGTATCAGACTCTCGCCCGGCCGTCAGTTCGTTCAAGACCCCCATGGAGGCGGTCGAATGGCTGGCTGCCATGTCACCCCGCCTGGAAAAGCGTATTCCGAACCGGGAATATCGTATTGATCTGTTGCGTAGCGTGCATTACGAAGCAACGCGGGCCGGCCTGGATCCTCAACTGGTACTCGGGCTGATGCAAGTCGAGTCCGGGTTCCGCAAGTACGCCGTATCATCAGCCGGCGCCCGCGGCTACATGCAGGTCATGCCATTTTGGGTAAAAGTCATTGGACGTCCGGACGACAACCTCTTCGACCTGCGCACCAGCCTGCGTTATGGCTGCACGATCCTGCGCCACTATCTGGATATAGAGCGTGGCGACCTCTTCCGCGCCCTAGGTCGCTACAACGGCAGTCTGGGCAAGCCGGAGTACCCGAACATGGTTCGGGCAGCCTGGCAAAACCAGTGGGGCTACGAAAAAACGGCCCGCTTGGCGCAGGCTGCCCGCTGATCAGCGCCCCATTCCACCCATGCCGGGCATCATGCCTTTCATGCCGCGCATCAACTTGCCGATGCCGCCCTTGGAAAACTGCTTCATCATCTTCTGGGTCGTTTCAAACTGATTGAGCAGCCGGTTCACTTCCTGAACCTGCACCCCCGCCCCCATCGCGATACGACGCTTTCTGCTGGCCTTGATCAGTTCAGGCTTGGCTCGCTCGGCCGGTGTCATCGAATTGATGATGCCTTCGACCCGACCGATCATCTTGTTCTCAGCCCCCGCTGGCAACTGGCCGGCCGCCTGGGCAATCTGGGCCGGCATCTTGTCCATCAACGCTGACAGACCACCCATGTTGCGCATCTGGGCCATCTGCTCCTTGAAATCGTTGAGATCAAAGCCTTTGCCCGATTTCAGTTTTTTGGCGAAGGCAACCGCTTTTTCCTCGTTCAGCCCCTTGCGAGCCTCTTCGATCAGCGATAGCACGTCACCCATGCCGAGAATCCGCGATGCCATCCGCTCGGGGTGGAATGCTTCCAGACCGGTCAGCTTTTCGCCAACACCGGCAAATTTGATTGGCTTGCCAGTGATGTGGCGCACCGACAACGCCGCGCCACCACGCGCATCGCCATCCAGCTTGGTCAACACAACGCCGGTCAATGGCAAAGCCTCGTTGAAGGCCTTGGCGGTATTGACCGCATCTTGACCGAGCATGGCATCGACCACAAACAGCGTTTCAATCGGGTTGATCGCTGTATGCAGACGCTTGATTTCGGCCATCATCTCTTCATCGATAGCCAGTCGCCCCGCGGTATCCACCAGCAGGACGTCGTGGTAATGGCGCTTGGCCCAATCGATGGCGCTCGCAGCGATCGCTTCCGGCTTCTCACCAACAGCAGACGGGAAGAAATCAACACCCGCCTGCGCAGCTACCGACTTCAACTGTTCAATAGCAGCCGGACGATAAACGTCACAGGAAACGACCAAGACTTTTTTCTTGTGATTTTCCTTGAGAAATTTGGCCAACTTGCCAACCGTTGTCGTCTTGCCGGCACCTTGCAAGCCCGCCATCAGCACGATGGCCGGTGGCTGAGTGTTGAAATTGATACCTTCGTGGGCATCCCCCATGATCTTGGTCAGTTCGGCATGCACGACACCTATCAACGCCTGCCCAGGACTGAGCGAACCAATCACCTCTTCGCCGACTGCTTTTTCCTTGACCGCTGCGATGAAATCCTTGACTACCGGCAAGGCCACATCGGCCTCCAGTAGCGCCATACGCACTTCGCGCAAGGCATCGCCGATGTTGGTTTCGGTCAGGCGCGCTTCGCCCTTCAACGTCTTCATGACGCGGGCAAGGCGGTTGGTCAGGTTATCGAGCATGTCGTTTGGGCTTCTAGTAGAATTCAAGGATGGTCGATATTGTAATTCAGCTTCTGCCGCACATCCTCGCCGCCCTGATTTACGGAGCCCTCGGCTTCCATTTCTGGAACACACGCTGGCGCGAAAGCGAGAATCAGTGCGTTGCCTGCCCGATGCAAACTTGGGAACGTTTGACCATTGCCGTCGCCCTCGCAATCCACGCCGCCGGGCTGTACGAGGCCCTGTTCGCAGAGGCCGGCATGCGCTTTTCATTCAGCTTCGCGCTATCGCTAATGATGTGGCTGGCGGTACTGATCTACTGGCTGGAAAGTTTCATGGCTCGCATGGAAGGCATGCAGCCCATGGTCCTGCCCCTGGCCGCTGCCTGCACCTTACTGCCAGTGATTTTCCCGAATGTTCATCTGGTCGCTCACGCCAGCGCTACCGGCTTCAAGCTGCACTTTCTGGCCGCCATGCTGGCCTACAGTCTGCTTACGCTTTCCGCTCTTCACGCCATTTTTATGGGATTCACCGAACGATCATTGCACAATCGTTCCCTGAAACGCAGCTTGGCGAGCCTGCCGCCACTTCTGACCATGGAATCGTTGCTATTCAAAATGCTGCTGGTCGGTTTTGTCCTGCTCACACTGACCGTCGGCAGCGGGGTCTTTTTCTCCGAGGCGCTATTCGGCAAGCCGTTAACGGTTGACCATAAAACCCTGTTCGCCTTCGCGTCATGGGGCATATTTGCGACACTGCTGATTGGCCGCCATGCCTGGGGCTGGCGTGGCAAGCGCGCACTGCGCTGGACCCTCGCGGGGTTTGCCTTGCTGATCCTCGCCTATGTGGGCAGCCGTTTTGTCGCTGAAGTCATCCTGGGACGAGTCTAAGTCGTGGATGAATTTCCGCTATCGGCACTGCTCATAGCGCTGGTTGTCCTGTTGGCACTATCTGCGTTCTTTTCGCTAAGCGAAACAGCCATGATGGCCAGCAACCGCTTCCGCCTTCGCCATCTGGCTCAATCCGGACACCGTGGTGCACAAAAAGCAATCGCCTTGCTCGACAAGACCGACAAAATGCTCGGCGTCATCCTGCTCGGCAACAATCTAGTCAATTCAGCTGCAGCAACACTCGTCGGGGTAATCACCATCGCGCTGTTCGGTGAAGAAAAGTGGGCACTGGCCGTGGGCACTCTCGCTGTCACCTTTGCCATTCTGGTCTTCTCGGAAATCACCCCCAAGATCATTGGCGCCACCCACGCCGACCGTCTGGCTATCCGCTTGGGTTACGTTCTAACGCCGCTACTTCGGCTCTTCTACCCTGCAGTCTGGTTCATCAACCTCTTCGCCAGCGCCCTGCTTCGGTTTTTTCGCCTGGCGCCCCAAAGCTCCGATGGCCCGGCCAAGCTATCCCCTGAAGAATTGCGCAGTCTGGTGCTCGAGTCCTCACACCTGATGCCGCAAAAGCACCATGCAATTCTTTCAAGCCTGTTTGAACTGAACAACATTACCGTCGAGGACGTCATGACGCCCCGCGGCAACATTGAGATACTCAATCTCGACCAGGAATGGAATGAGGTACACGCCCAGCTCGCCACCAGCCATCACAGCCGACTTCCGGTCTGTCGTGAATCGCTGGACCAATTGATCGGCGTGCTGCCGGTTCGCCGCCTGCTTACCAATCTTGGCGACCCGGACTTCGACGAATCTGCCCTGCTGCAACAATTGCAGTCACCTTATTACATTGCCCCGGGCACCCCCGTTTTTTTGCAGCTTGCCTTTTTCCAGGAAAACCGCCAGCGCATTGGCTTCGTTGTAGACGAGTATGGCGAAATCCTCGGTCTTCTGACCATGGAAGACATCATTGAGGAATTTGTCGGCGACTTCACAACCACCCTTCCCGGCCTTGGTCATGAACTCCATTGGTTAGATGAGGGCAGCGCCATCGTCGAAGGTTCGCGCCCCCTACGGGACATCAATCGCATGCTGGGTCTGAACTTTCCGATTGATGGCCCCAAAACGCTCAACGGCCTTATTCTCGAACACTTTCAAGACATTCCAGAATCAGGAATAAGCATCAAGCTAGCGGGCATTCCAGTAGAAATTTTGCAGACTCAAGACCGAAGCGTTGTCACGGTGCGCATCTTCCGCCCTGAAGCTGCCTAAGCAAAACCCGCCACAGCCTTTACAAACAATCGCCTACGTAGCATCATCAAGCGATCTAAACGGCATTTAACATCGATCAATGGCAGCAACCCCTCAAAATCCTCCTCTTAGCGGCTTGGCGCGTGCGCTCGTCCAGGCCGGGCATCTCAAGGAGGCAGAGGCGGAACAACTGTTGGTGCAGGCCCACAGCACCAAGACCTCGCTGATCGAGCAAATCATTACGAGCCAAAAGTCCAGCGCGATCGACATTGCTCGTTTTGTCGCCGATACCTTTGGTTACCCACTGCTTGATCTCAACGCTTTCGACGAAGCCCACATTCCCTCGGACGCCATTGACCGCAAGCTGATTGCAACGCACAAGGTCATCCCGCTCAACAAACGCGGCAATCGCCTATCGGTGGCAATCGCCGATCCAACCAACCTGCGCGCCCTCGACGAAATCCGCTTTCAGACCGGGTTAGCCGTAGACCCGATCGTCGTCGAACACCCGAAACTGGCGCCGCTAGTTACCAAGTACGCAGAGTCCGCAGCCGAGGCGCTGAAAAATTTCACAAGCGAGGACCTCAACCTCGACTTTCTGGACGAAGAAGCCTCCAGCAAGGCTGACGAAGCCGCCGGGCAGGAAATTGACGATGCTCCGGTCGTCAAATTTATCCAAAAAATGTTACTTGACGCCATTAATGATGGTGCATCGGACATTCACTTCGAACCGTATGAAAAGTTCTACCGTATCCGTTTCCGTGTTGACGGTATCTTGCGTGAAGTCGCAACGCCACCGTTGGCAATCAAGGAAAAGATCGCATCTCGTATCAAGGTCATATCCCGACTGAACATTGCTGAGAAGCGTGTGCCACAGGATGGCCGGATGAAACTGGTGCTCTCAAAAAACCGCGCAATCGACTTCCGGGTCAGCACGCTGCCGACGCTTCAGGGTGAAAAAATCGTCATGCGTATTCTTGACCCCAGTTCAGCAACGCTGGGTATCGAGGCGCTTGGCTACGAACCCGAGCAAAAAGCCGCACTGATGGATGCCATCAGTCGCCCTTACGGCATGGTATTGGTTACGGGGCCGACAGGCTCTGGCAAGACAGTCTCTCTCTACACCTGCCTGAACATCCTGAACAAGGATGGCATCAACATTTCGACCGCAGAAGATCCGGCAGAAATCAATCTATCCGGCATCAACCAGGTGAACGTAGACGACCGCGCCGGCCTGACCTTCCCCGTGGCGTTGAAGGCATTCCTGCGCCAGGATCCGGACATCATCATGGTCGGCGAAATCCGCGACCTGGAAACAGCCGAAATATCCATCAAGGCAGCCCAAACCGGTCACTTGGTTCTTTCCACGCTGCACACCAATGATGCACCGCAAACGCTGACCCGGCTGATGAACATGGGCGTTCCCATGTTCAACATCGCCTCCAGCGTGTTGCTGATTACTGCCCAACGACTGGCGCGACGGCTGTGCAATTGCAAAAAGCCAATGACAGTACCCGACCAGGCACTTCTGGACGCAGGCTATTCAGAAAGCGACCTGGATGGTTCCTGGACACTATTCGGCCCAGGCGGTTGCGAACGCTGCAAAGGAACCGGCTACAAGGGGCGAGTTGGCATCTATCAGGTCATGCCCATTTCCGAAGCCATGCAGCGCATGATCATGAGTGGAGCATCAGCTCTGGATCTGGGTGCCCAGGCCAAAGCGGAAGGCGTGAAAAACCTCCGCGAATCCGGACTAATCAAAGTCAAACAGGGTGTGACCTCGCTTGACGAGGTGCTGAGCACCACCAACGCTTAACGAAAAGGAACCTGTATGGCTACCGCCGCAAGACGCAAGGCCTCGGCAGTCAAGGAAAGCACCTTCCAGTGGGAGGGCAGGAACAAGGATGGCAAGACCGTTCGTGGCGAGATGCGCGTTGCCAGCGAGTCGGTCGTCCAGACCACCTTGCGCCGGCAAGGCATCACCAATACCAAGGTAAAAAAAATCCGTTTTAAAACTGGCGGAAAAATCACTGACAAAGACATCGCTCTATTCACCCGACAATTGGCAACCATGATGAAATCGGGCGTTCCATTGCTGCAGTCTTTCGATATTGTCGGTCGCGGCCACTCAAATCCGGCAGTCGGAAAGCTATTACTTGACATCAAGTCTGATGTAGAAACCGGAAGTTCGCTATCCCAAGCGTTCCGCAAATTTCCGCTGTACTTTGACGCGCTCTATTGCAACCTTGTTTCCGCTGGCGAGCAAGCGGGCATTCTCGACACCCTGCTAGATCGTCTTGCCACCTACAAGGAAAAAATCCTGGCAATCAAGAGCAAAATAAAGTCAGCGCTGTTTTACCCGATCGCTGTGCTCGTAGTTGCGTTCGTCATCACAGCGGTGATCATGATATTCGTCATTCCAGCGTTCAAGGAGGTCTTCAAGAACTTCGGCGCTGACCTACCGACCCCAACCTTGGTCGTAATAGCTATTTCAGACTTTTTTGTCGCTTACTGGTGGGCTATATTTGGAATAATCGGCGGTGCTCTCTATGCCTTTCTAGAGAGCTGGAAGCGATCAGAGAAAGTCCAGATGGCGATGGACCGGTTCCTTCTTCGGCTGCCAGTTTTCGGTGACATTGTACGGAAGTCGGTCATTGCCCGATGGACCAGAACGTTATCCACCATGTTTGCAGCTGGAGTACCCCTTGTCGAATCACTTGAATCCGTCGGCGGCGCAGCCGGGAACCATGTTTACAAAATTGCCACTCGGCAAATTCAAAGTGAAGTATCTAGCGGCACCAATCTGACCACAGCGATGCAAAATGTAAACCTTTTCCCAAATATGGTGACTCAAATGGTCGCCATTGGAGAGGAATCTGGTGCGCTCGACTCAATGCTCTCCAAGGTTGCTGACTTTTTTGAAGCTGAAGTCGACGAAGCGGTTGACGCAATGGCGAGTTTGATGGAACCAATGATCATGGTCGTTCTTGGTGTATTGATTGGCGGAATGGTCGTGTCTATGTACCTGCCTATCTTCAAGTTGGGATCGGTGGTGTGATGCTCCCTGAAACCCTGGGCGGCCTAGCTGCCGTAGCTGGGCTACTTGGTGTTTGTGTCGGCAGTTTCCTTAACGTCGTCATACACCGACTGCCCAAGATGATGGAGCGGGATTGGCTAGGGCAATGCGCAGAACTTCGGGGCGAAACCCTTCCGGCCGATCCTGAGCCATTATCGCTGGCAAAACCAAGATCCCGCTGCCCGGATTGCGGCCACCAGATAACGGCGCTGGAAAACATTCCACTACTGAGCTACCTCCTGATCCTGAAGGGAAAATGCTCCGGATGCGGACGCCGGATATCTCCGCGCTATCCGATCGTAGAAGCGATCACCGGACTGCTGTCAGCTTGTGTCGCCTGGCACTTTGGCCCGACTGCGCAGAGCATTGGGGCACTTCTACTGCTTTGGGCGCTGATCGCCCTGTCAGCCATCGACTTGGACACCCAGTTACTTCCCGATTCAATCACACTGCCTTTGCTATGGCTGGGACTGCTCTTCAATCTCTGGAGCACTTTTGCAGACCTTCCTTCGGCTGTCGTCGGAGCTATAGCTGGCTATCTGGCTCTTTGGAGTGTGTTCTGGCTATTCAAGCTGGCAACCGGCAAGGAGGGCATGGGCTATGGCGACTTCAAGCTGCTTGCCGCACTGGGCGCTTGGCTTGGCTGGCAGATGCTGCCTGCGATCATATTGCTGTCTTCGGTGGTTGGGGCCGCTGTCGGCATCACACTAATCATCGTCGCCCGCCACGGCCGCAACATTCCCATACCCTTTGGCCCCTACTTGGCAGCCGCTGGTGGAATTGCGCTATTCTGGGGCGCACAGATCACCAACACGTACCTCGGCATGATCGGTTGAAATAGCTCTAATCAACCCGATATGGGGTATTCAGACTCTCGGTTATAATTCAAGGTTTTGGAGGATTCCCATGCCGATTTACGAATATCGCTGTGACTCCTGCGGCTTCCAGAAAGAGCATCTGCAAAAGATGAGTGATCCGCAGCTGACCACCTGCCCGGAATGCGGCAAGGAAAGCTATAGCAAACAGCTTTCTGCGGCCGGCTTCCAGCTCAAAGGCAACGGCTGGTATGCCACCGACTTCAAGGGTGGCGGCAAACCCGCCGCCCCAGCGCCCTGTCAGACCGGGGAAGGAAGCTGCTCGTCGTGCGTGGCCAACTGATCAAGCGTTATTTCATTACTGGACTACTGATCTGGGTCCCGCTGGTTATTACTGGCTGGGTACTGTCGCTCATCGTCAGTACGCTTGACCAGTCCTTGCGCCTGCTACCTGAGGGAATGCATCCGCAAAGCCTGGTCGGTTTCGCCATTCCTGGCGCTGGCGCAGTACTGACCTTGGCCATGATTCTGCTGACGGGCCTGCTGGCTGCAAATTTCATCGGGCAAAAACTGGTGGTCTGGTGGGAAAAGCTACTGGCGCGCATCCCTGTCGTCAACTCGGTCTACAACAGCGTCAAACAGGTTTCCGATACGCTTTTCTCACCCAATGGGAATGCCTTCCGTAAGGCACTTCTTGTCCGCTATCCTCATCAAGGAAGCTGGACCATCGCCTTCCAGACTGGTCAGCCGGGTGGCGACATTGTCAACCACCTGGACGGTGAGTACGTCAGCGTATACGTTCCCACCACGCCGAATCCGACCTCCGGCTTCTTTCTAATGATGCCGGCAAAGGATGTCATAGAACTCGAAATGACCGTCGACGAAGCCCTTAAATACATCATCTCGATGGGTGTCGTGGCTCCCCAACCGCACCCTCGAGTCATCACCAACACCTGAATCAACCGGAAAGTTTCATGCGTACCCATTATTGCGGACAACTCAATGCTGCCCTCGACGGGCAAATCGTCACATTGTGCGGCTGGGCCCATCGCCGGCGCGACCACGGCGGCGTCATCTTCATCGACTTGCGCGATCGCGAAGGCCTGGCACAGGTTGTTTGCGACCCTGATCGTGCAGCCACCTTCGCCGTCGCCGAATCTGTCCGCAATGAATTTTGCCTGAAGATTACCGGAAAGGTACGCCCACGCCCGACCGGCACGACCAATGCCAACCTGGCCTCAGGAGAAATTGAAATCCTCTGCCATGAGATCGAGGTATTGAATCCATCGGTCACCCCGCCGTTCCAGTTGGACGAAGATAATCTGTCCGAGAACGTCCGTCTGTTGCATCGCGTCATCGACCTGCGCCGCCCGCAGATGCAGAACAATCTGATGCTGCGCTACAAAACGTCCCGTGCCTTCCGCCGCTTCCTCGACGATAACGGCTTCATCGACATCGAAACGCCGATGCTGACCAAATCTACCCCGGAAGGTGCCCGCGATTACCTCGTGCCTTCGCGCGTCCACCCCGGTCAGTTCTTCGCCCTGCCGCAGTCGCCGCAACTGTTCAAGCAGTTGCTGATGGTTGCCGGCTATGACCGCTACTACCAGATCGTCAAATGCTTCCGCGACGAAGACCTGCGCGCTGATCGCCAGCCGGAATTCACCCAGGTCGATATCGAAACCTCGTTCATGAGCGAGGCCGATATCATGGCTCTGACGGAAAAACTGATCCGCACCGTTTTCAAAGAAGCTATCGACGTCGACCTGCCTGAGTTCCCGCGCATGACCTACGCTGAAGCCATGCACCGCTTCGGCTCCGACAAACCTGACCTGCGTGTCACACTCGAACTGACCGAAGTCACCGACGCCTTCAAGGACGTCGCCTTCAAGGTCTTCGCCGGCGTTGCCAACAGCGAAGGCGGGCGCATCGCCGCCATGCGCATCCCGGGCGGCGCCACGTTGACCCGCGGCGAAATCGACGCCTACACCCAGTTCGTCGGCATCTACGGTGCCAAGGGCCTGGCCTACATCAAAGTCAATGATGCCAGCCAGATCAACGAAACTGGTCTGCAGTCACCGATCGTCAAAAACCTCTCCGAGGCCTCACTGCGGGCTGTCATTGAGCGAACGGGCGCCCAGTCCGGCGACCTGATTTTCTTCGGCGCCGACAAGGCCAAGATCGTCAACGACGCCCTTGGCGCCCTGCGCATCAAGATCGGCCACGAGAAGGGCTTCGTCACCGGCGCCAAGTGGGCGCCGCTGTGGGTCATCGACTTCCCGATGTTCGAGTACGACGACGAAAATAAGCGTTGGTCGGCCTGCCACCATCCGTTCACCAGCCCCAAGGACGAACATCTCGACCTGCTGGTCAGCGATCCGGGCAAGTGCCTGGCCAAGGCCTACGACCTCGCGCTCAACGGTTGGGAACTGGGCGGCGGCTCGGTGCGTATCCACCGCGCCGAGGTGCAGGAAAAGGTCTTTGCCGCGCTCAACATCGGCCCGGAGGAACAGCAGGCCAAGTTTGGCTTCCTGCTTGACGCGCTAAAATACGGCGCTCCGCCACACGGCGGCCTGGCCTTCGGTCTCGATCGCATCGTTACCATGATGACCGGCGCCGAATCGATCCGCGACGTAATCGCTTTCCCGAAAACCCAACGCGCCCAATGTTTGTTGACCGATGCGCCGAGCGGCGTGGACGAAAAGCAACTGCGCGAATTGCACATTCGCCTTCGCCAGAAGGTCGAGACGCAGGTCGAAGTCGGCCAGTCCTAAGCGACCATGCAAAACCTTTTGCGCTTCCTGATCGTTGCCTGGCTAGCGATCGGAAGCGCATTTGGTTTCAGTCTTGACCGCTACGCTACGCTCGATAGCGTAGCAAGCACTGACTTACCTCGCGAAGCCCGCCAAACTCTGGAATTGATCAAGGAAGGCGGGCCTTTCCCCTACGAACGCGATGGTATTACTTTCGGCAATTTCGAAAAACGCCTGCCGCTACATCCGCGAGGCTACTATCGGGAATACACCGTCAAAACGCCATGGCGCAGGGATCGCGGGCCACGCCGTATCATCGCGGGGCGAGGCGGCGAGTACTACTACTCCGACGATCACTACCGCACATTCCGGCGGATTAAGGAATAGAGGCCTCCCGATGAACGAAAACCTGCTCAAGAATGCCAGCGCTTCAGGGGTCTACTACCTGAGCGGATCTCGACAATCCGCAATCGAAGAAGCGGCATCCCGAGCGCGCTTCTGCATCCTTGCTGCCAACATTACGAAACCCTCGTCGACAGAAGGGGTCTTGGCTGAACTGGGATCTGCATTCAAGTTTCCGATCTGGTACGGCGCCAATTTTGACGCCTTATACGATTGCCTGATTGACCCCGATTGGTTGCCGGCAAAAGGGCATGTTCTTTTGATTAACGGAATCGCCAATCTACGGGCAGCCGATCCTGATGATTTCGCAACCTTGATCGAAGTATTGCAGGCTGCAGTAGAAACCCGGCGGGACTCGCACGCCCCCTTCTGGATACTGCTCGATGCGCCAGCACGGGGCATTCCTGCGCTACCCGAGACATGACCGGCGCCAAGCAACCCCTCTCGGTTCTGGTCGTAATCCATACTCCTGCACTCGACATACTCGTACTGGAAAGGGCAGCCCACCCCGGATTCTGGCAATCGGTCACCGGTAGCCGGGAGGGAAACGAGGCACTAATCGACACCGCACAACGCGAAGTCTCCGAAGAAACAGGTATCAAGGCTGAGACCGCGCATTTCGTCGACTGGTCGATGACGAACACCTACGAGATATTCAGCGAATGGCGTCACCGCTACGCACCGGGCATCACTCATAATACCGAACACGTCTTTAGCCTGCAGGTTCCGCAGCCGATCGAGATCACAACGGCGCCGGATGAACACAGCCACTGGCAATGGCTACCATGGCAGCAAGCTGCCGAACTGTGCTTCTCATGGAGCAACCGGGACGCCATCCTGATGCTTCCACAGCGACTCCGCGCGAGGACTTGAAACCACAAAAATGCCTCCTATATTGGTAGCAGGAAAGTTTGATCAACCAAGGAGGCAAACATGGCAAACATCACTCGACTCGATCCATTCGACGATCTTTTCCGCGGCTTTTTCGTTCGCCCTGTTGATTTCAACAACGCACAGGCTCAGCCGCCATCGATCAAGATGGATGTGAAGGAACAAGGCGACAATTACTTGGTGCACGCCGAACTACCGGGCGTCAAGAAAGAGGACATTCACGTTGTTGTCGACGGGAATCAAGTCTCCATCAGCGCCGAAACCAAGCAGGAAAAGGAAATCAAGGAAGGAGATCGAATCCTTCGCTCCGAACGTTACTTCGGTAAGGTTTCCCGCTCCTTCCAGCTTGAACAGGATATCGACGACGCCAAGGCAGCGGCAAAATTCAACGATGGCGTACTCGAACTGACACTCCCGAAACGCACCGCCAGCCCGACCAAGCGGTTGAATATCGATTGAGTCAATGATCTTGAACAGGAAGGCCGGACCCCGTTCCGGCCTTTTTCTTTGTACAATCCGCGGCGATTCCACTTGGAGCCCGCCATGAGCATTGAAGACCTGTCCCCCGGCACCAAGGCCGCCGTTCTGGCCGAAGCCCTGCCCTACATCAAACGTTTCCACGGCAAGACCATCGTCGTCAAATACGGCGGCAACGCAATGACCGACGAGCACCTGAAAAGCTGTTTTGCCCGCGACGTTGTGCTGCTCGAACTTGTCGGCTTCAACATCGTCGTTGTTCATGGCGGCGGCCCACAGATCGAAAACCTGCTCGCCCGCGTCGGCAAAAAGGGAGAGTTCATCCAGGGCATGCGTGTCACCGATGCCGAGACCATGGAAGTCGTTGAAATGGTGCTCGGCGGTCAGGTCAACAAGGACATCGTCAACCTGATCAACCAGCACGGTGGCAAGGCCGTTGGCCTGACCGGCAAGGATGGCAACTTCATCCGCGCCAAGAAGCTGATGCTGGAAAACAAGGACAACCCAGGTGACCTGATCGACGTCGGCCAAGTCGGAGAAATCGTCTCGATCGACCCGACGCTGATTGACCATCTGGACAAAGGGTCTTTCATTCCGGTGATTGCCCCGATTGGCGTCGGCAAGGATGGCGAAACCTACAATATCAATGCCGACGTCGTCGCTGGCAAGATCGCCGAAGTCCTCAAGGCCGAAAAATTGGTACTGCTAACCAACACGCCCGGCGTGCTCGATAAGAAGGGCGAACTGATCACTGGCATCACCCCGAAGCAAATTGATGAAATGGTTGAGGATGGCACGCTCTCCGGCGGCATGCTGCCCAAGATCGGTTCTGCCCTTGATGCTGCACGTAATGGGGTCAAGGGAGTCCATATCATCGACGGCCGCGTCGAGCACGCCCTGCTACTGGAAATTCTGACCGACCATGGCGTCGGCACGATGATCAAGTCGCATTGATGTCGGCTGCACATACAAAAAGCCCGCTGCTGCGGGCTTTTTCCTTTTCGACACGGGAGTTGCGATGAAAAACCCGGTTTGGTTGTTCGATCTCGACAACACTCTGCATAACGCAACCCCGCATATTTTTCCCCACATCAACCAGTCGATGCGCCGATATATTGAACAGCATCTTGGCGTCGACGAACACGAAGCAACGCGTATCCGGCAAGACTACTGGACCCGCTATGGCGCCACGTTGCTCGGCCTGATGCGCCACCACGGCACCGATCCGAAGCATTTTCTGTGGGAAACACATCAATTCCCCAACCTGAAGCCCATGGTCGTTTTCGACAAGCCGCTGATCCAAATGCTGCGCCGCCTTCCGGGTCGGAAGATCATTTTTTCCAATGCGCCTCGGCATTACGCGGAAGCTGTCCTCGACATCACCGGCCTACGAACATGCTTTGACGCCATCTATTCGGTCGAAAATCTCCGTTTCAAGCCGAAACCCATGCTGGCCGGATTCCGGGCTCTACTAAAGGCAGAGCATCTCAACCCACGCAGCTGCATCATGGTTGAAGACACGCTGGCCAACTTGGTCAGCGCCAAGAAGCTTGGCATGAAAACCGTATGGGTAAGTACTGGCTTACGTCAGTCGCCCTTTGTCGACGTCAAAATCAACTCTGCCCTACAGCTGGCAAAACGCTGCGGTCGATTATAATTTTCAAACAAAATTGATAATCAGAGAGGGGATACTGATGGCAACAAAACCGGGCGAACGTCGCCTGCAAATCCTGCAGACGCTGGCCGAAATGCTGGAAACCCCGAAGGGGGAAAAGATCACCACCGCCGCGCTGGCCGGCAAGCTGGAATGCTCCGAAGCAGCCCTTTACCGCCACTTCGCCAGCAAGGCCCAGATGTTCGAAGGCCTGATCGAATTCATCGAGCAAAGCCTGTTCAGCGTGATCAACCAGATCACATCCGAAGAAAGCGAAGGCTTCAAACAGATCGAACTGATCATCGGCTTGTTGCTGCGCTTTGCCCAGAAAAACCGCGGCATGACCCGCGTGCTGATCGGCGATGCGCTGGTCAATGAAAATGAACGCCTGCAGACACGCATCAACGCCCTGCTCGACAAGGTCGAGGCCGCCATGAAACAGGCCTTGCGTATCGCGGCGACGCAGGAAAACCTGAAGCCCGACGCCGATTTCGGCGCCCTGGCCAATCTGCTGCGCTGCTATGTCGTCGGCCGCTGGGAGCAATATGCGCGTAGTGGCTTCAGCCGCGAACCGCTGACTCAATGGCCACAGCAATGGCCCATGCTCTACTTCGCCTGCCTGTCGCAGTCCGGCGCGCCGGGCGCCTGAAAAAGCAAAGGGTGGCCAAGGCCACCCTTTATGCTGCCTGATAGGTGATTTAGCGCTTCAGGTATTCAGCCGCATCGAGTGCAAAATAAGTCAGGATGCCATCGGCTCCGGCTCGCTTGAAGGCCAGCAAGCTCTCCAGCACGCAAGCCTCCTCATTCAACCAGCCATTCTGCGCCGCGGCCTTCAACATCGCGTACTCACCACTGACCTGATAGGCATAGGTCGGCACCTTGAACTCGTCTTTCACACGCCGCACGATATCCAGATAAGGCATGCCGGGCTTGACCATGACCATGTCGGCACCCTCTTCGAGATCGAGCGCCACTTCGCGCAAAGCCTCATCGCCATTCGCCGGGTCCATCTGGTAAGTGTACTTGTTGCCCTTGCCCAGATTGCCGGCCGAGCCAACCGCATCGCGGAAGGGACCATAGAAGGCTGAGGCGTACTTCGCCGAGTAGGCCAGAATGCGCGTGTAAATCTGTCCAGCACCTTCCAGCTCGGCACGGATACGGGCTATACGGCCATCCATCATGTCCGACGGTGCGACCACATCTGCCCCGGCCTCGGCATGACAAAGCGCCTGCCTGGCCAGCACCTCCAGCGTCTCGTCATTGAGAACGTAACCAGTTTCGTCGATCAAGCCATCCTGCCCGTGGCTGGTATAGGGGTCGAGCGCCACGTCGGTGATCACACCAAGCTCAGGAAACTCGCGCTTCAACGCCCTGACAACACGCGGCACCAACCCATGCGCATTGAAAGCTTCTTCCGCCCCCAACGACTTCAGTGAAGCATCGACAACAGGAAACAAGGCCAGAGCCGGGATACCCAACTTCACCGCACGCTCAGCCGTTTTCAACAAGACATCCAGGGACTGGCGCTCGACGCCGGGCATCGACGATACCTTTTCGAGGCGCCCCTCGCCTTCCAGCACAAAAACGGGATAAATGAAGTCGTCGGCCGTAAGAACCGACTCCCGCATCAAGCGACGGGAAAAATCATCACGCCGCATCCGGCGCATCCGTGTTCCAGGAAAACCACCGCTAACAACAGCCATGTTTCACTCTCTATCAATTCGACACTGAAAAATTTTCCAACAGCGCGGAACTTATCGCTTTGACCCGCGTCAGACTCCGCAGATGGCACGCGCTGTCTCCCGCTTCACCTCCCTGAGCGGGTGCCTTGACCACGTTAGGGCATTTTGGCCCCCGGACCCCCCTTATCCGGGGGCCCTTTGTTTTCCTTTTGCTTGATCTCGATCTCCAGCCAGCTGGCGAGCACGCGCTCAGCCTCCTCTACCCCGGCCTTTTTCAAGCTGGAAAATAGCTGCACCGAGTAAAGATCAGCATCACCCCAAGTCGCCACTTCCGCCTTGACTGAGCGCAGCGCCTTCGTCTGATCCTGCCGACTCAACTTGTCCGATTTGGAGAGAAGAATATGAATCGGCCGCCCGGTCGGACGAAACCAGTCGATCAGGCGCAGATCGAGGTCAGTCATCGGCCGACGAATGTCCATGATAACCACCAGACCTGCCAGCTGATCGCGTTTGCTCAGGTAAGGCCCGATCAAGCCTTCCCACTGTGAACGGATCGCTTCCGGCGCCTTGGCATAGCCATAGCCGGGCAAATCGACAAAATACTTGCCTTCGTCCAGCGTGAAATAGTTGAGGTGCTGGGTTCGACCGGGCGTCTTGCTGACAAAAGCCAGCCGTACGCGACCCGCCAGGGTATTGATTGCTGATGATTTGCCGGCGTTGGAGCGACCGGCGAAAGCGACTTCGCGGACTGAGTCCTGCGGCAAGTCACGAAGATTGGCGACGGTCGTCAAAAAGACCGCCTTCTGGAACAGAGGCATAAAAAACTCGGATGACCCGCCTAGGAAAAGGGGAACTAATATAGAATAACAGGTTTGTAACCTCCGTTCCGGCCAAAGCGCCCATAAAACGCGCATTAGGAGTTCGAAATGATCCGTACAGCGGCAATGGCAATTCTTCTTGCCACCAGTTTCATCACCCACGCTTCCGAAGCAGGCAAAACCAAAGCTGACCCCGCCAAGGGCAAGGTCATCGCTGAATCCATCTGTGTCGCCTGCCATGGCGCCGATGGCAACAGCCCCGCGGCAGCCAATCCGCACCTGGCCGGTCAGGTCGAAGAATACATCTACAAGCAACTGAGCAATTTCAAGTCGGTCGATGGCAAGCCGGCCGTCCGCAACAACCCGATCATGGCCGGCATGGCTGCTCCGCTGTCCGACGAAGACATGAAGAACGTCGCTGCCTGGTTCGCCAGCCAGAAGCTGAAGCCGGCTGCTGCCAAGGATGAGAAGCAGATCGCATTGGGTCAGAAAATCTGGCGCCAGGGCGATTTTAAGAAGGGCGTCCCGGCTTGTGCCGGTTGCCATGGCCCGGCTGGCGCCGGGCTGCCCGCCCAGTACCCGCGCCTGGCTGGCCAGTTCCCGGAGTACACCGAAGCTCAGCTGAAGACGTTCCGTTCAGAAGAGCGTGCCAACGATCCGGAAAAGATGATGCGCACAATCGCCGCCAAGTTGTCTGACGTCGAGATCAAAGCTGTCGCTGAATACGCTGCCGGTCTTCGCTAACACGCACACCCGCAAGGAAAAGGCAGCTTCGGCTGCCTTTTTGCTTTTCCAGGCTTGGCAGTGACAGACGAGGGGGCTAGACTGAAGGCACATAATCCCTAACAGAGCAGGAGACAAGACATGAAGACGCTCAAGCAGCTTCTTGCGGGCAGGAATCGCCCGCTGGCCGTCGTGGCACCCAGTGATACGGTTTATCACGCGCTGACCGTCATGGCACAGCACGAGGTTGGCGCACTGCTGGTACTTGATGGCGAACAACTAGTGGGGATATTTTCCGAACGCGACTACGCCCGAAAGATCATTCTTCAGGGCAAAACCTCCAAGGAAACTCTGGTTCGGGAAATCATGAGCGACCGGGTAGCCTACGTCACCCCAAACTCTACGCTGGACGAATGTATGGCATTGATGACGGAAAAGCGTTTCCGTCACCTACCCGTACTTGATGATGCGGGCGGTGTTGTCGGCATGATTTCAATTGGCGATCTGGTCAAGGAAACCATCAGCGATCAGAAGTTCCTGATCGCCCAGTTGGAACATTACATTGCCAGCTGAGATGTCAGGCAGCAGTATTCACTTTCGCATTCTTGAAGACATCGCCCGGGATTTGTCGGGCGATGTCAATTTTCCCACCTGCCTTGATGCAGCCATTCTGGTCCGCAATACCTTGAGGAATCCGGACGCCGATCTTGAACAGGTCGTTCAGGCAATTGGGATTGAGCCACTGATTGCCAGCAAATTGCTAAGGCTTGCCAACTCGGTTATCCACAACCCGAGCGGGGAGCGTATTTCAGACTTGGGGGCGGCAATTGCCCGGCTGGGTTTTGATATTGTCCGGACAACCTCCTTGGCGGTTGCAATGGATCAGATGTTGAAATCCAAGAACCTCTCCGCTTACGACACAATTTCGCACCAGACTTGGGAAAACTCGGTCCAGGTCGCAGCAATCGCCCGAGTACTTGCCCGCCATCTGGGTCGCATACAGCCAGATGAAGCCATGCTGGCCGGACTGGTCCATAACATTGGCGTTTTTTACCTGATGTATCGCGCCGCCGAATATCCCGAATATCGTGATAACGAGCCAGCGATGCTCGAACTCCTCGCTGGGTGGCATGAAGGGGTTGGTGAAAGTCTGTTGCATATCCTTGGCCTGCCGGATTCGATTACCGATGCGGTACGTGATCAGAACCAGTTGCGCAGCATCGAAACCCCCTGTTCGATCAGTGACGTCCTGCATTTTGCCAAGCTGCTGGCCGACACCCAACCCGCCTGGCAAACCGCCAACTACGATGAACAACAAACAGCAACACTCGAGGCGGAGCGTGCACGCTACGCCGATCTGGTACAAGAAGCCGAGGAGGATATCCTCGAACTGCGCACAGCGCTTTCCGCCTGAACCAGCGGGCATTCTGGCAGTCTGACCTTCAGCCCACCCCAGCCATTCTGTAAGGATTTCAGGCCCATGCCGACTATTAGGCATGCCCACAGACAGGAACTGCCATGCTGATTCGTCGCCCCGCCGACACCCAACCCTCCGAAATCACCGAATCGGCAATTTATGCCAGCCGGCGGGATTTCATTCGCACCCTGCTACTTGGAGCCGGCACTGCTGGGCTGGGCCTGGGTTACGGTGCCGAACACGTTGACCGACCGGGACAGCCTCTGGGCAAGCTGATTAGCAGCCCCTTCTCGTTGCTCGATGACAAACCGACGCCATTCAAGTCGATGACTAGCTACGGCAATTTCTACGAGTTCGGCCCGGACAAGGAGAGCCCCGCCAAGCACGCCCACCGTCTGCGCACCCGGCCTTGGACAGTGACTGTTGATGGCGAGGTCAAAGCTGCCAAAACCTTTGCAATTGAGGATATCCTGAACTGGGCGCCGCTCGAGGAACGTATCTACCGGATGCGCTGCGTCGAGGGCTGGAGCGCTGTCGTGCCCTGGGCCGGCATCCCCTTCAGCGAACTGCTCAAACGTGTCGAAGTAACCGGCAACGCCAAGTTCGTCGAATTCTGGAGCCTGGCCGACCCCGAGCAGATGCCTTACGTTCGCGTGCCCTTTCTGGACTGGCCATACATGGAGGCCATCCGTCTAGATGAAGCACGTCACCCCCTGAGCATCCTTGCCGTCGGCATGTATGGCGAAGTGATGCCCAAACAGAATGGCGCACCGCTTCGACTGGTCGTCCCATGGAAATATGGTTTCAAAGGGGCAAAATCCATTGTTCGGATTCGTTTTGTCGAAAAGCAACCCGAAACTGTATGGACCAAGTCATCACCGGACGAATACGGCTTCTACTCCAACGTGAATCCCGATGTGCCCCACAAACGCTGGAGCCAGAGCCACGAACGGCGCCTTGGCGAGTTCTTCAAACGCAAAACCCTGCCCTTCAATGGCTATGCCGAGCAGGTTGCCGGTCTGTATGCCGGCATGGACTTAAGGAAAAATTTCTGACATGAGTTTTAACCCCGCCGGCCGCCAGTTGGGCCTGATCAAGATGGCTGTCTTCATCGTTTGCCTGCTCCCTCTGGGGCGTCTGCTATGGGCGGCATATACCGATGACTTTGGCGCCAACCCGGTCGAATTTGTACAGCGCTGGACAGGCAGCTGGACTTTCAACCTCTTGCTGATCACCCTGTGTGTCACACCATTACGCACGATGACTCAATGGCATTGGCTGCTCCGCCTGAGGCGCATGTTGGGCCTGTTCTGTTTCTTCTACGCCTGTCTGCACTTTCTGTCCTTCATCGGCTTTGATCATTCGTTCGAAGTTGACGAAATCGCCAAGGACATCTTCAAGCGTCCCTTCGTCAGCCTTGGCTTCGCCGCTTTCATTTTGCTTATCCCTTTGGCCGCCACATCAAACAACTGGGCCATTCGCAAATTGGGCGGGAGGAAGTGGCAGGAACTGCACCGCAACATTTATCTGATTGGCATCCTGGCTGCCTTGCATTACTTCTGGCTGGTCAAGGCAACGGCGCTACTGTGGCCGCTGGCATATTCGGTGGCGCTGGCCATCCTGCTTGGCTGGCGCATTCGCGAGCGCCGACGCAAGGCAATTCCCGTACCGCAGTTCCAGTCGGCAAAACCGCTGAAGTTCTTCAAACAAAAACCGGATTGAATCGGGTGCTGGCGGAAGGCTTTTTGATAGCCCGGCGCAACGCCCCGCAAGCGCCTCCTAGGCCTTGCGCGGCAAGTCGAAGCGAACGATAGCCCGACCGTCCGGCGTCTGCTTGGGCGCCGCTTTCCAGGCGTGCCCGTAGATCACCTCGAAGGTCGCAGGCAAACGGCCCTCCCGGCGCATGCCCTCGTAGGCAGCCCGAGCTGTCGCCCAGGCATTGCGCCCGGTCAAGCCATGGCGCCGCGCTTTCATGGCACACGTTGAACCGGCAGCGCGTAGATCCGCAAACATCGCATCGAGATCATCATAAGTCAGCGTGATGACCTCCATGTCCATGACCGGATCGGCAAAGCCGCAGCCAACCAGCATGTCGCCAAGGTCGTGCATGTCGGCAAAGCGTTGGGTATGGGCATAGCCATCGGCAAAAGCAGCGCGCAGTTCCCTCAGCGTATCCGGCCCAAGGGTGGAGAACATCAGCAGGCCACCGACCTCCAGCACTCGATGCGACTCGGCCAGCGCCGGAATCGGATCGTCCAGCCAGTGTAGAAGCAGGTTGGACCAGACCATGGCGGCGGATCGGCTCGCCAGAGGCAACTTTCTCGCGTCAGCCGCCAGACGCATACGATCAGCATGCCCACCGACACCCAGCCAGCGCTGCCAACTGGCTCGCGGCGTACGTCCTGCCGCAAGCATGGCCGGCGACAGATCGAGCCCGATCAGTTCCGCCTTGGGATAGCGTGCCGCCAAGCCGGAAAAACTGCCTCCACGGCTACAGCCGAGATCGAGAATTCGCTTGGGCTGCAGATTGACGTAGTCGAGGCGCTCCTGCATCCGGCGATCGATTTCGCGAACGAAAAAATCGCCTTCGCCGTAGCTGGCAGCAACACGGGAAAAGCGTCGACCGACTTGTTGCCGGTCGACAAAACCTGAACTCAAATTTTCAGAACTCAAATTGCCTTGACGCCCAGGCGGGCAAACAGCGCATCGTCACGCTCGATGTCCGGATTGCCCGTCGTGAGCAGGAAGTCGCCGTAGAACATCGAATTGGCGCCGGCCAGGAAGCACATGGCCTGCAGTTCGTCACTCATTTCCTGACGGCCTGCAGACAGGCGAACCCAGGAGGTCGGCATGGTGATACGGGCTGCGGCGATGGTCCGGACGAACTCGAAAGGGTCAAGACGGGGATTGTCAGCCAGCGGCGTACCGGGGATCGGCACCAGATTGTTGATCGGCACGGATTCCGGCGGTTTCGGCAGGTTGGCCAGTTGCACGATCAGCGCAGCGCGGTTCTTGCGCGACTCGCCCATGCCGATAATGCCGCCGGAGCAGACGTTGATGCCGGCATCACGCACCTGATCGAGCGTATCGAGACGATCGTCATGCGTGTGGCTCTTGATAACCTGACCGTAGAATTCCTTGTCGGTATCGAGATTGTGGTTGTAATAATCGAGGCCAGCGTCCTTCAGCTTTTCAGCCTGGCCATCCTTCAGCATGCCCAGAGTGACGCAGGTTTGCATGCCCAGCGCCTTCACTTCGCGGACCATGTCGAGCACGCGGTCGAGGTCATTATCCTTCGGCCCCTTCCAGGCGGCGCCCATGCAGAAACGGGAGGCGCCCTTGTCCTTGGCGGCCTTGGCTGCGGCAATCACCTGATCAAGCGGCATCAGACGTTCACGCTCGGTATCGGTATCGTAACGGGCCGATTGCGAGCAGTAGCTGCAATCCTCGGAACAGCCGCCGGTCTTGACGGACAACAGCGTCGAGCGTTGAATGGCATTCGGGTCGAAATGTTCGCGGTGTACACCTTGGGCACGCCAGATCAAATCCATCAGAGGCAGGTCGTAAAGACCAAGCACTTCCTCGACCGTCCAGCGACGGGCAGGTGCAGACGGGGAAGCAGAGGAAACGGCGGCGATGGAGCTAGCTTGCATGAGAGGCCTTGCGTAAGAAATACTATAAAAATCAGATGCGAAGCGCATCGGTAATTATGAATTATCAAGGACGCTCCGGCTCAATGTCAATTTTAACCCACCCTGGCGGAATCAAGGCGCTGGCCCGAAAACTCGGAAATGCAATATTGCCTGGCAGTTGCCTGCTTTGCGGCGCGGACAGCCAGAGCGAACTTCTCTGCACGAAATGCAACGCCGACCTGCCCGGCCTTCCATCTCATCTTTGTCCGCTCTGCGCCGATCAAACCACACACGGGGAACGCTGCGGCGCCTGCCTGAAGGACACCCCTCATTTTGATCGGACCATCGCCCTGTTCCACTATGACTTCCCGCTTGACCGCATCGTTCATGTGCTGAAGTACGGCCACCAACTTGCCGTCGCAACCTGGTGCAGCGAACAACTGGCCACGCGTATTGCGACGGATGAGCTCGATCTGATCGTTCCCCTACCCCTGCATCCACAACGCCTGATTGAGCGCGGCTTCAACCAGTCGGCCGAAATCGCTCGAACGCTTGGCAAGAGCCTCGCTATTCCGGTCGATCACACCAATGTCTTGCGTACGCGCCCAACGCCCCCACAGGCCGATCTGCCTCACAAGGATCGCAAGAAAAATGTACGCGGCGCATTCGAATGTCGCGCCGACCTCACGGGCCGGCGCCTGTTGCTGATCGACGACGTCATGACCACCGGCGCTACCGTCAACGAATGCGCACGCGTCCTGAAACTGCATGGCGCTGCATCGATCACTGTTGCCGTGATTGCCCGCGCGCTCAGGCACTGATTCCGTGTTTTAATCCGCCCCTTTGCTCTTGGAAGCAGCCGCGTGTTTGCCGTCGTTCTCTACCATCCGGAAATTCCGCCCAATACGGGCAACATCATCCGCATGTGCGCCAACACTGGCGCCGAACTGCACCTGGTCGAACCGCTGGGTTTTGACCTCAGCGACAAGAATCTGCGGCGGGCGGGGCTGGACTATCACGAATACGCCCGCGTCGTACGCCATGCCGATTGGGCTGCCTGCAAGGCAGCGCTGGCCGGTCGTCGGCTTTTTGCGATGACCACCAAAGGAACATCCAGCCCTTTCACTACGGCGCTTGAGGCAAACGATGTATTTGTCTTTGGTTGCGAAACGAGCGGTTTGCCACCGGAAATACGAGCCGAATTCAGCCCTGAACGATGCTTGCGGTTGCCGATGCTGGCCGGGCAGCGCAGCCTCAATCTGTCGAATGCCGCTGCGGTGACTGTTTTTGAAGCCTGGCGCCAGGCCGGCTTCCTAGGATCGGTCTAAGCCAGCTCTTCCTTGGGATCGCGGGCCATCAAGCGTTCAACCGCCTGAGCCGCGGTCAGACGACCATCAAGGACAGCCGCAACAGCAGCGCTGATCGGCATCTCGACACCGAGCTTGCTCGCCAGACGATCGACTTCACGGGCGGTATAGACGCCTTCAGCGACGTGCCCAAGTTCTTCGAGTATCTGTGGCAGCGATTTGTTCTGCGCCAGTGCCAGGCCAACCCGACGGTTACGCGACAGGTCACCGGTGCAGGTCAGGATCAGGTCGCCCATGCCGGCCAGCCCCATGAAAGTCTGCCGTTCGGCGCCCAGTGCCAGACCGAGGCGAGCGATTTCGGCCAAGCCGCGGGTCATCAGCGCAGCACGGGAATTCAGGCCGAGGCCAAGCCCGTCGCAAACACCGGTTGCAATGGCCAGCACATTCTTGACCGCTCCGCCAACCTCGACGCCAACCAGATCGTCGTTGGCGTAAATGCGCAAGCGCGTCGTGTGCAGTTGGCGCGCGGCCTCACGGGCAAAGGCTGGATCGTTGGCAGCCAGCGAAACAGCCGTCGGCTGCCCTGCCGCCACCTCTTCCGCAAAACTCGGACCGGAAAGCGCACCACACAGGGCCTCCTTGCCGAGAACTTCAGCGACCACCTGATGCGGCAAGCTGCCAGTACCAGATTCAAAACCCTTGCAAACCCACAGCAAGGGAAGCTTGCAGCCGATTGCCTTCAATCGCTCGACAGTCGGCCGCAGGCCGGCGATAGGCGTGGCGACAACGAGCAACTCGGCGCCGGCCACTGCCGCCTCGAAATCAGTCGACACCGCAACTGTTTCCGGCAATTTGTAGCCCGGAAAGAAACGACGGTTCTCGCGCGTTTTGAGCAGATCATCTGCGACATCGGCTTCGCGGGACCACAGCGTCAGCTCATGCTTGCCAGAAAAAGCGATGGATAGCGCCGTTCCCCAGGCACCGGCACCAAGCAGCGTTATCTTCATAGACCCCAAACCTGGGTCGAACGGACATAGCCCGTTGCGCCATCGCGATGGCGAACCTTGGCCCAGCCTGGTGAGGCAGGCTCGATAAACTCGACGGCAACCCATTTGTCGAGCTCGGCCAGCACCGACGCCTCGGGCTTGTCCATCTGCCTGATTTCGGCTCGTGGCGAGGTCACCACCAGCGTCCGGCGTTCACTGACGTTACGAGCCTCAACCCAGGCCAGCGTACCCTCGGCATCGCGAACCTTGGACCAGCCATCGAGCCTTACAACCACCTCAACGGGCGTCTGTGCCTTGATCAGATACAGCTTCTTGCCCTGCTGCGACGGCGCATCATACAGAATGGCCGCCGGCACATTGATCGAACGATAGTCTATGGCCGACGCTGCACCAGCAGCGCCGATCAGCGACAAGGCGACAAGCACGCGACGCCACATGGTAGTCATCTTACTGAATCGGCACTTCGGCCGGAGCGCCAGCCTGTTCCTGCAGGCGCTGCATGTACATGCCCTCGAAATTGACTGGTTGCAGAAGGATCGGCTGAAAACCGGCGCGGCTGACCGCATCGGAAACCGCTTCGCGAGCGTAGGGGAAGAGAATGTTCGGGCATGCCACGGCAATCAGCGGCTCCATTTGCTCTTCCGGAACATTCTGGATACGGAAGATGCCAGCCTGGCCGACTTCAACCAGGAACACGGTCTTTTCGGGCATCTTGGCGGTCACCGTTACGGTCAGCACCACTTCATAGACACCTTCGCCAACGGCGCGGCCGCCGGTATTGAGCTGAATTTCAACCTGCGGCTGCTCACGCTCCAGGAAAATTTCCGGGGCGTTCGGCACTTCGACCGACAGATCCTTGACGTAAAGCTTTTCAATACCGAAGACGGGCTGTGCGTTTTGTTCCATGATTTGCTTTCAGAGGTTAAATCGGTTCAGTTCAGCCTTCGAGCAAGGGCTTCAACTCGCCCGCTGCATCGAGTGCATAGAGATCGTCACAGCCGCCCACGTGGGTATCGCCAATGAAGATCTGCGGCACGGTACGCCGCTTTGTTTTCAGCATCATTTCATCACGACGCTCAGGATCGAGATCGACCCGGACTTCCTCGATCTGAGTAACGCCCCGCGCTGACAGGAGTTGCTTGGCGCGTATGCAATAGGGGCAGACTGCCGTCGTATACATCAGCACTGGTGCGGTCATTTGTTCTTGCTGCCCTTCTTGATCGGGTAGCCAGCGCCAACCCAGGCATCAACGCCACCGGCCAGATTATGCAGCTTTTCGAAACCAAGCTTCTTGAGCTCGGAACAAGCCTTGTTCGAGCGCATGCCGCTCGCGCAACAGATGATGATCGGCTTGTCCTTGAACTTCTCCAGCTCGGCAATGCGATCGGCCAACTTGGCCACCGGAATGTTCTTCGCCTCTGGCAAATGTCCGGCAGCAAACTCGTCAGATTCACGTACATCGACGATATGGGCATCCTCGCGGTTGATCAGCTGGGTGGCCTCGGCGGGGCTGACGCTGTTACCGGATGGGCGGGCAAACATCGGCCAGAGCAATGAAATACCGCTGACAACCACCAGTGAAATCAGCAGAACGTTCTGATTGATGAACTCCATAGGCATCGATCAGGCTCCCGTACCGCAGAAAACTTCACGCATCATGCTGACCAATTGCAGCGTACGCTGATCACCAACCCGATAAAAAACGCGGTTTGCGTCCTTGCGGGTGACCAGCACCCCTTTCTCTCGCAGGATCGCCAGATGCTGGGAAATATTGCTCTGTGACGTCCCAACCGCATCGACGATTTCCTGGACACAGGCTTCCTGCTCGCCCAGCACACAGAGAATTTTCAGACGCAACGGGTGCGCGATGGATTTCAGCGCACGGGCAGCCAGCTCAATGTGCTCTTGCTTGTCAATCAAACTGAAGGAAGGCGTTTCCAAGATAAAACCTCGTTCTGGGTTAATGCCGCATTATAAAATAGCGTTTTGCGTTTCGCTTAATCGAAATCAAGCCGCAATGACTCCTGGACCCTACCACAAAGCTAAGTGCGCCACCCGGCGCCTTGGCAAAAGGCTGACGGCGGCGCTGATAGCCGCCGTTTTCCTTGGACCGCCGCTGGTGGATGCCAAGCAATCGGTGAGCGAAAAAAAATCCGCACCGTCCGTCGCGGCGCCCGAAATTGCCGAAAAGCAGGCCGATCTTGGCGAATTGCGCAGCCGCATCGAGGGCCTGCGCAAGGAATTATCGACCAGCGAAGAGAACAAAGCGGATGCCGGCGACCGCCTGCGCGAATCTGAACGCCAGATATCCAGACTGCAGCGCGAACTACACGAGCTGAACGATCAACGTAGCCGACTGCAATCAAGGCTCAAGAGTCTCGAACAACAATCGCAGGAACTCGGCATCACGCTGGGACAGCAGCAAGCGCAACTGGAAAAATTGCTCTACAAGCAATACCTGCGTGGCACCCCGGACTCGCTGCAACTGATACTCAATGGCGACGACCCCAACCAGATGGCGCGCGATCTGCACTATCTGTCTGCCATTGCCCTGACCCGCGCCGAATTGATGGGCGAAATCAACGCCACGCTCGACAAGAAAAAATCATTGGCCGCCGACGCCAAGGAACGCAGTGCCGAACTGGCTGAAATCGAGGTGGAGCAACAGAAACGCCATGCTGATCTGCAAAAGCAGCGCGAAGAGCGCAAGGCGCTGTACGCCCAGATCTCCAGCAAGGTCAGCGCCCAGCGCAAGGAAATCGGCAATCTGCAGCAAAACGAACGACGAATGACCCAACTGATTGATCGGCTGTCGAAAATTCTTGCTGCGCAGGCAGCCAAGGCGGCCGAAGCCGCGCGTGCCGCAGAAGCACGCCAGGCTGCCGCTCGGCAGAAAGAACGCGAGAGAGAACGAGAAAAGGACAAACGCCATCCCCAGACGGAAGAAAGGGAAATCGCCCGCCCAGCCCCCTCGACAGAACCATCGCGGCCGCGCCAGGCAGAAACGGAGAACCGCTACGAGCCAGCTGCCAGCGACGGCAGCTTCGCCCGTCAGCGGGGCAGTCTGCGCCTGCCGGTGCGCGGTGCGGTTTCCGGGCGCTTTGGTTCGCCACGTGATGGTGGTGGCACCTGGCGAGGCCTGTTCATCAAGACTGGCTCGGGGAGCGAGGTCAAGGCGATTGCCGGCGGCCGCGTCGTCTTCTCCGAGTGGATGCGCGGCTTCGGCAATTTGCTGATCGTCGATCATGGCGACGCCTACCTGTCGATCTACGGCAACAACGATTCGCTACTGAAGCAGGTCGGCCAGGCCGTAAAAGGTGGAGAAACAGTCCGGTTTATACTTTGAACTCCGCCACCAAGGGCAACCGATCGACCCGATGAAATGGGCCAGCTTGAAATGAGCAAAACGAAAACCATTAGCTTGACCGTAGGCGCATTCGTCGCCGGCGCATTGATCAGCCTGAACTTCCCGGCTCTTGCCGACAAGGAGGCGAAGCCCGGACTGCCGATTGAGGAGCTGCGCACCTTCGCCGAGGTCTATAGCGCCATCAAACAGGGCTATGTCGAGCCGGTCGAAGACAAGAAAATGATCACCAATGCCATCTCCGGCATGCTGGCCAACCTTGATCCGCACTCTGCCTATCTTGATGCCGATGCCTTCAAGGATCTGCAGGTCGGCACCCAGGGTGAATTCGGTGGCCTCGGCATCGAAGTCGGCATGGAAGACGGCCTGGTCAAGGTTGTCTCCCCAATCGAGGACACACCGGCCTACCGGGCTGGCGTCAAATCCGGCGATCTGATCTTCAAACTCGATGACACCATGGTCAAGGGACTGACGCTTTCCGAAGCCGTCAAGAAGATGCGTGGCAAGCCGAAGACACCGATCAAGCTGTCGATCATCCGCAAGGGCGAAACCAAACCGATCGAACTGACCCTGGTCCGTGAAGTGATCAAGGTGCAGAGCGTCAAGTCGAAGTTGATCGAGCCGGGCTATGGGTGGGTGCGAGTCACCCAGTTCCAGGAAAACACCATCGCCGAACTGGCCAAGCATGTCTCCGCCCTTTATAAGGATGGCAACAAGCTGCAAGGTCTGGTGCTCGACCTGCGCAACGACCCGGGCGGCCTGCTCAACGGCGCCATCGGCGTCTCTGCCGCTTTCCTGCCGCCAGACGTCAAGGTCGTTTCCACCGACGGCCGCACCGAAGACGCCAAGCAGGAATTCAAGGCCCGCACGCAGGACTACCTGCGCGGCACCAAGGAAGATCCGCTGAAAACCATGCCGATTGAAGCCAAGAAAGTGCCAATGGTCGTACTGGTCAATGGCGGCTCGGCCTCGGCCTCCGAAATCGTGGCAGGCGCCCTGCAGGACCACAAGCGCGCCATCATCGTCGGCACCCAGACCTTCGGCAAGGGCTCGGTGCAATCTGTCCTGCCGCTGCCCGGCAACACGGCGATCAAGCTGACCACGGCCCGCTATTACACGCCGGAAGGTCGCTCGATCCAGGCCAAGGGCATCACGCCGGACATCGTTGTCGAGGAAAGCCCGAACGGTAATGCTGCAGCGGCAATGCGTCTGCGTGAGGCCGATCTCGACCGCCACCTGTCGAACGACCGCGACAAGGAAGCCCCCAAGGCCGATCCGAAGCCGGCAGCCAAGACTCCTGCCAAATCCGGCAAGGACAAGAACAGCAAGGAAGACGCCGAGGACGAACTGCCGCAACGCCTGGAATATGCCAGCAAGAGTGACTACCAGTTCCAGCAGGCGATTAACCTACTCAAGGGTCTGCAGATCATGCAGAATAAAGCCCAATAGTTCATTGATCAGGAGGGATGATGACCAACACAGACCTCAAGAAAAACCGGGAGATTCAGTTCTCCAAGTTCCCGCCCGGCCAGGTGCCGGAAGCGGCCGATGATCTGCAAAGGCTGGATGCTGTTGCCATTCAGCCGAAGTATGAAAAGCGCTCGCTTGGCGTCAGCTATGACCTGCAGGATCACACGCTGCGCGAGCTTGACGAGCATCTGGTCGACAAGGGTTACCACCTCGACAACACGCTGATGACCAAGCTGACCAGAGCGCTGATCTATTATGTCGAGGATACCCAGCTCCACAACCTCGGCGCGCCAGAAAAGCGCCTGAAACGCTCGGCCCAGGAAGCCTACGTGCAGGCCTGGGAGCATCACCCCCATGGCGATCACGATGACACCCCGCCGGAGTGGCGAGAATATAAGTAGTTATCAGGATCGAGGATTGGGTTGTTGGCAAAACCGCTCGATCCAAATAACTCGACCCCCGATCCTGAAATGACTGACGACCAGCTACTCCGCTATAGCCGCCACATCCTGCTCGACGCTCTCGGCATCGAAGGTCAGACAAGAATCCTGGCCTCACACGCGCTGATCATCGGCGCTGGCGGCTTGGGCTCGCCGGCTGCGCTGTACCTGGCCTCGGCCGGCATTGGCAAGATCACGCTGGTCGATGACGACACCGTCGATTTCACCAACCTGCAGCGGCAGATCCTGCATACCCAGTCCCGCGTCGGCTTGGCTAAGGCAGAGTCCGGCAAGCAGGCACTGAGTGCAATCAATCCGGATATCAATATCGTGCCGCTGCAGCAGCGCTTATATGGAGAAGCGCTCGACACACTGGTTGCCTCAGCCGACATCGTGCTCGACTGCACCGACAATTTTTCCACCCGGCACGCCATCAACCGTGCCTGCGTACATCATCGAAAGCCGCTGGTGTCCGGCGCCGCCATTCGTTTCGACGGGCAAATCAGCGTCTACGACCTGCGCCGCGACGACTCGCCGTGCTACCACTGCCTGTTTCCGGAAGGAGAGGATGTCGAGGAAGTGCGCTGCGCGGTGATGGGCGTATTTGCGCCACTGACCGGCATCATCGGCACCATGCAGGCGGCCGAAGCACTGAAACTGGCAGCTGGTATCGGAGAGTCCTTAACGGGTCGCCTGCTGCTACTGGATGCTCTGACCATGGAATGGCGCACCATCCGCTTCAAGAAAGACGCCGGTTGCGCCGTGTGCGGCCCGAATTTTGAGGCGAACTGACGCGAGACGCGAAGACCAGCCGCAGACAGTGCGTTAGCACGGTAAGGCGACGTTGACAAAGTATTGGGTCAGTTCGCCTCGGAATTCAACGGCCGGGCAAGCACCCGGATATCAGCCCCAACCTGCCGCAGATCGCGAATCTGCAAACGCTGCTTGCCGTCTAGCGTAGCCAGTTCCGGCAAGTTGAACAGGCCACTCGCTGCATGGCCGATCAGGCAGGGTGCGAGATAAAGCAACAATTCATCGACCAGCCCCTCACGCAGCAAGGAGCCATTCAGTTTGAAGCCGGCTTCGGCATGTACTTCGTTGATACCGCGTTGAGCCAGCGCAACAAGTAGCGCCTTCAAATCCACTTTGCCGGAGGGATTGGGCAGTATCAGCACATCGGCACCCACTGCGCGCAGGGCCTCTATCCTTTCCGGGTTATCAACCGCCCCGGCAATCAACACCGGGCCACCTTGCAGAATTCGCGCGCCCAGCGGCGTTTCCAGCTTGCTGTCGACGACCACTCGCAAAGGCTGCCTGGTCGTTTCCACATCGCGTACCAACAGTTGCGGATCATCATCACGCACCGTCCCGATACCGGTCAGAATAGCGCATGCGCGTGCCCGCCAGGCGTGGCCATCGCGGCGGGCATCCGGCCCGGTAATCCACTGACTGACGCCGTTGTTCAATGCGGTCTTGCCATCCAGACTAGCCGCAACTTTCAGGCGCAGCCACGGCTGGCCACGGGTCATCCGGGAGACAAAGCCAATGTTGAGTTCGCGCGCCTCATTCTCCAACAGGCCGCTGGCTGTTTCGATACCCGCTGCCTGCAACAAGGCCAGCCCCTTGCCAGAAACCAATGGATTGGGATCAGTCATCGCCGCCACGACACGGGAAACACCCGCAGCAATCAGGGCTTCAGCACAAGGCGGCGTACGACCATGGTGGCTGCAGGGCTCCAGCGTCACATAAGCAGTTGCGCCCCTGGCCTTTTCGCCCGCGGCACGCAAGGCATGCACTTCGGCATGCGGCTCACCGGCTTTTTCGTGCCAGCCTTCGCCAACGATTTCACCATCACGGACCAGAACACAGCCAACCCGGGGATTCGGAGAGGTCGTCCACAAAGCGCGCTCGGCCAACTGCAGGGCGCGTGCCATCATGCCGTGGTCGACGGCCGTAAAGCTCATTTTTTCTTGGCAGCGGGAGAGACTTCGCGGATGGCCTTGGAAAAAGCATCCACGTCTTCGAAATTGCGATAGACCGAGGCAAAACGGATGTAGGCCACCTTGTCGAGCTTCTTCAGCTCACGCATGACCAGTTCGCCCAATTGCTGCGTCGTTACTTCTCGTTCACCGGCCGACAGCAGGCGCTCTTCAATATCGGCCACGGCAGCGTCCACCGACTCAATGGAGACCGGGCGCTTGCGCAAGGCCAGTTCCAGACTGGCGCGCAGCTTGCCACGACTGAACTCGGTACGCAGACCATTCTTCTTGACCACTTGCGGCAGCTGGATTTCAGCCCGTTCGTAGGTGGTAAAGCGTTTGTCACAGGCATTGCACTTTCTGCGGCGACGGACGACGTCCGCCTCATCATTGAGACGGGTATCAGCAACCGCCGTGTCTTCGGCACCGCAGAAAGGACATTTCACGGGCGCTTAAGCTCCGTAGACCGGGAACTTCTTGCACAGCGCCGAAACCTTGGCACGTACATTCGCAGCCACGGCTTCGTCGTTCGGTGCTTCAAGAACGTCGGCGACCAGATGAGCGATCGTCTCGGCTTCAATTTCGGTAAAGCCGCGGGTCGTCATCGCCGGGGAACCGATACGGATGCCGGAAGTAACGAACGGCTTCTGCGGGTCGTTCGGGATGCCGTTCTTGTTGACCGTGATGTGGGCACGGCCAAGCGCAGCTTCGGCTTCCTTACCGGTGATGTTCTTGGCGCGCAGGTCGAGCAGGAAGACGTGGCTTTCGGTGCGGCCGGAAACGATGCGCAGACCGCGTTCTTCACCCAGCACACGCGCCATGACGCGGGCGTTGGCAATGACCTGTTCCTGGTAGTTGCGGAACTCCGGGGTAGCAGCTTCCTTGAAGGCCACGGCCTTGGCGGCGATAACGTGCTCCAGCGGGCCGCCTTGCAGGCCGGGGAAGATGGCAGAGTTTAGGGCCTTTTCGTGCTCGGCCTTCATCAAGATGACACCACCGCGCGGGCCGCGCAGGGTCTTGTGCGTGGTCGAGGTGACGACATCGGCGAACGGCACCGGATTCGGGTAGAAACCAGCGGCGATCAGGCCGGCGTAGTGAGCCATGTCGACCCAGAAAATGGCGCCAACTTCCTTGGCAACTTTGGCGAAACGCTCCCAGTCGATACGCAGGGCGTAGGCCGAGGCACCGGCGACGATGATCTTCGGCTTGTGCTCGCGGGCCAAGGCTTCCATCTTGTCGTAGTCGATCTCTTCCTTTTCGTTCAGGCCGTAGGAAACGACGTTGAACCACTTGCCGGACATGTTCAGTGCCATGCCATGGGTCAGGTGGCCGCCTTCGGCCAGGCTCATGCCCATGATGGTGTCGCCCGGCTTGGCAAAGGCCATCAGCACGGCCTGGTTGGCCTGCGAGCCAGAGTTCGGCTGGACGTTGGCGGCTTCGGCGCCGAACAGTTTCTTCAGGCGGTCGATGGCGATCTGCTCAGCCACGTCGACGTATTCGCAGCCACCGTAGTAGCGCTTGCCCGGGTAGCCTTCGGCATATTTGTTGGTCAGTTGGGAGCCCTGGGCTTCCATGACGGCGTTGCTCACGTAGTTTTCGGACGCGATCAGTTCGATGTGGTCTTCCTGACGCTGCACTTCGGCCTGAATGGCCTGCCAGAGTTCAGGGTCAACTTTTGCCAGGGTGTCTTTCGCGGAA